>NZ_JBWYII010000009.1:0-131939 GCF_056779705.1 Acinetobacter sp. 25-47-130 | reverse complement strand
ACTCATTCTCAAAACTTAGATCCAACCTATTCAGCTAAATCCTTGTTTTTCAACAAGTTTTAATCAACATCACCGCCGATGGATGTGCATTATAGGCTATTTATTTTCTTACGCAACTACTTTTTCAATCTTTTCTATTTGTTTGTATAGTTAATAAACCAATGACACATTAACTATATGTTTTTTATATAAAATTTTTATTTGTATAAACTTTTAACTCTTGTCACTGTCTAAATAAGACAAAATCATTGCACTTAATTCCCGCTTAAGCTGTTGTTCTGAAATAAGAAAATCATTATTGCTTACAAACCTCATCATTGTGAACAAGGTACTATTAATAATCACAAAAGATTTATGCTTGAGTGTTTCAAAGTCCCAATGACGATAAAAACGATTAAATACATATAAACCAACTTCAAAAAAATGCTTTTCTAAAACCTTTGCTGCTTCTGAATTGTTATAGCCATGCCAATGCTTGAGGACTTCAAAGAAGAAACCATTATCTTCTCTCATTACATCAAATCCGAATTGAAGACTAACATCGACTAAGGTTTTTAAATCCATTTCTTCTTGATTCATCGCCAGCGCTTTAAGTGACAAACCTAAGTTTTCACTCTTACGGCGTAACAATTCTAAAATTATCTGATCTTTATTTTCGAAATATTGATAGATAGAGCCTACGCTCACCCCTGATTTTTCAGATATTTTTGGCGTAGTGACTTGATCTAGGCCCATTTCAGAAATGCATATCAGAGTCGCTTCCAAAATACTATCGACTACCAGCTTTGCTCTTTGTTGTTGTGGTCTTTTCCTCATAGCTGCCATTCTAATAATGCGAATTGAATGCGAATAAATATTCATATTAATCTTTGATCAAACAATAACCAGATTAATTACACCATGTCAAATTTTAGCATTCCAAAACGTATGGCTTCATATGAGCGAATGAAGCGTAGCGATCTATTGTCCAAGCTTCTACACAAAATGACCGATCAAAACTTCATTCCAACTTATGCTGAATATTTAGAGTTAAATGAAAGTTTACATACGGGTGATGTGCCGATGGATCGCTTAATGGATTGGGTGATGACCAATCCACGCGAAAATCGAAAGCTTTTTGAAACAGCCTTATATCAAGGCTTAGATGCTCTTCCCAAACCAGTCCCTGAAATCAAAGCATTCTTTGATCTCGTGGAACAACAGCCTGTTTGGTTCGATCAAGAAAAAATTGATCGTGCAATTCAATTCACACATCGTTTAGGCTCGAATGTCACTTTTATTATGCGTGATCTCGCGCTAATGACTGGATATCAATACCCTGGCTTTAATCAACCTTTAATTTTAACAGGTGCTCTAAGCAAATATGCAGGCAAGCGCTTAGCAGAAACGCATAAATGGTGGCTAGATGTTACTAAGCCGAACGGATTTCAACGCTTTAATGATGGCTTTACTTCAACAATTTTTGTGCGTTTCATCCATTCTTTAGTTCGCTACCATCTAAAAAAATCTAAAGATTGGGACTGGGATATTTGGGGAATGCCGATTAACCAATATGATCAGGCAATGACAAATATTGCTTTCAGCGGTGTAATGCTTTTAGGTATTCGAGCAATCGGTATTTTTCCAACTAAAAGTGAAGTCGATGCGATTATGCATTTTTGGAAATATACAGGCTGGTTAATGGGTGTTGACGAACACTGGCTGATTGATAAAGAGTCTGAAGGCTGGAAATTATTGCAATGGATGAATTATGCTCATCCTCAAGTGGATGAAAGTAGTCGTCAGCTTGCAGTAAGCCTATCCAAAGAACCATTTGAACGCGAATATAAACATTTTAAACGTTTCATGCAGAAGAAAGCCTACCAGAATCACTTAGATGTTACCCAAATCTTTATGGGCCGTAAAAAAATGAAAAATTTAGGGCTTAAGCCTCGAATACTGCCGTGGTATCCACTGTATCTACTGACTAAAAATACTGTGATTTATGCTGGCGCAAAAAAAATACCAAAGCTTGATCTTTATTTACAGCGTAAAGGGCGATCACAACAAGAACAAGCTCTCGATTTATATCAAAATGCAGGAAAACAGCTGGCAAGTATGCATCAATAAATAAAAAACCGAGCTAAGGCTCGGTTTTTTGTATGTATATTTTTAAGCCATTTTTAATGTTGCCTCTTGCTCAGCTCGAAGTGCTGATGGAGAGCGTGCTAGATAATCCAAAGCTTGTTGAGTATTACCTTCTTGCACAGGATGAAACTTTGGACTAAACCAACGGATAGTAGCTAAAGTTAAATGACTGAAGGTAGGAATATGATCGGTCTTACGACTAATTTTTTCCATTTGCATAATGAGTCTTAAAGTACCCATATGTCTAAACTTACCTGCATCTTTATCTTGTTTCAAAATTGTTTTGCCGCCTTCAACCCAAACCGCTGCCATAATAGGGAAGATAAAGGTCATCAAAGCATTTTTTGAAATTTGGAAATTAAACTCTGATTCAAACATATGTTTAAACAAATCATACGCAACCGTACGATGTTCAACTTCTTCAGCAAGATGCCAACGGAATAGATCAGCCATGATTGGATCGGCTTTATCCAATGAAGTATTGTCCAAGCTCCACTGCCCTGCCACACCAGTATAGTGCTCAATGGCTGCAATCACACCCAGTCGGAAGATTAACCAACGTTTTTCACCAACCACTTTTTTCATCATTTTGATACCTACTGGATTTTCTCCCAAAAGGATTTCAAAAAGATAATGCATGCGTTGAATGAACGGCTTTACATCTAATCCATGTTGATCAAAATAAACTTGTGCATGTTGATGAGTACGACCATGAATCGCTTCTTGCTGAATAAAACCTTTCACGTCAGCTTTTAATTGTTCGTCTTTGACGAACGGTAAAGCTTTATTAAATACACGGCAAAACCAAAACTCACCCGCAGGTAAAATCATATGTGCTGTATTCAACATATGGGTGGAAACAGGGTCATTTTCAATCCAATGCTTTGGAATATGATTGAAATCAAATTTTACTTTACGACCATGTAGTTGATGAACTTGACTCATTGTTGTCATTTTATTATCCATTACATCTTTTTTATTATTTTTAAAATAATGATAACCTCATCACAATATCATTTAAGGACATTCATATTTTATGTCTGACAATTTTAAAGAAAACACCCATTCAGACGGCGATCTAAATGGGTGTTAGGCTTAATACGTCAATTAAACTGAATATGACTAGAACTTCATACTCACACGCGCCCAATAATTACGTCCTATATTATTAAATTGCTCATTCTGTGCAAAACCAAATCCAGCACTACCTGCTTTATTTAAGTGTTCCGTATAGACTTTATCCAGAACATTATCAATTCCAATACTCAAATCGACACCTTGATGAATTTGATAAGTGCCATTTAAAGACAGCGTCGAGAAACCTGAACTCGTTTTAAAATCCTTACCTACAATATTACCTTGATTAATACTGACACGATCCTGCCCATCTACCACACGCCACAATAAACCTAAGTTAAAGCGCTCTTGCACATATCTTAAATTTACACGTGCTTCCAGCGGAGATATTTGAGGTAAAGGTTGATGATCAGTTGTGTTTTTTCCCCAAGCATACATCGCACTAAGATCTGCCTGAACAGCATCGGTAAATTGATAACCTATTCCAGCTTCTGCCCCTGCGATTGTCGCATCGACATTTCTAGAATCAGCAGCATTTTTACCATGACCAGTCATTTTTGCTGGGTCATAATTCAATAATATGAAATCATCGATCAAACCAGCATAAGCTGATGCCCATGAACTGAATGCCCCGTGATTATGTTGGTATCCAACATCCAACTGTAAGGTTTTTTCTGTTTCTAAATCCTTGAAGGTAGCAACAGCATTGCCTTGATAATCTGTCTTAAACAACTCCCAATAATCTGGTACGCGCTCTACATAGCCTAGACCAACATAGGTTTTAGCATCATGCACTGGATGCTGATTTTCAAACCGTATAAAACCACTTGGTAATGTTTCCTGACGTTCTTGAACCATTGTTAAGTTTTTAATCTTAACTTGATCAACCCGAACACCTGTGACCAACTTATTATGATCATTCAATGGATATGATAATTCAGTGAACCCACCATAAGATTGAAACTTCATATCCTCTGTCAGTGGAGTATTCATCATTGGCATGCTTGAATGATACATTCCACCAGCATGTTGATTATTCTGAGTATCAACACCCGTAATGAATATTGCGTTATCCCACTCCATCGTTGTGGCTAAACGTGCATTCAAAGTACGACGTGTCACATTCATAGCGCGATCCGCGCCATCAACATCACGCAAACTAAAATTATCCATCACATGATCATTAAAGTTGTAATTGACTTGCGCCTCAACTTTTTTAACTACCTCTGAGAGATTCTTTTTCTCAAATCTTAATCCCAAGCTCTCGCGGGCAAATTTAGAACCATCCATATCTCGCCCAGCATATACAGCCTCACCATCAGCCTTACCGCCAGTTAACTCGATCCATGTATCTGCATTAGGTGTCCAGCCCAATGCTAAATCTGCATTCCATCGTTTCCAATCTGATGGTACGGTCGCCCCATTACCATCTTGATAACTATTTGAGACTGATCGGTTGCTATTGATTCGAATATATTTTTGTTCATCTCCTACCGCTGCCTCAATATTTTGGTCTAAACGCCCAAAAGAGCCCATTAATACACTTGCCTGACCTCGATAATTTTTTTCATCATTCAATTGTTCTGGGCGTCGCTCGAAAATCACTGTTGCTGCTGAACCTGTGTTGGCGTACTGGACAGTTTGGGGACCTTTAATCACCGAGATTCGATCATAGCTCTCAGGTGAGATATACGAAGTCGGTGAATCCATACGACTCGGGCATGCGCCTAAATTTTCAGTTCCATCTGTTAGAATTTTGATTCGTGATCCAAACATTCCACGAAAGGTCACATCACCGTTCGTACCTGCACCACTATTTACGCTGCTAAACCCTACAATACTTTGTAAGTAATCTGCGCCATCCGACGCAGGAATAGGCTGAATGGGTTGCTTCGGGTTTGCACGTACAATCAAGCCATTAGCATCATTACCTTGTAGAGCTGTAGCAACAATTGGCGCTAAGTTCGTCGTGTGTGTATCAGGTGTTGGATTTAAAGTTGTAGATTGGACTTCAGCAAATGAAGTTTGCGAAATAAAGGCAATAGAAATCGCAGCCGCTAGTGGCTGTAAATAGAATTTTGGCTGAGCCATGATATATTCACTCAAAATTTAAATATGACAATGCTAGAGTCATTCAAGACCCTAAAAATAAAGACAATATTTAAGAAAAGAGTGGTGGTGCCCGACCTTGAGGTAAAAGGAATAAACGCTGTAAGTCGAAATAAATATGTTTGAACGCTTTTTGGAATGCGATCAAACGTATATTCAAACGTACAAAAACTTCTTTCACATTCAGCTCAGGTGGCAAAATCAAATTACCAAATACAGTACAGTATTGGCATTGATGGTTTGGGTCATGATGATCGTGCCCACTATGCGAGGATTCAACATAGCGCTTAGACTCATGATGTTCATGTAACGCATGTGAAGTGGAAACATGATGAGCATGATGAACGAGCGTTGTAATACTAGAATGATTAGGCTGTTCGAATAAGGCACGGGTGATCGTTTCGCAGACCGGCGCAATTTGGTATTGCGCTGGAAGCAAAGGCTGAAGAAAAACAGCGATCTGTAATAATACTGCTGCGAAACTCAGCAGCAACCCATTGCGGAACAAATTGTCATTCCAAATAAAATTTGAGCAATTATAACAAAGCCCAATCGAAATTGGGCTTTATCAACATATTTAAAATTCTTAGAGAATTAACGCTTTACAGCAACTTTTTCTTTTTGACGCTGACGAACGACTTTTTCTACCTTTTCACGCGCTCTTTGGCGTTTTAAAGGAGATAAATAATCAACAAATAATTTTCCGTTCAGATGATCCATTTCGTGCTGGATACATACTGCCAAAAGACCATCAGCTTCTAATTCAAAAGCTTGCCCTTCTAAGTTAATTGCGTCAATTTTGACGCGTGACGGACGCTCAACTTTATCGTATATTTGTGGAACTGATAGACAACCCTCTTCATAAGGTTGGGTATCTTCAGTTAATGGGGTGACTTTAGGATTAATAAAAACCATCGGCTGATTTTTATCTTCAGACAAGTCCATGACGATAAGCTGAATATGATGATCAACTTGGGTTGCAGCTAGACCAATACCTGGTGCTTCATACATGGTTTCAAACATGTCTGCAGCAAGTTGACGAATTTCATCCGTCACTTCCTCTACAGGTTTGGCAATAGTACGCAAACGGGGATCAGGAAAACTTAAAATTGGTAATAAGGCCATGCTGCTCCTCACCGGCTATGCCATTGATCTTAAAAATTAAATGAAGTTAATGCTTCATCAAATAATACGTGTAATATGCGTATTATAGCGCAAATAGATACATAATTTTAGGAATTATGATAATGAAAAAGGTTTTCAATGGCATGGCTTTTTCACATGCTCTGGGGTTAAAGAAACACTGCCTTTCACTTGCAATTTGCATTAGTGCGGGCTTGTTTACCGCGCAAATGACACAAGCCAGTCCAAATGTAAGCCCACCATCGATTAAGGCCGGTGCTCCTCACGTTTATGTGGTCAAAAAAGGCGACACTTTGTGGGACATTTCAGGTAAATTTTTGCGCTCACCTTGGCGTTGGAAAGAAATTTGGGCATCCAATAAACATGTCAAAAATCCACACTGGATCTACCCGGGTGATCGCTTACTACTCTGTACATTAGATGGGCGTCCACTGATTGGTAAAGATGAAGGTGATGGTTGTGAAGGCGTTATTCGTCGTCATCTTGGTGCTATCAATCTAAAACCTCAAGTACGAGTTGAAAGCTTAGGGAATACCATTCCAATTATTCCCTTGGATGATATTCAACCTTGGCTAGAAAGAAGTATTATCGTTGCGCCTGATGCTTTGCAAAGCACACCTTATATTCTCGGTTCGGCAGATCGTCGTATCGTTGCTGGGGAAGGTCAAACAGTTTATGCACGTGGTCAAGGGATTAACCCTGGACAAAGCTACGGTGTTTATCGTGAAGCTGAACCGTATGTTTTCTTAGATGAAAAAGGGAAAAAATACACAGGTGCACTTGAACTGATTGAGGTAGCTACTGCAGTCGCTGTTGCCAACGAAAATGAAGTTTCAACCTTAGAGCTTAAACAAAGTTTTAATGCCGAAGTTCGTCGCGGTGATTACGTTTTACCTAAATTTCAAAATGAATTACCAAGCCTCTTCTATCCAACGGCAACAACGGATATTCAGCCAGGCGGTCAAGTGATTCGTGTTATGGGTTCTATTGGTACAGCAGCTCAACATAGTGTTGTCACCATTAACCGAGGAAACGTTCACGGTGCAAAAAATGGTCACGTGTTAAGTATTTTCCAACAAGGCGAAGTGGTTAAAGACCCGAAGACCAAAGAAAATATTCAACTGCCTAATCAGCGTGTGGGCAATTTAATGATTTTTAAAACTTTCGATCAATTAAGTTACGCTTACGTGCTAGACAGCGCACTTCCAATTAAAGTAGGTGCTGTATTAGAACCATCACCAATGGTTGAAAATTAAAATTAGGTGCGGATATGTTGAACGAGATTAACGACCATCAGTTGGCTTATATTAAACTCTGGTACCTCGTTCAACATTCACTCAGTGCTTATCAAAAACTTGTTCAGCATTTTGGTTCAGCTCAAGATGCTGTACAGAAAAATCATCTAAATCAATGGCATCAGCTCAACTTACATAAAAACCATATCGAGCGTGCATCTCAATTTTTCTCTGATCAACAGCAACAAGAATTTGAGCGAATTCTGTATCAAATTCATCAACATTCTGATTTTATGCTCACTGAGCAAGATCCAGACTATCCTCAGCAATTGATGCCCTATCATGACCGCCCCCCAATTTTATTTGGGAAAGGTAAAGCACAGCACTTGTCTGAAGCACAAATTGCCATTGTTGGAAGCCGTAAACCAAGTCCACATGGCAAACAAGTCGCATATGATTTTGCGTATTATCTGAGTGATCAAGGTTTTTATATCACGAGTGGATTAGCACAAGGGATTGATGAAGCAGCCCATCAGGGTGCTTTGCAACATGGCAGAACAATCGCCGTTATCGGCACAGGGTTAGATTTAATTTACCCATCACAAAATCGCCCATTACATGATCAAATCTTGAAGCAGAACGGGACCATCATTTCTGAGTTTTTACCCGGGACAAAACCGCTTCAGCATAATTTTCCACGTAGAAATAGAATTGTAAGTGGCTTAAGTTTAGGGATATTGGTAGCGGAAGCTCAATTGGGCAGTGGTTCATTAATTACGGCCCAAGCTGCTGCAAATCAAGGTAAAACGACCTTTGCGATTCCAGGTCATATTTATAGTGAATTTCATCAAGGTTGCCATCAGTTGATTCGTGAAGGTGCCATCTTAGTTGATCATCCTGATCAGATCATTGAAGATTTAGCCCTGCCGACTCAATGGCAGCATCAACAAGCATCTCTGTTACGAAAAAACAATCCTAATGAGTTCCAAAAAGACGAAATAGTTCATTCAGTAGACCATCCAAAGCTAGAGAAGCATGAGGATGATGAGCATTCGATTCCTATACATCTGTTAGCTGTATTTCAACAATTAGATTGGGTTGGACGCGATCTCGATCAAATTGCTGCAACCCTTGATTTAGACACAGCGACACTCACCAGTCACTTGATGGAGTTAGAACTTTTAGGACGCTGTATTCAACAATCTGGGTTATACCTACGTTGCCGTAATTAAAATTAAGGTTCACAATAGTCTTTTCAATCAAGAGAATGGTGAACGTTTATGTTAACGACCTCAGTTGCTGAGGCTGCTCAATGTCTAAAACAAGGTCACGTTTTGGCTTATCCTACAGAAGCAGTATGGGGCTTAGGTTGCGACCCTTTTAATGAAAATGCTTTTAAAGAAATTTTAAGATTAAAACAACGCCCCATCGAAAAAGGAGTGATCTTACTGGCTGGTCAAGTCAGTCAGGTTGAACATTTATTATCAAAGCTGTCTCAAGACCGCCGCGATGCGGTGATTGAAAGTTGGTCACAAACATCTTATCAAGATCGCGCCACAACATGGCTTCTCCCAGCTGATGAGCAAATACCACTTTGGATTCGAGGCAAACATCCTAAGGTTGCTATTCGAGTCACCAACCATCCTCTTTGCATCGCACTGTGTAACGCATTTGATGGGTTCATTGTTTCAACCAGTGCAAATCCTGCTGGTTTAGACCCCGCTCGCTCATTACAAGAAGTCAATCAGTACTTTGGTGCTGAATTAAATTATTTAAATGGAGATTTAGGCCTGAGCCAAGAACCAAGCCGAATATTAGATGCAGAAACTGGTGATGTCATTCGTGCCTAAAAAGCATAATATGCTGAGACTTAAAACCTATTATTTAAGACAAAAAAAAGCTCAGTCATAAAGGTATTGACTGAGCATATAAAAGGATGTGCTAATCACATCCAGAGGGTTCAGAAATTCATCTGTACAGAAAAGGACTGATTTGTCGCTTTCTCTGCAGTACGCATATTATGCTACAAAAAAAAATATTACACAATTACTAAGACTTAGAGTTTCAAATCATCATTTTTCTTATAAAGATTAATTATTAGTTCAATTGATATAATTAAGTACCTATTTTTAATTATTAATTTTACTTTTTAAAAAGCCTAATGATAGTTAATTTAGATCAATAAGCTTTTATAGATTTTAAGTATAATAAAAAATAAATCGATTGTCTGTTTTTTAAACACTCTTAGCCTTTATGAATGAAGTTTTTTTCTGTGCTAAAGCAATACCTATCAAAATCACGATTCCGCCTAAACTGTGATAAATCGTCCATGCTTCTTTTAACCAAACGTAAGCAATAATGGCGGTAAAGATTGGCATTAAGTTCATAAAGATGCTGGTTCGATTTGGGCCTAAATGTTGAACAGCCAACATCCATACTAACGGCGCAATAATCGAAGGGAAAATTCCCGCATATAACACACTTAAGCCGTTATTCAGATCAATTGCATCGAGACCCAATACGGCAACGAATGGTAAGTGGTACAACACTGCAAAACCAATCTGAATATAAAGACTAATCATTAAAGGGAGCTCGAGTTGCCACTTTTTGAGAAATACACCATAAAAAGCATAGAAGAATACCGCGACGATCATAATCATGTCGCCCCAATGCCCACCCAGATGCATCAGTGTATCTAGACGCCCCTGACCGATAACATAAATCAGCCCGATAAATGATAAAATACTACCCACCACTGCAAATCGAGTTGGAAACTCTTTTAAAATCATCAATGAAACAAAAATGGTGAAAATTGGGATAAAGGCATTAATTATGCCCATATTGGTTGCAGTTGTGTAATGTGCTGCGGTGTAAGCCAACCCCTGATAAAGCACCATACCAAATGCACTCAGCACTGCTAATTTCACTATATTTTGTCTTACCAGATTCCGCTGTTTGATGACTTTAGGCAGGATAAAGGGTGTTAAAATCAAAAAGGCAATAATCCAACGATAAAAACTAATACTGACAGGTGAAATATACTCTGCAACATATCGTGTAATGGCTATATTCAACGACCAAATCAATACAGCAATGACTGGCAATGATAAAGCCCAGAGCAAATGCTTTTTTTCAAATGTCATATTTTCATCCTAATTTTTATTTAATCGTTAAGATCAAGTTTTCATCAATTTTTAGACTTTTTCATTCCATGAAACACACTCCCCTTCATTGTTAGTGACTGCAGAACAGCCATCTAAGTCTGAGATTTTTACTTAAAAAATTAAGTAGAGTGCTGTTCTATTTTAAAACACTTTTCACTTTTTTACAGGGATTCCTCTACAAAACAACACTAGAAGCTGTGTGTGAGCTATGAGATCGTAAATGCTTGAATTTTCCCATCAACGGGTTAACTGAATATTTTTTAATGTGCTTCATCGTGAATGCAAGTGCATTGAACCGAGCATATAAAAAGGATAAATTATGAAAAAACTTCTCATTGCATCACTATGCACTACAGCTGTTTTTCTAACCGCTTGTGATAAAAAGTCTAACGATCAATCCTCACCTACTGCCGCTGAAACGGTTCAAAGCAATACATTAAGTACCAATGTAAATGCAGATATTCAACATGACTTAGATTTACTGGATCAAATTTCAAATACAAAAGCTCAAGAGGCTTTGGCATTTCAAAACGAAGTGACACAAGCTGCGCAAAACAATAATAAAGCTGAATTAGACGCAGTGGTTGAGAAGATGGATCACTATGTGGATCAATTTAATGATGATTTAGACAAACTTGCGCTCAAAAGTATTGAAGGTGCATCTCTTCGAGATAAAATGAAAGAATCGAATGAGCTTGGATTGGACCTCGCAGAAGCAGGTGTTAAAGAAAAGCCTGATATGAATGAAATCACTGAACTACAAAAGAAAGCTGTTGAGTTACAACAAAGCTTGTTACAGGACATGCAGAATCTTAAAAACCAAGTCGGGACAAAATCTTAACTCATAAAGCAGGCCGTCAGGCCTGTTTTTTTTCACTGTAGACACCTTGGTGAGATCTATATGCCATGGTATTTTCAATCTACATATTTTAAGTACTTTATGATTAGGACATTGAAATGGCTTCAGTTTATAACATTCCAGTAAATACAATTCAGGGGCAGCCTGTTGATTTATCACAATACGAAGGCAAAGTATTATTGATCGTGAATGTAGCGTCTAAATGCGGCCTTACGCCACAGTACGAAGGTCTGCAAAAGCTCTATAGTGAAAAAAAACAACAAGGATTCGAAATTCTTGGTTTTCCTTCCAATGACTTTCTTGAACAAGAACCAGGAAGCAATGAAGAGATTGAACAATTTTGTTCAGTGAATTATCAAGTGGACTTCCCTCTTTTTGCGAAAATTCCAGTGGTTGGGGAGAATAAACATCCGCTATATGAAACTTTAACAAATGCCATTCCAGAGCGTATTGGTGAGGGGCCTTGGTGGAAAGATCTGGTTGATTATGGTTTAACGCCTAATAATCCCCCTGAAGTATTATGGAATTTTGAGAAATTCTTAGTTTCAAAAACAGGGGAAGTCGTTGCTCGTTTTGCACCAGACATCACTGCAGATGATGCGCGTATTGTTGATGCAATTAATGCTGAACTGGCGAAATAATCTCATCAAGATCAAGTGACGATCTTGTCACTTGATTATTTCTTATTCAATTCAATAAATATCTTCATTAATCTGTCAAAATCATAAGTTACTCTTTCACATCAAAATTTTTGTTATTGCTTTGCAAATATTCAGATTTAACTCATATTTGTATCGTATCTTGGAATGAAGTGATTAACGATTTGGTTTTATTAATGAAAGTATTTCAAAGCATTGTTACCCCTTTTGCATTATTTGGCTTCGGTCTCGTGATGTTAGGTTGTCAGCCGCAATCACAACCCGATCAAGAAAAGGAATCAACAGCAGCTAATATTGAAGAATCTTCTCCTGTCCAAGTCACTGATCCAGCTGACTTAAAGTCAGGCAATATGTTTTACATTGTACGTGATGTGGCAGATGTACAGCTGAAAGCAGGTGGATATATTGAGCAAATTCAACAGCTACAATCTGATTTAGAAGAAGCTGTAAATAATAAAGATCCACAAAAGTTAGATCAGTCAGTGCAAAGTTTGAAATCTCAATTACTAGGATTTAATGAGGCATTGACAGGACTTGACCTAAAAAGTCAAGAAATTGCCCAGATTCGTTCTAATATTTTAACGGCAAATCAAAATGTATTAGCTTCACCATTACTAAACGGCCAAGTGAATTTAAACAACATCGATTTTGCAGCCTTAGAAAAGCAAATGGGTAATATCCAAGGTGAAATGGTGAAATTAGCCAGTATGCTTTTGACTCAGTCCGGATCATCTACAGAAAATAATCAAGCCGAGGATTGATATACATTATTCTCACAAAATAGAGATGGTGGAGTGAGGGATTTCTCTTTAATTTGGATCTTAAATAATTCAAATATCATGGAGTCGGCATGTCTACCTCACCCATCTATAATATAACTCCTATTACTTTTCGTTTAGATTTAAAAGATCCTTTCATCTTTACTGCTCATCATATTGATCACTACCCTGCCGGGAATGCTGAAATGGGACCAGTTCATCCTGCAATCAATCAAGAATTCAATATGTATTATGGTAGTGTTGTTCCCGGCTTTCCCGAACATCCACACACGGGTTTTGAAACCATTACTTTAGTGGAACAAGGTTATGTCGATCATTTTGATTCCTTGGGTAATGGTGGACGATATGCTGCAGGCGATGTGCAATGGCTAAGTACGGGAAATGGTGTTGAACACTGTGAAATGTTCCCGTTAATTCATCAGGATCGAGAGAATCCTTTTGAATTATTTCAAATTTGGTTTAACTCATCTCCAGAACAAAAAAACAACCTGCTGATTATAAAATGTTTTGGCGTGAACAAATTCCACATGTGAAAGCGACTGATCACCAGTCTCGCAGCATTGATGTACGAGTTATTTCAGGACAATATCAAAATCAAAATGCATTAAGTCGCCCACCACATTCTTGGGCAGCTGCAGCAGAAAATAAAGTGAATATATACTTAATTACTTTAGAAGCTGGCGCACATCTTGAAATTCCAGCTACCACCGCGACCTCCACTCGATTTGCTTACTTCTATCAGGGTTCAACTTTAAATATTGCTGATTCAACCATTCAATTCAAACATCTTGTTGAGCTTAAAGCTGACACCGAAATTCAACTTGAAGCAGGTGATCAAGAAGCGAGAATCTTATGGTTAGAAGGTGAACCTATTGGAGCACCAGTTGCAATGCGAGGGCCTTTTGTACTGAACAGCAAAGAAGAGCTTGATGTTGCATTCAAACGATATCGTGAGACCCATTTCGGTGACTGGCCTTGGCCAAGTGATGCTCCAACGTTTTCACGTGAAACACCCCGTTTTGCCAGCTATGAAGGTGGTAAACGCAAGGAATATCCTGAACAAATGAGTTCAGATGGGGCTTAACAAGGTTTAAATATTACAGTATTCATCTTTGCCCAATGCTCGTTTAATATCCTGTTCAAAACGCGCATTGGGAAAAGGATAACGTTGAGGCAAATACAAGGTAAATCTTGTCAACGTAGGTGATAGCTTTTCTACAGTTGCCTTATGAACGTATTCACCACGTTCCGTTCGAGCAAATAGGGTTGCCATTTCAATATGCTCTTCAAGCTTGTTTTCAGTAAAGACTAGGTCATCATCACGTGTGAAACCGATACATCGACGATATGCTTGTCTCAGATTTTGAAATACGCTGAGATAATCCAACTCGATTTCAGCACTTAAACCATTTTTATACGAGTTGGCAACCAAGGCCGCTTCAGTGGGTTCATTAGGCTGACTTAAATAATAATTTTGACATGCGGTGAGCTTACTGAAGGTGAATATGCTTAGCGCGATAATTAGACTTTGACGATACATTATTTTATTTGGATTTATTAGACTTATACCTGAATTGTAGCAAAGTCTAAGCCGTGATTTAATTCAGCTTTATACTTTTAATGTAATTGAACCATGCAACTGATCATCTTCACTGGAGTTCAAGCTTCGGGTAAATCAAGCTACTATCTTTTACATTTGGCACATTCACATTTAAGAATTAACTTAGACATGCTAAAAACTCGCCATCGGGAAAACATGATCTTTGAAACCTGTCTAGCCTCTAAAACCAAAACGGTGATCGACAATACCAACCCGACCAAAGCTGACCGAGCGCGTTATATTCAAAGAGCCAAAGATACAGGCTTTGAAGTAATTTCTTATTATTTTGAAACAGATTTAAGCAGCACTTTAGAACGAAATAACCACCGTAAAGGCAACGCAAATATTCCAGAAGTCGGTGTTCGAGCAACCTATAAGAAGCTTGAAGTACCAACTTTAGATGAAGGCTTTGATGAAGTGTTTAAGGTTAAGATTGTGGGTAATGGGGAGTTTTCAGTTGTGCCCCTTTAAGCTATGCAGCAGCAATGCTCAGTTGATATTGCACGGTTTCACCTGCATCTAAACTCACTTTCTCCGATGCAATCTGCCCTGTTTCTACACAAATAAAATCTTGCCAAGCATTGTCTGCAACATCGGCAAGTCGTTGTGCTTTTTCAATCCAAGGATTCCAGATCACCGCACTTTTTGCTGTGCTTTGAATCTGAATATGATGTTCACCATTTTGCTGAATGGTAAATTTCCCTGATGTTTTCGGGTAAATACGGTCTGTTTCCGCTGTAAATTCAATGCTTTGAGAAGTTTGAATTTTGACCTTGTTTTGATCTAACTGGTCAATATAGTCTGTCTCTTGTAAACCTAAAACTGATGCGTGTTGTGTTGCTACAGGGAAATAGCTATGCCATGCAAAAGAAAACTCAAAGGCATGTTGATCTAAATTTTGCAGTTTAAATTCGAGTTTGAGTTCTTCACCGCAATGAATCAGCATTTGTAATTTAAACGCATAGTTCCAGAGTTGGCGTGTGGCTGCTGAGTCGATTAGTTCAAGTAAGATGTGATGCCCTGCTACATCTTCAGTGATGTCTTTGAGTTGCCATAGGCTATTTCGAGCAAAGCCGTGTGCAGGTAAGTTTGCATCGGTTGGATGTCCACCGAACCATGGAAAACACAGTGGAATACCACCACGTATGGCTTTCCCTGTTTCAAATTTGGCAAGATCGGATAACCAAAGTAGGTCTTTGTTGTGTTTTTTGCTATGGAATTTTAGGACTTGTGCACCGTGTAGTGAAATCAGTGCTTCGCAAAATGAGTTTTCTATTGATAAAACCTCAACATCGTTTATAACAATTTTTTTAGCTAAGTCTTCCACAAAATACCCATTTTATATATTTAAAAATATGTATATTTAAGATTACATCATAGATTAAGTATTTGAAATTATTTTAATAAGTTACTGTTTAAAAAGGTAATTTTGTACTGGCCAAATTGTTATAAAAATGGCAAAATAGCTTCTTATGTTTTTATGTGTTTTTTAATATGTCCTATAAAGTTGTTTCTTTCTTCTCTGGTGCTGGCGGGCTTGACTTAGGCTTTGAAAGAGCTGGATTTGATATTATCTTTGCCAATGAGTTTGATAAAGATATTTGGGCAACATATGTATTAAACCATCCAAAAACTTATCTAGATACTCGTAGCATCACTGAAATACAAGATGATGAAGTTCCTGAATGCGATGGAATTATTGGTGGTCCACCTTGCCAAAGCTGGAGTGAAGCAGGAAAAAAACGCGGCATTGATGATAAACGTGGACAACTATTCTTTGATTTTATTCGTATTCTTGAAGCTAAAAAACCTCTGTTTTTCTTAGCAGAGAATGTAAGCGGCATGTTAGCTTCTCGTCATAGCGAGCCCTTAGAAAGAATTAAAAACACATTTTTAGAAGCTGGGTATGACTTGCACTTTAAACTATTAAATGCAACTGATTTTGGAATTGCTCAAGATCGTAAACGCGTCATTTTCATTGGTTTCAGAAGTGATCTAAATGTTGAATATGAATTCCCTGAACCAACTGATGAAAAGAAAACATTAGAAGACATCATTAAAGATTTAGAAAATACAGCTGTTCCTGCAATTAATAAATCTAAACCTAATCCTGATGTCGTAATTCCAAACCATGAATACATGACTGGTGGTTTCTCATCTATGTTTATGTCACGAAATCGTGTCCGTAGTTGGGATGAGCCTTCTTTTACAATTCAAGCTGGTGGTCGACACGCACCTATTCATCCTAGTGCGCCAAAGATGATTAAAATTGGTACGGATGAATTTATGTTTGCACCTGACTCAGAATATCGCCGTTTAAGTGTACGTGAGTGTGCAAGAATTCAAAGCTTCCCTGATGACTTTGTTTTCAAATATACCGATGTAAACCATGGTTATAAAATGATCGGTAATGCCGTAAATGTCGATTTTGCCCATATTCTTGCAAAAAGCATTAAAGACGCATTAAAAAATGTACCTAAAATAGGTCAGCAATTGGATCTAATTTAGTTATTTATTAGTATTCTATGATAAAAAAGACTCTCAAGTTGAGGGTCTTTTTTTATGTCTAAATCCAACAATAATGGACGAGCGTTAGAAGCATGTCTTGTACACACATTAGTGAGTTTAAATCCTAATTTACAACTTTCAAAAATTACACAGCATGCACAAGCAAGAGATTTAAAGCATTTTGATAAGTTACCTCCAAATGAACAACTATTTTTTAAAGATGGTTGTTTAGCCTATACAAAATTATTAAATCCTAATGAGATTTTATTTATTGAAAGACTTGAAGATTCTGCTGCAATAAAAGGAGATGTAACTGATATTAGGATTACCTACAAAGATAAATACATAAAGAATATTTCGGTTAAAAACAATCATGATGCATCAAAACATCCACGATTAGGTGCATTTATTTCAAAACAACTCGGTTTTGGGAAAGATTCACCTCTTCATTCTGAATACATTTTAAATCTACACAGAATAGAACAAAATTTTTATTCCCAAACATTTCCAAATGAATACTTATTTAATGTCGTAAAATCAAGAAATGAACAGATCATTAATAATTTATATAGTGATGTCTATAATTTAACAATTCAACAAATTAACACTCATGGACACAACTCACAAGCTACTCAAAATTATTTTCTATTCTTATTAGGTAATCGTGATTTTGAAAAGTTCAAATTGAACCCTAATCATACTTTTACATTACAGAATTTTTCTTCTCAAAATCTACCATCTTCAATGGTAGCAAGTTTAGATCAATTAACTGGTTATGCTCGAGTAGATTTTAATAATGGCTTTTCTTTTCTTATGAGAATCCATACTGCAAGCTCAAAATTTAATTCCAATGGAAGAGCAAGATTAAGTTTAAAGTATGATGTGAACATATTTATTAACCCTGACTACAACCCAAGAACTTATAATTTTTAAACATAAAAAAACCACCCTTTCGGGTGGTTTTTCAATCTCGAACCGTCTCTTATTGAGCGCGGTTTTTGATTTTGCGGATGGTTTCCAACTGTGCAGCTGTTTCTGCAAGCGCAGCCAAAGCAGCAGCAGCGTCCAAATCGCTCTTTTGATTTGCTAACAAAGTTTCAGCATTTTTACGTGCTTCAACGATTGCAGCTTCATCTAAGTTTTCTGCACGGACTGCAGTATCTGCAAGAACCGTAACAACATGCGGTTGAACTTCAAGAACACCACCAGATACATAGATTAATTCTTCTGTACCATTCTCCAACTGAACGCGAATCGCGCCCGGTTGAAGTAAAGTTACTAGTGGGGCATGACCAGGCATAATACCTAACTCACCACCAGCACCTTTAGCAATTAGCATAGTTACAGTGCCTGAGTACAAAGACTCTTTAACACTTACAACGTCACATTGCATAGTCGCCATGAGAACCTCCTAAATTAGGTAGCTAATTAAAGTTTCTCGGCTTTAGCAATAACTTCGTCAATACCACCAACCATATAGAACGCTTGTTCTGGGATGTGATCGTATTCACCAGCTAGAAGACCTTTAAAGCCACGAATAGTTTCTTTAAGCGGTACAAGTTTACCAGGAGCACCAGTAAACACTTCTGCTACGTGGAACGGTTGAGAGAAGAAACGTTGGATCTTACGTGCACGGTATACAGTAAGTTTGTCTTCTTCTGACAATTCGTCCATACCAAGAATTGCGATAATGTCTTTCAATTCTTTATAACGTTGAAGAACGTTTTGAACTGAACGAGCGATTTCGTAATGCTCAGTACCAACAACTAATGGATCTAATTGACGTGAAGTAGAGTCAAGTGGATCGATCGCAGGGTAAATACCTTGTGAAGCGATGTCACGGCTCAATACAACTGTCGCATCCAAGTGAGCGAACGTAGTCGCTGGAGATGGATCCGTTAAGTCATCGGCAGGTACGTATACAGCTTGGATAGATGTAATCGAACCAGACTTAGTAGAAGTAATACGTTCTTGAAGAACACCCATCTCTTCTGCAAGTGTCGGTTGGTAACCTACTGCAGATGGCATACGACCTAGAAGTGCTGATACTTCAGTACCTGCTAGTGTATAACGGTAGATGTTGTCTACGAACAATAATACGTCACGGCCTTTACCGTTTTCGTCTTTTTGATCACGGAAGTACTCAGCCATAGTAAGACCAGTTAACGCTACGCGTAAACGGTTACCTGGTGGCTCGTTCATCTGACCGTAAACCATCGCTACTTTGTCAAGAACGTTAGAGTCTTTCATCTCGTGATAGAAGTCGTTACCTTCACGAGTACGCTCACCAACACCAGCGAATACAGATAAACCTGAGTGCGCTTTAGCGATGTTGTTGATCAACTCCATCATGTTTACAGTTTTACCAACACCGGCACCACCGAACAGACCAACTTTACCACCTTTCGCGAACGGGCAAAGTAAGTCAATGACTTTAATACCAGTTTCTAAAAGGTCAGTAGAAGCAGCTTGTTCTGCATAAGAAGGCGCTTGACGGTGAATCGGCAAACGCTCTTCAGTTGCAACAGGACCAGCTTCATCGATCGGGCGACCAAGAACGTCCATGATACGACCAAGCGTCGCTGGACCAACTGGTACAGAGATCGGAGCGTTAGTGTTAGTTACGTTCAAACCACGCTTAAGACCTTCTGTAGATCCCATCGCAATTGTACGTACAACGCCGTCACCAAGTTGTTGCTGAACTTCTAATGTAGTTTCAGTGCCATCAACCTGAAGAGCGTCATAGATCTTAGGAACACTGTTGCGTTCAAACTCGACGTCGATAACCGCGCCGATGATCTGAATGATACGACCGCTACTCATTGCTGTCTCCTCAATTCAAAATAATGTTAAACGGCAGCGGCACCACCAACGATCTCAGAAATTTCCTGAGTAATCGCGGCTTGACGCAGCTTGTTATAAATAAGTTGTAGGTTCTTGATCAATTCACCCGCGTTATCCGTTGCAGCTTTCATTGCAACCATACGAGCAGATTGCTCACACGCGATGTTTTCGATCACACCTTGGTATACCACAGACTCGATATAACGAACCAATAAACCATTTAAAAGCTCTTCAGCTTCTGGTTCATAGATATAATCCCAACCGTATTGGCGGTTAAGAGTCTTGTCATCTTCAGCAGCTGCTAAAGGAACAAGTTGTTCGATTTTTTGATTTTGAGTCATGGCATTCACAAAGCCGTTAGACACCAAATAAATGCGATCTAATTCGCCTTTATCGTATGCATCCAACATGACTTGTACAGAACCAGACAACTGTTCAAGACTTGGAGTGTCACCCACTTGAGTGGTTGCACCAAGTACTTTACCGCCGTAGTTTTTAAAAAACGAAACCGCTTTTTGACCAATCAAAGCAAATTGAACTTCAATTGACTGCTCTTGTTGCTGTTGAACGTGTTTTACCACTTTCTTGAACAAGTTAATGTTCAAACCACCAGCAAGACCGCGATCTGATGACACGATGATATAGCCAACGCGCTTAACTGGGCGTTCAACCATATAACGATGTTTATATTCAGGGTTCGCTTGTACTAAATGAGCAATTACACGGTGCATATTTTCGGCATACGGACGGCCCTGAGCCATGCGCTCTTGCGCACGACGCATCTTAGAAGCTGCTACCATCTGCATCGCGCGAGTAATTTTCTGCGTGCTTTTGATACTAGCTACTTTGGCGCGAATTTCTTTTAAATTTGCCATACGCTTAACCTAGTATTCGAAGGCCCTTTCGAGCCCTCGAAGGTTGATTCCGTGAACCAAACCGACACTAAATTTCAACAGTTTGAAAATTAGTAAGTTTGAGTCGCTTTAAAGCTTTCAATACCAGCTTTGAATGCTGCTTCGATGTCTTTGTTCCAATCACCAGTTTCATCGATCTGTTGCATTAACGCAGCATGTTCAGAACGGAAGTAAGAAATTAATGCAGCATCAAAGTCTACAATTTTCTTCACTTCTACGTCAGCCATGTAGCCTTCGTTAGATGCATATACAGAAACAGCTTGGTCAGCAATTGAATATGGAGCATACTGTTTTTGCTTCATTAATTCAGTTACACGTTGACCATGCTCAAGTTGCTTACGAGTTGCTTCATCAAGGTCAGAAGCGAACTGAGCAAACGCAGCCAATTCACGATATTGTGCTAAAGCAGTACGAATACCACCAGACAATTTTTTGATGATCTTAGTTTGAGCAGAACCACCAACACGAGATACAGAGATACCCGCGTTCACAGCAGGACGAATACCTGCGTTGAATAATGATGTTTCTAAGAAGATCTGACCATCAGTAATCGAAATTACGTTCGTTGGTACGAATGCAGATACGTCACCCGCTTGAGTTTCAATAATCGGTAATGCAGTTAATGAACCAGTTTGGCCTTTAACTTCACCGTTAGTGAATTTCTCAACATAGTCAGCAGATACACGAGAAGCACGTTCAAGTAGACGACTATGAAGATAGAATACGTCACCTGGGTAAGCTTCACGACCTGGTGGACGGCGTAAAAGCAATGAAATTTGACGATACGCAACTGCTTGTTTAGATAAGTCATCATAAATGATTAACGCATCTTCACCGCGGTCACGGAAGTATTCGCCCATTGTACAGCCAGAGTACGGAGCAAGGAAAAGCATTGCTGCTGGATCTGCTGCCGCTGCTGCTACAACAGTCGTATACGCCATAGCGCCAGTTTCTTCTAACTTACGTACAACGTTTGCGATAGTTGATTGTTTTTGACCAACTGCAACGTAGATACATTTAATGCCAGAATTCTTCTGTGCGATGATCGCATCGATCGCCATTGCTGTTTTACCAGTTTGACGGTCACCGATGATTAATTCACGTTGGCCACGACCAACTGGAATCATTGTATCAACTGATTTATAACCAGTTTGTACAGGCTCATCTACCGATTGACGCCAAATTACGCCTGGTGCAACTTTTTCAACTGCATCAGATAATTTTGCATCAATTGGGCCTTTACCATCAATTGGGTTACCCAAAGCATCTACTACACGGCCTAAAAGTTCTGGACCAACCGGAACTTCTAATACACGACCTGTGCAACGAGCTTTTTGACCTTCTTGAAGGCTTAAGTAGTTACCTAAAACAACGACGCCCACTGAATCCTGTTCTAGGTTCAGTGCCATACCGTATAAGCCGCCGTCGAATTCGATCATTTCACCGTACATTGCATCAGCAAGGCCGTGAATACGCACAATACCGTCGGAAACCATAACAATGGTTCCTTCGTTCTTAGCGGTCGCGCTGGTGTCCAGATCGCCGATACGCTGTTTAATGAGCGCACTGATCTCGGATGGATTCAGTTGTTGCATTGCGCTATACCTCAATCTTTATTAAGTTCAGTCTTCTTTTTACGCAATTATGCAAGAAGACGAGTCCGCATTTTTTCAAGCTTATTAAGCGCAGAATCATCTATCACTTGGTCGCCTGCACGAATAACAACACCCGCGATTAACGCTGGGTTAACTTCTACTGAAACATTTACAGCTGCGTTGAAACGTTTCTCTAACGCAGATGCAAGTAATTGCTCTTGTTCAGCAGAAAGTGGTAATGCAGATTCAATCACAACATCTACCACATTGTTATTTTGTGATTTAAGAAGTTCGTACTCTGCTTCAATCTCAGGTAACAAAGTTAAACGATCATTTTCAGCCAAAAGTGTCAAAAAGTTAGACACTTCAGCAGTTTGATCTGCACCTAAAACCTTAGCAAATAAACTTACTTGCTCCACAGGAGTAAGCTCAGGGCGACTCAAGTAAGCGGAAAATGCTTCATCTTGCACCGCAGCACTAAGCACTTGTAACACATTTGACCAATTGTCAGTTGCACCTTGCTCAGAAGCGAAAGCAAATGCTGCTTTAGCGTACGGGCGTGCTAACGTCAAGAGTTCAGCCATAATCGCCTCGCTTAAAGTTTAGCAGCCAGCTGAGTAAGCATGGCATTGTGAGCTGCTTCATCAACTTGTTGGTTCAGAATTTTCTCTGCACCAGCAACAGCAAGAGCTGCAACTTGTTGACGTAATTCTTCACGAGCAGCATTGATCTCTGTGTCAACAGCTTCTTTCGCTTGTTGACGAATACGCTCACCTTCAGCAGATGCTTGAGTACGAGCTTCTTCAACCAATTGAGCCGCACGACGGTTCGCTTGTTCGATCAATTGAGCCGCTTGTGCTTTCGCTGCATCTAATTCAGCTTTAACTTGAGCTTGCGCATCTGCAAGATCAGCTTTCGCCTTTTCAGCTGCATTTAAGCCATCAGCAATTTTACGCTGACGCTCACTAATCGCATTGATTAGTGGAGGCCAAACGAATTTCATACAGAATGCGACAAAGATCGCAAACGCAATCGCTTGACCAAACAGAGTATAGTTAATATTCATTGCTATTCCTCAAATAGTTGATTTCGGAATTTAGCTAATTAACCTACTAGGCCGATGAACGGATTTGCAAAGATAATGAACAAACCAATACCAACACCGATCATAGGCACAGCATCAAGAAGACCCGCGATTAAGAACATACGAGTTTGAAGTTGTGGAGCCAATTCTGGTTGACGAGCAACAGCTTCAAGGAAGCGACCACCTAAAAGACCAAAACCGATCGCAGTACCTAAAGCACCGAACGCGATTAAAAGAGCAGCTGCAACAGCAGATAAGCCAACTACTAAATCCATGAAAAAATCCTCAGAGGTTGAGTTTAAATCAAACAAAAAAACTTTAGCCCAACTACATAGTGTAGTCGAGCAAATATTAATTAATGCTTCTCGCTAGCCATACTCATATACACGATCGTTAACATCATGAAGATGAATGCTTGTAACGTGATAACAAGAATATGGAAGATTGCCCAAGGCACAGACAACGCCCATTGAATCCAGAACGGTAATAATGCGATCAAAATGAAGATCAATTCACCCGCATACATGTTACCGAACAAACGGAGAGCCAATGAAATTGGACGCGCGATAAAAGTTACTAATTCAAGAAGAATATTTACTGGAATTAATAATGCTTTTAAAAATGGGTTACTTGGATTGAATGGGTTAAGCGCAAATTCTGCACCGAAACCGACAAGACCTTTTTCACGGATACTATAGAAAATAGTTAACGCAAATACTGATAACGCCATACCAAGGGTTACGTTAGGGTCAGTAGATGGAACGATCTTGAAGTAAACATGATGCGGGTCGATACCGAATAGCCCACCAATTATGTGTTGAGCTGTATAAGGAATCCAGTCAACAGGGATAAGGTCCATCAAGTTCATGAGGAAAATCCACACGAAGATGGTAAGAGCTAGAGGCGCGATTAAACGTGATTTACCATGAAAGGTATCACGAACACTTGAGTCAACAAACTCAACGATCATTTCAATTGCAGCCTGGAACTTGGTCGGAACACCAGAGTTTGCAGCTTTCGCTACTAACCAGAACAACAAACAGAAAATGACGCCAAGGCCGATTGACCAACCCATAGAATCCAAGTGAATAGCAGTGAACCCCATCTCTTTCGCTTCTTCAGCAGTCTCAGCTAACTTCCACGTACCATCTGGTGCTTTACCATAGGTCATGTTCGTTAAGTGATGCTGAATATACTCAGACGAGGTAAGGGTATGTTCTTCAGCAGCCATAAATCACACCTGGTTAATGTCAAATACAAATTAGAGTTAACGAATATCGCGTGCTGCTTGATATCTCGTTAAACATCTAAAAAACTTTTCAATTTTTCGTTGCAATTCAACTCATTTTGATAGACGCGACGCCCAAAAAGGTGCGACCCACGACATGGTCTGAACGAGTATGAAACCACAAAACAATGCGACCGCTGACAACGGTTTCACATTGATTAAAATCAAAATGAAGCCAACAATCACAATTCCAAACTTACCGAGCAACCCCCGATACATATTCGATAGAACCTGTTTCGAAGCTCTTGCACCTGCAGCTCTGAACGACTGCCATGAAAAATAACAACTGGCTAGCCAACATACGAATGCACCTAATGCTGCACTCAAAGCCGCAGTCGAGTCTTTCAAGACCCACGCTATCAAGGCTGAAACAGGTATCATACATGCTTGCAAGATGACTAAAGCTTTCGCTAATCGTCGGTCAATCAAGCGACTAGTTCGGCTCATTTATTATCCACTCACAGCAATAATGCTTGACAAGTTTAGCTGATGATTATTTTTAATCGCAGGCATTATAGAGTTACACCCCTGAACATGCAATCTTTTCCCGACCTAAGTCTGGTATTTTTAGATCGTTTATTGCTGAGCACTTATACAATTATCGGCTGTTTTTACATCACTTTTGTGCTTTTTCTACACATGCACGTACTTGTATCGCTAGAGTCTGCCATGCTGTTATAAAATTTTGGTGTTTAGCAAAACTCTCATCAACTGCGAGAAAATTCACATGACCTAGAGACTTATATTGATTCTTATTAGCTACAGTTTCAGCCAAAAGACACATCTTTTGCTGTGGGCGATTGTCTTTTAAATATTTGATTTGAGCAATTGTAGGTGCCATATGTGGATCTTCTGTCATCGCACCAGCGAATTTTAGCAACAGCGCACGCTCCAAGTATTGGTATGCATCATGTAATGACCAATACGGCTGAACACCATGATTGAGTTTTACACTTTGTGAGGTTTTCAGCATCTCATGTGCAAAAAGTTTAGCATTACTCCAATACTTGTCTTTAAACTCAGGTTGTTGTTGTGAGCGTAATGCCGCTATAAAAAAGCCAATACGAACTGCATTATTTGGTTCTAACCATACATGAGTATCGACAGTTCCTTTTACTACGTCCCCTCGACTATTTCTAAGCGGCAATGTTTGCAATATTCCTGTATTCAATAAGGCAACTGCTTTAGAGTTTTTCGCCAAAATACTCTCTAATGGCGCTTCATGCGCTTTACCAAGCCAAATAACCAATCCTGCATCTTGAATTAATTTACGGTGCGCAGGGGTCAGATGAACATCATGCCCTGTTTGATTTTCTAGCAACAATTTTGGTTCTTCAATACCTTGAGTGATTTCTTTTGCAATCAAATACACTGGGTGTGTCGAAACCACCAAGGGTGCTTGTGCCCAAGCCAAGGTTGTGAATAATGCTGTAAAGCATAGTGCTAGCAGACGCAACATGAAATTAATTACCACTCGAATTTTGACGTTATAATATAACAAACAGTTAAAAATGCCTATGCTGTTCGTAAGTTGCAAGGTCTCATGATACTATTTATGAGATATCCCCTTCCCTTTTCGAAGTCTTGAGGTCAGTCCATGAGCGCATGTTCACACGAACATCATGATACTTTACACGGTGTGCATGATCACCCGAATGTTGAAGCTCGTTTATTAGAAGCTGAAGCAAGCTGCGCTGCTTCAGGCGCTAAATTGACTCCGCTTCGCAAAGAAGTTTTAGAGTTAATTTTAACGGCCTCAGGGCCTATGGGCGCTTATGACTTGTTGGCGAAATTAAAAGGTAATGCTGAACGTCCAGCAGCACCTCCAACTGTTTACCGCACCCTCGATTTTTTGCTCGAAAAAGGTTTTATTCATCGTTTAACTTCAATTAATGCCTATATTCCATGTTGCCATCCTCGTGCTGGACATCAAGCCGCTTTTCTCATTTGCTCTAAATGCAATACAGTGAAAGAGGCTTCAGCTCTTGGTTTGATTCAACAACTTGATCAATTGGCTTCCTCTGATCATTTTCAGGCTCAACATAGCATTATTGAGATTTCAGGATTATGTCAGCAGTGCTCTCAGTAAGTTCTGCATTGCCATTAATTGAACTGCAGCAAATTAATGTGCGAATTGATGAAAGAGACATTTTAAAGAATGTTGACTTTCAGATTCATGACAAAGAAATTATTACCCTCATTGGTCCCAATGGGGCGGGTAAATCTACGCTTATCAAAGTGATTCTCGGAATTGTGAAGGCCAATTCTGGTCAAATTAAACATCATAAAGCCTTAAAGCTTGCTTACGTCCCTCAAAAGTTCAATCCATCCCACAGCTTGCCACTTCGAGTGAAAGATTTACTTGATTTAGAAAAGTGTGATCTTGCGATTAAACAAGAAGTTATTCGAGATACTGGGATCATAAAATTACAAGATTCGAAAGTCCAACAGCTGTCTGGTGGGGAACGCCAGCGTGTACTTTTAGCACGCGCTCTGCTGCGTCAACCCAACTTATTGGTACTCGATGAACCGATGCAAGGTTTAGATATTCAATCTGAAGCTGAACTTTATGATTATGTTCGAAGTCTACCTGAGCGCTACGGTTGCTCGATCTTAATCGTCTCTCATGATTTGCAGTGGGTGATGCAAGGTACACAGCGTGTGGTATGCCTCAATAAACATATATGTTGTAGCGGTTTGCCTGAAAATATTCAACAAGACCCTGAGTATCAGGCTATTTTCGGCACTAATCGAGTGTTCTACCAACATCATCACGATCATTGTGCACATGGTGATACAGCAACGCCATGTCAACACGATTCTCGTCCCCATATTCATCCAGAACCGGAAGCTTAGATCATGATGGAATGGTTACAACTTCTATTACCCGCATGGATTATGGGAACATTATTAGTGTTTCTAACTGCACCGCTCGGTTGTCTTATGTTATGGCGCCGTATGTCATTCTTTGCAGACACAATGGCGCATGGAACTCTCTTGGGTGTGGCGATTGCTGGCTTACTCACCCTCCCCTTATGGATGGGGGTTACGTTTACCGCGTTACTCTTGGTCGCAGTCCTTTGGGTATTGCATGATCCTCGCCTGCCCTACGATGCATTACTTGCGTTATGTTCAGCAACGCTGCTTTGCTCAGGACTATTGGTCATCCAACACCTCCCTGCGCTAAGACCAGAGTTGCTGAGTTATTTATTTGGCGATCTTTTAACAATATCTTGGTCCGACTTACCGACATTTGCACTGGTGATTGTCATTGCACTCTCTGTGCTCTATAAAAGTTGGCAATCTCAAATTCAAATTGCGATTGATCCTGATATTGCGGTAAGTGAAGGTGTGAATGCGAAATGGCAGCGCCTTATTTTTATGCTGCTTCTTGCCTTATTTACAGTACTAGCGTTACGTGCAGTAGGTTCATTACTCATGGGTGCTTTATTGGTTATACCTGCATTAACCGCAAGACTTTTAGCACATTCACCTAAACACATGGTGCTATGGTCTTTTATTGTGGCTCAAGTTGGTGTGACTGTGGGCTTATGGTCGAGTGCAGGTTTAAATATTGCGACAGGTTTAAGCATTGTATTAACCATGGCAATCGTATTTGCTGTAATTTTTATCATTCAAAAATTTAAAAAGATAGCCTGAATTATTTAGGCTATTCATTAATCTTGCTGCTTTATAAAATATTTATGAAGACAGAGAAAGATATAACAAGAGAATAAAAAAACCACCATAACCAATAAATTAATGAGGCCTCTTATCCATATCACATGCCAAAAGCCAAAAAAGGTCTCAGGCATAAACCAATATTCAACAATATAGAAAGGTAACCATTCGAATAGTAAACCGATTGCAGCCGTCATAAATAAGACTACATTGATCCATATCAAATAAACCATTTGTTTGAAAAAAATCTTATATTGCGAAGTATCATCCACAATCATTTTTTTTATAAGGGTGGTGATCAAAATTAAAATCACTGTAAGACCAAATGTGGCGCATATGCCAACACCCGCGCCCCACATCACAAACTTGATCCATTCCCACACACTTTCAGGCTGTAAATAAAAATACGCCCAAATATAGGGAGTTAAAATTAAGCCGCCCCCAACAGAATAGTCAAAATTAAGATTATAATTTTCAATAAAATAACCATCAATCGTTATTTTATTGTGTCTTATTGATGCACTAAACTCAATAAAAAAGCCGCACCTGCAAATAAACCTGCAAAGGTACAATTCATCACTTTTTGCTGACGAGGTGATTTAAGTAAACGCAATACCTTCGCTGCAAGACCTGTATATCCAGCCATAACGATAAGATCGATAACAATCATCGTACAAGCCATGATGAGGTATTGTGGCCATTGAGGCTTTGAAAGATCCAGAAACTGTGGCAATACTGCCAATAAGAATACAATTGCTTTTGGATTACTCATATTGACAAAGAAACCGCTGATTACTAGCTTCATCGCTGACTTTTGCTTTAAATCAGTCTGAATTTCTATGGACTGCACTGGGGCTTTCCACTGTAAATATGCCAAATATAATAAATACCCAACCCCAAACCATTTGACGATCAAAAATGCCAAAGGAGTCGTAGCAAAAAGTACGCCTGCTCCCGCAGCGACAACTCCAATTTGAACCAAAAGTGCAAGCTGCAGACCAATTGCATTCCAATAACCTCGTTTGAATCCATAATTCAAACCACTAGACATTGATGCAATAGCACCTGCACCAGGCGAAATACTAATAACCCAACATGCAAGCATGTAGGCAAACCACATTTGATAAGACATAACGATTTGGGAGATTTATTTTGATGAGATTATATGACAATTCGACTTTTTTAAGATTTAAAATTTGAATGTTTTTTTAAACGTCTGTCTGTTCAGCACTATGATGATCAGGCACAATGTGATCAGCAAAATTAGGATATTATAATTTCAGGAGCCATGAATGACTTCCCAATCCGTAATCTTACCATTACCCTCAGATCATGCTCGCTTTATCACTTTGCGTTTAAAAGATTTATCAATAGATCAACTAAAAGAAAAACTTGAAGATCTCTTTACGACTCGTGATCGCTTAATTACTCAACATCCTCATGCTCAAATTAAAACTGCGGTGGCTTTTGGACCAGAACTTTGGTCACAACTTTACCCTCACCAACCAGAAGGTTTTAAACAGCTTGAACCAATTCAAGGCTCTTTCACCATGCCTGTGGTCCCTGCTGATGTTTTAATCCATATCGCAGCACAGCGTACTGATATTTGCTTTGCCTTAAGCCAAGCTTTTTTTGAAGGCATTCAGGATTTGGTTGAGGTTTTAGATGAGCGCGTGTGCTTCCGAAATTTTGATGGTCGAGATTTAACTGGTTTTATTGATGGCACCGAAAACCCTCAATTTCCAGATGATCGTGCTGAAACAGCTTTACTAGGTGAAGATGCAGGAATTTTCACTGATGGCTCATTCGTTTTTGCTCAACGTTATCGTCATGATCTAGATAAATGGAAAAAACTTAAAGTTGATGCACAAGAGCAAGTGATTGGGCGCACCAAACTCGAAAGCATTGAGCTTGATGACGATGTTAAACCTGACAATGCACATGTGGCTCGAACCGTTGTTGAAGATGATGAAGGTGAGGAGCTTGAAATTCTTCGCCACTCTTTGCCATATGGGGATGGCCGCGGCGATCAAGGTTTATATTTTATCGCTTATACGAAAGATTTAACCCGTATTGATCGCATGCTGACACGTATGTTTGGAACTAGTGGCGATGGTATTCATGATCGTTTATTGCACTTTGTTGCGCCTTTAGATGGAGCTTATTATTTTGCCCCAAGTGAAGAGTTGCTAGAAAAGGTATTGGAAGATTAAACAATAGAAAGCCGACGAGAGTCGGCTTTCTTTTAAATAAATGTATAATCACTTTTAACATTTACTTTTTTAAAACTTTAAAACCCAAACTACCACAACCAACAGAGGCTGAAACACACTTTAGATTCGAGTTAAAAACAACATCAAAATCTGCAATTTTATCGTTTTTATTCTTAATATTTGCTCTATAAATATATTTTTTTGTATTATTGTCAAATATAAACTCATCACCTGCTAAAATTTTTTCAAAATTTGAATTTAAATTATCTGATGGAGAATTAACCACAGGAACTTCCATCACACTATTAACACTTTTATTGAATATAAAAAAATTAGTCGAAAAATTTTTATATGGTCTTTTAACATAATCTATTGTGCTAAATTCTCTTATTCTCCATGCTACAAGATTTTTATCATTGTATAATATTTTTAAATCAACATTGGATTTCTCAGGAATAGTACTTTGGTAAACATCGAATACTCTATTACCAGCTTGTACTTCAACACCATATTTTTTTAAAATATAACTACCTCCAGAGTAACTTTTACTTTTATTACCATAGTCAACTAATGTAATTTTCATCGTATTACTTATTTTTGAATATTTACCATATTGATCAATATATAAAACTGGCTCCTGAATTTGAGTTGCATCTTGTTTAAAATTTTGTGAATTTAAAGTCTTAGACTCACAGGATAGAGCCACGAATCCCAACATTACTACTGATAACTTTGAAATTTTCATCATATTGAAAATCCTATAATAATTTAGTTGAAAAAATGAGATGGGATCAAATCTACCTGTCAAGTCTCTACCCAATATTGCTGAACTTCTAGCTTCAAAATGTAAATGCTCGTTTATTGCGCTTTGTTGAACCACTGAATGGAACATATTACTTTGCTCTAAGTGAAGAGTTATAAGAAAAAATATTGGAAGATTAAGCAGTAGAAAGCCGACGTAAGTCGGCTTTCTTTAATTTTATTTAAAGTTATAAGTTTTTTTTCCTAATCCTTCAGAATATTCAACTTTGAAATCGCTGTCGATTAAAACCTTTTTATTTGCGTAGATATATTTTTCTTCTACCATTTGATTATTGTTAACCTTCATGATTCTTAAGTTTGGACCACTCTCATCCTCAAATGGTGAAATAATAATCTTAAAATTATCTTTCTCCAATATTGCACTTGGTCCATCATTAATATTTATAAAGTCATACTTCTTGAATAAAATACTCGTTGAAAATAGATTTAACTTCTCACATTCTTTAACTTTAATATCATTAATACATTTAAAATGTAAATCTGAATTGTAAATTATTGATGTTTTATAACTTTTTTTATTTTCATTTTTTTCTACTTCCATCTTTTTAAAATTATTTTTTTCAAATATATAACAGTCATTTTCAACATTAATATTATTGTCGCTTTTTGCAAATGTCGTTCCCGAAAGACAAATTTTATTATCATTTTTTGAAAACCTAATTTGGGGTTTTTCATCAAAAATTACTTGTAATCTTTCATCAACGAAGTTCCCTAAACTCTGTGGCAACGGTATAACTTTATTAGTTTTCGGATCAAGAAGAATAATATTTTTTATGTGCCTTCTCTCTCCTTTACCTATATCTCTTTTTCCATCATCCACTAAAATAATTTTATTATGAAAAAAATTAGGTTGATCTTTAATATGTATATTATATTTTCTGAGTTTGTCTTCACTACAAAAATCTACATTTATCTCCTCAATAAAACAATTAGAAACATTGTTTTTTGTTAAAACTGTTGCTGTAGAGTAGGAATCTTCACTCTGCTCTTTTGAATAAGTACAACTCGTAATTAAAAATCCAGATATTAATGTTATTAAATATTTAAACATATTCATTTTTCAACCTATTTGGCAGAGTGGTATTGTTTAATTTCTTCAAATATCATTTTAACCTTAGCAGTTGAATGACTATTTGCTCTGTTAGTATTTGATTCGTGATAACCTATTGTACCGTCAGAAACCACATTAGATTTATTTTTGTGACCTTTAGGCAATGCAATTGAAGCCCACTCTTTAGAGGCATCAATCATGGCCATTTCAACTGTGGAGCTTCCATTTGAAATTAGATTGTAAATTGCAGATCTTCCTCTCAATAAATGCTCTTTAAATACTCTTTCTTGCATATCTGCATCGTAAAGTTCATCACCAGTAAGATTCATTCTCGATTTTGCTGCAGATAATGTTGAAGGTATTGTTTGATATTTCCCAGTTGCAAACCGGCGTCGTTCATCTTGCCAAGTATATTTGGTTGAAGCATCCAATAGCTGATTAATTGTTTTTCCTGTTATTGTCCCAGGCAAATCATTCATTTTTCCAAACTTTACTCTTTTATTTTCAGGTGCACCCGCATTCCATGCTTCATAACTCCCCTCACCACTTGCTATAGCATCGCCCAATTCAATCACTAATTGATCAATAGTTTTGTCTGTAATTTTAGAGAGTTGTGTAGAAGTTGCAGTAAAACCTGCACAACTTAATAATGAGTTCAAGTTTAGCGATTTTGCTATATCAACTATTGAACCACCATTCAATTCAGTTACCGTTTTTTTAAAAAACTCATCTTCAAAATATATGTTTGATAACCTAGTAATATCAAAATGTACCCATGTTTGTGCTCCTGAAGAACCATCATTAAATACTTTAGGTTCTAAGTAAATTTTATTGCTAGCTCTCCGTTCAGTGGCATCCATTTTTACCGCCATAATATTCTTACGTATAAATTCCATATCCGCCAAATCACGGGTTCGAACTCCGTTTTTATTGATATGCAAATCTAGTGCTAAACCCATATGATTAACACTAGTCCTGCTTTTTTTCTTATTATTTTCAATGCACCTATATCCAGATTCAATATAAGCAATTTCTAAGTTTTTAGTTTTAAATTCATTTTTTAAATAGAAATTCAAAGCTTTCACAATCCAGATAAGTGATCTATGTAACCCAGGATATTCGTTAGCAATATTACTTCCAGATTTAATACCTCTTCTATTATTACCATAACCCGAACAACTACCACATGGGCATGAAGCTTTGTTCATAAAACTACTTACTGGATATTCATAGTAAAACTTATCAAGTGCCGCTAAAACACTTCCACAAATTTTGCCCGTTTCAGGAACGCCCATATAATCTTTTTGGAATTGTCTAATACATTTGGCAGTTAACTCAGTGAATTCATCGCTTGGTAAAGCCCCGCCAAAACCAGCTAAACGAATATTGATTTCTTGTATTAATTCACTCTTTCCACTTGAAATACATTGAGGATCAGTTTTACACATATTGGGGGCTGATGTTTTTGGGGTCCCACTTTCTTGACTTCTATCCTCTACCGTCAAAATTTTGACAGCTGAATCTACCGTTTCAGTAATAGCCTTCTTTCCATCTTCGTAAACTTTGTTCAGCCACTCTTTTGCCTCATTCGTTAAGCCACTAAAGCCGTCGTTTCTTTCGGTAGTCGATGTGCTTGTTTGTTGCTTTTTTGGAGAAGGTTTAGATTGCGTTATGGGTTTGGGTTTATCTTGAATACTCCTATCACCTGTAGCTGGTATATTAACAGGCAGCTTTAAAATTTGCCCAATATTTAGTCTATCTGGATTCTTTAACTGATTTAATCTTTCCAATGCTCTAACAGTAGTTCCATTTGCTTTAGCAATTGCAGTTAGCGTCTCACCTTTTCGTACTACATGAGTTTTTCTTCTATATACACCAGCAGCACCTTGATTATTGAGTGTTTTCAAATCCAATAGCACTTTGGGACTTGCGATAGTGACCAGCATACGATCTTTTGACATCACAAAACTTTTAACATTCAGCATCATTCCATTAAACATACTTTTGATATATACATCTAAGCTAGTGCCTTTATCTCTACTAATCTCAACAATACAACCAGCCGAATTTGTTGCTCCCGCAGCTATTAGTTGACCTGTTTTTGTATTTTTAACCTGATATTGAACTTTAGAAATAGGATTCCCAAATATATCTACTAGTTTAATAGTTACTAATGATTTCCTAGAGTTTGTCATAACTTAGACCGTATATTATTTATTATTATCTTTAAAATTTAGGGTTGCTCTATTTGAACTACCTAAAAAATCTTCTTCATCAAAGCCATCTATTGTTATTCCCCATTCTTCATCAGGGCCAATAAGAACTTGTATTTTTGAGGGATCTGCTGTGTTTATCTTGCCAGTTCGACCGTGCTCATCAATTTGACCTGAAACAAAAGAATTGGTGTCTGGTATAAATGCTTTATAACTCAGTTTACTAAAATCACTTTCCCAAAATAAATCATAAATGTCTAACTTATTGCTGAATAAAGGTGTATTTGGTAATTGCGGAAACTCATAAGAAATATTGGCTCCACCCGTAAACAAATGTTGCCCTGCCTTACTCTCAAATTTTCCACCCGTCGTGCTAAATACTCCACTAGCATTAATCTTGAGTTGCGAGCCACCTGCGGTCAGTACAATTTCTTTAGGGCTGGTAATTTCAATTTTATCTTCGGTTGAAATAAGCTTAATCACCTTACGTGCAATTGCTTCAATCGCATCATCTTGCGCTTGTAATTCAACTTTACCCTTAGCTGCGAACGCTCGAAATCCTTTCTGTGCAGCAAACAAACTGATCTTGTCTTGAGCATGCCCCACAATGTTTTTTTGCGCACTTAAATTAATTGAACCCTGTGCACTCTCCGCAATATCTTGTGATGCTTGAAGAATAATGTCCTCAGGCGTTGTTAATGCAATCCCATTCGGTGAAGCCAAAAGCATGAGTGCCTGTCTAAATAAACGTCCTTGCTCTTGTTTTTTTTGATCAGAACTATTTTCTAATCCTTGAGTATATCCCTCCATAAAACCTGTCAGTGTGCTTAAGGCTTTTACTGGATTAATATCATCTTTTTTGTTTGCACCACCAAAACTAGTGCATAACACCAGTTGATCTTCCACATTCAAGTCAACGCTCGAAATTGCTTTACTCACATCTTGAAGTGCTTGAAATGGGTTATCTTTAATCCCATTTTTAATACTTTCAAATTTCCTCTTTATCGCCTCAGAACCATATTCTTGTACGTTATCAATAAATTCCTTGAGATTATCAACCGCTTCTTGAGCATGCTCAAAGTAACTATTAAACTCATCTACAATACCAGCAGCATTACCACCTAAAGTACCAATATCCTTAATAAAGCCACCACAATCTTTCAATGCATTTACTGGATCCTTCGCTATTCCCTCTTTAAATAAACTCACTGTAGACTGCAAAGCTTGAGCACTACTTTTGATTTCTAATGATTGAATAAATTTAGGTAATCTACTAATTACATTTAATGCATCCGATTGTTGTTTTACTGCAATCTCACTGAGCATTTTCATACTCTGCTCACTCTGACTCAACAGAGATTGAGCCTGTGTAGCTTCAAGATGATCAGCAATTGCTTTTTCTTGTGCATAAGTCGTAATGAGCATTCCTTTCCCTGCACGAACAGCACCATAGGCATCAGTTCTCAGCTCAAATCCTTCTCCACGTCCATCACTTTTTTCCTTATCCTTAGGATGACTCAAATTACCCAAATTCAATTGAGTTGCCGCATGACTACTTTGCAACTGAGTACTAATTTGTCCTGTCGTATCATCAAATCGGAGTTGGTTAAATCCAGAACCACCAACTTCTGCCGTGCGAATTCCACTGAGTTTTTTTGTATCAGGTAACTGCCCCTTAACATCAAACATGGTTTGATGACGTTCAGCCTCATGTAAACGCCCAACAACGAAAGGTCGATCAACATTTCCATCAAAGAAGTCAATGACTACAATTTCACCTATACGTGGATGGAATCTTGATCCATAACCCTCCCCAGCCCAAGAGGTTAAAACATCAACCCATGCAGAGTCTGTATCATTATCATTCGCCCCTGCCCCACCATCATGTTGATGGTCATCATTACGTGTAAATACGAAGCGAACCTTAATACGTCCCCATTGATCCACATAGATCGTTTCACCTTCAGGTCCAACCACTTTTGCCCGTTGAGGATAAGCAACTGGACGATGTTTCAATGGATCATATTCTGGAACAATAGGTATAGCTCGGCGCACTAAACTCAGTTCTGTAGATAAACGCTCATCTGTTTTTGTCTTTTTCCAACGACTTAAATCAATTAATGTTTCAATTTGATTATTTAAATCTTTAGGTAAATTATTTTGATTAAAAAAATGTTTTCCTAAAATAATAAATTGGCGATCTGCCCCTTGATGTTGATCTATTTCTGGATGACCCATAAATTCAAACCAATACCCAACATTGGCATCTCGAACGCTACTCACCGCAGTAAAGTATTTAGCCTGCAAATCTTGGTATTGATTGAGTTGTGTATTCAGTTTTTGCAGTTGTGAATTGTTTGATGGAGTGGCTTGATCTTCACCTTTTAAATCAGCAATCCAAGCAGGACTCACAGTCCATGCTTGTTCTAGACTTAAGGTTTCATTGTCCAACTGGTCACTATGTTGATGAGCACTGAGTTGATAATCATCTTGATCTTGCGCAAGTATATCGCCCTGCCAACGTTGTACCTGAATTGCTGTAGATTGTATTGAGCGTTGAGCAATAAAGCTGGTAATCGTATCAAAACGTTCTGTTGCATGACTGCGATGGAATCTGAGCGTGCGTCGATCTAAAGGCTCGTACTGACTATTTTCATCTATTAGCCTTAATTTTTGTGATTGAATTTCTTTCACTGAGAATGGCACAGTTTGATCTGTCTCATCAATCAACCAATTAATGCCTTCACTCCGCCATAAGCGTGTTAGAAAATCATAGTCTGATTCGTTGGCTTGCATCACAAATGGACGTATATCATATGATGCTTTTAAACCCGCCGTTGACAGACTCAAAGCGGCACTAAATAACACGCTTTTCGTCTGCCACTCTTTAAAAATAATCTCAGTGATATCAACCACGGATTTGTTCATAAATACGCGACTGTTACGGCGTTTGTGCCAAAGTGAAGTTGCATCTTCAACAGTCAACTTATATAAGGTCAATGCTCCATCACTTTGACCTTGGCTCACCCCTGTCACAATCCCAGTAGTCCGAGCTAATTTTCCAAGATCCGTAACTTGATCGACAGCCACTAAACAACCAATGAATTGCTTAAGTTGTAAATGCGCATTCGTCGATAAGCATAATACTTCAGCTTTTAAGCCTTGATTAATAAAGTGTTGACCCTGAATTCGTTGAATGAAAACTTGGCTATCTAATATTGGATTAGAAAATTTAATATGTAAGACGCGCTTTTGCGGGCTAAGACCCAAGCCTTCTATAATTGAATTGATATTATTGAGCATAGAATGATTAAAGCTATTATTATGATTTTTGAAAATTGTAGCGTATTCCGCTCAATCTTGCTTTTAAATATTGTAATTATTCTAAACAAAAAATAGGAACCAACGCATTGATTCCTATTTATTTCCAATGAATTTATATTGAAAATTCAAGTTTTTTTAAAATGGAATTCGCTTATAACGGCGATATTCAGGCTTCCAGAAATTATCTTCAATACTTTTTTCGATCAGCTCATCACTCAATGGCAAAGCAACACCATCCTCAATTGCCGCTTTTGCAACCTTAAACGCGATGATTCGGGAGACTTTCTGCAAATCATTAAGATCAGGAAGTAAGTCGTCGTCAGGGTTTTGCAATTTTGGAGAGCAATCTGCTAACGCCATACTTGATGCCATCAGCATATTGTCTGTAACACGCGTTGCCTGCACAGCAATCACCCCTAAGCCAATCCCTGGGAAAATATAAGAGTTATTACACTGAGAAATATTGTGTAGCTTATCTTGATAATTAACAGGCATAAATGGACTACCAGTTGCAATCAAAGCGCGACCGTCCGTCCACTGAATAATATCTGCTGGTACAGCTTCTACACGCGACGTTGGATTCGACAATGGTAATACAATAGGATGCTCGCAATTGGATGCCATAGTTCGAATAATTTCTTCAGTGAATAAACCCGGTTGTCCAGAGACACCAATTAACACAGTCGGGTGTGCATTTTTTACAACATCTAGCAATGAAATGATGCCTTCCGCATCAGCCCACGCGGATACATTTTCTGAACTTTGAACCAGTTTACGCTGAAAATCTAAAAGATTTGGTTGATTATCGGTCAATAACCCAAAACGATCGACCATATAAATTCGTGATCTTGCCTCAGCATCACTCAAACCTTCAGCCACCATTTGCGCAATGATTTGCTCAGCGATACCACAGCCCGCTGAACCAGCACCAAGGAATGCCACTTTCTGGTCACGTAATTGTTTTCCTGCAGCTCGACTTGCTGCGATTAAGCTACCGACTGCAACAGCAGCAGTGCCTTGAATATCATCATTAAAACAACAATATTGATTACGATATTTTTCCAGCAATGGCATTGCATTTTTTTGAGCAAAATCTTCAAATTGAATCAAAGCTTTTGGCCAACGGCGTTTAATCGCACGAAGTACGTCATCCACAAAGTCATAGTATTCATCGCCACTAATACGAGGCTGATTCCAACCTAAATAAATTGGATCATTTAGCAACTGTGCATTATTGGTTCCTACATCCAATGTAATGGGTAATGTATAAGCTGGGCTAATACCACCACATGCGGTATAGAGAGATAATTTTCCGATTGGAATTCCCATCCCACCAATCCCTTGGTCACCTAAACCAAGAATGCGTTCACCATCTGTGATTACAATGACTTTGACGTTGTTCTTATTCACATTTTGTAAAATATCGTCAATGTTGGCACGATCAGGATATGAAATAAATACACCACGATGACGGCGGTAAATATCAGAAAATCGTTGACAAGCCTCACCTACCGTTGGGGTATAAATAATCGGCATCATTTCTGATAAATGATTTTCTATGAGGTGATAAAACAAAGTCTCATTGGTGTCTTGTATATTTCTCAGATAAATATGCTTATTAATGTCGTCATGAAATGACGTAAATTGTTGATATGAACGTTGGTGTTGCTCTTCAATCGTTTCAATCACATGAGGCAGCAAACCGTTTAGATTAAAACTCGCTCGCTCCTCCTCAGTGAACGCAGAGCCTTTATTAAGAAGAGGTAGTTCAAGCAAAGTAAAACCAGCATAAGGGGTATAAAGAGGGTGTTTTACTTCAGTGTGTTCAGTTGTCATCTCTAATCTCATGGATCAGGCCTAAATTCAGACCTTTTTCATTTCATTTTTACCATTTATTTAAGAAATAGCTTAAGCCGAAATGAAGACAAATGTATATTTATAAAATTGATAATAATATTGGCAGTATTTTTAAATTTTATAACTTCAATCCATCATTCTATTGATAGAAAATTAGATAAAACTGTCACATTTCAAATGTATTATTCATGTTTATTAACTTTTTTTTGCAAACTAATCTGAACGATTCAGCTAATATCGGATTCAATCGTATTTTTACTTCATTATTAGATCCACATGAAAATTACAGCTAAAATTGCCATTTTGCCATTAACTATTATTTCACTGCTAAATGTAACGGGTTGCCAAACCATCACTGACACGACCTCAAAGGTCGGTGATAAAGCACTTTCAATGGTGGGTTTAGCACGCGCCGATAAGACCCCTGAAATTGATAAAAAAGGCATTGTCGATATTAGTAAAACAACACTCGAGCAAATTGAGAAACTTAAACAAAATATGCCGATTGGTCAGTGGGTATATATCGAAAATGACCTTCAAGGAATTTATGACTTACAAAACAAAGCAGTTGATGGTCACATGCTGTTCCTGCGCTTAAATTGTAAGAATAGTGTCCAAAAACCAAGTCTCAGCATACAAAATGCGGAAGGATCAGAAATTTTAAATAGTCTTCAGCCTGAAGTTGGAACGATCCAAGTACTACTCGACAATAAGAATTACGGAAATCCTTTTAGTTTGGCGAATCAAAAAAAATTAGCGACATTTCAAACTGCTGCTCAAAAGGCCAAAACCATTAAAATCTTCCATGCATCTAAGTTATACACTTTCCAAAATGGTAAAGCAGAATTACTAAATAAGCCTGTCACGTGTATGGCTTAATTTCGAGTCATAAAATTGCCTGATTTCTATTTAAATTCACATTAAATGAGATAAAGACAATCAGGCTCAATTCAATCATCGATATGCATTAGATGTAAAAGATTAATTTCATCATCGTTAATTCTGCAAATAGCGCATAGTGATTAAAAAAACTGATTTTATTATTTTTTATGTCGGATAAGTTTTATTCAACGCAAATCTGCTTCGCTAATGAGCGCTAAATTTGCTATATTTGTCGTTTTTCTGCGACATTAATTTTTCGATAAATTATGAATACGGCAATACAAGCAGCTCTCGATCATGCAGTGCAATCTCTTCAAGCTGAAGGGGTCCTCCCATCTGACTTTAACAACAGCGGAAACTTAACGCGAACCAAAGACCGAAGCCATGGTGACTTCGCTTCGAATATCGCAATGATCGCGTCTAAAGCTGCAGGTATGAAGCCTCGTGATTTAGCAGAAAAAATTCTTGCTGCACTGCCAGAAGTTGCGGATATCAGTAAAGCGGAAATCGCTGGTCCTGGTTTTATCAACTTTTTCTTGAATGCAGACCAACGTTTTGCTGTTCTTGATGCTATTCAGGCACAAGCTAATGATTTTGGTCGTACACAAGTAAATGCTACGAAAAAAATCCAAGTTGAGTTTGTCTCTGCGAACCCGACATCAAGCTTACATGTGGGTCACGGTCGTGGCGCAGCATATGGCATGACGGTTGCGAATTTACTTGAAGCAACTGGTGCTACAGTGGATCGTGAATACTATGTGAATGACGCTGGTCGTCAAATGGATATTTTAGCGACGTCTACTTATCTACGTTACCTTGAGTTAACTGGTCAAACATTAGTATTCCCTAAAAATGCTTACCAAGGCAACTATGTCAAAGAAATCGCACAAAGCATTATTGATCAAGACGGCGATGTATATGTTCGCCCTGTAGCTGATGTTTATAAAGATGTGCCAGAAGATGTGCAGTATGCTGAAGAACTTGATGCCGAAGGTAACAAGGTTGTAATTTCTGGCGATAAAGAAAAACACATTGATGGTCTAATTTTTAACTCGCAGACGTTAATAGGTGAAGGTTATCGCGTTTTTCATCAAGCTGCGTTAAAAGCAATTCTTGATGATATCAAAGATGATCTTGGTGAATTTGGTGTGACTTTCAACCAATGGTTCAGTGAAGCATCATTGACTGAAAAAATTGAAGAAGCATTACAAACACTTGATCAACGCGGCTTCCTCTATGAGAAAGATGGCAACATTTGGTTCAAATCAACAGAATTTGGTGATGAAAAAGACCGTGTTGTAAAACGTCGTAATGGTCAAACCACTTACTTCGCATCTGACATTGCTTACCATCTGAATAAACTTCAACGTGGTTATACTGACATTATTGATATTTGGGGTTCAGACCACCACGGTTATATCGCACGAGTAAAAGCAGCAATTGATGCGATGGGATATGACTCGAAAAAACTGACTGTGTTATTAGTACAATTCGTCAGCCTATGGCGCGGTGGTGAGATGGTTCAAATGTCATCTCGTTCAGGTCAATTTGTCACATTGCGTGATCTACGTAAAGAAGTCGGCAACGACGCTGCTCGCTTCTACTATGTCATGCGTAAGTCTGAACAGCACATCGACTTTGATCTAGATCTCGCGGTTTCTCAAAGTAAAGACAATGCGGTGTATTACATTCAATATGCCCATGCACGTATTTGTCGTATGCTAGAAAAAGCAAGCAGCTTGAACATCAACTTCGATGCGACCACTGCGCGTGGTTTTGCCGCAAAGCTTGAATTAGAAGCTGAAACTGAAATCTTAGCAAAACTTGCAGCATACCCTGAAATTCTTGCACGTGCTGCAAACAGCCATGAACCGCATCAAGTAGGTAACTACTTAAAAGAACTTGCAGCATTGTTCCATGCTTGGTACAACGAAAATAAAGTACTCGGTGATGATGCTGATCTGACCCAAGCACGTTTGTTGTTATCGGTAAATGTTCGTCAAGTCTTGAAAAATGGTTTAGAGCTTTTAGGCGTTTCTGCACCTGAAAGCATGTAAGTCATCGAAGGTGAATCTTTTTAAAAGATTCACCTCTTTAGACTTTTATTATTGAAAAAAATGAGATAAAAACTCCATGTGATGGTAATCCAATTTTCCATTGCATGATCTTAAAATAAGAGAGGTTTCCAAGTGTTTGGAAAAACGCAGCGTGGTGTATCAGAAAGACCTAACAAACCTAAACAACCATTAATACCAAAATGGTTAGGTATGCTTGTTCTGATTTTAATTGTACTGAGTTTTGCCGTAGCCTTAATGCTATGGAAACCGTGGGCGCCAGTCCAACCAAAAAGCAATGATATTCAATCTGAACATTATCAAGAAGATACGAATAAAGATTATCGCTTCTACGATTTATTGCCTCAACAACAAGTGACTCCAATCCCCGATCAAGCTGTACCTGAAAATCAGCAAGTGAACACCGCACCTGTCATCGTGGAAGCACCTGTGGTTGCTGATGCTACAACGACAGAGGGTGAGCTGATTGAAAATGCAGAACCTCAACCCGTAGCGAGTAGCTACCTTTTACAAGTCAGAAGTTATCCAGATCCAGATAGTGCTGATGCACGTCGTGCTGAAATTATTCTCAACGGCTTATCTGCAGATGTCATTAAAACCACGGAAGGCGGTCAAACCTGGTATCGGGTTGTCTCTGGACCTTATGACTCTCAAGAAGCAGCTGTTATCGCTCAGCAAACCCTACAACACAGCGGTATTGATTCAATCGTTGTAAAACGATAATCATAAAAAAGGATGCGATTAGCATCCTTTTTTAGTCTAGAGCAAACCTAAAATTTTGCTAAGTAGCGTTGGATAAAAGAAATACACTCTGACGCATAAACTTTAGCTAAATCATGTTGTCCGTTCGGGATCACATTCAGCTCTGAATACTTAAAAGCGTGATTTAAATACTCACCTACTGCGACAGGACTAATGTCATCATCTCCGCCCCAGATTAATAGTACAGGACATTCAATTTCAGCAAGCCGTTCATCTAATTTGGTTTCATCATCAATAAACCAGTGCGGCACTTCATATTCATTTTGATATTCTGCACGCCAATCTTTAACATGAAATGGTGTTAAATCAACGCCACCTGACGTAGCGACCAACACCAAACCTTGAATCAATTTTGGATACCTCAACGCCGCTTGAACAGCAATGACCCCACCCATAGATTGAGCGATCAGAATACTTGGGCGCTGAAGATGATCAAATACATAATCTTGTAAATCTGACATTGAATTTACATGTGGATGATCAGGATATTCACCAAAACTGGGATAAGCAATGATGTGCGTGTCGTACTCAGATTCAAAATGTGATTGAACAGGTTTCCAAAATGCAGTACTGCCAGATGCTCCGGGCAGGAAGATTAATTTCACTGCCTGATCTGCCATCTTAATCACCACCCTTGATAACCGCTCGCTGATAAGCAGGTCTTTGTTTTATGCGTTTTACATAGGCATGAATGTTCGGATATTTTCCATTTAAGCGTTCATCAATCGCGATCAAGGGAAAACTCATTTGGATATCTGCAAATGAAAACTGAGATGTAAAAAATTCATGTTGCGCCAAATGCTGTTCTAAAAATTCAATATGTTCAGCGAGACGCGGTTGTATAAATCCATCAGTCACCCCATCAATAATTTTATTGGCAATTGGTCGAATCACAAAAGGTACTTTAGGAGGTACAAACGAGAGAACTAAGGTCATCACTAAAAGTGGCATTAATGAACCTTCAGCATAATGCATCCAATACTGATATTGTGTTAAATCAGGCTGTGACTGGGGTTTAAATTGATGCTGGGTATCATAGCGATCAGCCAGATAGTCTAAAATCACCGCAGATTCTGCGATCACTAAATTTTCATCAGTAATCACTGGTGATTTCCCCAAAGGATGAACCTTCTTCAATTCTGGTGGAGCGGCGTAAGTTGGCAATCTTTTATAATGTTGAATTTGGTATTCAGCACCCAACTCTTCTAGCGCCCAAATAATTCTTGAAGAACGTGATTTTTCTAAATGATGTAATGTCAGCATAAGACCACCTAATTTTATTTCTCTCTATATAGCCATTTTGAATAAAAAAAAGACATCCTGCTTTACACAAAATGTCTTCTTTTTAGCTGTAAATTACAAAAATACAGAATGTTGATGCCTATTAAGTTGTCTATATTTAAACAATTGTTGTTTTAATTTCGACGCTTCTGAGCAATGTTTTAGTGACGGGTGTTTTTTGGCACACATTTAAAACTTTTTCTTGTAGTGCTTCATCCAAGTTAGTTTTAAAACTTAAACGACGCTCAATCCATTCCTGCCCTTCTTTATTGGCTTTAAAATCTGCCTCAACACTAAATTCGCCTAAATCCAGTCCTTTATGCTCTGCATACATCCGTAATGTGATCATTGTGCAGGAAATTAATCCTGAACAAATAAAATCATACGGTGCAGGCCCACGATCTAAACCTTGGAATGATTCAGGTTTATCGGTGAGAAATGTGTGCTGACCAGATTGAATTTCACCACCCCATTTTTCAGGTAGTGTGGTGACCTTTGCATTTGCGATTGTTGCCATTTTATTTTCCTTCTTTGTCTTATTATTTAGATGCACGCATGCTATCAGGCAATATCGGAGCTTTCAAACGCTCGCCTTGGTATGATGGAATTGACCCAAAACGTGGATCTTCTGCTATCCATTGATCACGTGCAATTTTGATTTCTTCTTGCGTACGTCCAACGAAATTCCACCATAATAAAATTGGCGACTCAAATGGCTCACCGCCCAAAAGCAGTACACGACTCTTGTCATGGATTTCTACTTCCACATATTCTAGCCCTGGCTCTAAAATCACCATATTGTCTTCATCTAAATGATGACCATTAATAGTTGCTATACCTTCAAGCGCCATGAATCCATATTCATACTTTGGATTTAAAGGTAAACGTGCCTTTGTGGCTGCTTGCGCAAATAAATCAACACCTAAAAGCTCAGTATGTACTTTGACTGGTGATACTGTATTTAGATACTCACCGACCAATACCGTAAATTCGATACCTGACTGATTAACCACGGGTAATTCAGGATAGTGATTAAAAGCTGGATCGATGGTAAGTTTGTCATCAGGCAATGCAATCCAAAGTTGGGCAGCATGCATTTTTGTTTCATTCGCTGGCGCGACTTCAGTATGTGAAATACCTCGACCTGCTGTCATGAGATTGACTTGCTTGGGCTGAATCAGCTGATCTGTTGTCCCTAAGCTGTCGCTATGCAACATGGTCCCTTCAATCATCCAAGTAAAGGTTTGAAGACCAATATGTGGATGTGGACCAACATCTAAACCTTGTCCAGCTTCAAATGTCACAGGACCTGCATGATCTAAGAAGCACCATGCGCCAATCATACGCTTATGGCGACTTGGTAAAGCGCGTTTGATCACTGTTCCTTGACCGATTTCTGCACGGCGCAGTGGAAATTCCTGAATAAATTGGTTGGCGTGCTTTTCACAGTCTTCTGAATGAGACAATTCGGTATAAGTATTATTGGTCATGTTGTTATCCTAAAAGTTTGGCAAATGGCTATCTTTGTTATAGATATTAACAAGGTCATGCAAATTGAACCACCTTAGACTTAATACGCTGAATACTATAGGTAGGACAATTAGAGTTTTGTATGTATTAAAAATAGAATGCTTGCCTGCCCTTGATTTAATAGTTTTGGAAATAACTGTGATAAAGGATACTCATGCTCTAACGTATAAATAATTTTATCCAATCTAAATTGATCTGCTGTTAGATCAACTATATATATCTACTGCGTACATTTAAAAGCCAAGCAGACTTTCTGTTTCCTTTATATTTTTTCCTAAAATATATTGGAATTCACCATATCCTTTTGATTCTAAGTAAGTAGCAATCAAATTGCTTGCATTGCCACAACAAGAGTTTGGGGAATTTCTTAAAACAACGTTATTTGGGCTAATGACTTCCTATGCTTTACGTATTTTGACTATTCCTTCAAACATAGAATTCTTCTAAATTAAATTTTAGATAATAAATAGAAAGGACGCCTAAGCGTCCTTTCTATTGGGACATGTCTTGATTCAGATACTGCCGCGCACGCAGCGCTTGGAGTAATTCAAGCGGATAGCCATGCTGTCCGAAATCCCTCACTGCCGCTGGGACAGCCCTTGGCGTAATCTAGGCAAGAAACGTTGTTTCTTGAAAGCCCTAAATTACTCCCATTCAATCGTAGCAGGTGGTTTAGACGATACGTCATAAACAACACGAGAAACTTCTGCAATCTCGTTCATGATACGAGTAGAGATTTTATCAACAAGATCATAAGGGAGGTGTGCGAAACGAGCCGTCATAAAGTCAACTGTTTCAACCGCACGAAGTGCAATCACCCATGCATAACGACGACCATCACCGACTACACCCACAGATTTTACTGGTTGGAATACAGCGAATGCTTGTGCAGTTTTGTCATACCAACCACTTGCACGAAGTTCTTGCATGAAGATGTCATCGGCTAAACGAAGAATGTCAGCATACTCTTTCTTCACTTCACCCAAGATACGAACACCAAGACCTGGTCCTGGGAATGGGTGACGATAAAGCATCTCAAATGGTAAACCTAAAGTCGTACCCAAACGGCGTACTTCATCTTTAAATAAATCACGAATTGGCTCAACCAATTCAAAAGCGAGATCTTCCGGTAAACCACCCACGTTATGGTGTGATTTAATCACATGCGCTTTACCTTGTTTGCTTGCAGCAGATTCAATCACATCAGGATAAATCGTACCTTGCGCAAGGAAGTTCACGCCATCAAGCTTACGTGCTTCTTCAGCAAATACTTCGATGAACTCACGACCAATGATTTTACGTTTTGCTTCAGGATCAACTTCACCTGCCAAAGCATCAAGGAAACGTTGTTCAGCATCAGCACGAATCACACGGATACCCATGTTTTTCGCAAACATTTCCATCACTTGATCCCCTTCATTTAAACGAAGAAGACCATTGTCAACGAATACACATGTCAATTGATCGCCAATTGCTTTGTGAAGCAATGCAGCCACAACAGATGAATCTACACCACCTGAAAGTCCAAGAAGAACCTTCTGATCACCAATCTGTTCACGTAATTGTTCAACACGTAAATCAATGATGTTTTCAGAATTCCATAGGCTACGGCAACCACAGATCTTTTGTACAAAGTTCTCAAGTAACTCTTTACCTTTAGCAGTATGTGTTACTTCAGGGTGGAACTGGATACCGTAGAAACGACGAGATTCGTCAGACACCATTGCCACTGGGCAACTTGGTGTACTTGCAGTAATTTGGAAACCTTCTGGAATTTGAGTCACTTTATCGCCATGACTCATCCATACTTTCAATTTGTCTGCTGAATCTTCAAGATCGCCAATTAAAGCATCACGTACTTTAATATCGACTTCAGCATAGCCAAACTCATGAACTGTACCCGGTTCAACTTTACCGCCCAACTGAGCAGACATCGTTTGTAAACCGTAACAAATACCCAATACTGGTACGCCTAAGTTAAACACAACTTCTGGCGCACGTGGGCTGCCTTCAACGTGAACACTCTCAGGACCACCTGAAAGAATAATCCCTTTTGGATTAAATGCGCGGATGTCCTCTTCCGACATATCAAAAGCATACATTTCAGAATATACGCCTGATTCACGTACACGACGTGCGATCAATTGGCTATATTGAGAGCCGAAATCCAAAATCAGGATACGATCTTCGGTAATTTGAGTATTGGTAGTCATGATAACAACTATGAAAGGCTAACGAAGGATTAGCGCGCTATTCTATCATTTTTATTAAGCTTACGCACACTATTCAAATCTCTCTATATTTCAATACATTATTATTAAATATTGTCTTTTTATTCAACAATTTCAGTCGATTGCTTTGATCATACAAGCTTTGGCGTTACATTCAGATCACGATGCAGCAGGCGAATAATTCTCTGATTTCACCTGCATTGCGTATTCGTCATTTATTTTTCAAAACGCTGATCAACACTCCATTGACCTGCACCATGCAATACGAGAAAGATTAGACCACCCGCCATAGCAAAGTTTTTCATGAAATGTATCGAATCTTCAGGCGCACCATGAAAAAGAAATGCGGTAACTAAACTGAAACCAGCTAAAGCTACTGCGAATAATCGTGCTTGTACCCCAAATAACAGTGCTAAGCCTCCACCCAGTTCAACCAAAATGGTCATTGGCAATAATGCACCCGGCACACCCATCGCTTCCATATATCCAACTGTCGCGCTATAACCTGCGAGTTTGCCCCATCCCGCCACAATAAAGATATATGCTAAAAGGACACGTGCGACGAGGGTTAAAGTTGCATGCACTGTGGGTTGAGCAACAATTTTTTTAATCACTTGATTTGGATTAAACATTGGGTTGACCTATCTACGTTTTGTTTTTGGTAATGACCCTAGATTAGTAGCTTTTATTTTTAGGATAAATAATCAATATAAAGAATCAGCGTTGCATAATCAGAACAATAATTCACCTATAATTTAAATCAATTGACTACTGACATCAGCGCCGATGGCTGTTAGCATTTGAACACATTTTTGCTCAGTTCACCCCTCATGGATTTAATCGATTTTATTCTGCATGTAGACGATCATCTACTTGAATTTATTACCAATTATGGCATTTGGATTTACGGAATTTTATTCCTGATTATTTTCGTAGAAACGGGCTTGGTGGTCATGCCTTTTCTACCCGGGGACAGTTTACTGTTTGCAGCAGGTGCTTTAGCAGCCTCAACAGGTGCAATGGATCCGTGGCTCTTGGGCGTGTTGTTATTCACTGCGGCAGTATTGGGTGATACCTTAAATTATCATATTGGAAAATATATCGGACCACGTGTTTTTGAGATTGAATCTCGATTTATCAATAAAAAACATTTGGTTTATACGCAAAAATTCTTCGAAAAACACGGCGGTAAAACTATTATTTTTGCACGTTTTGTCCCATTCGCGCGTACATTTGCACCCTTCGTCGCTGGTGCAGGAAGCATGAACTACAAATACTTCATTACTTACAATGTCGTTGGTGCTTTCTTGTGGATTTCTTCGTTTATCACCTTGGGTTATTTGTTCGGTAATATGCCGATCGTGAAAGACAATTTCACCCATTTAATTTTCGGAATCATTATTCTAAGCGTATTGCCGGGGATCATTGGCTTTATTCGCCACAAGTTTTTCCCAAAGAAAAATCCCGAAATGATGTAATGATCTTAGGCTTCAAAAAGCAGATTCTCCACCAAGAATCTGCTTTTTTTATCACTACAAAATATTGAATGGCTTAGAAAAATCCAATAATGACAGGTAACATACTGAGCATAAGTAACATGGCAGAACCTTTGTATAAGCGATCTGCGCTGACCACCGTCTGATTCCCTGCCAAGACTTTACGACCAAAATACATCCAAAATAAAGCACATGGAATTAAACATAAGGTGAATACACCCAAAACTAAAAAATAGTTTTGAAAAGAATCCCAAGTCCATGCTGGAAAAATACCAACTGCAAACAAAATAGATTTTGGATTTTTCAGAGTCGATTTAAAAAGATGACTGCGACTCATTCGAATGTTTTTTTGGCTCAATTGCTTAAGGTGTGAAGCTTTCCATAAATGAAAAGCCATCCAAATCACATAAACTGCACTCACCAAATGTAAGATATGAATCAGCATTGGCCAAATTGGTAGGGTTAAATGCACCAACAGTGCCCAAATGCTAATGCCGTAGATATAACCCAGTAATTCAAGAGGTACGAAATAGAATGCTTTTAATACGCCATGGTGATGTGCTGCGCTAGCCAATAATGCATTGGTTGGACCGGGAATAAGTAATACCGCGAACACTGCAAAAATATAAAGCCAACTTTCTACCATAGATTAAAATCAGAGATTTAGAGGAGGCACACCTTAAACGAAAAACGAATTTAAAGACAAGTTTTTAAAGTGAAGGAATGATGAATGTCGCGTCTATTTTCAGTTAATAATTTTATAAAATATTGATTTTAATAAATTTACATTGAAACATTTTGCTAAAAAAAAGCTGCTCAAGCTCAGTTTGAACAGCCCTTTTAAATTACTGAGCTTGCTGTTGACGCTTAGGAACATAAGGACAATTTTTAAATGTTGCCGCTTGTGAGATCGCATCTTGCTCACCATATAATCGCGACAATTCAGTATTTTTGGTATTCGATGACTGTCCCATATTGACGGAAACTGAAGGACCAAAGCCCCAACCGCCACGGCCCCAGCCACCACCAACACCTAGACCAACGCCAACACCTGTACGTTTAGGCGGTTGTACACCATTATTGATATACTGCTGAATACGATTGAATTCAGCACCAAGTTGTACACAGTTCAATGCTTGATATTGCGTCGGAGAAACATAACTCGGTTTTACCGTCGTCGCACAAGCAGTCATCAATACAGCAACCGAACCGACTGCACTAAGTTGCATGACCATTTTCATCGCGCGTGAGTTCATACTCTTCTCAAATCTTATTTATTCTCGATTTCATTGAACAATGATTGGTAGGCCTGCGTCAATTTATGATCTGTATTTAAATAGATTAACGGCATATTTTTATGATGAGACTCTTTCATCAATACCGACGGTGGCAACATCGCATTGAGCACAGGTAGTTGTTCATCTCTGAGCTGCTGTACCACTTCACGAGGAAGTTTTGCTTGCGCTTGAAACTGGTTAACAATGATACCTTCAATTTCCAATCGATCATTATGATCATCTTGGGTTTCTATAATGTTTTCGATCAACGTGTTTAATGCCCGCTTAGAAAAGACATCACAATCGAATGGAATCAACACTCGGTCTGCTGCAATTAATGCCGACAAAGTAAAAAAATTAAATGCAGGCGGTGTATCGATATAGATCCGATCATAAGTCCCTGCTAGATGCTGAATCGCGTCACGTAGCTTATAGATTTTATGTTTGGATTCGAGGCTATGCTCTAAAGCACCAAGCGAGGGACTTGCAGGCAAAACATCGAGAGATGGGAATGGTGACTGATGTATATAGGCTTCTAAGCCTTTATTTTTATTTTTGAGTAAATTTCCAATGGCTTGACCAATCAAACCTTTGCTGGACTGATTCGCCAATACATCTTCGAAAAAATTTTCAATATTGGGTTCTAGTGCAGGTTTGTCGGCATTATAAGTCGCATCATCCCCCAATAGATACTGACTAGAATTGGCCTGAGGATCGAGGTCAATGACAAGCGTCTTAAAACCCTGATGTGCACTCAGTGCAGCCAAGTTTACTGTAATACTGGATTTACCAACGCCACCTTTTTGATTAAACACCACACGTGTACGCATCATTCCCTCTAGGCTCAATTCATTCTATGAATCAAGTTTAACCTAGAGGGGTGAGAGCCTAAGCGATTGTGTCTAACAATTAACCGAAAGTTGGCTTAATCATCACAATGCCGATAATGGCCATAAATGCGACACAACTAATCAATACCCCCGCACGACGTTGAATTAACAGTACAGACGCATCTTGGCGATATGCTTTAATTAATGAAGATAACATCACGATCACCAAGACCACTTTGGCATAGAACCAAGGTTGAACTTGAAAATTATTCAAAAACAATAAAATCAAGCCTGTCCCAATGACCAAAGTAAATGCCAAATGTTGAAGCGCAACATAAGCCTTACGTCCTTTCGGATTGGGTTGTTGATTTTCGACGCCAAAATATAAAGTTGTCGCACGTGCTAATACAGCAATGATCAACAAGAGCAAACTCGACATATGCACGATTTTAATGACTAAGTGTGTATCCATTGCAGCCACTCTCCTACTTTTAAAATTTAAGCTTTCGGTGCATGTGCACATTCAGGACTATTTGGCGCTTGACCAGTCCATTCAGTTGGCACATAAGCATGAATCGCCAAAGCATGAATCTTTCCTGGACTCAATAAGTCCCCCGCCAGCGCATATACTTTTTGATGGCGTTGAACTAAACGTAAGCCTTGAAACACTTCACTCACAACAGTGACTTTAAAATGCGATTCTTTACCAGGGAAATAGCCACCATGACCTGATGACTCATTCACCACTTCTAAGTGCACAGGAGACAATTGCTGTAAACGCTCAATTAATTGTTGCTCTAAAGTCATGCTTAAATTCCACTCGCATTCATTGGTTGCCAGCAGTATACCGTGAAGTTTTAGAATAAAAAGTAAATAAAACACACCGCCATTGGAGAGTTACGCTTTAATCTTGAGCTTAAGACCTATCAAAAATTAAGCGAAATACATTGAAATGCTTTAATTTTATTCAATCACACGATATTTTTTTATAAAGTTGTTGACCCTGATTTTTCATGCTGTATTATACACGGCATGCGGGAATAGCTCAGTTGGTAGAGCATAACCTTGCCAAGGTTGGGGTCGGGAGTTCGAGTCTCCTTTCCCGCTCAAAATTTTTTCATTCAGTTTTTTCACTTAAAAAATTGATAGACTCCGCGGGAATAGCTCAGTTGGTAGAGCATAACCTTGCCAAGGTTGGGGTCGGGAGTTCGAGTCTCCTTTCCCGCTCCAGATTCAAAAAAGCCCTGATCAATATCAGGGCTTTTTTATTATTAAATTTTTATAAATTCAATTTTTTACATCCAATAAAGTTTCACTACATTTTTTCCAAAAAAAATTCATCCACTTATGAGCGCTGCTTGATTTACAACCAACAATAAGCATCATAACGTAAATTAATTTACTGAATTTAATTGTAATTTTTCATCTCAACCCATGCCGTACTTACATAAAATCGCTATAATTTTCATCATCAATTTGCTCAATAGATTAGAACCTTAACATGGAAAAATTAACCTGTTTCAAAGCCTATGATATCCGCGGAAAATTGGGCACAGAACTCAATGAAGATATCGCATACCGTGTTGGACGTGCTTATGGCGAAATTTATCAACCTCAAAAAGTAGTGGTTGGATGTGATGTTCGCTTAACCAGTGAAGACCTAAAACAAGCTACCATTCGTGGTCTAAATGATGCCGGCATTGATGTTTTAGATTTAGGTATGACGGGGACTGAGGAAGTTTATTTCGGTGCATTCCATCTTGATGTGCAAGGCGGGATCGAAATAACAGCCAGCCATAACCCGATGGACTATAACGGCATGAAGCTTGTACGTGAAAATGCTCGTCCGATTGGTGCAGACTCGGGTTTAAAAGATATCCAACTTCTTGCTGAAAAAAATCAGTTCAAAGCAGTCGAAATCAAAGGTACAACTCAGCATTATAATATCTTGCCTGAATTTATTGATCATTTGATGACCTATATTGACCCTGCTAAAATCAAACCACTAAAACTCGTGGTCAATGCGGGGAATGGTGCAGCAGGTCATGTGATCGATGCGATCGAAGAAAAATTTAAAACCCTGAATATTCCAGTAGAATTTATCAAAATTCATCATGAAGCGGATGGCAACTTTCCAAATGGTATTCCCAACCCCATCTTAGTTGAAAACCGTGCAAGCACCTCCGATGCTGTACTTCAACATCAGGCTGACATGGGCATCGCGTGGGATGGTGACTTTGACCGTTGTTTCCTTTTTGATGAAAAAGGTCAATTCATTGAGGGGTATTACATTGTCGGTCTCTTAGCACAAGCATTTTTACTGAAACAAAAAGGCGAAAAAATTGTGCATGATCCGCGTTTGGTGTGGAATACCTTCGATATTGTTGAACAATATCAAGGTGAAGCTGTGCAATCGAAATCAGGCCACTCCTTCATTAAAGATAAAATGCGTGAACACAATGCAGTGTATGGTGGTGAAATGTCAGCGCATCACTACTTCCGTGATTTTGCCTATTGTGACAGTGGTATGATTCCGTGGTTATTAGCAATCTCAGTTGTCTCTGAAACGGCAAAACCACTCTCTGCTCTGGTTGAGGAAATGATTGAAAAGTTCCCTTGTTCTGGCGAGATTAACTTTAAAGTTGCCGATACAAAAGAAACCATTCAAAACATCTTTGATCATTTTGCTGACCAAAAACCCAAAATTGATGAAACGGATGGCGTCAGTCTGGATTTTGGTGCTTGGCGTTTAAATGTACGTGCTTCAAATACAGAGCCTTTACTCCGTTTAAATATTGAAAGCCGTAAAGACAAAAATCCAAAGCCGATGCAAGCTTATATCGATGAGCTCACTCAACTCATTCAGGCTTAAAACCGCATAAAAAATGGAGCGTTGTAACGCTCCATTTTTTTCATTTAATGGTAAACATCTGCTGAACCCTACTTTTCCAACCCATGAATATCACGATAGTGTCCACTAAAATTCAAGTGGACACCTATTATGGATTTAAAAAAGTTATAGACAGTATACCAACACTAAAAAAAGCCTCGTCGAACCTTCACAGCTAAATTTAAAAATCAGCTTATTCAGCAGTGCGAACAGCCAGATACATCCGTGGCCAAGGTGGCAACGCAGCATCAGGTCAATGCAAATCTAGCTCATAAAGGGATTCCCCAGTCCAAATAAATGGTCCCGGCTCTAAAAAGCTCACCTAGTCTTCAGAGCGACTTTCTTCCCATCATTCTTCACTCAACGCCAATCAGACAAGAAGTACCTCCACCACCTGTGCCGCTGAAGAAAGCTCTTGCTCATATCAGGACTCCACTGCATAAGTAACAATGTTCTGCAAGAGGTCAGATGATCGAGATCGACTGACCGGTGGAATCGGTAAAGGAATTACTGCCTTTTATTTTTAAGGGGGGATTACCGGTTAGATCCGTATGCCTATCTAAGTGATGTGCTGAAAAGATTGCTGACACATAAATCGACCCCAATAGAAAAATTACTGCTACATCGCTGGAGCCCCAAACCGAATTGAAAAATAGGGATAGGGTTCAGCGAATACTTACAGATTATCATGTTTTTTATTGTATGCATTCCAATTGCTAGTTGAAAAAGTCTCATGATTCTACGAATTAAGTTAACTTTTTCAACTAACTGCAAATATGTTGCTCTTGGGATTTGAATCTGAACAATGGATAAGCCTATATCTAAAAGTTTATAAATTAAGGCTTAGCCATAAGAAAGATTAATAATAGTATTATTCATCTCCCCCAAAAATATCTCGAGTATATACCTTATCTTTTACATCACTCAATTCACAAGATTGACGGTTTGCTATAATTACATCAGAAATATTCTTAAATCGATTTAAGTCATTAATGATTTTTGATTTAAAGAACTCTGAATCATTCAAATTTGGTTCATAAATAATGATTTCTACACCTTTTGCTTTGAGGCGCTTCATTACACCTTGAATAGCTGAAGCCCTAAAGTTATCTGAACCACTTTTCATCACCAAACGATAGATTCCTACTACAGATGGATTCTTTGCTAGAATAGAATCTGCGATAAAATCTTTGCGTGTCCGATTAGAATCAACAATTGCCTTAATTAAATTACTTGGGACCTGACTATAATTGGCTAATAATTGTTTAGTATCTTTTGGTAAGCAATATCCTCCATAACCAAAAGATGGATTATTATAATGACTACCGATACGATGATCCAAACAAACACCTTCAATAATCTGACGAGTATCTAGACCAAAACTTTGTGCATATGTATCCAATTCATTGAAATAAGCAACACGCATAGCTAAAAAAGTATTCGCAAAAAGCTTAATAGCCTCAGCCTCTGTTGAATATGTAAAAAGTATTGGAGTATCTTTTTTTATTGCTCCCTCGATCAATAAACTAGCAAAGAGCCTTGCCCTTTCTGATTTCTCGCCTACAATAATACGTGATGGATAAAGGTTATCATGTAAAGCTTTTCCTTCACGCAAAAATTCAGGTGAAAATATAATATTGTCAGTATTATATTTTTCTTTAGCTATCTTAGTAAATCCTACAGGAACAGTAGATTTAATAACCATTACAGCTTTAGGATTGATATTAAGAACATCACAAATTACACTTTCGACACTTTTTGTATTAAAGTAGTTAGTTGTAACATCATAGTCTGTTGGCGTAGCAATAATAACAAAATCAGCGTTTGCATAAGCTTCAAATTTATCCGTTGTTGCTCGAAAATTAAGAGGTTTCTCTTTTAAAAAATTAGATATATCGACATCCTGAATAGGTGACTTTTTACTATTCAACATTTCTACTTTACTTTCAACAATATCTAACGCAACAACTTGATGATTTTGTGAGAAAATCATTGCGTTTGAAAGACCAACATAACCTGTACCTGCAACTGCTATTTTCATATCATTCCACTTAAATTTTAACAATAATAAAATGCTTATCCAGACTACTTTTATCTAACTAATAATATAGATCCAAGTTTTATGGATTTCGTATTATATTTCAAAATATTAAAACTATATTTAACACTTAGCTTTAATAACCTTTTGAATTCATCTTCTGCCAATTCCAACTATCCGCCAACATATCTTCTAAGCCAAATTTTGGTTGCCAACCCAGCTCAGCAACGGCACGTGCATTATCGGCGAATAATGTTGCCACATCCCCTGCACGACGCGGTGCAAACTCAAATGGAATCTCAATACCATTGACTTTTTCATAGGTATTTTTAATTTCTAGCACTGAACAGCCATTGCCTGTGCCAATTTCCAAGCACGGCAACCTTGTGCATTTAAGCGATTTTCCAAGGCACATAAATGGGCATTGGCCAAATCCACCACATGGATATAATCACGCACCCCAGTACCATCAACGGTGTCGTAATTATTACCAAAAATCGACAATTTTTCACGACGACCCACAGCCACTTGGGTCACATAAGGCATTAAGTTGTTTGGAATGCCTTGTGGATCTTCACCAATTTGACCACTTTTGTGCGCACCGACAGGGTTGAAATAACGCAATAAAGCAATCGACCAACATGCATCTGCTTGCGCGAGTTTCTGCAATAACTGCTCAACAATCAGTTTGGTATAGCCATAGTTATTGCTTGGCATGCCTGTCGGCATCTCTTCATTGAGTGGAGAGACGTTGGCTTCATCATAAACCGTTGCAGAAGAGCTAAAAACCAAATTAAATACGTTAGCACGCTCCATCGCTTTGACTAAGCTAATCGAGCCTGAAATGTTATTTTCAAAATATTTGAGTGGAATTTGCTGACTTTCACCTACCGCTTTTAAGCCTGCGAAATGAATCACCGCATCAATTTGATGATCTTGAAAAATTTGATCCAAAATCGCTTGATCAAGAATATCACCTTCGACAAAGTCTAAAGATTTTGCAGTGAGTTGCTGTACACGATTTAAGGATTCTTGGGAACTATTGGATAAGTTATCCAATACAACAACCTCATGTCCTGCATTAAGGAGTTCCACACAGGTATGCGAACCAATATACCCTGCACCACCCGTCACTAAAACTTTAGACATTGTCTTTTCCCATTAATATCTGAATTAAACCTTGTGTCGACGCATCAAGCTTAGACACATCTGTTTGTTCACCACTTAAAATCGGCAAAAGTTGATTGGCAATCTCTTTACCTTTTTCAACGCCCCACTGATCAAATGGGTTGATATTCCAAAGCACCGATTGTACAAAGACTTTGTGCTCATACATCGCAATCAGCATGCCCAAACTATAAGGGTTCAACTCTTGCATTAAAATGGTGGTGCTCGGTTGATTGCCTGCATATTGTTTATATTCAGGTAAATCTGCAACTTCATGTTGCTCCAATACTTGATTACCAAAAGCAAGTAAGCGAGACTGTGCCAAACAATTTGATAATGCCAAATGATGTTGTTCGATTAACGCATCTGCATTGTCGATATAGGTAAATTGTTGCCCGTTATAACGCTTAACTGGTGCAATAAAATCACAACTGACGGACTGCGTCCCTTGATGCAATAGCTGATAAAAGGCATGCTGGGCATTGGGCCCTACTTCGCCCCACACAATCGGACAGGTGTCTAAATCGACTTTCTTGCCGTCTCTTTGAATCGATTTACCATTCGATTCCATTTCTAATTGTTGCAGATAAGAGGCAAAATATTTTAAACGGCCGTCATAAGGCAATACCGCATGGGTTTGAATATCTAAGAAATTCGTGTTCCAAGCACCGAGTAAACCCATCAGTACAGGCAGATTTTCAGCAAAAGGTGCTGTTTGAAAATGCTGATCTATGGCATACGCCCCTGCCAACAATTGCTTAAAGCCGTCCACACCCACGGTTAAGGCAATCGGCAAACCAATACAGGACCATAAAGAGTAACGACCACCGACCCAATCCCAAAGGCGCAGTTGATTTTCAGGTGCAATTCCCCAAGCGGTCATTTTTTCAGGTTTGGTCGAAACCCCAATAAAATGGTGTTTTAAAATTTGCGCTTCCTGACCTAAAGCTTTTTCCAACCATAGACGCACGGTTTGTGCATTGGATAAGGTATCAATCGTCCCAAACGATTTTGATGAAATAATAAAAAGTGTCGTTTCCGGACGGAGCTTATGCAATAAATCTGAAAGCTGACTGCCATCCATTGTGGATACAAAATGCACATTGAGTGGCTTTTCAGTGATTTTCTTAAAATCAGACAGTGCATGACTGACCATGAGTGGCCCTAAGTCCGATCCACCTACACCAATGTTGACCACATCTTGAATCACTTCACCGGTGGCACCACGGTATTGACCTGCATGAATTTTATTGACCAAGGCATACATTCGATCCAGTTGCACATGCACTTGCTTTGCCAATTCAGGATGAGACTGATCATGTTTCGGTAAGCGTAGCGCCCAATGCATGGCCGCGCGGTTTTCCGTATAGTTGATCTGTTCTGTAGAGAATAAACGTTTGATCCAAGGCGTGAGCTCTTGTGCATTTGCCCATGCGACCAAACGACTTAAAACCTCTGCATGAATACGATGTTTACTAAAATCAAATACTATCGGTGAAACAGCCACAGAAAATTTTTCAAAGCGTGTGACATCTTTGGCAAATAACTCAGTTAGATGTAAGTGCTCAAATTCAGCTTTCAATGTGTTTAATTGTTGTATGACTGTCGCACGATCTTCAACAGCATAAGGTTTTGCATGACTGCTCATTAGCGACCTACCCCCATATAAGCAAATCCTTGCGCTTTCACATAACTTGGATCATAAATATTTCGCCCATCCAAAATCAGTGGATGGTGCATGGTTTTTAATAATTCAGGATAATCAGGACTCCAATATTGTTTCCACGCAGTCAGCAAACACAGTGCATGTGCATCCTTGACTGCATCATATTGGTCTGTGCAGTAGATTAAATCGGTACGATGCCCGTAGATTTTTTCAATTTCAGGCAAAGCTTGAGGATCATGTAACTTTACCGTGACCCCTTGTGCCCAAAGCGCTTTTAACATGACATGAATCGGAGATTGCTGAATACGCGCGGTATTTTCTTTAAATGCGGCACCCCAAATGGCCACTGTTTTCCCGTTTAAATCCCCATGGAAATAATTCCACAATTTGCGGAATAAAATTTCTTTTTGTTGTTCATTAATATCCCAAACTTGTGCCAGTAGTTGGCTCTTTGCACCCGCACCTGACACGGTTTGAGTTAGTGTCAAAATATCATGTGAAAAGTTCTCCCCACCAAAACCTGCACCTGGATATAAATACGATGCGCCAATACGACTATCCGCTGCTATGCCTTGACGCACTTGTTCAATATCAATACCTAATTTCTCAGCAACCACTGCCAAGTCATTAATATAACTAATACGTGTCGCCAACATGCCAGAAATACTCAACTTGGTAAATTCCGCATCCAATACAGGCATAAATAGATATTGCTGTGTCCGTGGGAATAATGGTCTCAGTAGCTCTTTAATTTTGGTTTGTGCGCGTTCAGATGAAGTGCCGACGATGAGCTGTTTGGTCTGAGTCAAGCTAGTTAAAGCGTTACCTTCTTGGATAATATCAGGCAGATAAACCCAATCATCTTCCGATAAAATACGTACAAATTTTTCAGTACCATGCAATCCTAAAGTTGAAGCATTCATCATCAGTTTAGGATGAATTATTGGTCGAGATTTTAATTCTTTTAAGATCTCTATTGCTTGAATCTCTTCAGTGGGATTAAAACTAAAAAAATAAGCATCGATATCTAAAGGAATATGGGAAAAGTTGCAGTATTTTAAAAAACCATTGGCTTGCTGTTGCTCAAGCAAACGCTTAACCGCTTCATCTTGGCTATAGGCCTGCTCTGACGCTGTTTTTTTTAAGACATCACACCAAAAGACCTGATGACCACTTTCAGCCATTAACCCTGCAAAAACACCTGCATACAGAGTCTGTCCAAATACTGCAACTTTCATATCTGTCTCTTTTATAGTTTTAGGTCTTTGATCAGTTCCTTAAATTCCTGACCTAATTTTGGATGATCTACTCCATAATGCAGCACTGCTTTTAAATATCCTAACTTACTACCACAATCAAAAGTTTGACCTTTCATACGATAGGCTTCAACCGTATCTGTTTGTTGTAGCATTGCAATCGCATCGGTCAGTTGGATTTCATTGCCCGCACCCTTTGGAGTTTGCTCAAGTAATTGCATAATTTTCGCAGGCAAAATATAACGACCAACCACAGAAAGATTTGATGGTGCAGTACCAACCACTGGCTTTTCTACAATGCCTTGCATTTGGATGCTTTGACCTTCTGCAGGTGTAGATGCAACATCGACAATCCCATATTGATCAACCATATGATCAGGCACAGCTTCGACCATAATTTGTGATGCTTGAGTCTCATCAAAGCGTTGAATCATCAAACTTAAATCATTGCGTTCTGATGAGTCTTTAACAAGAACATCCGGTAAAAGAACTGCAAAATCATCTTCACCTACAACCGCTTTTGCACAGAGTACAGCATGACCTAAACCTAATGGTTGCGGTTGGCGTACACTAATCACGCTCACATGAGACGGTAAAATTTCGGTAATTTCTTTGAGTAAATCAAATTTCTTCTTCGATTCTAAAGTCGTTTCCAACTCAAAGTTACGATCAAAATAGTTTTCAATCGAAGCTTTGGAAGAATGTGTCACTAAAATAATTTGTTCAATACCCGCAGCAACGGCCTCACGCACCACATACGCAATGGCAGGACGATCAACAACAGTGACCATTTCTTTTGGGATAGACTTACTTGCAGGTAAAAAACGGGTACCTAGACCTGCAACAGGGAGAATGGCTTTTTTGATCATATAATGTACACTAATAAATTAAATTTTACTTGGAACCAGTTTTGATATTTGAAGAGTCTTGACTTGAAAAACGAGCAGCGCCTACCTCTTGATCTGGCGCATTAATTCCCTCTTTAGTGAGCATGACCTTAATCGTTTTAAACATAATTTTAAAATCAAGCCAAAGAGATTGAGTTTCTACATATTGAACATCTAGTTCAAATTTTTCTTCCCAAGAAAGATTGTTACGTCCACTCACCTGCGCTAAACCTGTCATTCCAGGCTTTACTTCATGTCGACGCATTTGTTCAGGCGTATAATGGTCTAAAAATTCTTTCATTTGAGGTCGTGGCCCCACAATACTCATGTCGCCCTTCAACACATTAATAAGTTGAGGCATTTCATCTAAGCTTGTGGAACGCAGCTTATGTCCAAAAGGTGTGATCCGTTTTGCATCTGGGAGAAGATTACCATTTTTATCAACAGCATCTTTCATAGAGCGAAATTTAATCATCCTAAAAATCTTTGCATCTTTCCCTGGTCGATCCTGATAGAAAAAAATTGGAGAACCTAAATGCTTTTTAACTTTATAGCAAACCAAAAGAAATATCGGTGATAGTATTATTAAAGCAACGATGGCAATAAGAATATCAATTAAGCGTTTCATTTTTCACCTTTTAAAGAATATTTTCTACGAAGTATGTAAAAAATATTCTTTTGATTAACTGGTCACTATTAAAAATTAAACTTTATAAAATTCTCTGTACCATTTTACGAAGTTACTAACACCTACTTCTACAGAAGTATTGGGCGTATAACCCACTTGCTTAATAAGTTCAGAACTATCTGCAAAAGTGTCAGGTACATCACCAGGTTGTAATGGTAATAACTCCATATCTGCTTTTAAATTTAATGCTTTTTCAATTGCATTAATATATGCAATTAATTTTACTGGTTTGTTATTACCAATGTTAAAGATACGATAAGGTGCATTACTTGTATGAGGATTTGGTCTATCACCGTTCCACGTAGCATCAGGTTGAGCTATTTGATCACTGGAGCGAATAACTCCCTCTACAATATCATCGATATAAGTGAAATCACGAGAATGATTACCATGATTAAAAACTGGGATAGGCTTTCCTTCTAAGATATTTTTGGTAAACTTAAAAAGTGCCATATCGGGGCGCCCCCATGGACCATAGACAGTGAAAAAACGCAATCCTGTAGTTGGTAAATTAAATAAATGACTATAGCTATGAGCTATGAGTTCATTAGCTCGTTTAGTTGCCGCATAGAACTGCAATGGATGGTCAACTCCATGGCGCTCCTGAAAAGGCATTTTAGTATTTCCACCATATACGCTACTCGTGCTAGCATAAGTTAAGTGAGGGGTTTGATTATATCGACATGCCTCAATAATATTAGTAAAACCTACAATATTACTTTCTACATAACTATGTGGATTTTCCAAGGAATATCTCACACCTGCTTGAGCAGCCAGATGAATAACTCTGTCAAATTTATGTTTTTCAAATATATCATTAATTATTTTTTGGTCAGCAATATTATTTTTATAAAATATAAATTTTCTTTTTAATTTTCCAGAAAAATCAATCAAATTCTTGACGCGTGCATCTTTCAAATTAGTATCATAGTAATCATTTATATTATCGATACCAACAACTTCATCACCTCGCTCAAGTAGTTTCTTTGAGACATGAAACCCAATAAAACCTGCTGCACCAGTAACTAAAACTTTCATAAACGTAGACTCAGATTACATTCAAATTGACATATGAGAAAGCATGGACTCATTAACCTTATGTACATCAAACTTTTGCTCAGCTAATTTTCTAGAGTAAGTAGACATTTCTTGGATTAACAAAGGATTCTTAATTAGTGTTTCCATAGCATTAATAAGTGAATTAACACTTTTGACTTCAACTAATAGACCATTTTTCCAATTTTCAACAGTTTCTCGACATCCAACATTATCAGTAGTAATAATAGCTTTCCCCATTGACATTGCTTCTAAGATAGATCTAGGGATGCCTTCTCTATAATAAGATGGTAACACAAATATATTCGCTTGTTGTAATGCTGGACGAACATCACTTAATCTTCCCCAGCAATGGATGAAATCACTATTTTCCCATTCACTAAGTTCATCTTTTGTAATAGAAGCAGGATTTTGATCTATATCCCCTACTAGATGAAATTCTGCAAATGGATATTTCTCCTTAAGAAATTTTGCTGCCTCTACATACTCTATTACCCCCTTATACTTCAGCAATCTTGCAACCATGACGAAACTTTGAGCAGGCTTACCTTCTATCCCTATCTTTATATCTTCATATTCAAATTTTTTTAAGTCAATTCCTGAACCATTTACAATCACACCTTTGTTTACATCCTTTAAAATATTGAAATGGTTTAAAAGATTTAAATCATCTTTATTTTGAAAAAAGACACAATCACACTTATCTAAGGAAAATCTATATAATTTTTTTAAAATCAGGGAAACAATGGATTTATTTGCCTTTTCACCCTCTTGAAAGCTATTTCCAAGCCCACAAATGAGAGAATAAATTCTTGATATACCACATAAATAAGCCGCTATAGTTCCATAAATCACAGGTTTAATAGTATAATTAAAAACTATATCAGGATTAATTTTTTTTAGTTTCCCATAAATACTCACTATAGTTTTAAAATCATTAATTGGGCTTGTTCCTGCTCTATCCATATAAATAGAATGCACTATAAACCCATTATTTTCTAATTGTTGAACAATGTTAGGATGCTCTTCCAAATTTGGTGCGAGAATATAAACTTCATATCCTTTACACTTGATAGACTTAATTAAATCCAATCTAAAATTAATAACTGTAAAAATATCATTAGATATAATAGCAAATCTCAAAATCAACTCCTTTGTGTGCTTTTTACATAAATTAATGATAGAAAAATCCAAATTAAAGGATAAGTAAACTTTAATTTTGACAATAATACCAATATAACCAAAATCAATAAATCAATTTTTCTGGAAAAAATAATCGGAATAACAAAGTAAATAAAAATAAAAATAAGTCCAAAGACTCCAAACCCATAAAGCAACCAAACAAACAAAGATAAATCATTTAAAACTATAAAATCTTTAGAGGCTAAAGAGTTATTATAAAAACCCCCAAAAATTAATCCATTGCTAGAACCATAATAATCCGATAGAATATTTTGAATAGAAGAAGCTCTATCTTCAAAACCAGAATTACTAGATGTGAGTCTTTGCTCTATAAATGGGTATATGTACAAAATTAGTGGAGAAAAAATTAAAGATAATATGACCATACTTTTCAAATTAAAAGATGAAACCATATAAAACAAAACTAAACCAAAAACAAAAACAAAACCATACAAACTCATACTGAGCATAATTGTTATTAAAGAAAATAATATTATAATATTAATTTTCTTCTCAATAACAAAAAGACATGAAATCAAAACCATCATAACCGTAGAATAAGTTCCAGGTTCATTAAATAACCCAGTAAATCTTGGAATCACAATCCCGCCAAAATTAATTGCCTTTTCAGAAATATATCTCTGATGCTCACCTGTTATTGGGAACAGTAAGTCAATATAATCTTTTGTTACAAACCAATATAATGCCTGAAAAGTATATACAAGAGTATGAAAAAGCACCACAAATAATATAGATTTATATATCTTATCTAAATTTAACCTAAGATCAACCAAAAAGAAAAACATAAAAATTAAACAAAAAATAATACCAATAATTGTTTTAGCTTGATCCAAAGGATAAATTATTAAAATAAGAGCCAAAAAAGACAAAGATGATATTATGTATATATAATCAATTTTTAATACAACCGAATTATTAATACAATTTTTAAATATAAAAAACAACGCACCCAAATAACAGAATAAAGAGACTCCGACACTATAAAAATAATAACTTTGCAAACTTATAAAAAAAATAAAAATAATAAAAGAAAAATTAATTTCTCGAAATTTTAAAGAAAAAATATTCACTTATTCAACCCATTCCGAATTGTAAAAACTGACTATTTCATCAATACTGAATTTTGATTTTACAAATTCACTATTTTTATTTTTTTTAATTTCCCACGCTTTACAATCATCAAACTCAAGCAAAGCACACTTCATAGCATTAAATAATGCCTGACTAGAACTAGGTGGTATTATCCACCCACATTTGTCAACTATAAGCTTCGAATCACCCACATCCGTTACTATACATGGCGTACCACATGCCATGGCCTCAGCTACTACATTTGGGAACCCCTCTCCAGCGTAGGAACTCAGAACATGAATATCAAGCCCATTCATAACACGGTTAATGTCATTTCTTGGACCTAATAATATAACATCTTCAACTAAATCTAATTTATTTATTAAATTTACTAATACCTTATTCTCTTGATTTATACCATCACCAACCAAAATTAATTTAATATTCCCTTTAACTTTATCTTTGGAGAAGGCTTCAAATGCTTCAAGTAAGTTTTTATGATCTTTCTGAGGATTAAATCTTGCCACCATACCTATTAAAAAAACATTACTATCGACACCTATCTCTTGTCTAAACTTATTTCGATAATCTTGATCAATATTAAATTGACTAAAGTCATATCCATTAGGAATAACTTTCATAATATTAGATTTGTAACCTAAATTACTATGTACCTCCAAAGCAGAGTAAGCACAACAAATAATCTTATTAGGAATAATGTAACTTAGATAAGCATTTAATTTGGCTATTAGTACCGTTGACTTTCTAGTGTGTCCAGAATCTATAGTACTGTGACGGATATTCCAATAAATTTTCTTTACACCTGCTATTCTAGCAACTATCCCCCCTATTAGATCAGCATGATACATCCAAGTTTGTACAACATTGGGCTGTATTTCTTTTATTATTCTATACAAACTATAGAGACATAAGAGCATGCCTCTCTTTTTCATATTAATACAATACACTTTTATTTTTGAAGAAGATAATAAATTTCCATATTTACCCATATCAGTTAAAGAAATTACAATATGATGATTAGTAGTATCTTGAGTTACCAATCTATAAAGAACTCCTTCAGCCCCACCATTTTCTAATCCTGTAATAATATGGATAACTTTCATAGTTAGTTATAAACCTTTAATATGTTCAAATTCTTTATATACCAATTAATTGCATATGCAAAATTTAACTCTAAATTTTTACAGTTCTCTTCTTTGTGCCATCTGTCTTTTTTTTCAGTAAAAATATATCTGTATGGCGCATTCAACAAAGTATAAGGTCCGAAGTTAGTAGCTTGAAATTCAATCAGGTGACATCCTGATTCAGACTTAGCTATATCTAATGATAAAACTGGGTTAGGTAATTTTTTATGAATATCTAATGCAAATTCCAATACATCAATTGGTGCTTCTACAAATTCAAATAATCCACTACCACTTGCTCTAAAATCATTTTTTCTAACAGAACGCTTTAAAACAAAATATCTATCACCAAAAACTAAAACCTTATAATCACTATCTAAGTTAGGAATAAATTTTTGCTCTACAAAATTATTAAAGCCTTTAAATCTATAATCATAGATTTTATATTGATCCTTACTTAATTTAAGTTTACGTTGAGCTTTAATCAACTTCCTCTTTACATCATTACTAAAGTATTTTCTACGTATACTATTTAAGTCTCTATCATTTTTTACCAGATATACTCCATTGCTACCTGCTCCTGATATAGTTTTTAATACTTTAGGATATTCAAGATTTGAATCATCTATATCAAAAAAATAATGACCCACCAAGTTCCCTATATTTTTTTCGGACTTTATTAGCTCTTGTACTCCCTTATCCTCATACGCAAGTATAAGATCGTATGATGGAATAATATGGCATTTTTTATCTAGGAAGTAAGCAATACTTTTAATATATTTTCTCATGCTTTCATCTAGAGCACAATTTAGTATGACAACATCATGTTTATCAAACTTTATATCTAATATTTCATTAATACTCACAATGTAAACTGAATAATCAATACTATTCGCTATAGTTTGAGTATTTAAACTTTTCCAACTTTTATCTGAATTACCAAAATATCCATTTGGCCATGTAACTATATAAACTTTCACTTAGATACCTCTTTTATACAATGACTTTTCTGTGTAACGTATACACCGTTACAAATCATATCAACAATAAGTGCATTTGCACCAATCTTTGAATTATCACTTACAAAAACATCACCAATAATTTTTGCACCTGGCCCTATAAAAACGTTATTACCTATTTTAGGCGCTGTTATTTTTTTTGAACTAGTAAAATTTGAACCTATCGTAACTTGATGCATAATAATAACATTATCACCAATAATAGCTTTATCAGAAATAAATACACCATGTAATCCATGCTTAAAGCATACCCCTTTACCAATTTTGGCATTAAATGGAACAGAGCACCCATACAAAATTTGCATAAATTTATATAAAATTAAAATTAAGTAATAAATGGGCTTTGAAAAAAAACTAGCGTTAAATTTCAAGTATCTACCAATCCTATATAAACTAAGCACAAACTTTGTATCAAAAGAGTTTTCCCTATCTATCATATATGGCTTGCCTTTTTTTGTTTAAGATATAAAATATAAGATATTAAACCAAATAAAAATCTTGAAAAGAATATTACTAATATTACAACCCAAGCACCAAATTTAGGTGTTGCAACAAATGTTACTAAAGCAGCAAGACACGAAATAAAGATAACATACCTTGTCATCCTATACTCAATATTATATAAAGAGTTAAAGATTATTCCATATATTATATAAAAAACTGCAAAAACAATACTTAAACACAAAATTCGTGTATACAAAACAATATCTTCTAAATTTTTCTCAAATAAAAATTTTATTATTTCCGGAGAAAAAATATAAAAAATAAAAGTTGTAAACAAAGAAATTAAAATAACTGAATTAGAAAATTTAATAAATAACAATCTTTCTTTAACTAAAACTGGATAAAATACATTTGTTAGTATCCTAAAAATAGTTATTACTATTTCAACCATAGTTACACTTGCACTCACTATGCCAGCATACATACTATTTGTAACCATACCTAGATAAAAAATAGAAAAACTATTGTATAAATTTGGAATTAATTGATTTAAAAAAATATAAATGTCATCTTTTAAAACCGACACATATTCACAAAAATTCAATAATATAAATTCAACCCTATACCATAAAAAAATTATGGCCATATTAATTAGGTAAACAAAAAAAATTGATAAAAAATTTATAAAGCTTATCAAATATAAGGGCGATTTATCAGTTACGAATAAGTATATACCCACCATATATAAAACTTTAAAAAAACTATTTATTATAGCAATAATCTTAAAACTTTCAAAGCCCTGAAAAAACCATATAGGATTCAACCCATAAAAAACCCCATAAAGAAGAGAGAAAAAATAAACAAATTTTAATTCATATTCGATACCTAATACACACAACAATAGAGTCAATAAAATCAAACAAAATAAACCAATTATATGATTTGACACCAAATATTTACTAGAAATCAAACCTATATTCTTTTTATTTTCTTTAATACTACGAGATATCTCTCTTGTGCCAGTATAATTAAATCCATATTGAACAATTGTGGATACAAATAATGCCAACGATAGCGACATTGCAATAATGCCGTAATTTTCCATACCAATTCTAGCCACAAGAATCGGTATAATAATTAAGGGCATAAAAAGATCTATACCTTTTGCTAAAAACATATATATAAAATTTTTTATAGATGATATGTTATTTAACATCTTAATTCTCGTTTATTAACTTTCAATTTACTTATATCCTTCCACATATAAAGCTAAAATTTTATACAAACACACTTCACCTTCAGCAATACTACTATAACTGTTTAACTCCTGAAAAACCCTGCTTATATTACTAAATTCAATAAAATTTTCATAATTTTTAAATATACGAGGATGAGATGTTATATTTATTTTTTTTCCACTTATTAATAATTCTTCATATAACTTTTCACCCGGACGTAGACCCGTAAATTGAATCTCAATATCGCCAATGCCATTTTCATCAACGGGTTTAAAACCACTTAAGCGAATCATTTGTCGAGCTAAGTCAACAATCTTGACTGACTCCCCCATATCTAGCAAAAATACATCACCACCTGTGCCCATTGCACCCGCTTGAATCACGAGTTGTGCAGCCTCAGGAATGGTCATAAAATAACGTGTCACTTCAGGATGCGTCACCGTCACAGGCCCACCTTGGGCAATTTGCTTTTTAAAAAGTGGTACTACTGAACCCGATGAGCCCAGAACATTACCAAAGCGTACGATACTGATTTGGGTTTTCGGATTCGTTGATGCTAACCCCTGACAATACAACTCAGCCATACGTTTTGAAGCACCCATGACATTGGTCGGACGTACCGCTTTATCGGTCGAAATCAGTACAAAAGTTTCAACACTTTGTGCCACAGCAGCATCAACACTGCGCTGTGTACCAATCGAGGTGTTATAAATCCCTTCAAATGGATTGGCTTCAACCAGTGGCACATGCTTATAGGCCGCTGCGTGATAGACTGTTTGCACGCTATATTGTTGCAAAATACGTTCCAATTTAGCTTGATTGGTCACAGAACCTAAAACAGGAATCACCTGTACATCTGAAGTTTGCAATTCACGATCAATCGAATAAAGCGCAAATTCAGACATCTCAAACAGCACTAACATTTTAGGCTGATGTTTGACGATTTGACGACACAGCTCAGAGCCAATGGAGCCCCCTGCCCCGGTTACCATTACGACTTTATTTTTAATATTCTTTTCTAGTAACTCAGGCTTCGGCGGTACAGGATCACGACCGAGTAAATCAATAATATCCACTTCACGGATATCAGAGACTTTGACTTTGCCATCAACCAATTGTGTCACACCCGGCAACTCCATGATTTTGACATCAGTGGCTTCAAAGGATTCAATAATTTCCTTTTTACGTGCACGCCCTACCGATGGCATGGCAAGCAAGACTTCTTCGATACCAAATTTACCGAGTTTCTTTTGCGCTTTTTTGGGTGAATAAATCTTTAAGCCACTTAAAGATTGCCCTTTCAATGATTTTTTATCATCAATAAAACAGACTGGCAGATAATCATCGGAACGGTTTAATGCGGCCGCAATTTGCTGTCCTGCAAGCCCTGCCCCATAAATCGCCACACGTTTACGGGTTTGTTTTTTGGCAAAGGTTTTAAGGGTCGCATAACGAATCACTGCGCGACTCCACCACATGTAGGAAAACAGCATAAAGCCATACATGAGTGGAATACTCATTGGGATAAAGGCGATATCTAATTTTTTGATGGCATACAACGCCACAATTTGAATAAATGTTCCGATCGAAATCCGCAGTAAATAGTCTTCGTTAAATGAACGCACAATGGCACGGTAGATCCCGAGCAAAGCGAAAATCAGTACGCCTGAGATCGCAACATAAATATACCAAGCCTCAAGTCCTTGCATCACGGTGACATTTGGACGTGCCAAACGAATGGCATAAGCAAGCCACATCATCAATGGCAACATGCACATGTCCATAGTCACCAAAACCACTTGTTTTTGGCGACGCGGTAAAGATGCAATAGAATGAATAAAATATTTCATTGAGGCTCAGTGATATTAGCTGAAAAAGCACGCTGTGATTATACGCTGTTTTAGGCGTGAATCTTGGCAATCACGCTTTGAATCGCATCTACGGTTTTTTGCAGGCTGTGTTCAGATAAAGTTGGATGCACTAAGAACATGAGACTGCTTTCACCAAGCACTTGAGCATTGGATAAACGTGTTGCTGGGCGCCACGGTGTCTCATCAAAGGCTTTTTCTAAATACACTTCTGAGCATGAGCCACTAAAACATGGCACAGCTTGCGCACTGATTTCCGCCATGATGCGATCACGTGACCAGCCTTCAGGCAAAGCCTCAATATTGACTTGCACATAGCATTTATAACTTGCATGCACATAATCGGCTGATGGTTTATGGACAGTGAAATAAGGACTATGTTCAAATACGGCTTGGATGCGTGCCATATTGGCATGACGTTTTGCTGTCCATTCCGGCATTTCTTTCAGTTGCAAACGACCAATCACCGCTTGCATTTCCATCATGCGCCAGTTGGTGCCAAATGAGTCGTGTAACCAACGGAAACCCAGTGGATGTTGTTTGTTATAGACGCTATCAAAGTTTTTGCCGTGATCTTTGTACGACCACATTGCTTTCCAAAGACTTTCATCATTGGTGGTGACCATACCGCCTTCACCACCAGTGGTCATAATCTTGTCTTGGCAAAACGACCACGCGCCAATATGACCGATTGAACCTGCGGATTTACCCTTATACATCGCACCATGCGCTTGGGCGCAGTCTTCAATTACAAAGATGCCTTTTTCCTCAGCCAATTGCATGATTGGATCCATATCACACATCCAACCCGCCAAATGTACACAAATAATGGCCTTGGTATTCGGTGTAAGCACCGCTTCAATGGTACGGCGTGAAATGTTTTGTGAATCGAGTTCCACATCAGCAAAAATTGGATTAGCACCTGCGGTCACAATCGAGCTTGCTGAAGCTAAGAACGTCCGTGAAGTGACAATCACATCATCCCCTGCACCAATGCCGAGGGCTTTCAGGGCTAAATCCAGTGCCACTGTACCATTGGCTACCGCAACGGCATGTTGGGTTCCAACAAACTGTGCAAATTCCTTTTCAAATTCACGGCATTCCTGCCCTGTCCAATAATTAACTTTATTGGAGAGAAGGACGTTTGACACCGCATCGGCTTCTGCTTGGGTAAAGCTTGGCCAAGGCTCAAATGCACTGTTTAACATGGAATTTTCCTAAAACGTATTACTGTGAAGTCGTGACAATCCGCGCAGGATTGCCCACCACGGTTGCGCCCGCAGGGACACTTTTGGTGACCACGGCGCCCATGCCGACAATCGCACCTTTACCAATCACTAAAGGCTGATCGGGGGTGCCCTGCTTAATCATGGCACCTGCGCCAATATAGGCATGGTCATGAATATGAATATTGCCGTTGCATTTTACGCCTGGCGCAAAAGTAACGAAATCCCCAATCACACAATCATGCTCGACATAGCTATATAAATTAGCGTGAAAGCATTTTCCGATTTTAATATTGGTGGTGATGGTGACAAATGGACTTAAGGCTGAACCTTCCGCGATGTGCACTTCATCCATGAAAATGACGTTATCTGCAGAGATTGACCACAATTGAATGCCGTCTGCTTCTAAACGCTGGGCGATTTTTTCTCGTACCCGACTATTGGCAATCGCAATTTGCACGTATTTTGTCGATGCTGATTCATTTAAAAAAGCTTGATAGTTCATGGCAGGATGACCATTCACGACACCAATCTCTGTCAAAGCATCATCAATAAAGACAATTTCAGATTGATCTTGTTCACGCGCCAATTGCTGCCGAGCGACAGGCATTAAACTACGCCCACAACCTGAAGCGCCATAAATTGCATAGAGTGCTGTCATTATTTTTGTTCCGGTGTGCCGGTAAATTTCGTCATGGTCGCTTCTCCTTCGGCACTGATATCATCCTTGGCAATGACTTTTTTCACGGTTTTCAGCATGATTTTGAAATCGAGCCACAGTGACTGATGTTCAACATACCATGTATCGAGTTCGAATTTTTTTTCCCATGAAATCGCATTACGACCATTCACTTGCGCATAACCGGTGATGCCTGGACGCATGTTATGACGTTTGGCTTGTTCTTCATTATATAAAGGTAAATATTCCATGAGTAAGGGACGTGGACCCACGATACTCATGTCGCCTTTAATCACGTTCCACAGTTCAGGCATTTCATCGAGACTGGTTGCACGCAGCATTTTACCAAATGGTGTGAGACGCTCACTGTCGGGTAATGGATTGCCCTCCGTATCCAGTGCATCTTTCATGGTGCGGAACTTAATCATCTCGAACGGTTTACCATGTAAACCCGGACGCACCTGACGAAATAACACTGGTGAACCTAAATTCTTTTTCACCTTACGTGCCACAATAAAATACACCGGTGACAGCAGAATTAAAGCCGTGGAAGCAATGGTGATATCAATAATACGTTTTAACATTGAATTCCTCTGCCCCTTAGTCAAGATCTGTCCAACGTCTATTTACAGATTGACCTGCATTATTCATGTGAATCACTTTGGCATAATTTCCTACAGCCGTAGCATTTTCAGGAATATCTTTCGTCACCACACTACCCGCGCCAATCGTTGAATTATCACCAATCGTAATTGATTCCACGATACAAACATGAGGTCCAATATAAACATTATTACCAATTTTGGCTGCTCGACGACCACCATTGGCACCAATCGTTGTGAATTGAGATAAATTGACGTTATGCCCAAGCTCTGCAGTGGGATTAATAACTAAAGGTCCACCATGTCCAATATATAAGCCATAGCCAATTTTAGTCGTGGTATGAATATCGATCCCATATTGCTTTCTTTTATAATAATAAATGGGATAAGCAAGTTTTGCTAAAAACGTTTTTGAACTGGCAATACGTAACCAAAATGAAAAATTAAAGCCGCGATTAAATAGGTAGTTTTTAATAAACAATTTAAAACTGACTTTTCCCGTATAACGATATAAATCGCTTTTGATGTATTTAATCAACATGCGCCAGACTCTAAATTGATATCGATGATTCCCATTGCAGCAAGCATATGTTTATTCACCTGATGCACATCATATTTATTGACAGCAATTTCACGGGAACGTTGTCCCATAAACTCAATGAGTTTTGGATCTTCAATAAAATATTGCATGCTCTGCACCAAATCATCGACTGACTTTACCCCGACCAAATAACCGTTTACACCGTTTGACACTGTTTCACGGCAACCCGGTGCATCGGTGGTAATGATCGCACGACCCATCGCCATAGCTTCTAATACGGTACGCGGCGTGCCTTCACGATACGATGGCAAGACATAGACTGAGCTTTCTGCAATTGCAGGACGGACATCACTGAGTTTACCCCAATATTTCAGGCGACCATCAGCCATCCATTCATCCAGTTCAGCTTGCGAGATCGCAGATGGATTATCGTCAATCCAACCAACCAAATGAAATTCCGCTTCAGGATACTTTTCTTTGATGATGCGTGCCGATTCAGCATATTCACGCACGCCTTTATCACCCAATAAACGAGCAATCAGTAAGAATGAGGCTTTGACCTGACCTTGCTGATTTTTTGGTAATGGCATGACATCAAAATCTTGTACATTGACGCCTGAACCATTCACTACCGCAGTCGGTTTATTGGCTTCAAGTAAGTGTATGTCTTGGAACAGTTTTAAATCATCAGGATTTTGAAAAAACACTTTGTCGCTATGTTTTAAGGCTTGGGCATATAAGCCATGTACCATTTTTTGGAACAGACTGCGCTTGCCTGATTCCACATTTTGAAAGGCATAGCCAAGACCTGTAATCAACGCAAAACGATGCTGTACTTTGGCAAGCCATGACGCAAGCGTGCCATAAATCACCGGTTTAATGGTATACGACAGCACATAATCAGGCTGAATATGACGAATCTGTTGATACAGGTTTTTCAACAGTTTTAAGTCCGCTAGTGGATTGGTACCCGTGCGTTGCATCGGAATTTCATGTAAGTGATAGCCAAGTGCTTGTAACTTTTTCTGTTCTTCGGGAAAGCTTGCAAAATCAGGTGCCATGATGTGAATTTCATAGCCTTGGGAAGCAATGGCTTCCAATAATTTGCCACGAAAATTCAGTACTGACGGCAAAAAACTACTGATCATTAAAAATTTCATGCCTGTTGGCTCCACACCTGCATATATTGACGGCTGACGGTTGCAATACTGAAATTCTGCTCGACCCGTTCACGCGTTGCTTGTTTTAAGCCTTGTTTTTCTGCCTCGGTTTTTTGTGCATACGCCAAAATCGCATCTGCCAAGGCTTGGGCATTTCTTGGTGGCACAATACTGCCTAAATCCTGCACAATGTATTTGGCATCACCCACATCTGTACTGATACACGGTAAACCCGATGCCATCGCTTCGACTAAGACATTCGGAAAACCTTCCGTAATTGAGGTCATCAGAAATGCATCAATGGATTGATAAAAAGCCGGCATATCTGAAATTTGATCAAGCAAATGGACTTTTTGATGATCTAACTGATATTGCTCAAATAAGGCTTTAACGTCTGGGTTTTCTAAACTGGCGCCTGAACCTGCAATTTTAAAAATAATGTTTTCATTTTTAAGTAAACCCATGGTTTCAAACAAATATGGATAGCCTTTGGCATGTCTATACGTGCCTGCAAAACCGATCATGATCGGTTGATGCAACTGCGCATTCGGCTGAAATTTATCAAGAAATACACCATTGGCAATTACATGTTGATTGGCATTTTTAAAGCCATAATCGCTATGTTGCTGTTTAGATGAATGCGCACAGTAAATAATGGCGTTAGGTTGTTTCGATAAAACTTTACTTAAAGCGAGTGCGATTTTGGTGCTGATCGATTCATCTTTTGGAGATGCCAATGAATGATGAATGCCCCACACCACATTTGGTTTTTGGGCTAAACCGATGACACTGAGACTGGTCAACGCATTGGCATGGTACATCCAACATTGCACTGTTTTTGGTTGTAATTTTTTCAGTAAACCACGCAGTTTTTGAATCGTGCCCAAGGTATTTAGGCCATTCCACTGCAGTGCATAATATGACTGACAACGATCAAGCGTGCTTTGATAGACCTCGGAGGTTTTCATCAAAGCAATAATGACATGCTGATACTGATCTTCAGTATATTGAATCAAACGTGCCAAGATCATCTCAGCACCACCGACGCCTGCAAAGTTGGTGATGACATGCACCATTAAGGGTTTAGTCATGCCTTTGACCCCAACAAATCTCGGTACTGATGCACCACGGTATCTTTATGGAATTGCAAACAATGTTGCTTAAAGTCTTCAGCATCAAACTCGACATAATCATGATACAGCGCTTGATGCATAGCATGACTTAAAGCTTTTTGATCATCACATGGTACCAGTAGACCAAACTGACCGTCTGCCAAAATTTCACGTGGACCACTTGGACAATCCGTACTGACCACTTTGACGTTGGAGGCCAATGCCTGAATCAACACACCCGGTAAACCTTCCCAATTCGAGCTTAAAACAAACAGTGAAGCATATTTAAAATAGGCATATGGATTTGGATCAAATCCTGGTAAATCTACCACGTCGGTTAAATTCAGTTCCTTAATTAAGGCTTCAAATTCAGCACGTAACTCGCCTTCACCTAAAATAATGAGACGAGTTTCAGGATGGATTTGATGTAACTCATGGAAAGCGCGAATCAGCAATCCAAAATTCTTGGCTTCGGTTAAACGACCAACCGCCAACACCACTTGATGACCTTGGCTAAAGAATCGATGTTGTACCGGTGCTTTGAGTTTTTGCAAATAACTACTATCAATCACAGGGTTATAAATGGTGCTGAGATTATCTTCAGCATAATGATAGTACTGCTTAAAATCGTCCAATACACCATTCGATACACAGATCACTTGATCCGCACTGCAATAGGTCCAATTCACCAAACGGTTAAATACAAACTTTTTCAGCCCTGTCAGCTTCATATTTTTTGAGGGTGTCGACACTTCACGTAAAATCAGTTTACTCTGACTTTTCGCCAAACGTTTTGCAATGGCACAGACGATATTGCTATGACTTTGCGTGGCAATCACCGCATCATAAGGTATGGCTTTTAAGAGTTGTTTTAAAGGTTGAATGGCACGAAACACACGCCCGCAATTGAGGTCAATCAGCTGAATTTTAGAGTCGACTTCAGGCAATAATTTGGCTTTTTCTCCACTTAAATCACAGACCACTACATCCACATCGCGCCCCTGCTGTACCAAGTTATTTGCCAGTTGGATCACGGTACGCTCTGCACCGCCACCGCCTAACGTTGGCAAGAAAAACATGACTTTACTCAGCATATAACAACCTAAAATGTGGGGAGAATGAGTTAAGAAGATTTTTGCTGTTGCAATTGCATGGCACGTTCAACACGCTCGCAGTAATCCGTGATGCCGACTAGATCACTATCACTGGCACAGGTGCTTTGAATTTTGGTTTGATAATCGGCAAAGTTTGAGACCACTTTGGCTGGCACACCAATCGCCACACTATTGTCAGGAATATCTTTGGTGACCACTGAACCTGCGCCAATCACTACATTCGAACCAATAGTTACGCCCGGCATAATAATGCTATTGACCCCAATAAATACATGCGAGCCAACTTGAATTGGCGCAAAGCGTTGATAGCGTTTACCTTGTTCATCTTTGACCAAACAAGTACTGCCATCATGAGTAATAAATTTCACGCCTGAAGTGACCGTGACATGATCCCCTATAGAGACTAAAAACGGTTCTGAGCCCCAACTTTTAATATAAATTCGGCAGTTTTCACCGATTTTCACACCCTTTTTACGTGCATATGCCACACTGCCTTTAGCCATAAAATAAGCCAAATCAAACAATTGTCGAAGAGCAGAAACAATAAATGCCATATACATGACCTATGTCAGGTTCTAAAAGGAGGAAAATCATTAGATATTTTACGCTGAAAATGCGCTTGAAGATATGCGTGTGAAAGTCACGTGAACCTTGTTTTAAAGCGCTTTGATTTTTTTGACAGGACTACCGACATAAACCCCAGCATCATCAAGCGGTTTAGACACCAAACTACAGGCACCAATCACACTATTGCTTGGAATATTCACGCCATCCAACACGGTCACGCGTGCACCCAGCCAAATGTTTTCACCAAGGCTCACACCGAGTTTGGTAATCGCATCTTTGACCAAAACATCAGGCTCACCAAACTTATGATTACTCGCAATAATAATGCTTTGTGTGCCAATTCGGGTGTTGTCACCAATGGTTACACCACCACAGCCATTGATATAGGACTTAGAATTAATGCTGACATCTTTGCCAATCATGACTTTGCCACCAAAGCATTTGATGTAGCAGTTTTCACCAATAAAACTATTGTCGGCAATCTCAAGCACTGCACCATTTTCAACAATGAGGCTGACATGATCGCCAATATAGACATTGTTGCCGATCTTGACCTGTCCACTAATATCCACGGTACAGCCTTTGCCGAAATAGCGAAACTTAGTGCCAAAAGCCACATTATAAAATTGCTGACGACATTGTGCAGTGAACCAATTCATCAGTTTTAACAGTTTAAAAAACATCAGTTTTTGTTTCTCCACACCACATATAAAATGGCAAAGTTATAGATGATCAGTGCCACAGGCACCGCCAACAGCATATAAATTCTATCGTCAAATAAAATATATAAACCTGCAAATAATGCAAACTTAATGATCAGTTCCACGATTTGCAGTTTAAACAACACTTGGCTGTTACGTTTGGCAATCAAAAAAGCCGAGCTAGGTGGATTACAGAAAATTGCCCAATAGCCCAAAGCTAAAATTTGGAAATAGCTTGAAATGCCAACCCACTCACTGCCAAAAATCCATAAATACAGTGATTCAGGCAAGATAAAGAAAGTGGCAAATAAAGGCAGAGAAACCAAGCTTAACAGCACACTTGCCTTCAAGACATTTTGATTTGAATCTGTGGTTTTAAACTTACGAATAAAGAATTGACGTAGGGTTTGTGAAATCAGATTGATCGGTACACGCAAAGTCCGCTCGACAATGGCATAGAAACCCATCGCCTGCACACCGACAAAATGCGACAACACATAGTAGGGTAAATTATGCGAGAAACTATTTAACAACGCATGTGGCGTATTAGCATATATAAAATCTTTGTAATGTTTAAATGCCTGCCAACTGACTTGATACAGTTGATACTTCAGCAAATAAACCAACACCGCCACAATCATGAGAATCGAGCTGATGTTATAACTGTTCACCAAACTGATCTGCATGACAAGCGGTAAAGACAGTTGCACCACCACCACAATCGCGCTGCGGAAAATATTTAAACCTGCACAAAAATATTCTTTATGCGCGGAAAATTGATAGTTATATAGGCTTTGAATCAAGGTATTGGCAAGCACACCTGTCGCCACCGCACACCCCATTTCAATATTTAAAATAAAGCTTATGACAATACCACTGACAAGCGCAGTGATAGTTGAGAATACAGCCCCTTCAAAAATCAGGCTTTTTTTATCCTGCTCCTCAGCAACCAATAAAGCTTGATCTAGACGTAAATTCGCCACCGTCGATAAAACACTGACAATGGCTAAAGCAATGCCGTATGCACCAAAATCCGCAACAGAATATAGGCGCGTTAAAACAGGAAGTGCGATAAATGTCATTATCGCACCTGCCAATAAACTTAAGGTGATCAGCCCAATCGACTGATACTTTGCGAATAGTTTCGCAATCATCTGCTCAAGATCATTTCAAGTTATTGACGTACCAACGCATCGCCAGTTGAATGCCTTCGGCAATTTTAAATTCAGGTGCATAGCCCAAATATTGCTGAATTTTGGCAATACTCGCTTGTGAATGACGGACATCACCAGCACGGAAATCACGGTACACCGGATCACGTTCAAAATGCACATCATTTTCCGCAAGTGCTAATTGAATGGCATTGTATAATTCATTCAATGTCGTACGGTCACCGACTGCTACATTGTAAACCTGATTCTTGGCTTCATCCGATGCCGTCGCCGCCAAAATATTGGCTTGCACGGTGTTGTCGATAAAACAAAAATCACGACTGGTTTCACCATCGCCATTAATAAAGACATCTTCACCATTGATCATTGAAGCTGTCCATTTTGGAATCACCGCCGCATAGGCCCCATTTGGATCTTGGCGTTGGCCAAACACATTAAAGTAACGCAGGCCAATGGCTTTAAAACCATAGCTACGGGCAAACACATCGGCATATAGTTCATTGACATATTTGGTCACCGCATAAGGTGACAATGGATTGCCAATATTTTCTTCGACTTTTGGCAATGCAGGATGATCGCCATAGGTTGAGCTACTTGCCGCATAAGTAAAGCTTGCAACAGCGGCATCACGTGCCGCAGTCAGCATATTGAGGAAACCACTGATATTGGTTTCATTGGTGGTGATCGGGTCTGCAATGGAGCGTGGTACTGAACCCAGAGCCGCTTGATGCAAAACATAATCCACACCGGCACAGGCTTTTTGACAATCGGCAAATTGACGGATGTCACCTTCAATAAAGCTGAATTTCGCCCACTGCTCTGTGGTCACAGATGCTTGCACTTCATCTAAATTATACTGATGACCTGTAGCAAAGTTATCTAAACCCACCACAGTTTGATCAAGCTTGAGTAAAGTTTCTAAAAGGTTTGAGCCGATAAAACCTGCAACGCCTGTCACCAGCCATGTTTTTGGCTGCACTTTCAGTTGCTCACATACCTGTTGATATTGATTCATGAAAAATATGTCCTCTTACAAACGCAAATCAGATTCGGCTTGAGATAACACATATTTCAAGTCATACAATACATGTTCAGATTTACCCAAAGCACGGATAGCATCTGCACCCATCGCTTTAAACTGATCATGTGCCACCGCTAAAATCACGGCATCATATTTGCCATTTTCTAAAGTCGAAATTGGCTGAATGCCATATTCATGCTTAGCTTCTTGAGCATCAATCCATGGGTCATAGACATCGGCATCAATATGATATTCTTTGAGTTCATTCACGATATCAATGATGCGGGTATTGCGAATATCGGGGCAGTTTTCTTTAAAGCTGAGACCCAAAATCAGGACTTTGGCATCTTCCACCTGAATGCGTTTTTTTAGCATGGCTTTCACAAGCTGAGTCACCACATACGCACCCATGCCATCATTGAGACGACGACCTGCCAAAATAATTTCAGGATGATAGCCAATCGCTTGGGCTTTATGGGTTAAATAGTACGGATCCACACCGATACAGTGACCACCCACTAGACCCGGACGGAAAGGTAAGAAATTCCATTTCGTGCCAGCCGCTTGCAGCACCGCTTCGGTATCAATGCCCATTTTATTAAAGATCACTGCAAGCTCATTGATCAGCGCGATGTTCACGTCACGTTGGGTGTTTTCAATCACTTTAGCTGCTTCAGCGACTTTGATACTCGCTGCTTTATGGGTACCAGCTTCAATAATCAAGTTATAAACTTCATCGACAAAGTCAGCGACTTCTGGCGTTGAACCTGAAGTGATTTTTAAAATATTGGTGACACGGTGCAATTTATCACCTGGGTTAATACGCTCAGGACTATAACCTGCAAAGAAGTCTTGGTTAAATTTAAGACCTGATGCTTTTTCTAGTTCAGGAATACAGATTTCTTCTGTCGCACCTGGGTATACCGTAGATTCATAGACCACCACATCGCCTTTTTTCAGAACTTGCCCAATACTTTGCGATGCTTTAACAAGTGGGATAAGATCTGGCTGTTTATATTCATCAATTGGTGTTGGCACTGTGACAATATATAAATTACAGTCTTTTAGATCTTCTAAATTCGCACTATAAATCAACTGCGTAGACTGCGCTAACTCTTCTGATGAAACCTCTAATGTATGGTCATGCCCCTTACGCAACTCATCAATGCGTTTTTGATGGATATCAAAGCCCACGACTGGCACTTTTTTACCAAACTCAACAGCGAGCGGTAAACCGACGTAACCCAATCCGATAATGGCAATTTTTAGATTATAGAGATCATACATCTCTGAAGCCTTATATATGCTCTAAAATGGATATTCTACATCATTAATAGTTTGATAAAAATTACTCTTATTAAACTCCTTTAAGTCAGAGAAGTTATACTTTCTGCATTTAAAACATAAAGATAGCTTGGTTAAGATATATTTATTGTTTTAATTGGTATAAAATGTCGCTTAACTTTATTTAGTTAAGTTAAGATTAATTTTTGAATAATCATAAATGTATACAATATAGGAATACGAGTGAGTCACTATCGTTATAGTTTGCTGTTGGCATTAAGTTTAAGCTTTACAGGATGTGCTGTTACCTCAGGTCTTCAAACCTATGACTTACCTGAAGAAGGTGTTTTTCAGACGGATTTGGGCACTCAAGTCAATGTCATCAAACTCACTCAAGAGTCCCTTTTTGCTGTTCAACCTGCACAAGTCAATGTTCACCAAGATTTGGGACATTTGTTTCTACAAAATCAAAAACAATATCTACTCAGTGCTGGTGACGTATTATCCATTTATCTATGGGCATATCCAGAAATTACACCGCCCACCAATACCATTAATAATGAAGAAGCCATTAAATCTAACGGCTATCAAATCGACTCTCGTGGGTATATTCAATTTCCGATTATTGGACGTTATAAAGCGGCTGGCAAAAGTTTAGATCAAGTGAATCAAGAACTTCGTCAGTTACTTGCCCGTTATTTAAAAACACCTGATGTCATCGCTCGAGTTTTGTCTTACCAAGGTCAACGTTATTCAGTACAGGGCAATGTCATGAAAGGTGGTCAATATACACTAAATGATCAACCCACCAGTATCTATACGGCGCTTGGCTTAGCTGGTGGCGTCAACACACAATTTGGTGCGAATACATCGATTAGCCTCGTTCGAAATGGTCAAACTTATAATTTAAATTCGATTGAACTTGAGAAAGCAGGGTTTTCGCTACACAATCTTTTGGTGCAAGCTAACGATACGATTTATGTCAACTCTCGCGAAAACCAAAAAATCTATGTCATGGGTGAGTCAGGTAAAAACCAGTCCCTGCCGATGCGTGATCAAGGCATGACTTTGAGTGATGTGATTGGGGAGAGCTTAGGCCTGAATCCATTGTCAGCAAGCAGCAGTAAAATTTACGTCGTTAGAAGTCAAAGTGACTCACCGATGACTGAAATCTTCCATATGGATCTGTCTAGCATTGCTAATTTTGGTCTCGCCAATCAGTTTAAAATGCAAAGTAATGATATTGTCTATGTTGATGCAACGGGTCTAACGCGCTGGCAACGTGTAGTTAACCAGGTGATTCCTTTCTCCAATGCTTTATATAATTTAGATCGTTTGGGGAATTAATGAATTTTAAAAATATCTTAGTGGTCTGTATTGGAAATATCTGTCGAAGCCCCATGGCAGAGTATTTCCTAAAAGATGCATACCCTGATCGAAAAATTCACTCTGCTGGTATTTCTGGTCTAGTTGGTCATCCAGCAGATGATAAAGCATTACAATGTATGCAAAACTTCGGTATAAATATGCAAGATCATGTGGCGCGTAAACTGAATGCTGAATTGGTCAAAAATGCGGATTTGATTCTTGTCATGAGCCAGAACCAACAGAAGCATATCGAACAAACATGGCCATACGCAAAAGGAAAAACCTTTCGCTTGGGGCACTGGCGTGAAAAAAATATTGCGGATCCCTATCAACACGATCAAGCATTCTTTAATGACACCTGTCAGTTGATTCAGAATTGTATCGCTGATTGGAAAAAACACCTTTAATATTTTGAATAAAGATTATGAGTCAAACCGCGAATACCGAAGATACAATTGATTTAAAAGAATTATTTTTTTCATTAATCGCACAATGGAAATTGATTGCCTTATGTGTGATTTTGAGTCTGGTCTGTGCCCTACTCTACTTACGTACAACACCAGATACTTATTCTGTAGATGCTTTGGTTCAAGTTGAAGAAAGCAAAGGTGCCTCTGCAGCACTTTTGGGTGATCTATCAAGTATGATTGAGCAGAAACAACCTGCTCAAGCAGAAATTGAAATCCTGAAATCTCGATTAGTCCTCGGCTCAGTGATCAATCAATTGAATCTTGATTTGAAAATTGAAGGAACTCAAAACTCATTTTTCGATCGGTTGTTTGCACCACATGACTATTCGACCAACTATTCACGTCAATCTGTAATTTTTAACGATGACGAACAATCTTTTGCGATTCCCCATTTCCATGTTCCTCAGAAATTTCGTGACCGTGCATTGGCACTTAATTTTACTGAGAAACAATTTACCCTGACGGATATAAAAACCGAAGAAGTGGTGCTAAAAGGTTCAGTAAACCAACTCAATCAAAGCTCTACCCGTGATGGCGTATGGAAAGTTGAGATTCGCACACAAGATCAACTGAATGACGGCTATCTCATCACCAAACAATCTTTACCAGCTGCGATGAAATCACTTTTGGCCAACTATTCAGTGGCTGAAAAAGGGAAAATGACTGGAGTTCTAGGGCTAAACTATCAAGGTCAAGACAAAGAACATATTACAAAAGTCCTGAACACGATTTTAAATGCGTATAGTCAGCAAAATGTAGAACGACGTTCTGCTGAAACAGCTCAAACATTGAAATTCTTGGATGAACAACTCCCAGAACTAAAACAACAACTGGATGTCGCCGAACGTGAATTTAACAAATTCCGTCAAGGCTTTAATACGGTTGATGTCACCAAAGAATCTGAATTGTATTTAACACAAAGCGTTGCTTTAGAAACACAAAAAGCTGAACTTGAGCAAAAAGTGGCTGAAGCGGGTGCGAAATACACCAATGAACATCCAATCATGCAACAAATGAACGCTCAACTTGGTGCGATCAATAAAAAAATCAATGAATTGGATGGCACCTTAAAACAACTCCCAGACTTGCAACGTCGCTATCTACAGTTATTCCGTGAAGTTGAAGTCAAACAACAGTTGTATACAGCTTTGCTGAATTCGTACCAACAACTTCGTATTGCGAAAGCGGGGGAAATTGGCAATGTTCGTATTGTTGATACGGCCGTAGAACCAATTGAACCAATTAAACCCAAGAAACTGATTGTTTTAGTGTTATCGATATTTGTTGGCGGTTTCCTCGGGACACTTCTGGCGCTGTTACGTAATATGATGCGTTCAGGCATCAAAGATTCTAGTCAAATTGAAAATGAATTAGATCTACCGGTTTATGCAACAGTACCGCGTTCGCCAGTACAAGAAAGCCGAATTAAGATGCTGAAAAAGCATAAGAAAATCCCAATTCTTGCCATTAAGAACAGCGATGATATTGCGATTGAAAGTTTACGCAGTATGCGCACGGCGATTCATTTTGCGCTGAGTTCAGCTCGAAATAATGTGATTATGATTTCTGGTCCTGCACCTGAAGTGGGTAAATCATTTATTTCAACCAATTTAGCAACAATATTAGCGCAAGCCGACAAACGTGTTTTGATTATTGATGCTGACTTACGTCGTGGTTATCTACACAAATATTTCAATATTGAAACACAGCCAGGTTTGACTGATTACATGACTGATCAGCACTCTCTACAAAATATTATTCGAGACACTGAAGTCTCTGGTTTAAGTGTGATCACTCGTGGTAAGAGTCCGAGCAATCCATCTGAGATGTTGAGTTCTGAAAAATTCAAACAGTTGCTTGAACAGCTTTCAACACAGTTTGATCATGTGATCATTGACACGCCACCTATACTTGCGGTGACTGACGGTATTATCATTTCGCAATATGCAGGTGTAAATCTGGTCATTGCTCGCTATGCGAAGACACAAATGAAAGAACTCGAAATCACAGTCAATCGTTTCGAACAAGCCGGTGTGAAAGTAAATGGCTTTATTTTAAATGACATTCAACGTAGTGCTGGCGGTTATGGTTACGGATATGGCTATAACTATGCGTATGCATATAAAGCATCAAAGGACAATGATTAATTATTGTTGAATAAAAGCCTGATCTATTCAGGCTTTTTTTATGCCGATCAAACACTTTATATTTGTGAAATTTTGTTGATTTCATTGAAATTCTATATCGCTGAAAGTGAATTGACGCTATGCTGTTTTGGTTCCGCGATTTTAGAATGTCGCACAGATAATTGAAAAAAATTGGAAATCTCATGAGTAAAGCTTTACCCATCGCTGTTGCTGTCGTTTTAGGCGGTGCTGCGCTCGTCCCTGTTTATTATGCAAGTCAACATCCAACATCTGCGACAGTTTCTAGCATGACTGCTGATGCAAAACCGATTGATAAAATCAGTTATGCACTGGGTTATGAAGTTGCCAGCCAAACTCCTCCTGAAGTTGCCATTGATCCGTTTATTGTCGGTGTCCGTGAAGCGCATGCTAAAAAAGAACGTGCCTATACCGATGAAGAACTACAAACTGCTTATGTGGCTTTACAAAAAGAATTAGAAGAAAAGAAAGTCGAAGACTCTAAAGCTGCCAATGCACAAAGCAATAGCTTCCTTGCTGAAAATGCAAAAAAACCGAATGTTAAAACAACTGCTTCTGGTTTGCAGTATCTCGTCAGCAAAGAAGGTACAGGCAAACAACCTGCTGCAAACTCCGTGGTTAAAGTGCATTACACCGGTAAATTACTTGATGGCAAAGTCTTTGATAGCTCGGTTGAACGTGGTGAACCGATTGAATTTCCGTTGAATCAGGTCATCCCTGGATGGACCGAAGGCCTACAATTGATGAAGGAAGGCGGTAAAGCAACCTTATATATTCCATCGAATCTGGCTTATGGTGAACAGGGTGTTCCTGGTACGATTCCACCAAACAGCACACTCATTTTTGATGTTGAATTAATCGAAGTCAAATAAGTTAATCAAAAGGAGAGCCTTCAGCTCTCCTTTTTTGGATTTGAATGATGAAAAAAATCTCTATATTAAGCAGTCTGATGATCCTCAGCTCTGGCTCATTTGCGGCAAACATTAGCAATAAAAGTACTGAAAAAGATCAGCTCGGATATAGCTATGGCTATGTGATGGGACGCACTAATGCGGATACATTAAAAGATATTAATTTGGATGCCTTTATTGAAGGATTGAAACAAGGCTCAACCGGTCAAAAATCGAGTTTAACCGATCAAGAAATGGCGCAGGCTTTAACCAAATACAAAAAGCAAAGCGAATCGAAACAGCTGATTGAATTTCAAAAATTAGCTGCAGAAAATTTAAAATCTGGGCAGCAATTTTTACAAGAGAATGCCAAGAAAGCAGGCATTGTCACACGACCAACAGGGCTGCAATATCAAGTGATTCAGCAAGGTCAAGGCAAAACACCTAAAGCGACGTCAAAAGTGAAAGTTCATTATGAAGGGCGTTTGATCGATGGGACGGTATTCGATAGTTCGATCGCGCGTAATCAAGCGGTTGAATTCCAAGTGAGTCAAGTCATTCCGGGTTGGACTGAAGGCTTACAACTCATGAAGGAAGGTGCCAAATACCGCTTCTTTATTCCTGCTGATTTGGCCTATGGTGAGATCGGTTCAGGCGATGCGATAGAGCCGAACAGCACCTTAATCTTTGATGTCGAACTTTTAAAAGTTTTGCCTTAATGTTCACATAACTTATAAAAAACATCGCGGAAGCGATGTTTTTTTATGTTTTTATTGAGAGTCTGTTTGAAGCATTAGCCGTGTTTTAACTGTCTTGGTCTAAAGCCAGTCGCAAATAAACCCATTACATAGGCAACCACACCTAATACACAAAGAGCAAGCACTTCAAATACACGAATCCACGGCGCTACATCTGGGTTATACCAGCTTAGGCCATACCATAGGGCTGCGATCATCACGGCGTTGCCCACCATAAATTGGAAAAATAACTTTTTCCAGTGCGGACCAAATCGGAATATTTCACGCTTGTGTAAATAGAAATATAGCATCCCTGCATTGACTAAAGCAGAACCTGTAGATGACAACGCCAATGCCATATGGAGTTCTTCCCAGCCCATCCATTTGAAGATACCAATAAAAACCACATTGAGAATGGCATTGGCTGCAACGGCCATTAGGCCAACACGTACTGGGGTTTTGGTATCTTGAATCGCATAAAATCCAGGAGCAAAGACTTTAATCAACATAAATGCCAAAACACCACCACTCATACATTGTAATGCCAAAGCGGTCATTTCTGTCGCTCGTGCATCAAAAGCACCGTGTTGGAACAGCGCTTGAATAATCGGTGTAGACAACATAAATAAAGCGATACTGGCTGGGATACCAGCAAATACGATGACACGTGCAGCCCAATCTAACATGGTCTTAAATTTAGTTTGATCCTGTTCAGCTTTACGCGCAGAGAGTGCAGGCAGAATCACCGTTCCAATGGCTACACCAATTAAGCCCAAAGGCAATTCGGTCATCCGTTCTGCAGTATAAAGCCATGACACAGAACCATTTTGCATAAAAGACGCCCAAATGGTATTGAGCAGCAAATTAATTTGTGTGACTGAAACCCCAAACAGTGCAGGCAACATTAGTTTTAAAATACGCTCGACACCTTCGTGCTTAAAATCAACTTTGGGTGGGATCAGGAGTTTTTTGCGCCACAGTTCCGGAATTTGTAGGGCTAATTGCAAAATGCCAGCAAACACCACTGCCCAACCCAATGCCATAATGGGTGTTTCCATATGTGGAGATAACCACAAAGCCCCTGCAATCATAGCAATATTCAACAATACTGGCGCGAATGCCGGTGTGGTGAACGAGCCATAACTGTTTAAGATACTGCTAGCAAATGCCGTCAGCGACATAAACATCAGGTAGGGAATGGTGAGACGGAATAAGTCGACTGATAAATCAAATTTGGCTGCATCGGCATGAAATCCTGGCGCATAAACATACAATATCGCAGGTGCAACAATCATACACAGCAAAGTTAATGCAGTCATCACGGTCAGCAAACATCCAAATACCCGACTAATTAGGATCTGAACTTCAGCATGGAGTTTGGTGGTTTTATATTCTGTGAGAACAGGAATAAATGCTTGGGAAAATGCACCTTCGGCAAAAAGACGCCTAAAAAAGTTGGGAATACGAAACGCTACGACAAAAGTATCGAAGTCTTTACCTGCCCCGAACACATTTAACAGCACCATGTCTCGAATAAGCCCCATGACACGAGACAACATGGTCATTGCACTCACAATAAAGGTGGATCGCCAAAGCGCCATCATATTCACCACTTAAAAAGATTGACGATATTGTAATAAAACTTCGCTTTTAAATTGTTATTTCATTCGACAAAACATCACATTTTTCGTTGTTTTAATTGATCTCTAAAATAAGCCCATTGAAAATGCGGTCCTGGATCGGTCTTTCGTCCAGGTGCAATATCTGAATGCCCTGCGATATGACTTTTAATTTTAGGATAAGCGTGTTGAAGTGTTGCCACGACCTCAACTAAAGCTTGGTATTGTTGTTCCGTAAAATCTTGATCATCACTACCCTCGAGTTCAATGCCAATCGAATAATCATTGCATTCTGGATTTGCCATATACGTAGAGCGTCCCGCATGCCAAGCACGGTCTTTAAAGTTAACAAACTGTAAAATTTCGCCTGACCTTGAAATCAATAAATGTGCTGAGACCTGCATCCCTTCAATGGTTTTAAAATAAGGATGTTCATTCCAATCTAGTTTATTTTGGAAAAACTGCTCAATATAGCCTCCTCCAAACTGTGAGGGCGGTAAGCTAATATTGTGGATGACCACCAGTTGAATGTCAGTATGGTCTGGTCTTTGATTAAAATTTGGTGAAGCAATAAATCTTGCACCTTGTAATACACCATCTACCACTTGAAGCTTGGGTACATTCGACATGTGTGATCTCAATCCGTGTTTGCAACTTATGACAATTCATCCACGCTCATCTTTGAAAAAGACTTGGACGAAAAAAACAGCACCATTACTTGAGGTGCAATGGTAATATATTGCTCATTTTTCTGGTGCCTACAATAGGGATTTTATGAGCATACCGCAATCTTTGCTTGAACAATCAATTCAAATCAATATCCAACAAGCATTGCAAGAGGATATTGGTGAGCGTGATATCACCGCATTGCTGACACCTGAAGATGAACAAGCAACAGCAACCATTATCAGTCGCGAAACGATGATTCTTGCAGGGCAACCGTGGGTCAATGCTTTAATTAAAGCCTATGATCCAAGCGTTGATGTGATTTGGTTAAAGCAAGATGGCGATCAAGTTCAAGCCAATGAGGTATTTTTAAAACTTGCAGGCTCAGCACGCAGTCTGTTAACCGTTGAACGCCCAGCACTTAATTTTGTACAAACCCTTTCTGCTGTTGCTACAAAAACGGCTGAATATGTGAAACATTTAGAAGGTTTAAATACCAAACTACTGGATACACGTAAAACATTACCTGGCTTACGTATTGCGCAAAAATATGCGGTGGGTGTAGGTGGTGGTCAAAACCATCGTTTAGGTTTATTCGATGCTTTTTTAATTAAAGAAAACCATATTATGGCTGCAGGTGGTATTCAGCAAGCAATCGAAAAAGCGCATGCCATTGCACCAGGTAAACCTGTGGAAGTCGAAGTTGAAACTTGGGATGAGTTAAACCAAGCTTTAGATGCTGGTGCCGATATCGTCATGTTGGACAATTTCAGCCAACAACAAATGATTGATGCAGTCAAGCATGTGGCTGGTCGTTGTAAATTAGAAGCTTCAGGTAATATTACCATCGAGAACTTACGTGAAGTTGCTACTTCAGGCGTCGACTTTATTTCCATGGGTGTACTGACTAAAGATGTCAAAGCCATCGATTTATCTATGCGCTTTAACGCTTAATTGATTCAATCCTATCTCTCAATAAAAAAGGGGCTTTGCTCCTTTTTTTATTTGCTTAAAACTGTGATGCTGCATTAACTTTATCGCAAGAATACAAAAAAATTTGAATTTATATGGTACTAGTTGATACCTTCCACGCTTTAAGATTATTTTTTAATAAAAATCATACTAAACCCATAGAATGCAAAGTAAATCATTAAATTTCAACCATTTATTCGCCTTAATTTTTCAATTATTCAATTTTCTGTCATGGAATGCTGCCTAATTTTCATTCATAGTGAAGCCAATAAATACAATTAAAGCCATGAGTTCGCATTGTCTAAATAATAGGAGGGTGTTAACGCATAGACCATGCTGAATGTCAGTGAATAAATAAAAAGAAATGCAGTCATCGGATCGATTGCATCCACCATGTTGTACATTAGGGAAATCACATGAAAACGCAAATGATCTATACGCTTTTAAGCGTCGCGATTAGTAGCAGCTTACTCGTCGGTTGTAAAAGCTCCAGCGAATCTGGGGGGAATTCAGGCGGTGGTAATGGATCACAGCCAACTCCGACCAATCCAACTGATCCTGACAATCCAACGAATAAAATTGAAAAAGAATTCGTGACTGTTTTATCAACTCGCCCCGATCTTGTGACAGATAATGATGTATTGATCGAATTAGACCCATCGATTAATTTTAATGACGCAAATATAAGCATTCATTTAAATGGACAGGACATCAAATCTCGCTTTTCCAATGCTCAAAATAGAGTGCTATTGGATGGATTACAGTTAGGGGAAAATCTACTTAAAATTGAAACACCAAATGAAATTCAAAATTTATATTTAAAAAATTTCAGTACCACAGGTCCTCTTTTATCTGGACCTCAAATTAATCCATGGACCTGTACCAACGGCTCGACTGATTTATTTTGCCGTAAACCTGTTCAATATAATTACTACTATCGGAATTTGGTCGGAACTTTACAAACCTATAATCCTGAGAAACCACCTTCGGCGGGTCTAATTTCCAAAATTAAGACCGATACAGGCGTAGAAGTACCATTTATCATTCGAGAAGAAGTCGGCTATCAAAATCGTGATGAATATCGGTTTGCTGTATTGTTTAATCCTAATCAGCCTTGGACTGCGTTGAATCCACAACCCCAATTTAATAATAAGCTGTTAGTAACCCATGGGCAAAGTTGCGGAAATGATTATCAGTCTGCAACCGCGCCTACCGTGGTTGCGACATCAAGTTCTATTTTGCCAGATATTACCATCAAGGCTTTGGGCAAAGGTTATGGCGTCATGTCTACGGCGCTATCCAACAGTGGACATAACTGTAATTTGGCGGTTCAAGCTGAATCAATCATTATGGCCAAAGAACGTTTTATCGAACAATACGGCACTTTAGACTACACGATTGGACAAGGCTGTTCAGGTGGCGCGCTCGCATCTCAATGGGTAGCTAATGCTTATCCAGGTGTATACCAAGGTTTGTTAGTAACGTGCTCCTTCCCTGATGCATGGAGTACAGCGTCTCAGTTTGCTGATTATCATATTATGATCAATTATTTTAAAACAGCAGAAGGCCGCTCTTTCCTCCCTCATCAAATTAACCATATTCAAGGTCATATTTCTGAGATTAATGGTTATGTCAGTGAACTTGCGCAATTCGATGTTGCTCGACCAAATACAATTTGTAGCGGAATATCAGAAACACAACTGTACAATGCCACCTCAAATCCGAATGGGACACGCTGTTCAATTCAAGAGGCTGCTGTAAATTTGTTGGGTCTCAGAAATCCAACTGAAGTTGATCCAAATACACAACAGCTTAGACAAATTTGGAGTCCTGTCGAAAACCAGCGAAATATTGGGTTTGCTAACCTACCAATTGATAATGTCGGTGTGCAATACGGGCTTCAAACCTTATTTGATGGTGTGATCAATGCTGAAAAATTTGTTTTATTAAATGAACGCCTCGGTGGAGTTGATATTGATATTAATCCAATTCCCGAACGGTTATATGCCACGGAGCAAGGTTTAAAAAATGCTTATCGAACTGGTTTAATCAATGTTGCCAATAATTTAGATCAAGTGGCGATTATTGATTGTCGTGGTCCAGATCCAGCGATCTTCCATGATGCTTACCGAGCATTCGCGATTAGAGCACGTTTAGACAAAGCACATGGACATCATAACAATCAGCTTCTGTATGGAGGTGATACCATTATGATTGGCGATCTTAAATGTTTAGAAATCAGTTTCGATGATATGAACCAATGGTTGGATCGCGTAAAAAATGATACAAGCAATTTACCTCTGCCACAGAAACTCACTCGCAATAAAGTAAATCTTAACGACTCATGTATCACATTAGGAACGATTCGAAGATCTGGGTTCTGCAATAACCTTCGTGTACCAGTCTATAAAACACCGCGAATGGTAGCAGGTGATCAAATTAGTACCTACGCCAATAAATGTAAACTACAACCACTCACACGTCGTCTTTACCCCAATATTAACTTTACAGATGAGCAATGGACTCGATTACAAAAAGTTTTTCCAGATGGTGTTTGTGATTACACCCAAGATCCTGTTGGGTTTGGTAAAACCTATCCGTGGTTAACATATCAAAATCAAAATGGAGAGATTAATGATGTCATTTATGGTGGTAAACAACTGGATGAAGATCCAAATCGCCCTGAGGAGCTTATAATGCCTCAACTTCCGAAGGGTTGGATCTCTAATTCATTTCAACTGTCTTAATACCTGAATTTTTCAATTCTGAAAAAAGCCGTGAACATTCACGGCTTTTTTTACTTCGTGTTTAAGATTTAGGTTGCAATAATCCCATCATAGGATCAGTACATGCATGCTGCCCTGTTTCAATACGTCCAGCAAAACGACGTTCATAAGCCTGCTCTCCCTGCTGTTGGGCGATTACCACATTAAAATCATACCATCCCCAAGACTCCGTTAAATCGAGATGAAGTTCAGCCTCATTCGCTTGAGTTTTGACAGTCCACATTTTTTGATTGTAGTACGCATTGTCCTTGACCATCATCTCAACGGCTTCAGCACCATCATGCCGTATTTTTAAAATTATTTTAGGTTGACAGGCTTCATAGCAAATTCGAATTTCTGGCAAATGATCTCTTTCAATTTGATGGTGAAGATTTCCTTTAAATGCTCGATGATAACCATTTGGTCCAAGTACCCAAAGATCATATTGATCATCTACTAGCTCCCAAACATCCTCAAGCTGTTTGCCTGCCTCCACCATAAAACGTCGAGGAATGGCATTTAAATCTAGTTTGTCGTAGACATGGAAAACCGCACCTTGTTCTCCACCATTTGCGAAAATCAATTGTATGTTTCGGGTTGCAACCTGTACGCGCGCGCTGGTATGTAATAAATAAGGTAATGCTCGAGAATGACGTATTCCAGATTCTTGCACAGGAAATTGTTGATTTGCTGGGACTGGAACCTTGCTAAGTTGCTCTTGCGAATGACGCGTATTGTCAGCTTCTTGTTTTGTTCTTTGCCCATTAAGTGTTGGCAGAATATTAAAGTTAGGTGTCTTAAAGTCAAACGCCGACGTAAGGTCACCACAGACTGCTCTACGATAAGGGCTAATATTAGGCTCTTGCACGCCAAAACATTGCTCAAGAAATTGAATAATTGAAGTATGATCAAATACCTGAGAGTTGACCCATCCCCCACGACTCCACGGTGAAATGATATACATTGGAACACGTACTCCTGGGCCATACACACCATGCCAGAAGTTTTCATTCTTACCATTTTTAAATTTTAATTCAGGCTGTGCTATCGAACCTGATACACGTGGGTGATTGAAATATTCATATGATATCTCTTGTTCTGATAACGTGGTTTTACCATGAACTTTAACGATATCACCTGCTTCATTGATTTCTCTTGATGGTGCAGATGGCGATGGTACATGATCAAAGAAACCATCATTTTCATCAAAATTGACCAGTAAAACCGTCTGACTCCATAACTCTGGATCTGCCGTTAAAGTGTTTAACAGTTCTTGAATGTACCACGCGCCTTGAACAGGACTTGATGGTCCCGGATGTTCACTATACGCTGCCGGTGCGACCACCCAGCTCACCTGTGGCAATTTACCGTCTAAGATATCTTGTTTAAATTGTCCTAATAAACCGCCGTCCTTAGGCATCGTATTGGCAATACCCTTATAGAGAGGTTGTCGTTGATCAATACGCTCATCATATTCAGGCGACAAAATATTGGCATGGCTAACCGGCTTACCAGATAATTCATTGGCTTTGCGATATTGCTTAAATCCAGCCAAAGGATTATCCGTAAAATTATCGGGCATATTTTGATAAACCTTCCAACGGATCCCAACTTGCTGTAAGCGTTCAGGATACGTGGTCCAGCCGTAACCGATCATTGATGAGCCAATACTATCAAACTCGTTGACTACACTCGCGACACCTGCAGCAGTTGGCCCGTTGGTCCCTGTCCAAATAAATTTACGATTGGGATTAGTTCCCGCGTGCATAGCGCAATGGTAGGCATCACATAATGTAAATGCTTCTGCTAGTGCAAACTGGAACTCGAGCTCTTGTTTCTTAAAATAGCCCATGGATTGGGGTTGTTTATGTTCCACCCAATTGCCCATACGCCCACAATCCCAAGCGGCTTGACCATCCTTCCATGAATGAGGTGTGCCCGAAACACGTTGAGCATTGCCCAATGAACTGTCTAGGTGATAAGGCAAAATTTTATTTTTGTTGGCATCATACTGTTCCCACACCGCTCTTTTACCACTCAATGGAATGGTGAATCGATCACCAAAACCACGTACTCCTTTGAATGTTCCAAAATAGTTATCAAAAGAACGATTTTCTTGAGTCAAAATCACCACATGTTTCACATCTTGAATAGTGCCAGTTTCCACTTTTGCATCAATTGCTAAAGCTTTTTGAATACTCAGCGGAAAACTTGCTAATGCAGATGCACCCAATAATGTCTTGGTCGAATTTAAAATAAAGTCACGACGGTTCATACATTTATCCTATTTTTATTCTTGTTATGGTTATGGAGCACAGTGGATTTCACAGCTTGGATCTGAAGGTTGCGGTTTGGATGTTTGGTTATCATCATCTCCCCCACAAGCTGTTAACAAAATACTTGGTGTAAGGATGAGTATAAAAAAATAAGCTCGCATGTAGTTATCCTTCTCGTTTTATGCGAACTCAGTGATACGCTTTTTTCGTGACGCTGCAATGAAGCTTCAATTGCAAATCTATGAAATAAAAAAAGCACCTCTATCAAGGTGCTTTTTTACAATCAACGCATGCAATCAAATGCGAATTACCAACCTAGTGCTTGTTGTTGCTTTTGAATTAACTCTTGAATGCCTTTCTCAGCCATTTCAAGCATTGCGTTACATTGCGTACGCGTGAACGGTTTATCTTCCGCAGTACCTTGAATTTCAATAAACTCACCCGCCTGAGTCATCACCACATTCAAGTCTGTTTGGCAGTTTGAATCTTCTTCATAACATAAGTCGAGTAGTACTTCGTCTTGATAAATACCAACAGAAATTGCAGCCACCAAACCTTTGAGTGGATCTTGTTTGATTTTCTTTTTCTCAAGTAATGAATTCATAGCATCAATCAAGGCTACCGCAGCACCTGTAATAGACGCTGTACGTGTACCACCATCGGCTTGAATAACATCACAGTCGATTGTAATCGTGTTTTCACCCAATTTCTTCAAATCCACCATAGCACGTAAGCTACGACCGATTAAGCGTTGAATTTCTTGAGTACGTCCACTTTGTTTACCACGAGCTGCCTCACGGTCACTGCGTGTATGGGTTGAACGTGGCAACATGCCATATTCAGCAGTCACCCAACCTTGGCCTTTTCCTTTCAAGAAGCGCGGTACTGAATTATCAACACTGGCAGTACAAAGAACTTTGGTATGACCAAATTCAACTAAAACTGAACCTTCTGCATAACGTGTATAGTTTCGAGTAATTTTAACGTCACGTAACTGGTCTAATGCACGCTGGTCAATACGCATAATACGTCCTAATTTTTACTTAAAAAAAGATTGGGCACATTATAGCAGATTGATGGCATCTGACTTTGTTATAAGTCCGTGTTTTAAAATTGCAGTTTCATTTAAAAATATGCATTGGTTTGAACTGAGTTGACATAAAAAATGATCAGACTTCGTATAACGCCCATATGTATAATGATCACTATTCTTGATAATGTGTGATTACATTTTGAACTTTTTCTTCATTCTGTATTTTGTTATTCTTTATTGAATTAGAATAATTGGATCTAGCATGACTAGCCCTATTTTTTTGCATGAACTGCCAGAAGAGCAGCTAAAAAAGCTTTCCCAAGATGATATTCAAAAGATTCACCAAGCAGAGCAACTCTACTGGAATAATAAGCCGTATACCAAAGTTTATGCTGCATTTAATGGTTCTAAAACGAAAAAAGGTGGTTTAGTAAGAGCCTCTACTGATACCTATAAGGTCAAAGGTATTTCTTTAGCTTTAGTAGGTGATGAAGCGATATACACTGATGGTTCAACAGCAAAAATTATCTCTGGTGCTGGTAGTGCCATCACTATTCATAATCGATCCGCAGCACTTATTGGCTCACTATTAGAAAATGGTGATGAAATTATCGATAGTCCAATAACAGCTCATGTCTTACGTTTGTATCATGATGCCGCTTTACCCAAAGATTTCATGATTTCGATGATTGGAGGATCAAAGAGTGTCTAAAGGTTTTGGCATACATGGTTCTACAACAAGTCATGCTGGAACAGTGTTATCCACTCAATCGCGAAGTTCTCAAATGGGAAACCTATTTCTTCGTGCGGGAGATGGTTTTGCTTGTCCAAAATGTAAAACCTGGTCCACTTTGATTAAAAGCAATGACCATGTGATTTTTGATGGTAAAGCAGTCGCTTATGTCGGTGATAAGTTCACGTGTGGTGCTACTTTAATGCCTAAACAAGTTCATGTTGTTGGGGAGAATGGTGGAGCTATATCTGGATCAAATATAGCTAATAATTTATCAACATTTACTCATAAAACATCTAACTATGCTCATAAGTTTCAAATTATCGATGATCTAGATAATAGTCCTTTGAGCAACGTACTTTATGAAATTATTACACCAACTAAAAAAATTGAAGGTATAACAGATGAACATGGATATACAGAAATTATTGAAGATACAGAACCCTCAAAAATAACTATAAATATCTTATGTGATGAGGATCATAAGCATGAACACTAAAAATGTTATTCATAGCCATAATACACATCTAAGTGCAAAAAAAACTCAAGTTAGGACTAGTCAAGTTGCGATAAAACATAGACGCCTTTTAACTACAGGCGAAATTGAGATGTGTAAAAAAATCTTTAAAGATTCGATAGATTATACGAAAGTTATTATTAAAAGAAGTTCAACATGGAGCGTTCCAGGATTAACAGGCAATACTTTTTCCCCTATGGGCGCTATTAACTTAACTAGCAGTTTATTTGATAAATTTCCTGATTTCAGCAATTGTAAAAATGATTATTCGGCAGAACATCACTTTATTCATGAAATGACTCATATTTGGCAATATCAATTAGGAGGAGGAGTTAGACATATTGGACAAGCTGCAATACTTTTTAGACAAGGAGGGTATATATGCAGTAACGTCAGCCCTGATTATGGAGATGATTATACCGCATACTTTACTGATTTAGCTGGTAAACATACAGACCGAAAATTTAATGAATTTAACCTAGAGCAACAAGGTCGCATTATTGAATTTTGGCATGATGCTGTTTATATGCAAAATAAAGTACCTAAGAGAAGACATCATATTCAAAGTATTAAATTATTAGGTTACGTAGAAAGAATTTTACGAGAATTCCTATTAAATCCTTATGATAAAAAGCATTTACCACAATCGCAATTGGTAGATAAAGCATGAACAAATTAAGCTTTTTTATTTTACTTTTTTCAACGAATGTTTTAGCTCATCAATTACATGAACCACTGTATTTGACAAAAAAACAAAACTCTTTATGTATTTATACTAACAATCCTAATTCCAAGTTACGCGATGATCACATAGCGCTCATAACTCTAGGTATCCCTGGTTATAATGCAAGATCTGTTTCAGAGGTCGTTATTGAAAAACTTAAAACTCCTCCTATTTACGAAGAGAATTGCCTACTATTTTCATTAAAAGATATTAAAGAATCAGGGCCCTATTCTCTAATTCTTGATATGGATAAAACATACGCTACTGATTTTTGCATCAATCTTCATGATCAAAAAAATATATCAATTCACAAGTTGGGTAGCCAATTACAATGTCAAAAATCTGAATATGCCAACCCTTTTAGCCTTTCCGTAGAATTAAAAAAAATTATTAAAAAAATTAAAAATTTTTTTAATTTTTCAAGTTTCTGATAGGCTTGTTTTTTAAATTATATTTAGCTTAGTTGAAAGTATAGTTTCAATCAATGTGATTGAAACGACTCGTGATATGTTTTTAATAAATAAAAATGCTGGACCGCTAACAATTAACAGAAAAATGTTTATCAACGTCTTTAATCAAGATTTCCATCCAAAGATGGTTGATATTATGAAAGAACAGAGAGTATATCCTGGTGATCCTAAAAATGTTATGTATGAAAAATTTAAAAAATTATAGTCTTATATTTTTTGTAAGTTTAATTTCTGGATGTACAAATTCAGCTAATTAGCAGGATGATATCAAAAATGCAAATATAGGCGCTAGAAGCATGATATATCTAGATTATTTAGTATATAAAAATGCTATAAATTCTGATTTAACGCCTATTACGCAAGCGTTATTACAATCAACTATCCAAAAGGTAGCAGTCATAAAAGGTTTTGAAAAGACATCGGGTGATAAATATGAAATTGAAGAGCAAATGAGTATTGCTGAGGTCAATCAGATGTGTTGGATGCGAAACTTTCTACTAGAATATAAGAAAAATCTTCCTAAAGAAATTGATTACAGTGATATTTACTCGTGGATTGAGACAAAACAGTTAAAGTGGAAAGAAAAACTAAATAAGATATATGGTAATGAAAAAATTCAGGATGACTGTCGTGATATAAAATAAATTTTATTATATCTTTAATCAGAAAGGATCTCTAATCATTCAGCTTACGCCAACTGGCTATGGTATGTTTTCAAAAGCAGAATATGTCGGTAAAGTCGGATAAATTCTAAAAAATGGTGGTCCTTTTATGATTAGTGAAAGATTGTATACGATGATTTTTGGAAAACGATGGAATAAACAAGCTCTTAGTTTTGCTGTTTCAGAAGGCTACAGAACTCCTAGAAAAGAAGAATTTGAAAAATTTGATGGAACGTATTAATGAAAAAGATCTTCTCTCTATTAATTTGCTCTCTGCTTCTTTCTTCTTGCTCTAATGCTAAAAAAAATACAATTGATGAAGACGAGTTAGATAAACAAATAGTACAAACAAAAATTATGGCTATTTCAAGTAGTTTAGAAAGTGCAAGCTTTGTTTATAGAGCTGCATATAAAAATTCAGAAAACCCTTCGGAAGTTAACGATCATTTATATTTATATGCTTTGAGTGAAATTGAATCACTTTTTAATACTTATGATATGGGGGGGTTAGACTATAAGAAAGACATTACAAGTTACAGGTTAATATCGGGGGATGCTATTGATTCAATGTGTATTATTAATAAATTTTTGAAAAAATATCAGAATCATTTGGAAAGAAAAGAATTAGCAAAACGATATGATACAACTTTGAATAAAACTTTTGTGTTGCAAAGTGAATATTTAAATCTTTTAAAAAATGATCCAGATTTAATTAATGGATCTCAATGTTTAAAGTTAAATTAATATATTTTACCTTATGCGTAAATATACTTTTATTTTATATAAATGATATATTTACAGCATAATTAAAAGCCCAATTCTCAACAATTGGGCTTTTTTTGACTCTTCACGCTCCACGCATAAATTTTGATTAATGCTTCACGTATTTCATGAATTTAACTAGATGATAGTACTCAAGCAAATATTCCTCTTAATTTTCTTATAGATTGAGAAATTTTAGCTGTCTTATCATTTGGTAAAGAACATTTAGCTAAACGAACCCAAACGCTCCAGAATTGTTTCATAAAGTTAGCTTCATTATAGTGAATGCCATATTCCTCACATAATGCTTTAATTTTTGGCGCAGCTTCTGCATAGCGATTTGCAGGCATATCAGGGAATAAATGATGCTCGATTTGATGACTCAAATTACCACTCAAAATATGCAGCCATGATGTTCCCGTAAAGTTACTTGAACCTCGAATTTGACGTAAATACCATTCTGCTCGCGTTTCATTTTCGGTATTATCCATCTCAAATGTTTCTGCATCTTCAGTAAAATGACCATTAAAAATCACTGCAGATGACCATAAACTTCTAATCACATTTGCAACTGCATTGCCTACGAAGACAGGAAGCGCATTTGGACCAGCGATAATCGGGAAAAAGACATAATCTTTTACCACCTGACGTCGTACTTTTTTTCTTAATTTTTCAGCATCTTTCCACACTTGTTTCCAAGATTTGGTTTTATAAACAAGCGCGTCTTCCAAGTGTAGGTTTTGAACACCGACATACCATTCAAAAAACACCATCAATTGAATTGCTAATGGAATATTAAACAAAAATCTTGGTTCCCACGGTTGAGATGCTGAAACACGAAGTAGACCATAACCTACATCATGATCCATACCCACAATATTGGTATAGGTGTGATGTACATAGTTATGGGTATATTTCCAGTCATCGCCTGTTGAGATGGTGTCCCAGTCATATGTCGCACCGTTTAAACTTGGATCATTCAACCAGTCAAATTGACCATGCATCACATTATGTCCAAGCTCCATATTTTCAACAATTTTGGACACGCCCAGTAATCCTGTACCCACCAACCAAACAGGTGGAATCCAACCACCAAACATCAGCAATGCACGTGAGCCAATCTCGCTATAGCGAACAAAGTTACGAATCTTATAAATATATTTGGCATCTTGTTCACCCAAATCATTCATAATACTGAGTCTAATCTGCTCAACGCGTTGTCCAAATGCTTCAATTTGCTCAGCGGTCAGATGTTTAGATTTTGATTGCCATGTTGTATTAAGTGACATATTCATTATTTTTCTCCAGTCTTATACGATACCGTTAAATTACAAATTAATCACAACAGGGCTTACTGCCTGACTAATACATAATTTAATGTGTCGATTTGGCTCATGTTCAATTTCACCTGTGAGCATATTTTTAGTAGCGCCACTCACTTTTTTACAGACACATGCATTACAAATACCCATTCGGCATCCATGAGCGGGTCTTAATCCAGCCTCTTCAGCACTCACCAATAAACTTTTTTGAGCTTCAAACGATTTCTGACTGCGGATAAACGTGACAGATTGTTTTTCAATTTCTTCATCTACACGGATTTGAAAAAACTCTTGTTTGAGCTGATTGCTGATCCCCTCTTCATGACAAATTTGATTTACAGCTTGCATCATCGAAGTTGCACCGCATGCATAAATCTGTGCTTGCCTAAAACTTGGTACTAACTGCTCTAACAACGCCAATGTCAGATATTGTTTATGTTGGCGTGTATTAAAATAGTGATAATTAAAATGATCATGTTTTGAAGCGAGCTGTTGTAGTTTCACGTGGAACGCGTCATCTCGACAGAAATAAATCAAATAGATAGGTACAGATAATGTGTTTAAAGCCTCCGTAAGCAATGCATAAATGGCGGTAATGCCACTCCCCGACGCCAATAACACAATTGGCTGTTGAGTCAGCTCAAGCGTAAATTCACCTTGCGCTTGAGAAATTTCCACAACAGAACCTATCGCCAATTGGCTTAAACAATTCGACACTACTCCTTGAGCTCGGACAGCAATCACCAGATTACCTGTCGCAGAAATTTCCACAATCGAATAACTACGTTGTAGACGCACGCCTGCAATTACGACTGTCACTAAAACACTTTGCCCTGCCTCAATCTGTTGAAAATCGAAATTGTGATTTGGACATAAATGAATCTCATAGAAATCGTGACTAAGTGCCTGACGACTCACGAGTGATGCTTTGACTTTTTTCCAAGCCAAAGTGGGATGTATTTTTTCAGCGATAAAATCGACGAAATCTTCTCGAATCCATTCAGGACGATATGACAGATAACTACTCATCTCAAACGTTCCTCTTTTGTATTTCAATTTAATTGAGTGAACAAGTGTTCTAATAGTGAACATGTGTACACTATATTGATTTTGAAATTGAGTCAACACATGTTCACTGACATTCGTCGTTTAATTTTTATATTTTTTTGATAGACTCATCTCGACTTCACTTCTCAGGTTTTAAGATGTCTATACGCGATGAACGTAAACAACAAAGTCGTCAGGCTTTACTAGATGCCGCTTTGCGTTTAAGCACATCTGGCCGTTCATTTAGCAGTATTAGTCTGCGTGAAGTTGCACGTGAGGTTGGTTTGGTCCCAACAGCCTTTTATCGACATTTTCAAGATATGGATGAATTAGGCCAAGAGTTAGTGGATCAAGTCGCGTTATATTTGAAAACCGTACTTCATCAGCTCGGTCAAGGTTTAGCCCACCCTGATGCGAAAGCCGTAACCAGCATGGAACTTTTTTTTGAAGCCATCGATTTAAATACCCAACCTTGGATTTTTATGATCGCAGAGCGCTGGGGGGGGGCTGAAGTGGTAAGACGTGCGATTGCTCGTGAAATTGAGTTTCTAAATTCTGATTTGGCCAATGACCTACAAAAATTCGAAATCGTACAAAATTTTCATCAAGCTGATGATCTAAAAATGTTGTCGAATATTTTAATTAATTTATGTTTCACATGGGCAATGTCTTGGATTAGCTTGGGCCGTCAATATTCAGGTATGGAGCTTGAATTACAAAAACTGGTACTCAAAAAACAGTCCATTACCCAAATACGATTAATCTTTAAAGGGATTTTGAATTGGAATACTACTGAGGCATAAAAAAAACCCGCTCAATGCGGGTTTTCTATTATTTAGCTTTGCGCTCTTTATCCAATAGATAATCAACCACTTGTAACACACGGCCATTATCACCTTGTACGACATACTTCCCATTTACTACAACAGCTGGCACACCCGTCAATTGATATTGTTGTGCTAATTTATTTGCTTGAGAGACTTTGGCAGTAATTGCGAAAGAATTATATAAACTATTGAATTTCGCTTCTGGGATACCATACTTCGTAAAGAATTGCGCTTGTGATTTTTGGTCAAAAATCTGCTGACCTTTGTCATGGATCGCGTGGAATAAAGGCAAATGGGTACGTTTACGAACACCAAGTGCTTCAGAAACGTAGTAGCCACGTGCATTCTGTTCCCATACTTTGTTCATTGCAGCAGGTGTACGGACAAAATTCACATCTTTTGGAATTTTACGTAACCAAGATTGCATATGAGGTTCTAAAGTAAAGCAATGACCACAGCCATACCAAAAGAACTCACGTACTTCCAATTTACCAGCGACATCAACCTTTCCTGGGTTTTGCACGACCGTATAATCTTTGCCTTCAACAAAGTTCGCCATTGCACCTGTTGAAAGTGCCATCAGCACCGCAGCGGCAACGCCACTAAAAACCACCTTTTTCATTAAGTTTTTATCCTCTAAATCATTCTGATTAGCATATGGTTTCACTATAAAACAAATATGAGAAAATCGTTTTGATTCTGTGAACTTTTTTACAAGATTTATCGCTTTTTTTGGAATTAGCGATACACTAAGATCTGATATAAATTCTACCCATTAAAACGAACTTTGCTAAGGTGGCTGTAATGAATCAACTGAATGTTGACCCACAAGAAATTGCTAAATTTGAAGCACTTGCTGCAGTATGGTGGGATCAACACTCTGAGTTTCGCCCTCTCCATCAAATCAATCCATTACGATTGAATTGGATTGATGAACATGCAGGTGGTCTTAGTGGCAAAAAAGTCCTAGATGTGGGCTGTGGCGGCGGTATTTTGGCCGAAAGTATGGCACGCCGTGGTGCCGATGTCCTCGGTATCGATATGGGCGCAGCACCATTAAATGTCGCACGTCTGCATGCAGAACAAGAAAATGTCACCAATATCGAATATCGTCAAATTCCAGTTGAGCAATTGGCTGAAGAACAAGCTGGTCAATACGATGTCGTAACTTGTATGGAAATGTTGGAACATGTACCAGATCCAGCGTCAATCATTCAAGCATGCCAAAAACTGGTGAAACCAAACGGTCATGTATTCTTCTCCACAATTAACCGTAATCCAAAATCATATTTATTTGCGATTATCGGTGCAGAGTATGTGTTACGTCTTTTGAAAAAAGGAACTCATGACTATCATAAATTTATTAAACCTTCTGAATTAGCGCATGATATTCGTAACGCAGGTTTAAAACTTAAAGATATGACAGGCTTACATTACAACCCATTAACTAAACATTATTGGTTAGCCCCAAATGTCGATGTGAACTATATGGTTTACACCCATAATGAGGTGAATGAATGAAGGCCGTACTTTTCGACCTAGATGGGACTTTAATTGACACTGCTGCGGATTTTATTCGTATTATTCAAGCAATGTGTCGTGAAGAAGGTCGAGAGATCGTAGATGCAGCCCTGATCCGAACTCAGGTCTCCGAGGGGGCTCGGGCGATGGTGAAATTGGTTTATCCTGAATTACAGGTTGATGATCCTATTTTCCTTGCACATCGTCAGCGCTTTCTAGATATCTATGGTGCTGATATTGCTGTGGATACAGACCTTTTTGCAGGAATGTATCCTTTAATTGAGGACTTGGAACAACGGGATATTCCATGGGGAATTGTGACAAACAAGCCTCGTTGGCTGAGTGAGGCACTACTTCAAGCCTTAAACTTAACTGAACGTTGTGCCGTTCTCGTATGCCCAGAAGATGTTAAGCACACTAAACCTGACCCAGAACCAATGTATCTCGCTGCTCAACAAATTAATGTTCCAGCTGAACAATGCATTTATGTTGGTGATCATCCACGTGATATTGATGCAGGTCGAAGCGCAAATATGTACACGATTTTGGCTGCTTACGGATATTTACCATTAGAACACAAAGATGACTTAGATTCTTGGCAGGCAGATTGTATAGTGAATGATGTACAAGAATTACATCAACACTTAATCGAATTGATCGAATCTCACCAAAAAACAGCTTAATTAGAACAATGAAGGAGGTCGCACATGAAATATTCAGAATATCAACCTCGCCCAGATTTATTGAAAGATAAAGTAATTTTAATTACGGGTGCAGGTGACGGCATTGGACGCGCAGCAGCGTTGAGCTATGCTTTACATGGTGCGACCGTCGTTCTTCATGGTAGAACGCTGAACAAGTTAGAAGTGATCTATGACGAAATTGAAAGTTTAGGTGCTCCTCAACCTGCAATTTTGCCACTGCAACTTTCTACTGCAACAGCATATGATTACGAACGTCTTGTGGAAACGCTTGACCAACAATTTGGTCGTTTAGATGGGATTTTGCACAATGCTGGGATTTTAGGTGAGCGCGTTGAATTGGCCCACTACCCTGCTGAAGTGTGGGATGATGTAATGGCTGTAAATTTAAGAGCACCTTTTGTTCTTACCCAACATTTACTTCCATTATTAGAAAAATCTCAAAATGCCTCTGTTGTTTTTGCAAGCTCAGGTGTCGGTCGTGAAGCACGTGCGAAATGGGGCGCATACTCAGTTTCAAAAATTGCCATTGAAGCGGTCAGTCAAATTTTTGCAAAAGAAAATGTCTATCCAAACATTCGCTACAACTGTATTAATCCTGGTGCAACACGAACAGCTATGCGTGCTAAAGCATATCCTGATGAAGATCCGAAAGTATTGGCAACGCCTGAACAAATCATGCCAGCTTATTTATATTTAATGGGCGAAGACAGTATAGGGATGAATGGTCAGAGTATTGATGCTCAGGATTAGTTTTTTCAAAATTACATGATGAGGATCGTCAGATCCTCTTTTTTTAATTATAGTTCCAATAAAACCTATTAAAAATTCAACTTCCGGCCTTAAAGGCTTAACCAGATGAATTACAACAATTCTTGAATACACCCATAAACTAAGAAATTGTCTAATGGTAGTATCACTTATCTAGCTTTAAATATCTGAAACTTATATCACTCAATAAAAAACCCGACAATAATGTCGGGTTTTTATTTCATTCTGATCAGTCAAATAAACGATCGAAGAATGATTTCTTTTTAGGTGAAGATTTACTGTCCGCACCATCTAAAGATTCTTGTAACTCTTTTAAAAGTTCACGTTGACGTGCAGTTAAGTTGACTGGTGTTTCAATCACGATACGGCAAAGTAAATCACCTTGCATACTTGTGCGTACTGGTTTTACACCCTTGCCACGTAGACGGAACATTTTACCTGTTTGTGTTCCCTCCGGTACTTTCAAGTTCACACGACCATCAAGGGTTGGAATCTCAATTTCTTTACCCAATGCAGCATCAGCGATACTAATCGGCACATCCATATACAAGTCCGCGCCATCACGTTGGAAGATTTCATGTTCACGAACATTAACTTCTACGTATAGATCACCTGATTGACCATCACGAATCGCTTCACCTTTTCCAGTTAAACGAACGCGATCGCCATTATCCACGCCTGCAGGAATGGTAACTTCAAGTGTCTGTTGACGATCTTTAACACCTGAACCATGACAAGTGCCACAAGGATTTTTAATAATCTTACCTTGTCCGCGACAAGTGCTACACGTTTGCTGAACTGAGAAGAAACCTTGTTGCATACGGACCTGGCCAGCCCCGTGACAAGTTTTACAGGTTTCAACATCATTCGGGTTTTTAGAACCTTTACCATCACACACTTCACATGGTGCTGGCGCAGTAAAAGTGATTGTTTTCTTTACGCCACGTACAGCTTCTTCTAAGCTGAGCTCAAGCACATAACGTAAGTCTGAACCACGTCTTTGACGCTGTTGGCGACCGCCGCCACCAAACGCGCCACCGAAAATGTCACCAAACTGACTAAAAATGTCTTCAGCGCTAAAACCGCCACCGAAACCACCGCCGCCGCCACCGAAGCCGCCTTCAAACGCATTATGTCCCATGCGGTCATACATGCTGCGTTTTTCACTATCAGATAAAACTTCATACGCTTCAGCAGCTTCTTTGAATTTTTCTTCTGCTTCAGCATTATCAGGGTTACGGTCTGGATGATATTTCATCGCCAACTTACGGTAGGCTTTTTTAATTTCATCATCACTAGCTGTTTTAGAAACCCCTAAAACCTCATAATAATCACGTTTAGCCATGTCTGGCGATGCTCCACAAAAAAATTTGATATGACTTCTCTGCGGAATATGTTGGGGTCATATTCCGAGATTACAAGTAAATTAAATCATTATTTTAAAAAGCGGCTTTTTTCTGGAGATATTTAACTAAGCCTTTAAGCCATGCATTTAGGAGAAATAGCCATGCAATTGTGGTAAAAATGACACCAATCACCGTACACCCTTTCACCCATAACACACTATCCCAATAGATAAAGCAGGCAGGAATAAACCAAAGAGCAGCAAATGCGGCCATCATCATAAATAGCACAACATTTCGTGCAATCCATAATGCTTGAGCATGGATCCAGACTTCAGCGTCTTGCGCTTGAGCCACTTTTTGCGCTAAAAAATAGGCGATTGCAGCACTGATACCAGTGAACAATGCAAGAAACATGAATACATAAGACATCGTAATTAATCGACGATGTCTTGTTAAATTGTCTCGCCCCATGGATGCTTTTTTATACCTCAACCGAGTGCACATTCAGTTTTTTTATGTACTCAGCCCACTGTGTTATTTTGTGTTAAAAACTAGGGACTACTATATTGAATTTTTCAATGCTTCGCACCTAGTATTCACATAAAACTACGCGGTTTTTGACTCTTTTTTTACTTTAAACCATGCCGCATAGAGTGCTGGCAAGAAGAACAGCGTTAATAATGTTGCGATAATGAGTCCACCCATAATTGCTACCGCCATTGGACCAAAGAAGATACTGCGTGAAAGCGGAATCATCGCCAACACAGCAGCCAATGCAGTCAAAATAATTGGACGGGCACGGCGTACTGTCGCTTCTAAAATCGCTTCCCATTGAGAATGACCCGCTTTGATATCTTGCTCGATCTGATCAATCAAGATAAGCGAATTACGCATAATCATTCCAGATAAAGCAATGGTACCTAGCATCGCCACAAACCCGAAAGGCTTATTGAATATTAACAGGAACAATACCACGCCAATTAAACCCAAAGGCGCGGTCAAGAAAACAATAAACGAACGTGAAATACTCTTGAGCTGAATCATGAGCAAGGTAAAGACCACAGCCAAAAATAACGGCATGCCAGCATTTACTGAAGTTTGCCCACGTGCAGATTCCTCCACAGTGCCTCCCACTTCTACCAGATAACCACTTGGAAGTTCGGCACGAATTTTCTCAATAGATTCAGTTAATTCACCAACCACAGTAGCTGGTTGGAGTTTAGTCCGAATATCTGCGCGTACAGTAATCGTCGGCAAACGGTTACGATGCCAAATCAAACCATCTTCAAACTTATATTGGATATTCGCAATCTGTGCCAATGGAACTGTTGTACCTTGACTCGTCGGTACAGCGAGACTTTGTAACGATGCCACATCAACACGTTCCGCTTGATCGCCACGTAAACGAATATCAATCAACTCCCGTTTTTCACGATACTGATTAATTGCAGCACCCGTAATTGAACTATTTAAGAAATTCGCCAAATCTAAGCTAGATACGCCTAACTGACGCGCTCGATCTTGATCAATTTCAAGTGAAATAATTTTACTCGGCTCACCCCAATCTAAATGAACATTGGTGGTATTTGGATTTTCACTGATTGCTTGTGACACTAATTGTGCTCGTTGGCGAACAGTATTTAAATCTTCACCAGAAACACGGTATTGAATTGGATAACCGACTGGTGGCCCATTTTCCAATAGCGATACACGTGTCCGTACTTCAGGCAATAACTTACTAATTTCTTCACTCAGATTCTTTCTAATCTCATCTCGCTCATCTAATGAGGAAGCCAAAACCACAAATTGTGCAAAACTCGCCTGAGGCAATTGTTGATCAAGTGGTAAATAGAAACGTGGAGAACCTGTACCAACATAAGCGACGTAATTATCGATCCCTTTTTGAGTCGACAAGAATTTTTCTACTTTTTTAACCGCATTTTCTGTCGCTGTTAGAGAAGCACCTTCCTCTAGTTTTAGATCCACTAATATTTCAGCACGGTTTGATGGTGGGAAAAATTGTTGTGGAACAAATTTAAACATCAAAATTGACAAGACAAATATCGCAACCGTCGCAGCAATGACGGTTTTACGATAAGTAATACATAACTCAACCCAAGATCTAAATTTTTGATACATCTTAGTTTGATATGGATCGTGATGCTCACCATGGTGTTGAACGACGGGTTGTGGCTCTGGTTGTTGACGTAATCTTGCCCATAAGCGTTGATACCACGGAGCTTTCTGATTCATTTGATTAAAATCAGGCAGTAATTTGTCACCTAAATAGGGAACAAACAGTACCGCTGCAAACCATGACACCACTAAAGCAATGGTTACAACTTGGAAGATTGAGCGAGTATATTCACCTGTGCTCGACGCAGCAGTGGCAATCGGCAAGAATCCAGCTGCAGTGATCAGCGTCCCCGTTAACATTGGAAATGCGGTCGACTTCCAAGCAAAACCTGCGGCTTTTAATCTGCTATATCCTTGTTCCATTTTAATGGCCATCATTTCAACTGCAATGATGGCGTCATCAACCAAAAGTCCAAGTGCTAAAATTAACGCGCCTAAAGAAATCTTGTGCAGTCCAACATCAAAGAAATTCATGCCTGCGAACGTCATTGCCAAGACCAAGGGAATAGAGAAAGCGACCACTAATCCTGTACGGAAACCTAAAGAGAAGAAGCTGACCAATAAGACAATAATCACGGCCTCTGCGAGCACTTTGATAAATTCGTGAATACTGCGTTGCACCGCTACAGGCTGATCTGAAACTTTTTTAAGTTCCATCCCTAAAGGTAAAGTTTGTTGTAGATCATTAAAGGTCTTTTCTAGATTTTTCCCTAGCGCAATGATGTCACCACCCTTACGCATAGACACCGCAATACCAATACCATTTTTGCCCATAAAGCGCATACGTGGTTGAGCTGGCTCACTAAAGCCACGGTAAACTTCAGCCACATCGCCCAATTGAATGGTCTTATCACCAACCAGTAATGGCATGTTCTTGAGATCTTCGACTGATTTCAATTGTCCGCTGACACGCACTTGAATACGATCTGAGCTTGTTTCAAAGAAACCTGCGCTCGCCATGGTATTTTGTTTTTGTAGTGCTTCTTGAATTGCAGAAACTGGAATACCCAATTGAGCGGTTTTCGTATTTGAAATTTCTATCCAAATTTTTTGATCTTGCAAGCCAACTAAATCAACCTTACCAACATCTTGTACACGTTGTAGTTGCAGCTGTAAGCGATCGGCATATTCCTTCATCACGGCATAATCAAAATCATCACCCGTTAAGACATAAATATTCCCAAAGGTGTCACCAAATTCATCGTTAAAGAATGGACCTTGAACACCGCTAGGAAGTTGGTGTTTGATATCTCCAATTTTTTTTCTAACCTGATACCAAACATTCGGTAATTCATGAGAACGCAGCGAGTCTTTGGCAACAAAGGTCACCATTGATTCACCAGGACGAGAATAGGCTGCAATACGATCATAGAGCCCCGTACTCATTAATTCTTTTTCAATGCGATCAGTTACTTGTAATGAAACTTCTTCCGCTGTCGCACCTGGCCAATAGGTTTGAACGACCATTACTTTGAAACTAAATGGAGGGTCTTCACTTTGTGATAGTTTTGAGTAGGAATAAACACCCAATATTCCCATCAAAATCATGAAATAAAGGATCAGTCCCTTATTTTTTAACGCCCATTCTGACAAGTTAAAGTTCATATTTTCGCTCCAACTTGTCCTGCTTTCACATTCACTGCACGGTTTTGACGGTCAATCGGATTAATTTTTTGTTTATCTCGCAGTAAGTGTACACCGCCAACCACGACCCAATCAGAAGCTTTTAAACCTTGAGTCACAGGTACCGTATCACGACCATAAGCACCTATTTGAACATTCACCTTACGGATACTGTGATCTGGATTCACAACCCAAACATAAGGCTGATCTTCTGTTGCAGATACACTGGTCAAAGGAACATTAATCACATTTGAACTGGTATTTGAAAAAAATACTCGCGCACTTTGTCCAAGTTGAATTGCTGAACGCCCTTCAGTCAAAGCAACTTTGACACTAAATGTTCTAGATTGGTCGGCAGCAGGTGAAATTTCACGCACATATGCGGCGAAACGCTCCTCTGGTTTTGACCATAGCGTAACCCAAGCTTTTTGACCTGTTTTAATTTCTGATACTGCTTGTTCTGGCACACCAATCACCACTTCACGATCACCATCTATCGCCAGTTGATATGCTGCCTGCCCTGCTGCGATCACTTGACCAACTTCAATACTACGCTCAGTGATGACGCCATTTTTATTGGCAATGAGTTGGTTATATCCCGTCTGATTACTACTCACTGCATAATTTGATTGTGCTTGTTTTAAATTGGACATTGCCGATTTATATTGATTTTCTACGGCATCATATTGCGAACGACTCACCGCATTAATAGGTAATAACTGCTTAAAGCGTTTGTATTCTTCTTCGGCAATTTTGGCTGCAGATTGCGCGCTTTCTAACTGAGCTTTTGAAGCATTTAACTGCAGTTGAGCATCTTTCACATCTAATTTTGCTAAGACTTGCCCGACTTTGACTCGATCCCCAACATCAACATAGCGTTCAGTAATTTGTCCTCCAACACGGAAAGCCAATGCCGTTTGCTGTCTCGCCTGAACTTCTCCTGCATAACTTTTCAGTTCATCTTGGGAAGTATTCGGCTGGGCAACCATCACAAATGGAATTTGTTCCTCTGTGGGTTTATCCTTACTACACGCGGTGAGTATCACGCTACAAATGAGCATTAGACTGTATGTGGCAAATTTTTGAGGACTCATGTGCACTGCTCTTATGTCAATTTTTAGGCAAATCAAATTAGGGATATTAATTTGATTATTTTTTAATTAATATACCGCATGGTACAGTAATTAAAAATCATTTTTCAAGGTATGACCTAAACTGTTTTTTTTGGATTTTTTTGTGCAAATGAATATTGGACGTCCTAAGGATTTAGTTAAAAAGAAACAAATATTAGAGGCAGCTAAACGTTTGTTTCTAAAACAGGGCTTTCATGGTTCAAGCATGAATCAAATTGCCAAAGAAGCTGGCGTGACTAAACTGACGGTGTATAACCATTTTCAAGATAAAGAATCGTTATTTACCTACGCAATTGCAGAAACGTGCGAAGAATCAATCAATGCTCGGCGAATCCAATTACACCCTGAATCCAATTTTTTAGAAGACTTCTATCAGGTATGTAGTTTAGCGCTGCAAATTGTCAATCTTCCTGAAGCCATTAAGCTTGAGCATTTATTATTAGAATTGGCAGCAGAGCAAAATCCTTTGGCTGAACCTTTTTATAATGCATCTCATAAGCGGTTATTTGTGGTTTGGACTGATTTTTTTGCTCAAGCGATTGAGCACGGATTTATCCAGAAAGATGATGCTGAAAAGCAAACACATTTGCTCCTTTCTTTACTCTTAGGGCATCGACATCATGAAGTATTGTTAGGTGTTCGTCAGGTTCCCAGTGAAGCAGAATGTGATGAAATTATTCATCAAGCCATCGAATTATTTATGCTGAAATACAAAAAATAGCTCTCTCCATTCTTAAATGGCGTATTTTTCACCTAATTTTCTTTAAATTATTTTGCAATCGCTTGGCATGTCATGAATAAGCGGTATAGTCAAAAGAACAAGAAAAGGAGAAAAAAATGATTCAACAAATTGATGCTCCATTACGTGAAGACGTACGCTTACTCGGTAATCTTTTAGGAGAGACTTTAAAAGAACAAGCTGGACAAGATTTGTTTAATCAAGTTGAACAAATTCGTGCACTCGCGAAAGGTGCACGTGATGGTGATAGTGAAGCTGAAAAACAATTAGAAAGTTTATTTTTAAGTTTAAAAGATGATGAGATTCTTCCACTGACACGCGCTTTTTCACATTTTCTGAACTTTGCCAATATTGCAGAACAATATCATGTGGTACGTAGCCGTCGCCAAAATGAGTTTGATAAAAACGGCGCTGCAGCGAATGTCCTTATTCCCCTTTTTGAAAAATTTCAACAACAGCTGATTTCAGCGGAAACCCTTTATCAACAAATTTGTGAGCTAAATATTGAGCTTGTACTCACCGCACATCCTACGGAAGTTAGTCGTCGCACCTTGATCCAAAAATATGATGGGATCAACGAGTGTTTATCTAAGTTTGATCAGCAAAAGCTGACCCCCAAACAGCGCGCTCAAGTTCTTTCTGAATTAAAACAATTGGTTTGTTCAGCATGGCAAACCGATGAAATTCGCCAACATCGTCCAACCCCAATTGATGAAGCAAAATGGGGTTTTACTACCATTGAGCAAACTTTATGGAACGCTATTCCTAAGTTTGTCCGTGAATTGAATCAATTGGTTCAAGAGCATTGTTCTCAAGCTTTACCTTTAGATATTGCACCTGTGCGGTTTGCATCTTGGATGGGTGGTGACCGAGATGGAAACCCAAATGTCACACACAAAGTGACTCAAGAAGTTTTATGGTTATCTCGATGGAAAGCCGCGGATCTCTACCTCCGAGATATTGAAGATTTACGTTGGGAGCTTTCTGTTCAGGCGTGCAGTGATGAACTAAAGACTGCCTTAGGTCAGCCTCATCCAGAGCCTTATCGTGAATATTTAAGAACAACACGTGAACGCTTAAAAATTACAAGAGAATGGCTCACTGCAAAATTACAAGGTCAACATTCTGATGTGGATCGTAGCCAGATTATTCATCACAAAGATGAGTTGTTGCAGCCATTATTGTTATGTTATCGCTCATTAGTCGATTCAAACCTTTCCGGTATTGCTCAAGGAAAGTTACTAGATTTTATTTATCGCGTGAATTGTTTCGGTATTGAGTTATTAAAACTAGATATTCGCCAAGAGTCAGGTCGTCATCGTCAAGCAATTTCAGCGATTACTGAGTATCTTGGACTTGGCAATTTTGAGACATGGACTGAACAAGCCCGTCAAAACTTCTTATTACAAGAACTGCAAAGCAAACGCCCTTTACTTCCTAAGCATCTTAATGAATCTGCTCAAAGTCTTATTGAGCATCCTGATGTTCAAGAAGTATTCGCTACCATGCGAACTTTGGCAGAACAACCTGCTGAAAGTCTAGGTGCTTATATTATTTCAATGGCGGAATATCCAAGTGACGTTTTGGCGGTTCTATTACTCCAAAAAGAAGCAGGTATTAAGCAACCTCTGCGTGTAGTTCCATTATTTGAAACGTTAAAAGATTTAGATGGCGCAGCTTCGACCATGAATACTTTATTCAGTATGCATTGGTACAAACAACATATTCAAAACAAGCACGAGGTCATGATTGGTTACTCTGACTCAGCAAAAGATGCAGGTTTCATGTCTGCGAATTGGGCTCAGTACCGTGCACAAGAAGAGTTAACAGCTATTGCCAAACAACATGGTATACAACTCACTTTGTTCCATGGTCGTGGTGGCTCAATTAGTCGTGGTGGTGCTCCAACCCAACAAGCACTATTTTCACAACCACCTGGCTCAATCTCAGGTGCAATCCGTGTGACCGAACAAGGCGAAATGATCCGATTCAAATTTGGATTAGAAGAAATCGCACTGCAAAATTTAGAGATTTATACCGCAGCTACCCTAGAAGCGACTTTACTCCCACCACCAGAACCCAAGGCAGCATGGCGCGAGTTGATGCACAAGATGACGGAACTCTCTGTGAATGTTTACCGTCAAACAGTCCGCGAAAACCCTCATTTTGTCCAATACTTAAGAACCGTGACGCCAGAGCTTGAATTACAGATGCTACCTTTGGGTTCAAGACCAGCGAAACGAAAAATCAGCGGTGGTATTGAATCCTTACGTGCAATTCCATGGGTATTTGCATGGACTCAAATTCGATTAATGCTTCCAGCATGGTTAGGTACTGGTGCAGCCATCAATCAAGTCATTTCAGAAGGTCACAAAGCTGAGCTAGATGAAATGTTAGAACAATGGCCTTATTTCCAAACTTTAATTGATATGTTGGAGATGGTGCTATCTAAATCAGATAGCAATGTCGCATTGTATTATGAATCTCATCTCACCCAAGATGAAAATCTTAAAGTATTGGGTGCGGAACTACGCCAACGCTTACATGACGCAGTACAAACTTTATTGGCAATGAAAGGTGAATCTAAATTACTCAGTTCTAATGAAGTTCTTGATCAAGCCATGAAGATCCGTAAACCCTATCTCCTTCCATTACACCTGTTACAAGCAGAACTCATGAAAAGACGTCGCGAATATTTAGCTGAACGAACTGTCGAACAAACTGAGGTTGACCATGCATTAATGGTAAGTATTGCAGGTATTGCTGCTGGATTACGTAATACGGGTTGATTTCACGACTGTCTATGCTCAAGTACCTTTATGGGCTTGAGCAATTTAGAGACTTTATTCTAATTTTCAGTAATGACAACAAAGCTCCTATAAATTTTTTACTCAATATGTATATAGATTTTTTTGATATAGCTGAATTGCAATAGGCTGATTTTACTTTATTTTTAAAACATATTTTTTTTACCAATGGGTAAAAATTTGATAAAAGTCAGACCATTAGTTTTAATAATTTTGCAAGAAACAGATGATTTCTCATAAAACAGGCGTATGATGTGCACAATTTAATTATTGAGTGCTCACTTTATGACCAGTTGGTTTCCTAAATGGCGTCCCTTCACGGATGATATTGATACGCGTCCTGTTGGCACGACCGAATATTTACCTCCTGCGCAAAGTGTAGTTCTTGGCATTCAACATGCTTTTGCCATGTTTGGTGCGACAGTTTTAGCACCATTATTAATGGGTTTTGATCCTAATCTTGCCATATTAATGTCAGGTATTTGTACCCTGTTATTTTTCCTCATCACTGGCGGTCGAGTGCCCAGTTATTTAGGCTCAAGCTTTGCTTTTATTGGTGTAGTCATCGCGGCAACGGGCTATACCGGTGCTGGAGCAAATGCGAATATTGCATTAGCTGCTGGGGGAATTATTGCCTGTGGTGTACTTTATGCCTTAATTGGTTTTCTGGTGATGGCAACAGGTACTCGATGGATTGAAAAGCTCATGCCTCCTGTCGTAACAGGTTCTGTGGTCATGATCATCGGTCTGCATCTTGCACCGGTAACAGTAAAAAGTGTCGCGGGTAATCCATTTAATATGTGGATGGCATTGATTACTGTCATGTGTATGGCTTCAATTGCAGTATTCACCAAAGGGATGCTACAACGCCTACTTTTACTTGTGGGTTTGGTGCTGTCTTATATCGTATACTTTGTTATTACGAATATCATGGGTTACGGTACTCCAATTAACTTCACGCCGATTACACAAGCTGCATGGTTTGGTCTGCCTAACTTTCATGCTCCTGAGTTCAGTACGAACGCGATGCTCATCATTGCTCCTGTAGCTTTAATTTTAGTGGCTGAAAACTTAGGTCACATCAAAGCAGTCTCTGCCATGACTGGTGAAAATCTAGACCCACATATTGGTAAAGCATTTGTAGCCGATGGTGTTGCAACATCATTAGCCGGTGGTGTAGGTGCTCCAGGCATGACCACTTATGGGGAAAATATTGGCGTGATGGCTGTGACACGTGTCTATTCCACGATTATTTTTGCCATCGCAGGTGTATTCGCAATTTTCCTTGGCTTATCACCAAAATTTGGTGCAATTATTCAAACCATTCCAACTGCGATTCTTGCAGGTGCATCAATTGTGGTGTTTGGTTTAATTACCATCGCTGGTGCTAAAATTTGGATCGAACATCGTGTCGATTTCTCTAAAAATAAAAACCTCATGATTGCTGCGATCACGCTGATCTTAGGTACTGGTGACTTTGCGCTTCAATTTGGTAGCTTCAATTTAGGTGGTATTGGAACGGCTACCTTTGCTGCATTATTCCTGAATTGGTTCTTTAGCTTAGGTGGAAAGTCTAACTAAAAATCTATCGCATATAAAAAAAGAGAGCTTAATGCTCTCTTTTTTAATTTTTTATTCTAATTAAGTATTTTAAGATTTTTTTTCAATGGGTTTAGGTCGACCAAAATAATAGCCTTGAAACGTATTACAACCATTTTCTTTTAGAACTTGGAACTGCTCTTCAGTTTCTACACCCTCTGCCACCACATTCAGATCAAGAATTTGTGCTAAATCAATAATCGTTTTCACAATAGCAATATCACGTGGATTACCGACAATATTTTCTACAAATGAACGATCAATTTTGAGTTGATCCAGTGGAAGCATTTTGAGGTAATTCAATGAAGAATATCCTGTTCCAAAATCATCCATAGAGAATCTTAATCCACGCTCGATGAGCTTTTTCATTTTCTCAATTGAGTTATGCATATCGGTATAGAACATGCTTTCAGTGAGTTCTAAACGTAATAATGTTGGATCAATTCCTGCTTCATCAATAATCCGAAGCACATTTTTATCAAAGTCAGTCTTACGGAATTGTTCGACACTAATATTGACTGAAATCGTCCAGTTTGAAGATTCTGGGTATTGGCTCCAATCTTTTAACTGTTGGCATGCTAATACTAATACACGATTACCAACATCATGTATGAGATCAGTTTTCTCCACTTCTTCAATAAATCGACCTGGTAAAATTAAACCGTGTTCAGGATGACTCCAACGTAGCAAAGCCTCATACCCGATCACTTCCTCTTCGCGATTTACTAAAATCTGATAATAAAGTTGGAACTCATCTCGTAATAAAGCTAATCTTAAATCATTTAATAAAGCAGCTTTAGCAATAACACTTTGTTCCATTTCAGGATCAAAAACACATATGCAGTTTTTACCATTTTCTTTAGCTTGATACAGCGCCATGTCGGCGTACTTAAGCAACTCATTTTTTGGCAATTTTGAATTACGGAAAATAAAAATTCCGATACTAGAGCTAGTATGAATTTTATTATCCTTTAATACGAAAGGCTCATTTAATGCAGCACGAACTTTATCAGCGATTTGCATCACTGCTTGATTAGCAATCGTTTCATCTGGATCTAAATCTGAAAGAATAATTAAAAACTCGTCTCCACCAAGACGGACAATTGCATTCTGCTGTGCCACACACTCCATAAGACGCACCGAGACCATTTTGAGTAGGTCATCTCCACGATCGTGTCCTAACGTGTCATTAATATTTTTGAAGTTATCCAAATCCAACATCATGAGTGCACTATGTGTACCATTTTGTTTACATGATTCAATCACCGCCAACATGCGTTCTTGCATAAAACGGCGGTTAGGCAATCCCGTTAATTCATCATGTAATGCCATATAACGTGCATGGTCTTCGGAATTTTTTAGCTGTGTGATATCAGTTCGAATGGAGATATAGTTTTGTAAAACGCCATTATTATCTTTAAGCGGCACAATCGTGGTTTCAACCCAATATAAAGAACCATTTTTAGCTCGGTTACAAATTTCGCCTTTCCAAATTTCTCCACTCGAAATGGCTTTCCACATATATTTAAAAAAACTTCTCGGGTGATAGCCTGAATTAATAATTTTATGTGTTGATCCGACCAGTTCTTCATAAGAATACTGTGAGATATTACAAAACTTCTCATTGACATGAGTAATGACGCCACGTGCATCTGTTATGGCTACAATTGAATGTGCATCAATGGCTACTTTATAGTTTTCAAGATCCTTGACTATTTTTTCTAATTGTAACTGGGTATCCATAGCGCCTTCGACCGTCAGTCTAAAAAGTGATGTATCCAAATGTTAACTTAATATTATTTTTTGTAACACTAAGCTTTGTTGAACCAGTTCACAAATCGGCTATATATTTTGTAAATTTCAATGAATAAAAGAGGAAACTAAGTTCCTCATTCTTATTAGAATTCCGACTATTATGGTCGTATTTCTTTTAACTCTCTTTGAATAAAGTGTTGAATCATCTCTCGATATATTTTTTCCATCAGTAATGGATCCACACCATTCTTTGTAGCCAATTCACGTATTTTTTCAATCACTATTTCAACACGTTCAGGTGACTGTACATCTTGGATAGTTCTTTTAAATCGCACTGCCTGATCTACGTAATATTGGCGTAAACCAATTAATTCTGTTATGGCTTGATCAATTGAATCTATTTGTGCTCGAGCTTGCTGAAGGGTTTCGCATTTTTCTTTATTGATTTTCAATTGATTCGGTATCCCTGTGTTCAGATTCATTTTCACTTTTGTACTTTTGTTCTAACACATTACTGAAAATACTTTCAATCATCCATACACGATATAAGCTATTAAACACATAACTCTTTCCATCGATACGAAGCTCAAGCACTGGTAAATCAGGTTGTGATTTCATCTCACAGAGTAATTGATTTTCTTCTAACTTTTGACTGATCGACTCTTCAGTGAGCGTCGTGATATTCAAGCTCTGTTTTAAGGCTTGAATATGAGGTCGATACGATAGATCTTTACCTTTACTCCAAACAGCCTGCAAGATTTCATACATTGCATCAAGACGTTGATCCTCAGGCACACTGTAAAACAATCGTGCTATTTCATATGTCGCCTGCTGAGTCGGTCGGCAAAACGGCGTAAATTTTACTTCTGTTCGTTTAGATAAACGCGTTGCCAAACTCCAATCAAATAAATCTCGTCCCTGATATTGCAATGGATAAACGGTAAGTTGGATATCGTAATAATCGGCAAGTTCCTCTTTAATATAAGCTAATAATAACCAAGAGATCGGATCTTCTAATGCAATATAGAGGTCTAACTCAGGATTCATCGCCTGAATCTCAGATAATTCTTCAGCATCATTCATTAGGTGTTCCCGCCACTCAATATGATTGATGAGAAAAATAGGATTACCGGTCAAGAGTCTTTGTTGTTTTAAACGGCGGGTCAATCTTAATAAATCATCTACCGCATGATACCGACGATTACCGAGCTCAAAAAAACTTGCTAAAACTGGCGTGTGATCAAAAGTTCGCTCAGCGATTTGTTGTTCTTTTCGATGTCGACTAGCCATGACATACAAAGTACGTAATTTTCCATACTGCTGTTGCCACAACATATGGAAGACATCTTCCAATAAATAGAGAAAATTTTCACCTGTTAATGGGGTATTTCGTAAAATCGTTTCTGCCTGTTGAATCGCTTCAGCACTTGGTATTTCAGGCTTTTCATTATCGAATCCGAAACGATGCTGGTACGCTAAAATTTGGGCATCACGTAGACTGTAATCTTGCCACTCTTCAGGACTCATATCATTTGGAGCTTCAGCAGCAGTATCTGAGATAACAATTTTTAAAGGCTTAATTTCATCTTTTAAAATGTCATTTAATTGTGCCAATTGCTGGACTGCAAGATAACTATACACATCATCTAAACGAAGATAGATCGTTAAACCCTGCTCAGTTGACAAGACCTCTTGACGATTTGGTTTCTGATAAAACCAACTCGATCGTAGCGGATCAAACCAACGGCGTAACAATGACATGAGATGTGCCTCAGATGATTTTACTGGTAAATTATGTGCTCAAAGTATCGAATTCATCGCTTTTTTTAAAACTAAAAAAGTTTGAACGCGAGCAAAACTTATATCAAGACAAAGAGAATTGATCAATATTTATGACCTTTCTATCAAATATTGTCATTAATGTAATTGACGCTTTCAGATGAAATTCAAACTTTTAGTGATTAAAAAAGCATCCCAAAGGATGCTTTTTAATCATGATTGATCTAGTTTATAAGCAGATTAGATATCACGTACCGCACCTTTTGCAGCACTTGTTGCATGCATTGCATACGCTTTCAGTGCTTTAGATACTTTACGTGGACGCTCTTTCGCAGGCTTCCAACCTTTAGCTTCTTGTACTTCACGGCGCGCAGCCAATACATCATCAGCAACTGCTAAGTGAATCGTACGGTTTGGAATATCAATTTCGATACGGTCGCCATCTTCAACTAAAGCAATTGCACCGCCTTCAGCCGCTTCTGGAGACACGTGACCAATTGAAAGACCTGATGAACCACCCGAGAAACGGCCATCAGTCACAAGCGCACAGTCTTTACCTAAGCCTTTTGATTTTAAGTAGCTTGTTGGATACAGCATTTCTTGCATACCCGGACCACCTTGTGGACCTTCGTAACGAATCAGAACCACGTCACCTGCTACGATTTTGCCGCCTAAGATTGCTTCTACTGCATCATCTTGGCTTTCAAATACGCGTGCTGTACCGTTGAATTTCAGAATCGAGTCATCTACACCAGCCGTTTTTACGATACAACCATCAAGTGCGATGTTACCGTAAAGGACTGCTAAACCGCCGTCTTTAGAGAAAGCATGTTCTGCATTACGAATCACGCCATTTTCACGGTCGCCATCAAGACGTGTGTAGTAACGGTCTTGTGAGAATGCTGTTTGTGTTGGTACACCGCCCGGTGCTGATTTATAGAAGTTATATACCTCTTCATTTTCAGTACGAATAATGTCCCACTTATCTAAAGCGTCTTTTAATGTTTTTTCGTGTACGGTTGGTACAGAAGTATCTAACAAACCTGCACGGTCTAGTTCGCCAAGGATCGACATGATACCGCCTGCACGGTGGACATCTTCCATGTGAACATTTTTAACCGCAGGTGCAACTTTACACAGTACAGGCACTTTACGTGATAAACGATCGATATCGTCCATTGTAAAATCAACTTCTGCTTCATGCGCAGCCGCTAATAAGTGAAGTACTGTATTGGTAGAACCACCCATCGCGATATCTAAAGTCATGGCATTTTCATAAGCAGCTTTAGGGGCAATGTTGCGTGGTAATACGCTGTAATCATTTTGTTCGTAATGGCGTTTTGTGATTTCAACAATCAACTGACCCGCACGCTCAAATAGTTTTTTACGGTTGGCATGCGTTGCAAGTGTTGAACCATTACCCGGTAATGATAAACCTAATGCTTCTGTCAAACAGTTCATTGAGTTTGCAGTAAACATCCCTGAACATGAACCACAAGTTGGACATGCAGAACGTTCGTATGCTTTTACTTCTTCATCTGTATAGTTGTCATCTGCAGCAACAATCATGGCATCCACAAGGTCAATCGCTTGTTCACCACCACGAATTTGGACTTTACCAGCTTCCATTGGACCGCCTGAAACAAACACAACAGGAATGTTCAAGCGCATTGCCGCCATCAACATTCCCGGTGTGATTTTGTCGCAGTTCGAGATACAAACCATTGCATCTGCACAGTGTGCATTGACCATGTATTCGACTGAGTCAGCAATCAAATCACGCGATGGTAATGAATACAACATTCCGTCGTGACCCATTGCAATACCGTCGTCTACTGCGATTGTATTAAATTCTTTAGCTACACCACCCGCTTGTTCAATCTGACGTGCAACAAGCTGACCTAAGTCTTTAAGATGCACATGACCCGGTACGAATTGTGTGAATGAGTTGACTACTGCAATAATTGGTTTGCCAAAATCTTCGTCTTTCATTCCAGTTGCACGCCATAAGCCACGTGCACCCGCCATATTTCTTCCGTGTGTTGATGTTTTCGAACGATAGTCAGGCATTTTTATTTCCAACTTAAGCTGAGCTCGATGAATATGTATTCAATCTGGCTAAATGATACTGAAATATAAGGCTAAATCAGTTGAACCTTACTTCTATTATGACAGCTTTCTGATTAACAGTTAACCATTGCTTGCAATTGTTCGTATAGGTCTGATTTGCCCTCAACGATCTAAATCGATGTAAGAGATGTGATCTACTATAAACCCTTATCTGAAATCGTAATACAAAACTTTCATGAATCTTTTTTTAAAAATACATAAATTTTATTAATCACACCTTAAGCACAAAATGCACATGAAAACGTTTCAAATTACGACCTTATTTGGGCGAAAATCGCTTTTGGCATATAATGTTCTTTATATTGTTTTGGAAGTGTCTGAGTGAAAATCATCTTTGCGGGAACCCCTGAATTTGCAGCGAGTGCATTAGCAGCTTTGCTAAAGACTTCTCATGAAATTGTTGCTGTGTATACGCAGCCAGACCGTAAAGCAGGACGTGGACAAAAATTGACAGCATCAGCGGTAAAGCAATTGGCGCTTGAGCACAATATTCCTGTTTACCAACCTTTACATTTTAAATCGTCGACTGAGGAAGGTTTGGCTGCTCAAGCTGAACTCAAGTCTTTCAATGCTGATGTGATGGTGGTCGCAGCCTACGGTTTAATCTTGCCTCAAGTCGTTTTAGATACACCTAAATACGGCTGCTTGAATATTCATGGTTCCTTATTGCCTCGCTGGCGAGGTGCAGCCCCTATTCAACGTGCTATCGCGACAGGTGATACTGAAACAGGTATTACGATCATGAAAATGGCAGCTGGGTTAGACACTGGTGACATGATGTATAAAACCATCTGTCCTATTACGGCTGAAGATACATCCGCAACCTTGCATGACAAACTCGCTCAACAAGGGGCTGAAGCCACTCTCGCTGTTTTAGAAAGTGAAGATACTTTAAAGCATTATTTAAATACACGTGAAGCTCAAGATGAATCACTTACAGTGTATGCACATAAACTTTCTAAGGCTGAAGCTCAAATTAACTGGGCAAATGATGCTGTGACGATTAATCGTAATATCCGTGCTTTCAATCCTTGGCCCGTAGCTTTCACTCCTATTGATGAAACCAACAATTTACGCATTTGGAATTCGAAACTTTCTACACTCACTCCATCAACTCAACAAATCGGTGAAATCATCGCTGTCGATCAGGATGGTGTTCACGTTGTGTGTGGTGATCATCAAGTGATTTGCCTCACTCAACTTCAGTGGCCAGGCGGTAAAGCGCTCAATGCTGCACAAATTCTACAAAGTCAAAAATTGCAGCCAGGACAGATCTTCGCATGAGCCAACAATCTTCTCATTTAAATTTACGCGGGCATGTGATTAAAACATTACTGGCCGTTCAGAATGGACAATCCCTCACCTCTGTTCTTTCCCAACATCTTTCATTGGTTGGTGAACGTGATCGGGCCTTATTTCATGAATTGACTTTAGGCACTTTACGCCAATGGCATGCGCTTAAAGCAATTACTCTCCCTCTTCTGACTAAACCGCTCAACAATGAAACCGTTGAAAGCTGCCTATATTTAGGCTTATATCAACTACTTTGCACGCGTATTCCAGCACATGCGGCTATCTCAGAAACGGTAACAGCCACCAAACAACTTGGTTTTGAGGCTTTAAGTGGCGTCGTGAATGCGATTCTACGTCGTGTTTCACGTGAAACTGAAGAATTCGGCGAAGCATTAGACCAAACCCATGGTTTACCTAGTTGGCTATTTAAGCGTTTGAAAAAAGATTGGCCAGAGTATCTTGAAATGCTTTCAGCTGAGCTTAAACTGGCTGCGCCTTTGACACTACGTGTAAATGAACGACAGGTAAGCCGTGAGGAATATTTAGATATTCTTGATGAAGAAGGGATTGATGCTCATCCATGTGAATGGTCCGATGTCGGCATTATCTTAGATCAATCCGTGCATATTCCTCATCTCCCTGGCTTTGAAGAAGGTGGTTTTTCTGTTCAGGATGAACATGCTCAACTTTGCGCGACCTTATTGCCAAATCTTGATGATAAAATCGTAATTGATGCATGTGCGGCTCCAGGTGGAAAAACAGCACATATTTTGGAGTGTTATCGCCCTAAAAAGCTGTATGCGATCGATCACGACACAAAGCGTTTAAGCCGCGTAAGTGAAAACTTAGAGCGTCTTGCACTTAATCAGTATGCTCCAGTAGAAATACTCACTGCTGATGCTACGGTATGGTCTGCACCTGAACAAGCTGACTGTATTATTCTCGATGCACCGTGTTCTGCTATTGGAGTTGTACGACGTCATCCAGATATTCGTTTACTTCGCCAATCTACCGATATCCAACAAACGGTTGCTCTTCAAAAACAGATTCTGAATCACATGTGGCTACAACTCAAAGTTGGCGGATCAATGCTTTATATTACCTGCTCGATTTTGAAAGCTGAAAATGAACACCAAATGATTGATTTCTTCAACACGCATGCAGATGCTCAAGAAATCAAATTAAATGTAAATTGGGGAATTGAACAAATCCACGGCCGTCAGTTATTGCCACAACAAGGTCATGGTGATGGATTCTATTATTGTTTAATTCAAAAGATTTAATGCTATTTTTTAAGATAGTTTATTTCTAATTTACCGACATATAAAAAAGCCATGACTCGTGTCATGGCTTTTTTAATATTGATCTGAAGTAGTTTAATCTTCAAGCTCATCTGGGTTTTTTGCCAAATGAATCATGGCTAAAATAAGACCACCCCATAACAGCACTGTTGAGATAATAAGCATCATTAAAGCAGAAGTATTCATCTTATTTCTCCTCAGGTCCATTGTCTTTTAGACGACTAAAAACAACCGCACAGAATACAAAGATTGCAACTACACCGCCACCAATTGGCAATAGAATCTCAATTGGATAACCGCCATAACCTTCAGTAAATATTGACTTCAAGGTCATCAATAGCGCAGCTAACAATGAGATTGGCGTAACTACAGTCAACATGAAGTTCCAACCAGCACCTAGCTTAATACTAGCATATTGATTTACATGCTCTTGAAGTTGCTTTAACAACGGTCGACGGAACCATGACACCAATACGATTGATAATAAGCCACCCGCGACAATACCAATATTATTGGCAAAGTAATCGATAATATCGACAAACGTAATCGCGCTGTGAGTTGAGAACAATAAAGTTGAAACAATTGCTGAACCACCTGCAATAATTGTCACAGCCTTCTTACGAGACCATCCTAACTTGTCTTGGAAACCTGCGATTGGAACTTGAAGAATACTGACCATGGATGTAATCCCTGCAACTGTTAAAGATGCAAAGAACAAGAAGCCAAATAAGTCTCCGCCAGCCCCCATGCTTGAAATGATTTTAGGGAAAGCGATAAAAGCTAAACCAATACCACCAGATACAACATCGTCAACTGAAGCACCCGCACTGTAGGCCATGAAACCTAATGCTGCAAATACCCCAATACCAGCTAAAATTTCAAAAGATGAATTTGCAAGAGCAACGACTAGTCCAGAACCAGTTAAATTCGTTTTTTTCTTCAAATATGAAGCGTAGGTCAACATAATCCCGAAACCAACGGATAACGAGAAAAAGATATGGCCAAATGCAGCTAACCACACTTTATAGTTGCCCATCGCTTCCCAGTTTGGTGTAAAGAATGCATTTAAACCTTGGACAGCACCTGGTAAACGAACAGCTTGAATCACGAGAATCGTGAATAAAACCACCAACAAGGGCATAAAGATCTTATTCGACAATTCCACGCCTTTCTTCACCCCACCATACAGGATGAACATAACGATCGCCCAAACGACAACCAAACCTATAAATAAGGTCGGAACAAATCCAAATGCTAAGCCTTCGCCATTCTGAAGATAGGTGGTGAAAAAGAATTTTTCTGTATCACTTCCCCACTGTTGACCAAATGAGTAGAACATATAACTACCCGCCCATGACAATACACTGGCATAGTAAATACCAATAATTAATGTCACAGCGACTTGCCACCAACCCAATGATTCACCATTCATCAACTTCTTGTAAGCTGTAGGTGGGGCCTTACGGTATTTATGTCCAACTGCATAATCTAAAAATAAAAGTGGAAGACCGGCAGCAAAAATTGCAACCAGATAAGGGATTAAAAATGCCCCGCCACCATTTTCATATGCGACATAGGGAAAACGCCAAATATTGCCTAAACCTACTGCAGAACCAATAGCTGCAATAATAAAACCTGATCTGGCGCTCCAATTTTCACGTGAAGCTGTCATATAGTACCTAATCCGTAAATGGGTACACGCTTACTGCTATTGTTGATGTTATCTCGCAAGTAATTGCATACCATTAAAATTTTGTTGTTTGAATCAGAAACGGCCTTTTGAGCATTTTTTTCGAATTACAAACCACCCCTTATTTAATATTCTTGGTTAAAGAAAGATGAAATAAAGGATGTTTAATGAATCAACAATAGCGCTTTTAATCAGATTTTTCTGTAATTAATTCAGGAAAAAACTGTGTTTCATCATTTTTTTATTCTTATTGATTAATTTTTAACTCAATATGTTTATTTTTAAATCACAGCGTTAATCTAAACTAAATAATTTAAAAGGAGCGTTATGCTCCTTTTAACATAAATAATAATTTATCCTTGTTTAATCACAAGCAATCGCTCTTCTTGCATATCTCGAATTGCTGATTGAATCCCTTCTCGACCTAGACCTGAATCTTTAACACCACCATAAGGCATGTTATCCACACGGAATGATGGAATATCATTAATGATGACACCACCTACATGTAAATGATTCCACGCATACATCATTTTATTCAGACTTTGTGTATAAACGCCAGCTTGTAGACCAAATCGACTTCGATTAATTGTAGCAATGCCTTTTTCAAAATCTTTATACTTCTCTAGAATAGCTACTGGCCCAAAAGCTTCATCTTTATAAATTTCTAAAGACGTATCAACATTTTCTAGCAATATTGGATCAAATAAAGCCCCTTTTACCTGACCTTCGACTAAAACTTTTGCGCCTTTCTTTACCGCTTTATCGACCCATTTTTTAAGCCTTTTAGCTTCTCCCTCCTTGATCATAGGGCCACATAAGGTCAAGTCTGAATTTGGATCGCTCGCTTTGATTTTTTTAATTTTGGAAATTAATTTCTTCTTTAAATCAGTATAAATATTTTCATGGACTAAAATTCTTTGGACACTAATACAAACTTGACCTGCATGGTTATAAGCTCCCCCAATAAGACGATCAATTAACACATCAGATATTTCAGTATCAGGTTCAATTAAAACAGCAGCATTTCCACCAAGCTCTAAGGTGACTTTTTTTCGACCAGCACGTGCTTTCATATCCCAACCGACTTCATCCGATCCAGTAAAACTGAGTAATTTGAATCGGTCATCGGTTACCAAAATATCCGCCTGTTCGCGAGGACAAGGTAAAACTGAAAATGCACCTTGAGGTAAATCAGTTTCAGCCAACACTTCTGCAATTTTTAGAGCAGAAACTGGTGTAAGTGACGCAGGTTTCAGTACGAAAGGACACCCTGCTGCAATTGCAGGTGCAATTTTATGAGCAGTTAAATTAAGTGGAAAATTAAAAGGACTAATTAATGATATAGCACCAATCGGAACATGTTTAATCATACCTGTATAACCCTGTGCAGCAGCTGTTACAGCCAATGGCATTAAACGCCCATCGTCGATTTGTGTAACAGCATCAGCAGCGATTTGAAAGGTATTTATAAGACGCTCAACTTCAGCCTGAGCTGCTTTTAATGGCTTTCCACCCTCTGCAATCAAAATTGCAGTTAATTCCTCTCTCATTTCGCCAAAGCGTTTGACACAATGTAATAAAATCTTTTGCTTTTGAAATGGTTCTAATTTTGCCATTGCCTGTTCTGCATCAATTGCAGATTGGATTGCTTTTTCTAAAGTATTTGCATCTGCTAAGGCTACTCGGGCAAATGTTTTTTGGCTAAATTTATCTTTTACCTCAAGCCATTGACCTGTTTGGGATGCTTTAGAGGCAACATAAAGAGAATAATCACACTCAATTTTTTTTTCTGAATTGGTCATCGCGTATCCTTAAATATATTCGGATTTAAAACTTTTAAATTCACTATATCATGACCTCTCAAGCAACTTCTGTTCATGAGTAATTAAGTAATATATTTTTCACTCTTACTTTTTATTATATACATGCCTCTATTGCATCTCGCATGCATTTTAGTCACTCATTACTTAAAGCATTAAAATACAACCACGACCTATTGTTTAGGCGATCATTTTTCTATGTACACAGGGATACCGATAGAAACTAATCATGCTTTATGAATTTGAGCATCAGATGGATAAAAGCGGTTGTTATAAATGTTCAAGACATAAAATTTATCGTTTATATGATTATTTTTTCAATTTTAAGATTAAAAATGTATTTAACGGATATTTTCCCGTACCCATGCCTTTCCCTTAATTTTATTTGTTTATTTTTTTCTTTTCACATAAAAAAACACCCCCTTGTATTGAAGGGGGTGT
>NZ_JBWYII010000008.1:0-132615 GCF_056779705.1 Acinetobacter sp. 25-47-130 | reverse complement strand
TCATCGTTTAAATGATAGGGGCGTCGCCAAGTGGTAAGGCAGCGGGTTTTGATCTCGCCATCCGTTGGTTCGAATCCAGCCGCCCCTGCCAATTTAGTTCAAAAAGACAGAACATTGGTATCATGAGTTGAGTCAAACAATCTTGACAAACCCATATAAAACCATTAAAGTTCTGCCGCATTAGGGGCGTCGCCAAGTGGTAAGGCAGCGGGTTTTGATCTCGCCATCCGTTGGTTCGAATCCAGCCGCCCCTGCCATCTCATTCTATACATTTCAACCGCCAAGGGTGCTTCATGCCCAATCTTGTCGTTTTTAGTGGAACTGCGCATCCACAATTCGCCCAAAAAGTCGTTAGCCACTTGCATATCCCTCTAGGTGCTGCATCTGTAGGTCAATTCTCTGATGGTGAAATCGCTGTCGAAATCACTGAGAATGTCCGTGGTAAAGACGTATTCATCGTTCAGCCTACTTGTGCTCCAACTAATGATAACCTTATGGAAATCTTAGTAATGGCAGATGCATTGCGTCGTGCAAGTGCTGGTCGTATCACTGCTGTGATTCCTTATTTCGGTTATGCTCGCCAAGACCGTCGTCCTCGTTCTTCACGTGTTCCAATTACTGCAAAAGTAGTAGCAGATATGCTAACAACTGTAGGTATTGACCGTGTTGTGATGATCGATCTTCATGCTGACCAAATTCAAGGTTTCTTCGACATCCCTGTAGACAACATTTACGGTACGCCAGCGCTTTTAGCTGACTTACGTCAACAGTCTCATGACAACCTTATGGTTGTTTCGCCAGACGTTGGTGGTGTTGTTCGTGCTCGTGCTGTTGCGAAACAAATGGGCGATATCGATTTAGCTATCATCGACAAACGTCGTCAAAAAGCAAATGAATCACAAGTGATGCATTTGATTGGTGATGTTAAAGATCGCGACTGTGTGATCGTTGATGACATGGTTGATACAGCTGGTACTTTATGTAAAGCCGCTGATGCATTGAAGACTTTTGGTGCGCGTCGTGTCGTAGCATATGCTACTCACCCTGTTTTATCTGGTAAAGCGATCGAGAATTTGAAAAACTCTGTTATCGACGAACTTGTTGTGACAGATACAATTCCGCTTTCAGAAGAAGCTTTAGCTCTTGGTAAGATTCGCCAAGTTTCAGTTGCGAGTATGGTTGCTGAAACAATTCGTCGTATTAACAACGAAGAATCTATTAGCGCAATGTTTGATTCTTATCTATAATAGAGCGCTAAAATTTTAAAGCCCTGCCTTTTGGTAGGGCTTTCTATCACTAGATCGGTCGCAGATCTAGTTCACTTAACTTAAATAGGATGTCTCTCATGGCAAACTTCGTATTAAATGCAGTAGCACGTGAAGAAGCAGTACAAGGGAAAGGTGCGAGCCGCCGCCTTCGTCTTCAATCTAAAGTTCCTGCTATCATCTATGGTGGTGATGCTGCACCTGTAGCAATTACACTTGAGCTTCGTCAGCTTGTTAAATACTTAGAAGACAACGCTTTCTTTGAAGAAGTAATTGAAATTGATGTTGATGGTAAAGTTGAAAGCGTTAAAATCCAAGCTTTACAACGTCACCCAGCTAAAAACACTCCAATGCACGCTGACTTCAAACGCGCATAAGTGTTGATGGTGTAAATTAGTGTCTCATATTTCACTGATTGTTGGTTTGGGCAACCCTGGTAAAGAGTATGCTCAAACCCGCCATAATGCAGGCTTCTGGTATGTAGAACGTCTTGCAGAACAATATGGCATAACACTTAAAAATGACCCTAAGTTTAATGGATTAAGTGGTCGCGGTAATGTAGAAGGACAAGATGTTCGACTTTTATTACCTTCAACCTTTATGAACCGTTCTGGTCAAAGTGTTGTACCCTTCGCAAAATTCTACCAAATCTCTCCAGAAGCAATGCTTATTGCTCACGATGAACTTGATATGGATCCAGGTATCATTCGCCTCAAAACGGGTGGTGGTCATGGTGGTCATAACGGTTTACGTGACATTGTTCCTCATACTGGCCCTAACTTCCATCGTTTACGTATCGGAATTGGACACCCTGGATCAAAAGACCGTGTATCAGGTCATGTTCTAGGTAAAGCACCCTCAAGTGAACAAACGCTCATTGACGATGCAATTCATCACGCACTAAGTCGTACAAAATTATTAGTGAATGGTGAAATTCAGCAGGCAATGAATCAAATAAATGCCTACAAGCCGTAGTTGATAAATTTAATTTTTGTTCAACAATTTTTCTTGCCACGATGAAAATTTGAGGGCAAAATGCGCTTTCAAATGCTTCACCCAAATTAAAAAACTGTTGTTTCTAGATAATAAAACAATCTTAGAACAACTCAGGAGACGCTTCCCATGCTATCTCGTTTATTAAAAGCTAAAATCCACCGTGCAGTTGTAACACAAGCTGAACTTCATTATGAAGGTTCATGTGCAATTGATGGTGTATTACTAGATTTAGCTGGTATTCGTGAATATGAAGAAATTCATATTTGGAATGTAACTAATGGCAAGCGTTTTACAACTTACGCAATCCGTGGTGAGGAAAACTCAGGCATTATTTCTGTAAATGGTGGTGCTGCACATCAAGCAGATTTAGGTGACATTATTATTATCGCGACTTTCGGTGATTTTACTGTTGCAGAAGCTGATGCACATAAACCACGTTTGGTTTATGCAAATCCAGATAACACTGTGAATCACACAGCAAACTGTATTCCAGTCCAAGTTGCTTAATGATTGACTAAAAAACTCGCTTACTTGAGCGAGTTTTTTTATAACAAATTATCATAGAATTACTCTTCATCCACCAACTGCAAGCTCTGGCTAATCCCATCTGCTCTTAACCAAGCTAATTCATAACTGGCATTCGCCAAAGCTAGAACCCGACGTTCAAACTCAGTCCAGATCGGTTTAACATGTGGAGCTGAAATACCTAAACCACTCTGCTCTGCTAAATGCTTATTTTTTTCGCAAATTTTAAGCGCATGATATAATTTTCGGCCTTTTGAAGCATTCTCCAATACTCGGATTCTTTTTGATTCAATGAATTTTTCCACCTCAGAAAGTTGAGCATGAGGAAGCATTGGAACCAAAATTTGATCCAGTTGTTGATCTAAACGCTTCCAAATACTCAGTCGTTGTTCTTCATTATAAGTATTCCATTGAATCACTTCATGATTAAAACGTCGACAACCACGACATACCGCATCACCAAACACTGTTGAACAACGTCCCGCACATGGTGTTAATGAAGGGATTCGACGCGCTGTATTCAAAATATTTTCCTCATATAAAACCATAAATTTTCTATGGCTTTCTCGCATATTTTCAAAAATCGCGTTAGAATACGCGCCTGATTTTATCCCTATATTAATACATTTGGAGTACTCCATGAACGCTACTGTAGAACAGCTTGCACCTGTAGAACAGCAAGCGACCACTGGTTGGGTTGTTGCGGCACTTTATCAATTTAAAGAGGTTGAAGATTCTCTAGCACTTCAACAAAAATTACTTGAGTTGGTAAAAACCATCAACCTATGCGGTACTCTTATTGTTGCCCATGAAGGGATTAACGGAACAGTTGCAGGTGACCGTCATGCAATTGATGTCATTCATCAATTCCTTTTAAATGAAGGATTTAATGATATGGAATATAAAGAGTCACACAGTGACGAAAAACCATTCCGTAAAATGAAAATCAAACATAAAAAAGAAATCGTGACTTTAGGTGTTCCAGTGAAGCCACGCGACTTAGTTGGTCACTATCTAGACCCTAAAGAATGGAACGAACTCATTGCACGTGATGACGTGATCTTAGTCGATACAAGAAATGATTACGAATACAAAGCAGGCACATTCAAAGGGGCAATTGATCCAAAAACTGAAACGTTCCGCGAATTCCCTGAATATGTAAAAAACAATCTTGAACAGCATAAAGATAAAAAGATTGCCATGTTTTGTACAGGCGGGATTCGTTGTGAAAAATCAACTTCACTACTTCTTCAAGAAGGCTTTAAAGAGGTATATCACCTCAAAGGTGGTATTCTTAAATATTTAGAAGAAACCCCTCCTGAAGAAAGTTTATGGGAAGGTGAATGCTTTGTTTTTGATGGTCGTACTGCGGTTACACACGGAGTGGAAGAAGGTCAAAATGTGAAGTGCCATGCTTGTGGTTGGCCATTAACCCCTGAAGAAGTAGCATTACCAAGTTACGAACATGGCGTATCATGTGTTTATTGTATCGATAAAACAACAGAAAAGCAGAAAGAAGGTTTCCGTATGCGCCAGTCTCAGATTATTGCTGCAAAACGTAAACGCCTCTAAATAAAAAATATTTTATTTAATTTACAAAAGCGTTGTCTACATTACAGTGTAGATGACGCTTTTTACATTGAACAAACAAAATTTCAATTCTGATATATCACCATTACAAAGTTATTTTATAACAACACAAAACACATGAAGTCATTCAGATAAATTTAATATGAAGGAAATCAATTTAGCTCAAGGATGAAAGTCATGAATCGAGTGCCATTCAAATATCTTCCTGTTCAACGGAATTTTGCTCACCATAATCATTTAGATCGTGTATCGGCTGTACCGACACATTTAAAATTTACATATATCGACTCACATAATTCTGATGTTAAATTGCATATCCATAACCAATCCCATTATTTTATCGTAACATTGGGTGCTTGTATCGGTGCAATTATTGCTTTAGCAATCGGTTTTCAGATGAGAGATTCAATGACTCTTGTCTTCATCATCAGCGTAACGCCCCTTCTCGTCAGCTATATCCTACGAGAAGTCTATGTTCATACACTTATACAAATTCAACACCCTGAATTAATGCATTAACTTAATTTCACTGTATTTTTTCTTAAAAACCTCTAGCATAGGTTTAACTTTAAAATACAAATCACTTATGAAAGATTGGATCATTTCAGTGATGGAGCAATTGGGCTATTTCGGCATTGCTCTATTGATGTTTCTCGATAATGTTTTTCCACCTATACCCTCAGAGATTATTATGCCTTCAGCTGGCTATACCGCTTCTCAGGGTCAATTACTTTTGATCGGTGTCATTATTTCAGGAAGTATAGGTTCGCTCTTAGCTGCCGCTACGCTGTATTGGTTAGGACGTAAGATCTCTGATCAAAAGCTCTATGCATTCGTTGATAAATATGGAAAGTATTTATTTATTAAAGTAGCTGATGTTGATAAATCATTAGAATGGTTTGAAAGATATGGACATCGAATCGTTTTTTTTGGACGTATGGTTCCAGCAGTACGATCTCTGATTAGTATACCTGCAGGCATGAGCAAAATGCCTTTTGTAAAGTTTATGTTTTATAGTGGTTTAGGCACGGTTATATGGACCACCTTTTTAGCATATGTGGGTTATTATTTTGGAAATAATACTGAAATGATGCACAAAATATTTAGCCAAGTAAGCTATCTCATTCTCGCTATTGTCATCGGTATAATCATTTGGATTGTGTACCGCAGACAAAAAAGAAAGAACTCAAAATAAAAAAAGCACCTTACGGTGCTTTTTAATTAGTTCGGCGTATGATACATCAAATACAATTCATTCAAGTTATCTGGAATTTCTTCTGCAAGCTCATCCATTAATTGACCGTTACGGCGGAAAGACTCCATTTGAGGATCTTCTTCGTCAACTCCACTAAACACCATAATTGGCAGAGTGAGATCAACCAATTGCTCTTCAAACTCAGGTGTGAACCATGCATCTTCATTTAAGAACATTGCATCGACAAAGCCTACACTCCAATCCCCAAGGCTTGACTCTACATCTGCTTCTTCAATTTCAAAAGGAAATTCAATACCTTCTTCATTGGCAAGTTTTTGACGTAAATCTTCTAACCAAAGTTTAATTTGAGCTACGATCTCTGCAGGCACTTTCTTTTGATTATTGTCAAATAACTCATCCAACCAACGATCAAATTGAGGACCTACAGCTGTCGCACACAAAAAACCATGAGTTGCAGCAAAATCTAGACCATGCTCATTTTGGTCGCCATCTAAGTAGTCACTTAACAAGTCTAAATCTAATGCACTCATTATATTTCCAAAGGTTGTATCTTAATTTCGTAGAATAACATTTTAGATCAGGATACCCAATCTAATTTAGTCTTCATCATCGTCGAAATCATCATCGTCAAAATCATATTCAAGATCTTTCAATTCACGATCTAAACGACGCTGTGCAAGTAAGTCATCAATCAAGCGACGCTTTTCTAATGATTCTTTGGCGCTAATTTTGCTCGTAGTTTCATCAAAACTAACATCATCATCACCGTAGTTATCATCTAGTTCAAAATCTGTAGAAGACACTAAAACTACCTCATGTGTGAAAAAATGAATGGGGCTAGGCGCTATTTATCTTTGTTCAGAATACTTGTCAAGTTTTATTTTATTTTTCGCTGATATTTATAAAAATTTTAGTTTTTTTTGGACAAAAAAATATGTCATTATTTAATCAAGGATCAGAGCCTTATTGCTGGTTTAAAATAAAAAGCATGATGTGCTTGAAATGAACAATTTTGACCCAATATTAACTTAAACAACTTAATTCATTGGTTTTCAAAACCAATTATACTGAGTTAATACGATACTAAAGATAAGTTAATTGTGCTAGAATGCACGGTTTTTCCCCGCCACAGATTCAACGAGAAGAGAGCAAAGATGAGCGATATGCATTCCCCTACTTCACAAGTAGCGGCTCTGATTAGCCGAGGCAAAGAACAAGGTTACTTAACCTACGCTGAGGTTAACGATCATCTCCCAGACTCGATCACTGAAAGCGAACAGATTGAAGATATCATTCAGATGCTTCAAGACGTCGGTATTCCTGTACACGAACGTGCGCCAGAATCTGACGATGCAATGTTTGATGGTAGTAGCGCAGAAACGACTGACGAAGTTGCTGAAGAAGAAGCAGCTGCAGTTTTAGCATCTGTAGAAAATGAGCCTGGTCGTACAACTGACCCTGTTCGTATGTATATGCGAGAAATGGGAACAGTTGAACTGTTGACTCGTGAAGGCGAAATTCAGATTGCAAAACGTATCGAAGAAGGTATTCGTGACGTTTTAAACTCAATTGCTTATTGGCCAAATGCGGTTGAAGTTGTATTACAAGAATATAAAGATTACGAAACTGGCGAGCGTCGTTTAGCCGATATCCTTTCAGGCTATTTAGATCCAGAGTCTGATGAAGAAATTCCAGAAGTTTTAGAAGAAGTTGATGCTGATCTTGAAGAAGAAACAGAGACTAAACCAACTAAAGATGTAAAACTTGATGACGATGATGAAGAAGAGTCTGAAAGTGATGATGATTCTGAGGGTGATTCAGGTCCAGACCCTGAAATCGCAAAAGTGCGTTTTGCAGAGTTAGAAGCTGCATGGAATGCGACTAAAGATGCGATCGCAAAACATGGTCGTAACAGTAAAGAAGGTAAAGCAGCTCTTGAGTCGCTTGCAACCGTCTTTATGATGTTTAAGTTCACACCACGTTTGTTTGACATCATTTCTGAAATGATTCGTGGCACGCATGAACAAATTCGTACAGCAGAACGTGAAGTAATGCGCTACGCAGTTCGTCGTGGTCGTATGGATCGTACTCAATTCCGTACAACGTTCCCTGGTCAAGAATCAAACCCAGCTTGGTTAGATGAGCAAATTGCTAAAGCCACTGCTGACCAAAAACCATACTTAGAGAAAGTACGCCCTGACGTTCTTGCTTTCCAACAAAAAATCGCTGATATCGAAAAAGATCTAGACCTTACTGTACGTGAAATTAAAGATATTTCTAAACGTATGGCGATTGGTGAAGCAAAAGCACGTCGTGCTAAAAAAGAAATGGTTGAGGCGAACTTACGTTTGGTCATCTCCATTGCGAAAAAATATACCAACCGTGGTTTACAGTTCCTCGATCTGATTCAGGAAGGTAACATCGGCTTGATGAAAGCCGTAGATAAGTTTGAATACCGTCGTGGTTATAAGTTCTCGACTTATGCAACTTGGTGGATTCGTCAGGCGATTACACGTTCAATTGCTGACCAAGCACGTACGATTCGTATCCCTGTACATATGATTGAAACCATTAACAAGATCAACCGCGTATCTCGTCAATTGCTTCAAGAAATGGGACGTGAACCTACGCCTGAAGAGTTAGGTGAACGCCTTGAAATGGATGAAGTCAAAGTTCGTAAAGTGCTTAAGATCGCTAAAGAACCAATTTCGATGGAGACACCGATCGGTGATGATGAAGACTCACATCTTGGTGATTTCATTGAAGATGGTAACATTACTTCACCAGTTGATGCTGCCACTTCAGAAGGCTTGAAAGAAGCAACACGTGAGGTACTTGAAAACCTGACTGAACGTGAAGCTAAAGTCTTGAAGATGCGTTTTGGTATTGATATGCCGACGGACCACACGTTGGAAGAAGTTGGTAAACAGTTTGATGTAACTCGCGAACGTATTCGTCAGATTGAAGCAAAAGCGTTACGTAAATTACGTCATCCATCGCGTTCTGAACATTTACGCTCGTTCCTTGAGAATGACTAATCTATCCATAGGATAATACAGGCTTGAATATGGGGGACACTCCCCCATAATATAAAGCATGTAGCAAATAATTCTAAATACCTGCGCCTAGCAGGTATTTTTACTAATGAGGTGTCCTATGACTGACATGATCGATCGCACTCCATCACGCGAACTACAAGAACATCTTTGGGTGTTTCCGATGGATTATCCAATTAAATTGATTGGTCTTGCAGGTGAGGATTTACGCAAAGCCGTGAATGACATTTTTGTTAAACATTTCCCTGATTTTGATGGGAATGCAATGACAGTGACACCATCGCGTACAGGCAAGTATCATTCAATTACTGCGCAACTTCGTTTTGAAGAGCTTGAGCAAGTACATCAAGTATATGCAGACTTGGCTGCTTGCCCTTTAATTAAAACTGCACTTTAATAAAAAAACACGCTTCATGCGTGTTTTTTTTATGTTTGTTAATTATTCATCAAGTATGTGCCTAGGTCACACTTAATTCAACAATATTGTCTATAATAAAACTCATTTTTGAATGTGAGCCTTAACCTCCGTGGATGTCAAAACCAAACCTCAATTGATTATTCGTCACTATACCCAAACCACTTCTTATGAAGATCGCTTCCAAGAAATGAAGCTGATGACAGAACAGCGTGACGAACAAACAGCAGATGAATTTTGGATTTTGCAGCACAATTCTGTGCTTACCCAAGGACAAGCAGGCAAACCAGAACATATATTAGTGCCTAGCCATATCCCAGTTGTTCAAACTGATCGTGGTGGACAAGTCACTTGGCATGGTCCAGGACAATTAGTTGCATATTTTATGTTTGATTTAAATCGATTAGGCTGGAATGTCCGTACTTTAGTCAGCTATGCAGAAAATGTCATGATCGATTTATTAAAAAAATACGGTATCGAAGCTTATGCTAAACCAGATGCACCTGGTGTTTATGTTGATGGTAGAAAAATTGGATCTCTGGGCTTTAAAATCCGAAAAGGTCGCAGTTATCATGGACTCTCACTTAATATAGATTGTGACCTGGAAGGCTTCCAAACTATTAATCCATGTGGTTATGCAGGTCTTGAAATGGTCAGAATCTCTGATTTGATAAATCCCTACCCAAGTTTTGATATGTTAGTTCAAGACCTCATTGCCTATCTAAAAAAAAGTGACCTGTTCAGTCAAATTATCGTGAATGATCATTAAAACTCCTTTACTTTGTCATTAGATAATTTTAGAGTATTTACTCTAAATTATAAAACTATGTGATAAGGGACAAGTGAGTGATTTCTATTAACTCTGTAAAGCCCGCGCTAGAACAAGCTTATGTCAAACTCATGCTTGACGTGATTGGCAGAGGCTTAGCGATGGCAAGTCAAGTCGATGAAGAAATAAAACAGGAAATTGCTAAATTTCCTGTCGGCTTCACGATTTCAATGGACGTTTTCAACAGTGATGCAGCATTTATTGCACAAGTGAATCCACAACATCAACTTGTCTTAATCGACCATGCATCAAAAAAACCTGATTTAACGATTACCTTTAAACATATGCATCATGCTTTTTTGGTATTTTCTTTCCAAGAAAGTACTGCACAAGCATTTGCAAATGACCGTATGATTGCTGATGGCGATTTAGGTCATGCAATACGTTTAGTGCGTTGTCTGAATAAAATGGAAGCCCTTATTCTTCCAAAATTAGTCGCTGAACTTGCAGTCAAAGAATATCCAGTCAATCTGTCATTAAAAGAAAAATTGACAGGTGCAGCAAATATTTATCTCAAAGTTGCTCAGTCATATATTAAAGGGAGTGCTTAAGCATGGCTAAACCATATTACGAATTTTTCTGTCCAGTTAAAGTGATTGCTGGTAATGCTGCGCTTGAACACATTCCATTTGAGCTAGATTCAATGGGTTCAAAAAAACCACTCATCATCACAGACAAAGGCGTACGTGCCAATGGTCTACTTGAACCAGTGGAAGCTGCTTTTGCAGCGACAGAAGTAAGAATTGGCTCAATTTTTGATGAAGTTCCGCCGGACTCAAGTTTAGAAACAGTAAAAGCAGTGACTGAGATGTATCGTAACAATCAATGCGATGCCATCATTGCAATTGGTGGTGGTTCAGTCATCGATACAGCAAAAGCTGCCAATATTCTCGTCACGGAAGGAGGCGATGATCTGCTGAAATATTCAGGAGCTCACAACCTACCTCGCCCATTAAAGCCTTTTTTTGTTATCCCAACAACATCAGGTACAGGCTCTGAAGTCACGATGGTTGCTGTGGTTTCAGATACAGCGAATAATCAAAAAATGGCATTTGCTTCAAAATATTTAATGCCTAGTGCTGCAATTTTAGATCCACGTATGACTTTAACATTACCTCCACACCTGACAGCAATGACAGGAATGGATGCAATGACACATGCTGTTGAGGCCTATACGTGTTTGGCAGCGAATCCTATCAGTGATGCTTACGCTACTGCTGCAATTAAAAAAATTAGTGAAAACTTGTTTAAAGTTTTGGAAAATCCAAAAGATGCTGATGCCCGTTTAGAACTTGCTCAAGCATCAACCATGGCTGGAATTGCATTCTCAAATGCAATGGTCGGTATTGTTCACTCCCTTGGACACGCTCTAGGTGCAGTTGCTCACTTACCACATGGTTTGTGCATGAACTTATTCCTCCCTTATGTGCTCGATTACAACAAGGATGTGAATGGGGATAAGATTGCTGATCTGTTACTACCGCTTGCAGGTACTGATATCTATGCACAGACACCAGCAAATCAACGTGCAGATAAAGCTATTGCGATTATCAACACAATGCGTGATCGCATTTATGATTTAACTAAACTGCCACGTACATTACGTGAGACAGGCAAAGTTACGCAATCTCAATTAGATGAAGTTGCCGAAAAAGCGTTAAATGACGGATCTATCATTTTCAACCCTAAAGAAGCGACATTAAAAGATTTGAAATCTATCTTAGAAAAAGCTTGGTAAATTTCTCAAAATAAGTAAAGATACGCTTAAAACTAGCCTGATGTTTTTTTAGACATCAGGCTTTTCATTTGTTAGTTGTTTTAACTCATGAGTTCAATACCTTTGGCATAAATCCTGCTAAAAAAACTCGCACAAACTACTGACAAACTGCATCAATTTGGTTTAGATTGGCGCACTTTTGAAAAAACATTAGGGGGGATCGTTCGTCTCAAACGATCCTTAATTGATTTGACTGATCCTTGATCAACGATTAAGAGGATAAAGCCGTTGACTAATATAACTGGGACTCAATCGGCAGCTAAACTGCAAAAAACGCTAGGACTCTGGCACATCATTATTATCGGTTTAGCTTATATTCAGCCAATGACGTTGTTTGATACTTTCGGTTTGGTATCAGAAGAAAGTAATTTCCACGTTCCTACATCATATATTTTTGCACTTGTTGCAATCCTACTAACTTCATTGAGTTATGGTCATATGATCCGTAGATATCCATCTTCAGGTTCAGCGTATACCTATGCTCAAAAATCTATCCACCCTAACGTTGGTTTTATGGTTGGCTGGTCATCATGGTTAGATTACCTGCTCTCCCCCATGGTCAACATCATCCTTGCGGTGATTTATCTTGAGGCTTTATTCCCTGATGTCAATCATTGGGTCTGGGTCATTGTGTTAACAGCATTTATGACAGGTATTAACCTTCGTGGTGCGCGATTTGTTGCAAATTTCAACAGCTTAATTGTATTCGTACAATTAATTGTGATCGCTGTATTTACATTGATGGTCTATACCAAGCTCCAAATGGGATATAACGCGGATGGTCCAATCTCTGCTGAACAACGCTACCAACTTTGGAGTTTAGAACCATTTTGGAATGAGTTAACTTCAGTGGGTGCCTTGATCACAGGTGCAACATTACTCTGCTTCTCATTTACAGGATTTGACTCACTCAGTTCTCTCGCTGAAGAAACTAAAGATACTGAGAAAACGCTACCAAAAGCAATTTTCTTAACTGCTTTAATTGCAGGGATTATCTTTATCGTCAGCACTTACTTCATGCAGATCTATTTCCCTAATAATCCGGGATCATACTTCCAAAATATTGCAGAAACTCAACCTGAAATTTTGTTGTTGGTTGGTGGGTCTTTGTTCCAGTCTTATGTGCTTGCATTTGCCATCATTACTGTTATGGCATCAGGTATTTCTGCACATGCAGGTGTATCACGCCTTATGTATGTTATGGGACGCGATGGTGTCATCAATAAGAAAATTTTTGGTCACATCAGCCCTAAAAACTTCACTCCATCATATAACATCATGATTGTAGGTGCAGTCGCATTAACCGCTGGTTTTATGGATTTAGACTTTGTCATTTCATTAATTAGCTTCGGTGCGTTAACAGCATTTAGCTTTGTGAACTTATCTGTTATCTCACGCTATGCGTTACGCGATGGTCGTACTAAAACAGCGAAAGAAATTATTAATTTCGTTATCGTACCATTACTCGGCTTTATTGCAGTATTTGCATTGTGGTTAGAGGTCGATCAAGCATCGCTTAAATATGGTTTGATTTGGGCGATTGGTGGTATTTTGTATTTAGGTTATAAAACCAAAGGCTTTAAATACCCTGCTCCACAACATGATGAGTTTAATGATCGTTAAAAATTGATTTTTTAGAAAGGCGCTTAGGCGCCTTTTTTTATCATGGAAATTGACCAAAATGATCAAACATCAATCAAAATTTCTTATTTAAAAATAAACTCTACATCATAATATGCAGCTTTATTTCAAAATAATGAGACAAATAACACATTTAAACGCAAATACATGAAATTAAATAAAAAATGATTGGCAAAAAATTACATATTTGTCAGGATACTCATTGACCAAAAATTACACGATGTGTATAAAGAGCAAAATATTTGAGTAAAAGCTCTAATAATATTCATTACACAGGGAATGTAATAATGCGTTTGAATACACTTACTGGGGCGATTTTGGTCGCAATGTTTCCAACCGCGGGCGCTTATGCTGCAGCTATGGATCGTTCAGGCCAATCGATGAATGGCTTTTTACAGCCAGGAAACTATGTAGATTTTAGTTACTCAATTTTGGATGCTGATCTTTCAGGAACCATGAGAACTGAACCTTCGGGCCCTGCATCTGCAGGATTAAGAGACCCGAATGGTTGGAATATGCCTACAGCAGATGATATTAACGCAGGTGGGGAAATTGCGGGCTCAAATTTAAGTGATATTGCAGACACGTTCGGATTTGCAAATATTAATTTAAAATTTCAAGTGACTGACAATATTTCATTAGGTTTAATTTATGACCAACCTTTCGGAGCAAAAGCCTCTTATTCAAATTCTGATAAAAAACATTCCAGAGTCAACAGCTCAGGACGATTGCCATTAGGTGACCTTGAATCTGCGACAAAATATGGTGCATTTCACAGTGAGTATGGCAGTACAGAGGCTGAAGTTTCGACAAATAGTTTATCTCTAGTCGTAGGCTTCCAACCTAATGAACACCTTAATTTTTATGCAGGCCCAGTTTATCAAACAGTAAAAGGTGATCTTAGTTTACAAGGAACTGCTTACAGTCTGTTGGGAGGTTATTTATGTAATTCACAGACTAGTGGTGTAGCACTGTGTAGTACTTTTAAGGAAAAAGGTACAGGTTCAAGAGATCTTCTTGGTCGTGATACAAGAAAAGATTATCAAGGCTATAAAGCAAGTATGCCTGAAGAAGGTGCTTTTGGTTGGCTAGCGGGTGCTGCATTTCAAATTCCTGAAATTGCATTAAGAGCTTCATTAACCTACAGATCAAAAATTTCTTATTCAGTTCAAGCTGAAGAAAGTATGCCTGAAGTGATTACAGATACATTACCTATTGTACATCCTGGGTGGCATATTGTAGATAAAATTGGGGCACTTGGTACCGACTACCAATATACAGAAGGTAAAACCTCAGCATCAACTCCACAATCAGTTAACCTAGATTTCCAATCAGGTATCATGGCTGATACATTAGCTTATATCAATTTACGTTGGGTAGATTGGTCTGAGTTCAAAATCCGTCCATACAAATTTGGAGTTTTAACTTCTTCGATTACTGAGGGACAAGGTAAAGGACCTCGTGGTTTCGACTTAATCGCTTATGAAAAAGATCAAATATCTGCAACATTCGGTATCGCAAGAAAATTAAATGAAAAACTCGCATTGACCATTATCGGAGGATGGGACTCTGGTGCAGGTGAATATGTTTCTACCTTAGGTCCATCTGAAGGTTTTTGGAGTGCAGGATTAGGTGGTCAGTACAGCTTTAATAAAAATACATTCATTCAAGCGGGTGCACGATATTTTTGGTTAGGTGATGCAAAAGCTCAATCTGCTAGTTGGTTCGGAACCGATCGCTATGATGCAGATTTTAAAGACAATACAGCTATTGGATATAGCTTTAAAATTGGTTACCGTTTCTAGAGTTTAAAAAGCACGGATTTTTCATCCGTGCTTTTTTTTTAAATTAATCGACAACTAAAACCTAATTTAGTATCAATTTGATTATCTTTGAATCCCAAATACTCAATAAACCTGTTTCGATCATCCACAATTTTCTGTTCATCTATAGACATACGATGGCGATTTTTTTGCGCTAAAGAATATGTTTCATCTACAGAAGCTTGATATATATGACATAATTCAAGCTGTTTCTTACTTTTTAACACCAAATTTTTTCCTGTCCGCTCGAAATCATTTCGTTTTAACGCCGTACTCCAATTTTCCAAATTTTTGAACATATTTACTTTCATCTGAGCTAATGCTTGATCGATTTCCTGTTGAGTCAATGGATTAATATTATTTAAATCCGCTTGTTCTTTATTTTCATTTTGTGACATTACTTTAGAGGTCGTCATTCCTGCACAGATGATTACTATAATTCCATAGCTGTATTTTTTAATGTTTTTAATCATACATCCCCGTATCTAATTTATTTCGATAAATTTATGCTCGTATTAGACAACTGATATTTTAAAAAAGCCATTTTAATAATGTAATAGATTGAAATATTAAAGGATTAAGGCATTTTTTTTGCATTATCAATTCACTGATTTAATTATATATTTTTGGTATTGAATTTATGAAAAAAATGTTTCCATTAGGCTGTGCTGGACTAGGCATACAAGCCTCATCATTTGAGCATCCAGTATCTCTTGAAGAACCATCAATAATGGAAAAATTCGACCTACTTGCAGAATCGAGCGTGTGGGATTTTATCGATCACATTCCGACTCATCGTGAAATGATTGATGATTACATTAAAGGGAGTCAAAAATACAATATCCCAGTTTATTCAGGTTACGGATGCTATATTTGGGGAGAACATGAAAAAATATTCAAAGAAAATATCGAGCTTACATGTGCCGTAGGCGCCAAATACCACAACATTATGCTTGCAGCAAAAGACAGTAAATTCAACTATCTTAATGATCAACAAGTTGCTGATGCCTATTTATATTTTTATGAGTATGCCCTAAATAAGGGTATAACCATTACCTTTGAAAATCACGTAGATAATTGGTCTGAAGATTATCGCCGGGTAGAAAGAGTTGCAGCTTTAGTCAATCATCAAGGTATTCCATTTAAAATGGCGATGGACTATAGCCACTGTATTTTCAAAATCGAAAATCCAATCGAATCTTATATCTCATTTCAACATGACCAAGAAGCGATTAGAAAACTTGATCCTTTCAACTGCGATAGTTTTGCAGATGATTGGTTAAATCAAAATTTGGTGCATTGGGGGCAAATACGTCCTGCGGTTCCAAACGGGCCATTAAATACATGGTCCCAAGAATACAGCCCATGGGAAGGTCACGGTCTTAATCGCCCTGGAAGAGGCATTCAATACCCATTTAGGCAGCCACCAAAAAATGCGTGTCCCCATGATGAATGGCATGCATATAAATTAAGCTGCACCAAAGAGGTCATTCGCAAGATGATTGATCATTATTTAAATCATGAGGATACAAATATTGAAATCATGACCGTGGATAATATTAATTTATGGTCTTATGGTTTGGGTTGGAAATATAATATGTTAGCAGATAGCTGCGAAGTAGCACGCTATATCAGACAAATATATGCGGAAAGAGCATCAATTCATCATGCTAAAAAAGGACTAAGTTCTGAGGACTTTATCAATCAATATCGCTCATAAATCATTAGAATAATTAAAAAAAGCATTATATTGATAATGCTTTTTTTGTATCGCGATATTTAAGCTACCGCATTCTCTTCCGCTTTTTTATACGAACGATTATACATTTCTTCTAAATGCTCCCCTACTGTACATGGTGCATATAAAGGTAATTCACCTTCTTTCAATGTTCCTGGAACTGGCTCAATCACAGCGTGATAGTCTGGTTCATAAAAAAATGGAATTGAGTAACGATAAGCACCATTTGAAAAACTATTTTTTACTCGATGTGGATTGGAGTGATATAGACCATTGGTCCATTTTGGAATCATATCACCTAGATTAACTACAAATGTTCCTTCAATTGGTGGTGCTGCAACCCACTCTCCGTCAGGCATGCACACTTCTAATCCGCCTATTTGATCTTGTGCCAAAATGGTGACTGACCCCCAATCTGTATGCGCGCCAACGCCATATGTTTCATCATCATCTCTAGGTGTAGGTGGATAACGCAACATACGTAATGTTCCCATAGGATCTTTACTAGAAGCATCAAAATAGTTCGATGGCAGATTTAACGTTAATGCCAAAAGTTGCATCAGAAAATTTGCCAGTTTATACATTTCATCGATGTACTCCTGACAAATCAATTCACATTGAGGTAATTCTTCAGGCCACTGATTTGGACCATAGTTTTGATATTTAGCGATTGCAAAAGGATGATCTTGAGGATAATTACGACCACAATAAAACCCTTCTTTATAATCTGGCTTGCCGTAAGGGTCTAATTGCTGACCATTTAGTTTATCAAATCCACGGAATCCAAAAAAATTACGTACATCATATTTTTGCTTAACATCTTCTGGAAGCGCCAATAATTCTTTTGCTAATGCAAACTGTCGCGTCATCATTTCTAAAGGAACTGTATGATTCTTCACATAGAAAAAACCTGAATGCATCGCAGCTTTTCTCAGTTCAGCAACTGCACGTTTAGTCGCCTCACTTTCTGGTTTGTTTATATTTACGCCTGCTAAATCAATTACTGGTATTCCCATTTTTATCCCCTTGTATCAAGTATACATCTTTTACATTTTCATTATCTTGCTGAAACTTTCGACAATTTAGGATTGACTAAAATTTGTCTTAAAAGCTAAGTCTCAAACTTAAGTTTTTTCTGGTACAACGTCTGCTACTATTTGATTCTGCTTTTGCTTAGCTCGATTAAAAATCAGATTTAGAATAATTCCCGCAAATGTCGCCGTTGTAATGCCGCCGAGATCAAGTCCACTAACCATAATCGAATAGTTCCCTGCGCCCATAATCACAGTCACTGATGCCACAATAATGTTGCCGTTTTGAGTAAAATCGACTTTATTTTCGATCCAGATTTTCGCACCAGCGATTACAATTAAGCCGAAAACAATCATTGAAGTCCCTGTCAAAATTGCGACAGGTAATGTGCTAATGAGTGCTCCAAATTTTGGTGATAATCCCAGAATAATGGCGACAATACCCGCAATTACAAAAACCACTGTAGAGTAAATACGCGTTGCCGCCATGACCCCAATATTCTCTGCATATGTAGTTAATCCTGTTCCTCCTACAGCACCAGACATAGAGGTACATACTCCATCTGCCAAAAATGCTCTCCCCATATAGGGTGTAATATTTTTGCCAGTCATTTCACTTACAACTTTGAAATGCGCAAGATTTTCAGCAATAAGAATAAATGCGATAGGTAAAATCAGCAGAATTGCATTCATTTGAAATTCAGGTTGATATAAAGTTGGTAAACCAAACCATGCCGCATTTGAAACCGAGCTAAAATCGATTGGTTTACCCATTCCCATCATGTTAGCTAAAACAAAATATACAAGATACGAAACTATCAAACCCACCAATAGCAATAATCGTCTCAACATTCCTCTTGTAAATACTGCGACACCGCCAATACACATTGCGGTCAACAAAGCCATCCATGTATCAAACTCATTACCTGATACAGCTTTAATCGCCCCAGGTGCTAAATTTAATCCAACTATCATAATGATTGCACCAGCAACAACTGGTGGTAAAAGATTCTCCATCCATTGAGAACCCGTTTTCATTACAAGCAAACCCATCAAGGCATAGAAAATGCCACATACCACTATTGCACCTAAGGCAATCCCAATATTTGGATTTAACCCTGAACCGGTATAGCCTGTTACAGCAATCACAGCACCAATAAAAGCAAAACTCCCCCCAAGATAGCTTGGCACTCTCCCACCTGTGATAAGGAAAAATAATATCGTGCCAATACCAGATAACAGGATCGTTAGACTAGGATCAAACCCCATGAGCAGCGGTGCCAACACTGTTGCACCAAACATGGCAAATGTATGTTGAAGTCCAAGTACAATACTTTGTCCTGCAGGCAAGTACTCGTTCATGGCAACGGGAGTTTTTTCAATATCCCCTTGAAAAGGAGTAAATTTGGAAAACCAATTCTCTTTCATCACATACCACCCCATTGGTAATGTGAGCCAATGTCGAACATCTTTAGACATTGACTGTACAATGATAAATTCATTTCGTTTAAGTACAAATCACAGTTCGTCTATCAAATTTATCGGAACCATATATTCACTTTAACTAAGCAACAAATATACCAATTGGTCGAATTTCTAATATCTCGTTTGGATGACAGCTAGTTTAAGATCAACAAAAATCAAACTTAACACATTGTTTTATATAAATATTAATTTCATTAACAAATGAAAAAATTTGACCGTTTTGTATATTTTTTAGACTTTTACTCAAAAAAATTGGATTCCCGAAATATACAATCAAATCGTATTTAAAATCATTATTTTAATTTTATTCTTAATGAATATTTCATCATATTAGCCAAGTTTTACTAAACTTTTATGCATTAAAAAAGGTCACCTTTCGATGACCTTACTGACTTAAGTTAAATCTTTAAATCCTTGTTGTCGCCATGCTTCATAAACAATCACTGCCGTAGCATTAGATAAATTTAAGCTTCTAGAATTTGGCGCCATGGGCAAACGAATCCAATGTTGCTTTGGGAACATCATACGAACATGTTCAGGTAGTCCGCGCGTTTCAGGCCCCATGAGTAAAGCAACGGGTCTATTCAGATTCGAGGTATGTGGTGTTTCGGTACCTTTGGTCGTTAAAGGATAAATCGAATCTTGATCGACACCTTGACTCGCTAGATTTTCCAGACAAGCTTCGATATTATCCCAAATCTGCATGCGAGCCCATTCATGGTAATCTAATCCAGCACGCTTTAACTTCTTATCATCCAGCTCAAAACCTAGCGGTTTGACCAAATGTAATTGTGCTCCTGTATTAGCACATAAACGGATAATGTTTCCTGTATTTGCAGGAATTTCTGGTTCGTATAAAACAACATGAATCACAATAATTTCTCAACTTTATAGCAGACTTTTACAGTTCGTCTTGCCATTTCAACTGTTCTCTTAATTTCACCACCTCACCAATAATGGTCAAAGTTGGCGCCTGAATTTGATTTTCTAACACTTTCGAAGCGATATCTGCCAAAGCCCCCACAACAACTTTTTGTTCTGGTGTCGTACCTTTAGAAATTAAAGCAACAGGCATGTCTGCTCGTTGACCATGTTGAATAAGCTTTTCACAGATTTTTTCTAATCCAACAAGCCCCATGTACAGTACCAATGTTTGGTGTTCATACACGAGTTCATTCCACGGAAGTTCAGGAGAACCTTCCTTCAAATGTCCAGTCAAGAAGCGAACACTTTGTGCGTAATCACGATGAGTTAAAGGGATACCCGCATAGGCTGAACATCCTGATGCTGCGGTAATTCCGGGAACGACCTGAAATGAAATTCCTGCCTCATAGAGTTCTTGAATTTCCTCACCACCTCGCCCAAAAATAAAAGGATCTCCTCCTTTTAAACGGCAGACACGTTTGCCTTCATTCGCATATTTCACCAGTAAAGCATTAATACCTTCTTGTGGAACAGCATGATTTGACCTTGCTTTACCCACATAGATTTTTTCAGCATCCCGGCGGCATAACTCCATAATAGCACCAGAAACTAAACGGTCATAAATCACAACATCTGCTTGTTGCATCAACCTTAAAGCTTTGAGTGTGAGAAGCTCGGGATCACCTGGACCAGCCCCAACTAAATAAACTTCACCTTTGGGCTTGTTCCATTCTATTAAAGACTGATGAATAATTTTTTCTGCTTCAGCCAGATTATTATTAAATACACGCTCTTTGAAAGGTCCAGCATACAGCTCTTCCCAAAAGATACGGCGTTCATCAGGATTTTCAATTTTTTGTTTTACACGTTGTCGCCATTCACCAGAGATTTTAGCTAATGTTCCGACTCCATGCGGGATTACAGTCTCAAGTTGAGTTCTAATCTGTCTGGACAATACTGGGGATGTCCCATTACTCGCAATTGAAATAACAAGTGGAGAGCGATCAACAATTGCAGGGACCATAAATCGGCAATGTGGTGGATCATCAACACTATTCACCAATACATTTAAGTTTTCACATTCTTCAAAAACTTGTTGATTCACTAAAGGCTGATCTGTGGCAGCAATCACTAAACGGTAATCGTTTAATTTTAAATCGTGATCTTCAAAATGAGCTTGAATGTATTGACCAGAGCTTTTCTCGACAATCTCTAAAAGTTGCGCCTCAATCTCAGGTGAAATAACCGAAATTTTTGCTCCTGATTTTTGCAGTAACAGTGCTTTGCGATATGCAATATGCCCTCCACCGACAATCAAACAAGGTTGCTGCTGCAATTTTAATGAAATTGGAAAAATATCCACTGAATCGATCCTCATATGCCCACTCTATTTTAGCACCTTCTCCACGACTCAAGCTGCTTAAAAGTAAGCAAGTGGTAGCTTTTTTAACAGATGCATATCGATGAAGGGACCTAAAACGGATAAAACTTGAACTCTATTTGGATAGTCAAAAATCCTGCTGATGCCGATGATAAGTTCAACAGTAAAGGAGATTATCGAGATGGCTGGTTCATATATTGATGTACATTCATCAGCAGGTTCGTTTAAAGCATATCTTTCAGTACCTGAAGCAGGTAAAGGTCCTGGTCTTGTGTTATGTCAGGAAATTTTCGGTGTTAATGAAGTTATGCGTCAAAAGGCAGACTTTTTGGCTGAAGAAGGTTATACCGTTATTGTTCCTGATTTATTTTGGCGTATTCAACCTAATGTAGAACTCGGTTATACCGAAGAAGACTTTCAAAAAGCATATGACTTATATACTCAATTTAATCAAGATCTGGGTATTGAGGATATCAAATCTACAATTGAAACACTCAAATCCCTTGAAACAGTTGATCAAGATGCAGGTACTGGATTGGTCGGATACTGCCTAGGCGGTAAATTGGCATATCTCGCAGCTTGCCGCATTCCAGATTTAAAGTGTTCTGTTTCTTACTACGGTGTAGGAATCGAGCAAAACCTAGAAGAAGCAGTCAACATTCAATCCAAACTGGTTCTTCATTTTGCTGAACAAGATCAGTTCTGTGATTCTAACACTCGTGATCAAATCCTACTTGCTCTGCAAAATAACTCAAAAGTCGAAACATATATTTATCCAGATGTTGATCATGCCTTTGCTCGCCCACAGAGTATGCATTATCACAAGCCTAGTGCACTCATGGCACATGAAAGAACCATTACAGCTTTACGCAAAGCAATAGGACCAAATTACGACCTTGCTGCGCTATGGGAAGAGCATGTTCGATTTGAATTTGACACTCGAAATGTTCCAGACACGATGGCAACAATGGTGGCAGAGCCTTATGTCAATCACATTCCAACATTGACAGGTGGCGTCGGCTACAAACAATTAGCTCGCTTCTATCAATACCATTTTGTTCATAACAATCCAAAAGATATGAAACTGACGCCTATTTCACGAACTGTAGGCGCAACTCAAGTCGTTGATGAATTCATTATGAGTTTTACTCATGATGAGGAAATTGATTGGTTAATTCCTGGAATTAAACCGACGGGAAAATATGTAGAGATTCCAATGCTCGGCATTATCAAGTTCCGTGGACCGAAACTATGTCATGAGCATATCTATTGGGATCAGGCAAGTTTACTGGTGCAAATTGGCGTATTAGATCCAACTGGACTACCTGTTGCAGGTGTTGAAACTGCCAAGAAACTTTTAGATGAAACTTTACCCTCAAATGAACTGATGCCAACTTGGCCATCCAGTGAAAATAAACCGATTGGCGAATAAAGGAACTCATTCTGACAATCAGAATTAAGATGAAGGATTATGATCATGTTAAATGAAATGACACCTGTAATACAGTTGGAGCAACGCTCGTTACGCCAACTCTTAGGTCAGTATGCAACTGGGATTACAGTAGTAACTGCATTAGATTCAAATCATAAAAAAATTGGAATGACAGCGAACTCATTTACTTCTGTATCGCTTGATCCACCTTTAATTTTATGGAACATCGCAAAATCTGCGACACATTTCGAAGATTTCAAACAGGCAGAATATTTTGCCATCAATATCTTGAGTGAAGATCAGTATCAAGAGTCTAAGCATTTCTCAAAATCTTCTGATGACAAATTCGAAGGCTTAGATGACGTTGATGAGTATATGGGCATCCCCATTCTAAATAAATCCTTAACCACTTTTGTTTGTCGTCAGTATGAGCTTCATGAAGCTGGGGATCACTACATTATTGTGGGGCAAATTGAAGCCTGCCGTAATCAGCTTGGAAATCCATTGGTGTTCCATAACGGGCAATATAAACAAGCAAATCTTCATCAAGCATTTGCTGGTGTATAGCGAATTCACGAAATTTAAGGATTTTTTAAAATGAATCAACATCACTTTTTCAATGATAATCGCTTTCTACTCGGCTCATTTGCTTCTAACTGCTCAGGTGGAATGACCATTTCAACTCTTGAAGATCGATGGAGTGCGAGCTGGGAAAAGAATCTCGAACTTGGAAAAATGCTAGATGAAGCTGGTATCGACTTCATGTTACCGATTGCTCGCTTTACAGGCTATGGCGGTGAAACAGACTTTCAGGGAACAATTTTAGAGACCATGACTTGGGCGGCCGCATTATTGGCTTTAACCAAAGACATTACAGTTTTTGCGACAATTCAGACCGTCCCCAATCATCCAGTTGTAGTTGCCAAGCAGATTGCAACGCTATCTGAGATTAGTCAAGGTCGTATTGGACTCAACATTGTTGCAGGCTGGAATAAACCTGAATATGAAGCACTCGGTCTACATTTACCTGATGATCACGAAACTCGTTATGGTTATGCGCAAGACTGGTATGACCTGATTAAAAAAGTATGGACCAGTGAAGAAAAATTTGATTTTGAAAGTAAGTTTTTCAAAACCAAAGGAACTTATGGAAAACCAAAACCACTTGTACATCCGCCTATCTTCAATGCTGCTGGTTCAAAAAATGGACGTGAATTTGCCGTTAATAATGCGGACTTTCTTTTTACACCAGCTTCAGATTTGGGCAGAAGCAAGATTGAAATTGATGAGCTTAAACAAGCAGGTCGCGACGTAAACCGAGAAGTCAATGTGATGACCTTTTCCCATGTCATTTGCAGACCTACACAAGAGGAAGCCAAAGCAGAATGGGATCGTCAATTAAACAATGCTGATACTGTTGCCGTTGACAATCTGATGAGCTTAATGTTTGCACATGCTCAAAGTTTCCCAAAAGAGGTTCAACAATCGATACGTGATGCAATGAGTGTAGGCCATGGTGGCTTTCCATTAGTCGGTACACCTGAACAAGTTGCGCAAGGTATTTTAGATTTAAATGAAGCTGGTTTTAGAGGAACGACACTTTCATTCCTCGATTATAGCCGCGAATTTCCGTATTTCCGTGATCATGTTTTACCAATTTTGGAAAAGCATAATATTCGTTAATCCACCACTTAAGCCGACAGTTTCACTGTCGGCTTATTTATTTTAAGAGGGAATTTAGCTGTGAATTATATTTTAAAGGGGTTATTCACTGGATCAATCTGCTTTGCATTAGGCACTGCAGTTCAAGCGGCAAATTGGAGTGATACTTCACTGGCTGTCAGTTATGGTCAAGATTTCTCAGAACCATTTAAAGACGGTGATTTTGACAAATATATTTTTAGTCTTGTACACCTAAGCGGCTATAAATATGGCACCAATTTTTTTCAACTCAATATGCATCAATCCTCAGCTGAACCAAATGCAAACAAAGCTTCTGGTCGAGGAGCTCAAGAGGCATATGCAATTTATCGTCATACCTTAGATATCCCAAGTATCACGCAACACAAACTGAATGATTCTAGTTGGTTCAAGACATATGGTTTTACAGTAGGTTTTGACTGGAATACAAAGAATGATGATTATGGTTCAAATCGACAAATGTATGTTGCTGGTCCAAGTGTTACATTAAATACACCAGGCTATCTTAATCTCAGTTTGCTAGGCTATTACGAGAGCAATGATGCTAATGTACTGAGTAAAAAATATACCTATGATCCTTACTTAGCACTTCAAGTGCTTTGGGATTTTCCTATTATGCAATCGAATTGGAATTATCAAGGCATAGGTGTTTGGATGAGTACCAAAGGGAAAGATCCTTTTGGTGAGCCTACCGCCAGTGAAATCTTTGTAGACATGTCTTTAATGTATTCTTTACTTAAAGATAAATCTGCCAATCAACCAAAATTGAAAGCTGGGATTGCTTATCAATACTGGAAAAATAAATATGGTAATGATGCATCTGGTGTTGCTGGTTCAGGAGCGACCGCGAGTAGCCCTATGTTACGTGTCGCTTACCACTTTTAAATAACATATCAAATTAATCTAATTTAGTACCAAAAGAGTATTTTTATATTCTACTATTTTAGATTAATTTATTTATTTGAGATAAAACAAAAAAAGCAAAATCATGGATTGATTTTTGCATAAGTAATGATAAGCAAGCTAAGGATAGAGGTATTTATGTATAGCCAGCAACACAGGTCTATTTCTACGATTCAATCACATACGCAGAATATTCATGATGCCAACCATTGTCTTGATTTAATCATTGGCCCACATGATTTAGTCGATTTTAATCAATATGAACCATTGGATTTTAGTTTTAATGGATCGCAAATCGGTCGTATGATTATTGGGGATTTAACATATGGTAAAGATGTAATTTTCAAAACGCATACGCATGAAAATATGAACCACTTTTGTATAACGCGCCCTAAAAATGGGCGACCACTATTTAAAAAAGATGGTCAAACTTTTTACGCCTGTTATGATCAAGCATCCATTGTTTCACCTGAAGATAAATTTGAACTAATTATTGACAAAGACTGTGTGCAAACATTCATTTCTTTTTCAAAGACTTTTGTTGAAAAAATACTTTCAGATTTAATCTCTCAGCCAGTTACCGAACCTTTGGTATTTCAAAATGTGATGGATCAAAACAACCCGAAAATTAAAGCATGGTGGGATTTAATTGACAGTATTAAAAATTTCACAAACAATTTTACCAATACTTCATTTTTTCAAGAAATGCGCTCAGATTTTGAATATATTATCGTGAAGTCATTATTATTATCTCAACCCAATAACTATAGTGATTTAATTTATAAAAATACTTTAGATTATCCTGACTTCTTTACTCGCTTATTAGAATTCATACAAAAAAATATACATCAAAAAATTGAAATTTCAGATTTAGAATATGCATCTGGATTAAGCAAAAAAAAGCTGAATACAATTTTCAAAAAATATTTAAAATGCAGTCCAAATGCTTATATACGCCATTACCGACTTAAATGTATTTATAATGAAATTTCACAGTCTACGCATAAAATTAATATTACTGAAATTGCTTATAAATGGGGTGTTACACATTTAGGTCGTTTTTCACTTGAGTATAAAGATGCATTTGGGGAAAAACCGAGTGAGACCTTAAAAAAAATTATTGAAAGGCAAACAGGCAGTGCTCAACTCATTCATTAAAACACTAAAAAAAAGCTAACTCAATTGAGTTAGCTTTTTTGTGTTTTATCGATTAATCGATAAAATTTTGTCCACCCATATAAGGACGTAAGACTTCAGGAATCTCAATCGAACCATCTTCACGTTGATAGTTTTCCATCACCGCGAGCAAAGTACGACCAACTGCTAAACCTGAACCATTCAAAGTATGAACAAACTCTGTTTTCTTTTGATCAGCACGGTAACGAGCTTTCATACGACGAGCCTGGAAATCCCCCATGTTTGAACACGATGAAATTTCACGATAGGTATTTTGGCTTGGTACCCAAACTTCTAAGTCATAAGTCTTCGTTGCACCAAAGCCCATATCACCACCGCATAAGATGATTTTACGATATGGCAATCCAAGCGCCTGTAAAATACCCTCAGCATGCCCTGTCAACTCTTCCAATGCTTGCATAGAGTCTTCAGGTTTAACAATTTGAACCATTTCTACTTTGTCAAATTGGTGCTGACGAATCAAACCACGTGTATCACGGCCATAAGAACCAGCTTCACTACGGAAACAAGGTGTATGAGCAGCATATTTCAATGGTAGACGCTCAGGATCAATAATCTCATCACGCACAAAATTGGTCACAGGCACTTCAGCAGTTGGGATCAAGTAATATTCTTTGTCACCTTGAAGCTTGAACAAATCTTCTTCAAATTTAGGCAACTGACCAGTTCCACGTAATGAATCAGCATTCACTAAATACGGTACATAAGCTTCTGTATAGCCATTTTTCAATGTATGAGTATCTAACATGAACTGCGTTAGTGCACGTTGTAAACGTGCAAGCGGACCCTTGAGCACACTGAAACGAGTACCTGTTAACTTAGTCGCTGTTTCGAACTCGAGTCCACCCATCCACTCACCAAGATCAGTGTGATCTTTAATTTCAAAGTTGAATTCACGAGGCGTACCCCATTTTAAAATTTCAACGTTGTCATTCTCATCTTTGCCCTCTGGCACCGACTCATGAGGTAGGTTTGGAATAGAAAGTGATTTTGCTTCAATTTCAGCTTGTAGTTCTGTTAACGCAAGCTCAGCGGCTTTAATTTCATCTCCGATCGCGCTCATACGAGCCATGATTTCAGAGGCATCACCACCTGCTTTTTTGATTTGACCAACTTGTTTAGCACCCGAATTACGTTCTGCTTGTAAAGCTTCAGTCTTAGACTGAATTTCTTTACGACGAGCCTCTAAAGATGCCCATTCTTCTACGTTGAGTTGCACGCCACGTTTAGCTAAGGCTAAATTTACAGCCTCTATATTATTTCTAAGTAATTTCGGGTCGATCATGGTTAATCTTTTCAGGGAAAAAAACTGCCTATAGTGTAAGCGCTTCGTTAAAAAAAATACAGTCGAAGCGCTGACAGCTGAAGCTTATTGAATCAAATTAAAATAGAGTCAATTACTCAGCAGTGAGTTTGGGTAGATTTGGAAGATATTCTGACTGTATCAAACCATTCACACTCACATAAGGTAAAGTGAGTTCAGACATTCCTTCAGCATAGGACGCGAGCTCATACAGCGGATAAACAAAGACGATACCATCAACTCCGTAATAGAAATTGTCGCTTAATTCGAGTTTATCTTGTTCAATATTGTGATCTGTAAGCCACATACTATTAGCACTATAAAGTGTTTCTAATAGCTTTTTATTTTGACCTTTCACAATTAAATCTTGTAGTGCTATTCTTTTTTTAGTTTTTAAATCGAAATGAACATATTCTTTATGGTACATCCCATGTGCTGCACCAGCAGGATATACATAGCTCAGATATTCAAAACTCGCTATATTCTGATGTTGACTTAAATAACGTACCACAGTCTGACTTTGACTCAACTTCAGCGGATCAACAGTTTTAGTCTCTGAGCTCTTAGTAGCCGATTGGAATGGTATAGGGTCTGCTTTTTCTATCCGATTTTTAAAATACGTATTAATCCACGGATGATTAGTTTCAACCGTTTGGAATGAATATTCTGTACACCCTGCCTCATCGCATACTTGCTTCTGTTTAGGCTTTAATTCGACGTTCTCCGATTCGATATACCAAGATTCTGATTGTTTTGCTTGCGCAGCAGTCTCATTGCTTTTTTTAATTTCTGCATCAGATTTAGGCTGACAAGCGCCTAACATGATCATTGATGCACAAATAACACTCAATTTTCCAAACCGATTCATGTGTTTTAGCATATAGCCTCCAATAAAAATGAGTGTTTAACACAGAGACTATAAATTCTAGATGACATGAATTCAGTTGAAATTTGTAGTTAAAAAAAGCAGCGATAAACGCTGCTTTTATATTATTGGTCGATAATGTCTGTGCCTTTAGGCGGTGTAAAGTTAAATGTTGAATCCGGAATACCTGCATTCACTTTCACATTACTAAATTTAACGTGTGTAGTTTGTCCTAATGAATCTTCTAAAATCATTAAGCTTGGCGCTTTATTTGCACCGAAACTAATGGTCAGACTCTGAAAGGCACCATCTTTCTGCTTAGGATATAACGTGTAATAAGTTTTAGCTTTATTTGGCTGTGTTACACGATATGACTGCATAATTTGGTTGGTATTACCAGACAATAATAATGCTGGTGTATTGGCAACTTGCTCATCCATATTTTGACGAATTGCCTGCTGTAGATCTGGGTCATAGATCCAAATCATCTTTCCAGAAGTCACAATTGTTTGTTTTGCTGGTGCTGTAGTTTCCCAATAGAACTTACCTGGACGAGCAACTTTCATCACCCCAGTAAAAGTCTGATTCATATGTTGAGCACTCAAACCTTGTTTTTGTGGTGCTTTACTAGATTTAGTTGCTTTCGTTGTTTGTTCAAAATTTGCCGTTAAACTTTTTATTCCGTTTAATTGACGAACCAAGTTTGCGGTCGCTTGTTGCTCCGAAGCAGCCACTGGCGCTGCGAAAACTTGAGTGCTTGCGACTGGTGCCATCATTGCAGCACTCATTGTAATTGCACCAATCGTTTTACGAAGCATTGTCATGATCCCACCTTTTGTTATTGATCATCATTTGATATGGAGTCATCTTAAACCAAATTTGATCGCTAATAATTGAGAAAATAAGAACTTTTGTATTATTATTTAGCTAAATTGTTGAAAATACTTCATCATTATGAAGATTCACTTCAGTTCAAAAACTTTCTTTCAGATATAAAAAAACCCACTCAAGAGTGGGTTTTTTGGTTATGCCTGATAAAACTTATACAGTTTCAACAGATACATAACGACGGCCAAATTGACCTTTAACTTCGAATTTGATCACGCCATCAGCGGTAGCAAATAAAGTATGGTCACGACCCATACCAACGTTAGCACCAGCGTGGAACTCTGTACCACGTTGACGAACGATAATGTTACCAGCAGTCACAGCTTGACCACCGAACATTTTAACACCTAACATTTTAGGATTTGAGTCACGACCGTTACGTGTCGAACCACCGGCTTTTTTAGTTGCCATGTCTATTTACTCCTCGTAATTAGCCTGAAATAGCTGTAATTTTCAACTCAGTGAACCATTGACGGTGACCTTGTTGTTTACGATAGTGTTTACGACGACGCATTTTGATGATGCGGATTTTGTCGTGACGACCATGGCTAACTACTTCAGCAGTTACTTTAGCACCAGCAACAACTGGAGCACCAATTTGAATGCTATCACCGTTCACTAACATTAATACGTCATCAAACGTAATAGTAGAACCAGTTTCAGCTTTCAATAATTCAACTTTAAGGGTTTCACCCTCAACAACACGGTGTTGTTTACCACCGCTTTGGATTACTGCGTACATAATGTACTCCAACAGACCCGTGTCGTCGTGCCGATAAAGGAATATATCGATCTTAAAACGAACGCCACTGGGGGTTATTCAAGGGCAAGGATTTTAAGTGATAATGAAATAAACAACAAGGTCTTTTGTCTAAAAGTTAACTTTCATCCCGAAATATCTATTTCTTACATGAAAATAACAATTTGCTGATTGATTAAACTATATTTATTCACAAAATGAACTACTTCGAATATCAAATAACGTATCAAGTTTTATTGGTATTATGAAGATTAAATCACAAACATGAATAGAAACTGAACAACATTAAGAAAATCATGCATATTCATGTGGCAAAGCGACCAAAACTTTCACTTAAATTGTTACACTAGCTGAGTAACATCTACTGTTTGTATAAGGACTTCATTGTTATGGCCATCGATTTTAAGCAAGACATTCTCGCACCTGTTGCTACAGACTTTGCTGCGATGGACCAACTTATTAATGAAGGAATCAGCTCTAAAGTTGCTTTGGTGATGTCAGTCAGCAAACATGTGGTTGAGGCAGGTGGTAAACGCATGCGTCCTATTATGTGTTTATTGGCTGCTCGCGCTTGCGGTGAAACTAACCTAGAGCATGCCCAAAAGTTAGCTGCAATTATTGAAATGCTGCATACCGCTACACTGGTACATGATGATGTCGTAGATGAGTCTGGGTTACGCCGTGGTCGTCCTACAGCGAATGCAACATGGAATAACCAAACCGCTGTCCTCGTTGGAGACTTCCTGATTTCTAGAGCTTTCGATTTGCTCGTAGATTTGAACAATATGGTGTTATTAAAAGACTTCTCAACAGGAACATGTGAAATTGCTGAAGGAGAAGTACTTCAACTGCAATCTCAACATCAACCTGAAACCACTGAAGCGACTTATTTAGATATTATTCACGGCAAAACATCTCGTTTGTTTGAATTGGCGACTGAAGGCGCTGCGATTCTTGCCAATCAACATCAATATCGTGAAGCACTCAGAAAATACGCAGGTCATTTCGGGAATGCATTTCAAATCATAGATGACATACTCGATTACACCTCTGACGCAGAAACACTTGGTAAAAATATTGGCGATGACTTAATGGAAGGTAAGCCAACACTGCCACTGATTGCTGCTCTACAAAAAACTTCTGGAGCAGAGCACGATATTATCCGTCGTAGCATCACTACAGGTGGTACTGAACATTTGGATCAAGTGATTCAGATTGTTCAAAACTCTGGTGCACTAGATTACTGTCGCGAACGTGCTGTTGAAGAAACTACAGCAGCTCGTGAGGCATTGTTACAACTGCCTGAAAGTATTTATCGTCAAGCGCTTGATAATTTGGCGCAATTAGCATTAGATCGAATCCAATAAACTTCAACTAAAAAAATTTGCGTATGCATATAAACTTTAATGATCTTTTTAAACAAATGCAGGAGCAACTTGACCATCATCAAGCTGCTCCAGACGAAAACATACTCATTGAACTCGTTAATCGCATCCGTCCATCAGACAGTTATAACCTAGAAGAAATTAATCAAAAATTTCAGGCGTTGATACAAGCGTTATTAATTACGCCGACTGCTGCCACCACTTTTCAAGCCTATATCGTTCATCTGATCAATCGCTATAAACAAACCACTATTTATGCGGACAGTGGGATTCTTTCTCTAGATGGTTTTTGGAATCAGTTGGGTCAACGAATGGGAGCGCATGTTCTTCCCCTTTTGACCGATGAAACTGATCTAAAAGATTTAGTCTTCCGTGTCTTTCATTTACGTAGCGATAAATATTGGCTAGAAAATATTGAAGATCAGCAATGGATTCAGTTTTTTCAGATTGTCAATCAAAGTAATGGCAGCTTAGATGCAAAATTTGGCATCAAACGCGACATGATTAAAGCCATTACAGTTTTATCTTACCGTATCAGCGGTATTGGACTTTATCCTGAGTTCATTAATGCACAACCAGAACTGACTGAATATGAGTCACCTTTTTTGGTGCAGAATCGTGAAATCATTGAATTTATTGAGCTATACAAAAAACATTATAGTGAAGCTGATGATCTTACTGAAATGGTCGTACCCGACGCCAACCAGGCTTTGGTGATGATCGAGCAGTGCCGCGATGTCGTTTTGAAGATTCGTCGTGCTACGAAAAGAATTGGGGTGAGTTTAAGTCTCACTTATTTATTGTCTTTGCTTGAACAATGTTTAGATCGTATTGAACTATTACTGAACTTATTGACAGAAACTGGAAAAGTTCAATACTTAGCACTAGCTGAGTTATGTCAAGATTTAGTTGCGGCTCACTATGAGGAGCGAAGTGTTCGAGAGCTTTTAAAAACAAACAGTGAATTAATCGCATTACAAGTCACTGAAAATGCCAGTAAAACAGGCGAACATTATGTAAGTACCAATAAAGCTGGTTTCTTCAGTATGTACAAATCAGCCGCAGGTGCAGGCGTCATTATCGCTATCATGGCGACCTTGAAGATTCTCACTGCGCGCATCGCCATGGCACCTATCATGCAAGCCTTCGCGTATAGCATGAACTATGCATTAGGTTTCATGTTGATCCATGTACTCCATTTTACGGTTGCAACCAAACAACCTGCTATGACTGCAGCTGCCCTAGCCGCGACAGTTCAACAAAAGAAAGGGTCTCGAACTGCACAAATCGCAGAACTTGCTGCACTGATTATCAATATTATCCGTACGCAGTTTGTCGCTATTCTCGGCAATATTTCCATTGCAATCCCGGTTGCAGCATTGATCACCATGATGTGGCCGTTGATTTTGGGTGAACAATTACTCAATCACAGTAAAGCAACATATTTACTTCATAGTTTAAATCCTTTTACATCCCTAGCAGTCCCACATGCAGCTATTGCAGGTGTATGTCTATTTTTATCTGGTTTGATCGCAGGTTACTTCGACAACATGGCAGTGTATCGTAAAGTCGGACCTCGCTTAAAAGCACATCATCGCTTAAAAAACTGGCTAGGTGCTGACAGACTGGAAAAGTTTGCAAACTATATTGAACGTAATTTAGGCGCACTAGCCGGGAATTTCCTTTTCGGAATCATGCTAGGCAGCATGGGGACAATTGGTTTTATTCTTGGTCTGCCTTTAGATATTCGCCATATTGCCTTTGCTTCAGCAAACTTTATGCAGGGCCTATTGAGTATCAATGGCACACCTGAAATAGGACTCATTATTGTTTCATTCCTTGGTGTATTATTAATTGGTTTGACCAACTTATTTGTCAGCTTTAGTCTCACTATTATTGTGGCATTACGCGCACGACGTGTTCGTTTTGAACAATGGAAACCTCTGGCAAAATTAGTATTTACTCACTTTGTTACACGACCAATGGACTTTTTCTGGCCCCCAAAACAACCTTTAGAGGTCGAAGATCCAATTTCACCAAAGAAATCTTCTCATTAGATATTTGTGTTATTTTTTGTGCTAAAAATAAGATGCACATTGTAATGAAATTACTATAAATTATGCTTTTACACTGACTTGAAAAAAAGTGTACTGGCGAGTACACTTTGACGCATTCATGCAATAAATGTATGCCACTATAATATAACTTAGGTTATTTTATATGCCTTACTTACTGATTTTAATAGGTTGTTTAGGAATAACGATAAGTAGTATAGGAATCTATATTCCAACGATACAACAGCTCGATCTCACTGCTGTTTCATGGATGAGTCAACACCGCAATCCCCTCATAGATGGAATTGCGGTTTTATTGTCTCATGTTGGCGGTTTACCGATCATGCTGATGTGCGTGGCGATTTGGACCTTACAGCAATGGCGATTAAAACAATATGCTAACTGTCTATTTATCTCACTTGGTCTCGTTGGTGGTGCCTGTCTTGGCTGGTTACTCAAATATGCTTTCGACCGACCTCGTCCAAATGCAATTTATCAAATCGTTGAAACTTATGGAGCCGCATTTCCAAGCGCACATAGTCTCTATGCAGCAGTGATTGCTGGTTTGATGATCATGATCTTTCGAAACCATCATCAAAGTAGAATCATTTTTGTCGCTGCCTGTATATGGTTTGTTGGCATGGGTTTTTCACGGGTTTATCTCGGTGCTCATTACCCGACAGATGTTGTTGCAGGTTGGAGTATTGCGTTGATATGGCTGACTATACTGTGGTTAGTCCTATCACAACGGATAGCAAAGCAAACAATTATTTTTAGAGAAAAATCTAACGAGGTGGAATAATGATGTCGGCAAAGCTTTGGGCCCCTGCCCTCACTGCTTGTGCTCTTGCAACAAGTATTGCACTTGTGGGTTGTAGCAAAGATCCAAAAGATGCAGAGCAAGCCGCTGCACAACAGCAAATGCCGCCAACTGAAGTTGGTGTCATCGTTGCTCAACCACACAGTGTTGAACAAACTGTCGAGCTTTCGGGTCGAACTTCAGCCTATCAAATTTCTGAAGTACGTCCGCAAGCAAGCGGTGTGATTTTAAAGCGTCTGTTTGCTGAAGGTAGTTTTGTGCGTGAAGGACAACCTCTGTACGAAATTGACGCAAATACCAACCGTGCGAACCTAGACAGTGCAAAAGCAGCCTTAGTTCGTCAAAAAGCCAATCTCAATGCGCTTCAAGTTAAAGCTGACCGTTATCGCCAACTTGTCGGTATCAATGCTGTGTCTAAGCAAGAATTTGATGATCTACAAGCACAAGTTAAATTGGCACAAGCAGATGTTGCAGCTTCAGAAGCAGCGGTGAAAAATGCGCAGATTAACTTAGGTTATTCTACTGTTCGCTCACCAATTTCAGGGCAATCAGGTCGCTCTAGTGTGACTGCAGGTGCATTGGTAACGGCTAATCAACCTGAAGCATTGGTAACAATCCAACAGCTTGATCCAATCTATGTCGATATCAACCAATCAAGTGCTGAGCTTCTTCGTTTACGTCAACAGTTGAGTCAAGGCAGCATCGACCGCAGCAACAATACTAAAGTTCGTTTAAAACTTGAAGATGGCAGCATCTACCCTATTGAAGGTAATCTTGCATTCTCTGATGCAAGTGTAAATCCAGAAACAGGGACAGTTACCCTACGTGCTGTGTTCTCAAATCCGAATCAATTATTATTGCCAGGAATGTTCACTAATGCTCAAATTGTGCAAGGTGTAATTCCTAATGCGATTTTAGTGCCTCAAGCGGCTGTGACCCGTACACCAACAGGTCAAGCGACTGCGATGATCGTGAATGCGAAAGGTGCAGTTGAAGTACGTCCAATTGAGACTGCAGGTGTGCAAGGTAAAGATTGGATTGTGACCAAAGGTCTAAATACAGGTGACAAGGTCATTGTAGATGGTGTGGCGAAAGTTAAACCTGAACAACAAGTTGTAGCTAAACCTTATCAACCTCAAGCTGCAGCACCTCAAGCCGGCAAAGATGGTCAACAAGCAAAGCCAGCAGCTCAATCTGAACAAAAAGCTACTTCAAATGCATAAGGAGTAGACTGAATGGCTCACTTTTTTATCCATCGCCCAATTTTCGCTTGGGTGATTGCATTGGTCATCATGTTGGCGGGTATTTTATCCCTCACCAAGATGCCAATTGCGCAATACCCAACGATTGCACCACCAACGGTATCGATTTCTGCAACATATCCGGGTGCATCTGCTGAAACTGTAGAAAACACAGTAACGCAAATTATTGAACAACAAATGAATGGCTTGGATGGGTTACGTTACATCTCATCTAACAGTGCTGGTAATGGACAAGCTTCCATTACTCTAAACTTTGAACAAGGTATCGATCCTGATATTGCACAGGTACAAGTTCAAAATAAACTTCAATCAGCGACTGCACTTTTGCCTGAAGACGTACAACGTCAAGGTTTAAAAGTTACTAAGTCTGGCGCAAGCTTCTTACAAGTTATTGCGTTTTATTCTGAGTCAGATGCATTAGATGCAAATGACATTAAAGACTATGTAAACTCAAATATCTCTGAACCACTTAGCCGTGTGACTGGTGTGGGTGAAGTGCAAGTATTTGGTGGTTCATATGCTATGCGAATTTGGATGGACCCATCCAAAATGGCCAACCTGCAAGTTACACCGAGTGATATTGCAAATGCATTAAGAACTCAGAATGCGCAAGTGGCGGTAGGTCAGTTAGGTGGTGCACCTTCTGTACAAGGTCAAGTTTTAAATGCGACTGTAACTGCTCAAAGTCTTTTACAAACACCTGAACAATTTTCAAATATTTTCCTTAAGAACTCACCAAATGGTGCACAAGTTCGTTTAGGTGATGTCGCTAAAATTGAATTAGGTGCAGATAATTATGCATTTGACTCTAAATTTAATGGTCAACCTGCAGGTGGTGTAGCGATTCGTTTGGCAACGGGTGCAAACGCATTAGATACAGCCCGAGCGATTGAAGATCGTTTAAAAGAATTACGTCCAAATTACCCAACAGGTATGGTGGACAAACTTGCATTTGATACAACACCATTTATTGAGCTCTCAATTAAAAGTGTTGTGAAAACCTTAATTGAAGCAATTATCCTCGTATTCTTGGTCATGTTCTTGTTCCTACAAAACTGGCGTGCAACCATTATTCCAACAATGGCTGTTCCAGTGGTTGTATTGGGTACATTTGCTGTGATCAACATGTTCGGATTCTCGATTAACACATTAACCATGTTCGCTATGGTTCTCGCCATTGGTCTTCTGGTGGATGATGCGATTGTCGTCGTAGAAAACGTTGAACGTGTGATGGCAGAAGAGCACCTTGAACCTGTGGAAGCGACTGAAAAGTCGATGGGACAGATCTCTGGTGCATTGATTGGTATTACCTCTGTCTTAACTGCAGTATTCGTACCTATGGCATTCATGGGGGGTACGACAGGTGTAATTTATCGTCAGTTCTCTATCACGCTCGTTACAGCAATGATTCTTTCATTGATTGTTGCATTAACCTTTACCCCTGCATTGTGTGCGACCATGTTGAAAAAACATGATGCCAACAAACCTCAAAGCAATAACATTTTTGCCCGTTTCTTCCGTTGGTTTAACAATGGTTTTGACAAAATTTCGGTGAAATATCAAAACGGCGTAAACCGTTTAACACATGCCAAGCTATTTGCAGGATTGGTCTATGGTGTTGTGATTGCTGTGATGGGCTGGTTATTTGTCAACCTTCCTTCTTCATTCTTACCAGATGAAGACCAAGGTGTGGTGATGACACTCGTTCAGCTACCACCAAATGCAACGCTTGAACGCACTGGCAAAACAATTGATCAAATGACAGGCTTCTTCCTCAACAACGAGAAAGAACATGTTGAATCTGTATTTAGTGTTGCTGGTTTCTCGTTCACGGGTATTGGTCAAAATGCGGGTCTTGCCTTCATTAAGTTGAAAGACTGGAAAGACCGTACCTCTCCTGAATCTCAGGTCGGTGCAATTATCCAACGTGGTATGGCACTGAATATGATTGTGAAAGATGCCAGCTATATCATGCCTCTTCAACTTCCAGCAATGCCGGAGTTGGGCGTGAGTGCAGGCTTTAACCTACAGTTAAAAGCAGCTGCAGGTCAAAGTCACGAGCAATTATTAGCAGCACGTAATGCTGTACTCGGCTTAGCTTCTCAAGATCAGCGCTTAACAGGTGTTCGTCCTAACGGACAAGAAGATACGCCTCAATATCGTGTCATCGTCGATCATGCTCAAGCAGGTGCTATGGGAGTCAGCATTGCTGAAATCAATAGTACGATGGGTATGGCATGGGGTGGTTCATACATTAATGACTTCATCGATCGTGGTCGTGTGAAAAAAGTGTATGTCCAAGGTGAAGCGAGCTCTCGTATGATGCCTGAAGACTTAGACAAGTGGTATGTCCGCAATAACCAAGGTACGATGGTTCCATTCTCAGCGTTCGCAACAGGCGAATGGACTTATGGTTCACCACGTTTAGAGCGTTATAACGGCGTTTCTTCCATGAACATTACAGGCACTCCAGCTCCAGGTGTGAGTTCGGGTGATGCAATGGCAGCGGTTGAAGAAATCATTGCGAAGCTTCCTTCAATGGGCTTACAAGGCTTCGATTACGAATGGACTGGTTTATCTCTTGAAGAACGTGAGTCTGGCGCACAAGCACCATTCCTTTATGCTCTTTCGTTATTGATTGTCTTCCTCTGCTTGGCAGCCTTATATGAAAGTTGGTCTATCCCATTCTCTGTACTCATGGTTGTGCCATTGGGTATTGTTGGTGCACTTGCCTTAACATTCTTGGGAATGATTATTTTGAAAGATCCAAACCTTTCAAATAACATCTACTTCCAAGTGGCGATTATTGCCGTGATTGGTTTGTCCGCGAAGAATGCGATCTTGATTGTAGAATTTGCGAAAGAGCTTCAAGATCAAGGTGAAGAACTCTTCGAAGCAACCTTGCATGCCGCGAAAATGCGTTTGCGTCCAATCATTATGACCACATTGGCTTTCGGTTTTGGTGTTCTTCCTCTAGCTCTCGCTTCTGGCGCAGGTGCAGGAAGTCAACATTCCGTGGGTTATGGTGTACTTGGTGGTGTAATCAGCTCAACACTTTTAGGGATCTTCTTTATTCCAGTGTTCTATGTATGGATCCGAAGTATCTTTAAAACAAAACCAAAACAAAATAAACAGGAGCAAATTTCGTGATGCAAAACGTATGGTCTATTACAGGTCGTAGCATTGCGGTATCTGCAATTGCGCTTGCTTTGACAGCATGTCAAAGCATGCGTGGTCCAGAACCGGTCACTCAAGCCAATATTCCAGGAAGTTATCTTGGCAATGCTTCTGGTCCATCTATTGCGGAGCAAGGTTATAAGGATTTTTTTGTAGATCAACGCTTAATCCAAGTTTTGGATTTAGCCTTGGCAAATAACCGTGATCTTCGTAAAGCGACGCTAAATATCGAATTAGCACGTCAACAATTTCAAATCAGCCAAAACAATCAATTGCCTACGATTGGTGCAAGTGGTAGTGTTTTACGACAAGACACGGTCAATTCGCCAAGCCCAGTAACAACCTATAATGTAGGTTTAGGTTTAACGGCTTATGAAATTGATTTTTGGGGTCGTGTTAGAAGCTTGAAAGACAATGCCCTAGACACTTATCTTTCAACTGCAAGCGCACGTGATGCCACTCAAATTGCCTTGATTAGCCAAACAGCTCAAGCTTGGTTGGCTTACTCATATGCGCAAGCGAATCTTAAGCTCGCTGAACAGACGCTAAAAGCTCAACTTGAATCTTACAATCTCAACAAAAAACGTTTTGATGTGGGAATCGACAGTGAAGTTCCGCTTCGTCAGGCTCAAGTTTCTGTTGAGACGGCACGTGGTGATGTTGCTGAATACAAGACTCAAATTGCACAAGCGGTTAATGCGTTAAACCTCCTTGTAGGTCAACCACTACCTGACAATTTATTGCCTAAAGAGAGAATCACACGTGTGACATCAACCACTGCTTTTGCGGCTGGTTTGCCAAGTGATCTACTCAACAACCGTCCAGATGTTAAAGCGGCTGAATATCAGCTAAGTGCGGCTGGTGCGAATATCGGTGCTGCAAAAGCGCGTTTATTCCCAACCATTAGCCTCACAGGTTCAGCAGGTTATGCATCAACAGACTTAAGTGATTTATTCAAGTCTGGCGCTTTTGTTTGGTCTGTTGGTCCTAGTCTAGATATACCAATCTTTGACTGGGGTACACGTCGTGCCAATATTAAAGTCTCTGAAACACAGCAACAGATCGCATTGTCTGATTATGAAAAATCAATTCAATCTGCGTTCCGTGAAGTGAATGATGCTTTGGCAGTGCGTCAAAATATCGGTGAACGTTTAACTGCACAACGCCGTTTAGTTGATGCGACCAATACAACCTACAAACTCTCAAATGCCCGCTTCCGCGCTGGTATTGACAGTTTCTTAACTGTATTAGATGCGCAACGTACATCGTATAGTGCTGAGCAAGGTTTATTGCTGCTTGAACAAGCGAACCTTAACAACCAAATCGAGCTCTATAAATCACTCGGTGGTGGCTTAAAAACTAATACGACGGATCAAGTGATTTATCAGCCTTCAAGCTCAGATTTAAAATACGACAAGAAGTAATTTTTTGTTTGAATAAAGCTCACTTCGGTGGGCTTTTTTATTGTCCCAAATACTGATATTTTGTCATTAATTATCCTTTTTATAACGACTTCAATCACATGCTGTTAAGTAATTTAGAATCTGTACCTGGTCATCAAATTCAACAACAATTTGACGTGGTATATGGTAGTACCGTCAGAAGTAAACACGTTGGACGTGATTTACTCGCAGGACTTAAGAATATCGTCGGTGGAGAACTTACCGCATACACGGAATTACTTGAAGAGTCTCGTCAAGAAGCAATGAACCGTATGATTGATAAAGCGCGTGGCTTAGGGGCGAATGCGATTGTCGGAATTCGTTTCTCGACTTCCAATATTACCCAAGGTGCTTCCGAATTATTTGTTTATGGCACAGCTGTGTATGTCACACCGAATGCACCTAAAATTCCTGATCCATTCACCTCTTAAGGATTCGTTATGGATGGTATCATTTTTCAGGTGGTTATCTTTCTCATCCTATTTTGTATTGGATTTGGATTTGGTCGCTATAATGAACAAAAGCATCGTAAGCAACTTGATGAACAAGAAGCACGCTTAGCTTATATCAAGTTAGATAGTCAGCGTTTTAAAACTTCTGAAAACCATGGACAAATGATCAGCAGTAATGTTGTGATTTCGCATGATTATTTTAAGTTTGTACTTGCGCAAATCCAAAATTTCTTTGGTGGACGCTTACGCAGTTATGAAAGTATTGTTGAACGTGCAAGACGTGAAGCTATTGTTAGACTTAAACTTGAAGCTGAAAAAATGGGCGCAACTGAAATCTTAGGGTTAAGACTCAGCACCACAGATTTAGGACTTCAAGGTGGAATGGTTGAAGTATTCGCTTACGGAACTGCTATACAAAAGAGAGACTAAAAGTCTCTCTTTTTCTTTACAGGTATGTAGTAGTCACTCAAGCCCTATACTTTATTTGAGGAGTCTTCAAACCCCTTATCGCTCGCATGATCATTGAGATAGAAAACCAGACATAGTTGATAAAATTTTTCTCATCGATACGCGGGTCACGATCATTAAAAATTACTTTACTTTCATTTTTCGGATCATTCGATACAGTATTGCTGGTGATAACCGTGAAATAAAGACGCCTAATTTTTCTTTTGCCCCACCCACGACAATATACTCATCCCCTTTCAATAATGCCTGTACGGTTTGTTTAGCAAATTCCTCTGCTTCTAAACCATTTTCAATAGCCTCATCTTGATAACCTTGGGGCTTTCCTTCACCGTTTAAAGCGTTAAAGGATACATTGGTTTTCACGAATCCCGGGAAAATTACCGAGACACCCACACCATCTTGCGCAACTTCAGCACGTAAGCTATTCGCCCACATATGAATCGCACCTTTGGCTGCCGAATAAGTCGCACGATATTGTGTGCCCAATAACCCAGCTACACTTGAGATAAAGGCAATTCGTCCTGACTTTTGTTGCTGAAAAGTCGGTAAAACCGTTTTGGTTAAAAAGACTTGAGAGAAATAGTCAACTTCCATGATCGCACGTTCAGTTTGCATGGTCGTGTCTTTAATTAATGCACGTTGTGATAGACCTGCATTATTGATTAACCAATCAATACGTCCCTTTTGTTGGAGAACTTGTTCATAAGCATGACGAACTTGTGATTCATCTGTGATATCCGCTTTAATGGAAATATGTCGTTCTGGGTGTGCCAAAGACTGTCTTACCGTTTCCAGCTCTTCAAAACGACGAGCCGTCAATATAACCTGTGCCCCTAAGCTGGCACATTCAGCAGCCAACGCTTTACCAAGACCCGATGATGCACCTGTAATCCACACCACTTTCTGATCAAGCTGTTCCAACTTTGCCATTCCCTTTATCCTTATGGTTTAAGCATTTAATTTTGCTTTTTGCTGTCCTTCATTATCAAGAAAAACCAAAAAATGGTCAAAGTACTTCACGATACTTTGTGCATCATGAATTTTGCTTAAATTTTCAAATCGCTTATACCCTAATCCTGTGGTCAGACTGATCACACCATTTAAGGTTTTATCCACCACCATATTAAATTTCAGCATTTTTTTAGGTTCACGAATTAAGCTCGTAACGCCTTGATCAACCACTTTAGTGAAGGCTTTTAAGCCGGGAGCAACATATTGATTTTGACCTTCACGCATACGTTCTGCACAGCCCAGTAGCTCATTCACAATAACTTTTTCAACTGGGTATGAAATATAGTATTTTCCATCTTGTTCATACATCAAACTTTGTACATGATTCACCATAGGCATTAAGCGATCATTACCAAAAAATGATACCGACCAAGGCATGTATTTCAAGATTGCATCTTGAACTTGTTTCAATACTTTTGCTGAGTCTTGATCCTTTGCATTAGAATCTTTGACCAGTGTGCCAAAGGCTTGATCAATAATCTCACAAGCAATTTTGGACAGATTATCTCCAAGAATTTTAGCTTGCGCTTCACGATCTCCTGCATTGAGTTTTTGGTGAATGGTTTGATATTGCTGATAAGTTTCAGGTTGTAAGCGCAAAGAAATAGTATAGGTCATGCGATTGTTATCCTTTATTGTCAGGCCGATTCCGCGAGTTGACGCTGGCTTTAGTGTTATTCAAAATCAATTACTGTTCGATTGTGTGGGATTTGAAACGAGAATGCATTTGCTTAACGTGCCTCTCCATGCATTTTTTTTGCTACAATAGATGCAATTTTTTATCTACTTTTGATCTGTTCGAACTATGACTGATTCAGCGCAAAATATTGCTACAACCTACGATCCGACCGAGATCGAGAAAAAATGGTACCAAACTTGGGAAGAACGCGGTTACTTTAAGCCGTCTGAAAAAGGCGAGTCTTTCTGTATCATGATTCCGCCACCAAACGTCACTGGTAGCTTGCACATGGGTCATGGTTTTAACAATGCCATCATGGATGCTTTGACACGTCATAAGCGTATGTCTGGCTTTAACACGCTTTGGCAACCGGGTACTGACCACGCAGGTATTGCAACGCAAATGGTGGTAGAGCGTCAGCTCGGTGCGCAAGGCATTAGCCGTCATGACTTGGGCCGTGAAAAGTTCATCGAAAAAGTATGGGAATGGAAAGAACAATCTGGCGGTAACATTACCCGTCAAATCCGTCGCCTCGGTTCTTCTGTCGACTGGTCACGTGAACGCTTCACGATGGACGAAGGTTTGTCAAACGCAGTGAAAGAAGTGTTTGTGAAACTGCACGAAGAAGGTTTGATTTACCGCGGTAAACGCCTGGTCAACTGGGATCCTAAATTACAAACTGCCCTTTCTGACTTAGAAGTTGAGTCTGATAAAGAAGAACAAGGTTCACTTTGGCACTTCAAATATTTCTTTGAAGATAAGTCACTTCGCACGCACGATGGTAAAGATCACATCGTGGTTGCAACCACGCGTCCTGAAACATTGTTGGGTGATACAGCGGTTGCGGTTGCGCTTGATGATGAGCGTTATGCGCACCTTGTCGGTCAAAACATTATCCTGCCAATTACAGGTCGTGCGGTTCCAATCGTTAAAGACGAATATGTCGACAAAGAATTTGGTACAGGTTGTGTAAAAATTACCCCTGCGCATGACTTCAATGACTATGAAGTGGGTAAACGTTGCGAATTGCCAATCATCAACATCTTCAACAAAAATGCTGAAGTGTTGGCTGAGTTTGAATACATCGCAAAAGCGGGCGAGCAAATTTCTAAAACCATTCCTGCCCCTGCAGACTACATTGGTTTAGAGCGTTTTGAAGCACGTAAAAAGTTAGTCGAACAAGCGGAAGCCGAAGGCTGGTTAGATCAAATTCAACCGTACACCTTAAAACCACCTCGCGGTGACCGTTCAGGTGTGATCGTTGAACCATTATTGACGGATCAATGGTATGTGAAGATTGCACCGCTTGCGAAACCTGCGATTGAAGCGGTTCAAGATGGCCGTATCAAGTTCGTGCCTGAACAGTACAGCAACATGTACATGGCGTGGATGAACAACATTCAAGATTGGTGTATCTCGCGTCAATTGTGGTGGGGTCACCGTATCCCTGCTTGGTACGATGCAGAAGGTAATGTTTACGTGGGTCGTAACGAAGAAGAAGTTCGTGCGAAAAACGGTATTGCCCCTGAAGTTGAATTGAACCAAGACGAAGACGTATTGGATACATGGTTCTCTTCTGGTCTTTGGACATTCTCAACTTTAGGTTGGACAGGTGACGAAGCGAAAGACAAAGAAAACTATTTCTTAAATACTTTCCACCCGACTGATGTATTGGTGACAGGTTTTGACATCATCTTCTTCTGGGTTGCCCGTATGATCATGCTTACGATGCACTTCATGAAAAATGAAGATGGCACGCCACAAGTACCATTCAAAACTGTGTATGTACACGGTTTGGTACGTGATGGCGAAGGTCAGAAGATGTCTAAATCTAAAGGTAACGTGCTTGACCCATTAGATTTGATTGACGGTGTTGATCTTGAAACTTTAGTACAAAAACGTACCACAGGTTTGATGAATCCGAAACAAGCAGCGAAGATTGAAAAATCGACCCGTAAAGAATTCCCTGAAGGGATTCAGTCTTACGGTACAGATGCGGTTCGTTTCACATTCTGTGCGCTTGCCAACACCGGTCGTGACATCAAGTTCGACATGAAGCGTGTTGAAGGTTACCGTAACTTCGCCAACAAAATCTGGAACGCAACCCGTTTCGTAATGATGAACTGCGAAGATCAAGTAATTGGTCAAGACGTTCGTCAAGACCTTTGGGAATTGCCTGAGCAGTGGATTGTCAGCCGTCTACAAAAAGCGGAAGCTGCGGTTCAACAAGCCTTTGCGACCTATCGTTTAGACTTGGCTGCACAAGCGATTTACGAGTTCATTTGGAATGAATACTGTGACTGGTATGTCGAGCTGACGAAGCCTGTTCTAAATGATGAAAACGTATCAACTGAGCGTAAAGCTGAAGTACGCCGTGTGCTGCTTGCAGTGATGGAAGCGTCTTTACGTTTGGCTCATCCATTGATGCCGTATTTAACAGAAGAAATTTGGCAAACCCTTGCGCCGAAGTTAAATATTTCTGGCGAAACGATTATGCTTGCACAGTACCCTGTTGCTGACCAAGCGTTAGTGAATGAACAAGCTGAAGCAGATATGCAATGGCTGCAAGGTTTGATTGGTGCGGTACGTAACATCCGTGGTGAAATGGGCCTAGGGAATGCGCGTTTGTTGCCTGTTCTTCTTCAAAACACCACTGATGCAGAAAAAGCACAAATCGCACGTATTGAACCACTCTTTAAAGCATTGGCGAAAGTTGAAAGCATTACGTTCCTAGCTGATGCTGAACAACCACCATTGTCTTCATCAAGTGTTGTAGGTCACGTATCTGTATTCGTTCCTATGAAGGGCTTAATTGACCCTAAAGCGGAATTGGGTCGTCTACAAAAAGACTTAGACAAGGTTCAAAAACAGCATGACCAAATTGCAACTAAACTTTCGAATGAAGGTTTTGTGGCAAAAGCACCTGCCGCTGTGGTTGAAGGCGAGAAAGTAAAACTTGCTGAGTTTGCTGACCAATTAGCGAAGATTAAAGCGAATATGGAGCAAATTGCGGCGCTGTAAGGTGTTGTTAGTTTGATTCAAAAAATCCCCTCGAATGAGGGGATTTTTATATCCAAATAAAAAATTAATTTGATGCTAGAATATTTTTAAATTCATATAAAATTATTTAAAACTCTATGCAAATGCAAGATAAATACGGATATTCAGCCCATCGAGCTATTACCGAAATTGAAGATGATTTATTGGGGCGTGCTGACTTTTCAAAAAACTTGAGTGAAGCTATATCCAATTGGAAAGGTCAAGATAGTCTAGTTATTGCACTTTATGGTGATTGGGGAACAGGTAAAACCTCTATCAAGAACATGGCTTTAAAGTATTTAAATAAACAGTCTAAACCGCCAATTATTATAGAATTTTCACCTTGGGAATGGTCTGCTCAAGAAAGAATTACACAAGCTTTTTTTGATGAAATATCAAAATCAATTGGAAAACTAAGTTCATCTGAAAGGGATAAAAAACTAGCTAATATTTTCAAAAAATATGGGAATTATTTAGCAGCATCAGAATCTGTTCTCCATGGTTCTTCTCTCGCATTACCAGTAATTGTGTCAATAATTGCTGGGTTAGGTATCGGCACAAGTCTATTGATCGATGACCCAAAAACAGGAATAGTAATTACAGCAATCCTTTCATTTATCACTTCACTAGTATGTATTTCAAAATGGGGGGCAGAAAAGTTAAGTCAACTCGCATCTTTCTATGAAAATAGGTCTAAGAATAAAGAAAAAACTCTTGATGAAATACGTATAGAATTAAAAGATGAACTTTTAAAACGCGAAGAGCCATTACTAATTGTATTAGATGACTTAGATCGTCTAACTACTCAAGAATTAAGAATGATTTTCCAATTGGTCAAAGCAAATACTGATTTCCCTAACGTAACTTTTTTACTTTTATTCCAAAAAGATATAGTTGAAGAAAGACTTACTGACAAAGCACAGCAAGGAAAAGATTATTTAGAGAAAATCATTCAAATTCCATTTTTTACACCCAAATTAGAGCACAGTAAAATTGAAAAAATTTTATTTCATCGCTTAGAAAATATTTTAAATCAGTATCCAAATCTTAACTTCGATAAAAAAAGATGGAGCAATATTTATCACGGAGGTTTAAAATTTTACTTTAATAACTTAAGAAATGTTTACCGTTTTACTTCATCCCTTTCTTTTCAATTCTCCTTATTTAATGGAAAAAAAACTTTCGAAGCTAATTCTGTTGATTTAATTTCAATTGAATGTTTACGTATTTTTGAATCAGAAGCTATTAAAGAATTAGCTAATTCAATCAAAGCTTTTACAACATTAAAATCATCATCTAGCCCTTCGACTTACGAAAAAGAAAATTTCAATAGTCAGATAGAACAAGTAATAGCTAAAGTACCTGCAGATCGTAAAAAACATTTTAGAAGCATAATTATTGAACTTTTTCCAACTACAGAATGGATACTAAATAACACATATTATCCTTCTGAAACATATAATGAATGGTTTACAGATTTAAGAGTTTGTCACCCCAAACATTTCGAAAAATATTTTAGACTTTCATTAGCTGAAAATGAATTTAGTGCATCTGATTTCGAAGATTTTGTAGAATTATGTTCTGACAGAAAAAAACTAGAAGAAAAAATATTAGATTTGAATACTAATGGCTCACTGAAAGAGTTTCTCGCACAGTTTGAATCTTATAGTGATCAAGTTCCTAAAAGCTCATTTCAGGAATATGTATATGCCCTTTTAGATACAGCAGATAAAGTTTCCGAGAAAACATCTGGTTTTATGGATATTTTTTCTGCACAAACTCATATTTTCCGTCTCATTAGTTTTTGCTTAAATAGAATAGAGGACAAGGCTGAAAGGGCGGAACTCATCATCAAATATATGTGTCACAACAAAGGCTTAAATTCTGTAGCAAAACTTTTAAACTCTGAAGAAAATAAAATTTCCGAAGGAAAAGAAACTCTTTTTGAAACTTCTGATTTTAATTTTATAACAACTGAATTTATTCGTAATATCAAAAATATCTCATGTAATGAACCAAACTCTTTACTAGAGTACAACTCATTTCTTTCTCTAATGTACTCATGGTGTAAGTGGGGAAATAAAAAAGATGTTCAAGATTGGTTAAACTCTATGACCATGGATATTACAACTGTGATCAATATTTTATCAAAGTTTATTCAAACTAGTCATTCTTACACCAATGGTGACTATACATCCTCTCAACATTCTTCTATTAAGATAGATACGGTCGAAGAGTTTTTTGAAATTAGTAAAATACAAGAGCTGATTAAATCTGCTGATTTATCTTTACTATCTGATTACGAAAAAGAAATAATAACTATGTTCAATAAAGGAGTGGAAAATAGAGCAAATGGCATAGATGATGATTTTTAATGCTTAATCATCATTCGCCCTCTCATTTTAGGAGAGGGCTAGGGAGAGGTGAAGCTAAAAACAGCTCTCACCCCTTGCGAACTCAAAATATATTCTGAGGATTCTCATCCCAAAGGGAGAGAGAAAAGCATTAAAGTACTTGATGCTCCAACAACATCTCCAACCCACTCTCTTTCCCCATAAAACTCAGCCGTTGCTTTTCCGCTTTTAACTGTTGCTTCACCGCAGACACATCCGCATCCATCTGCTTATACAACTGCTCAATATTCAGTTGCCCTTTTGACTTTTGCACCGCAATTTTGGCTTTATTTGACCACACAAGCGAATCAATCAATTCTTGAATCTGCTTTTTTAAGGCTTGGCTTTGTGCTTCTAAAGCCTGCTGATAAAACTTCACTTGCTCCGAACTTAAACCCCTGTTTGAACCATTCTTACTTTGCTCAACCTCAAGCTGAAGTTTAAGTAAAAAGAATAAATCTTCCTGTTCGTATGCTTCATTGGCACGTTGTAAAAGCTCGGTCTTTTCCTCTTTTTTAGCTTCATCGGGCTCACGATCAGGGTGAATGATGGAAGCAATCTTGAGATACACAGTTTTGAGTGATTGATTCACCATCTTTTCAGCTTGCGCTTGTTTTTCTTGCTGACGTTTTAACTTGGCTTGCTCACGTGCTTGTTGATACTGCGCTTTGTCCCACAATGAATCGTCATCAATCGTTGAATCATTTTGTTCACCATGAGCATCTGGTGCTTGACTAGATTCGAAGTTGTTCTTTTTATCTTGCTTATTTCGTGGTTGAGCAAACACCTGTTCGAAATAAATATGTAATTTTTCAACTGTCTCAATTTGAGTTTCATTGAGCATATTTGATTTGCTCAACATTTGGGTCAAGTTAAAACACTTCTCTTCTACTGCCTTTTGAGACGACTTATTTAAATCAATTTGACTTAGGCTATTCCATAGACTTTGTAATTGCTGAAACAGCACTTGATAAACATCACGATAGACAAGAATAAGTTTCTTCTGCGTGTAGGTACGAATTTCTTCTTGGGCGTGTTGCCATGCAGATAATTGTAATTTTTGCTGCTCAATCTGATTAATCAAAACCCGTAGCTTATGATCTTGAACAAGTTGTGCAGAAGAACTGGATTGAATTTCGAATGAAGTCACGTCAGGTGTTTAGTCCAATGAGAGAATACTGAGTTTAACTAACTGTGGATGCTTTATTTTAAGCATCGATCACAGTTTGATTTCGACCATTCGCTTTTGCTTGATAAAGATGTCGATCTGCTCGTTTAAGAATGGCATAAGCATCAGCATCGTTGAGATCAGTCACACTGACACCAATACTGACGGTCAAAGTTTTCTCTGCCAAAATAACAGCTTGTTCCACCAATGTACGAATTTTCTCTGCCAAAACTTGCGCACCCATCAGATGTGTTGCAGGCAATAAAATTACAAATTCTTCACCACCATAACGTGCCACAAAATCGGTCTCACGTGTTGCTTGATCAAGGATTTTTGCCACTTGTTGTAACACTTGATCCCCTTGATCATGACCATATCGATCGTTGACTTGCTTAAAATAATCGACATCCAATATAAGTGCTGCATAGCCAATTTGATTTCTTTTATGTTGAGCAAACAGGTCTTCAAGTTGTTCGTTTAAAGCACGGCGATTGTGTAAACCTGTTAATGCGTCATGTCGTGACAATCGAATCAACTCAAGATTAGCCAATTCAAGTGCTCGAGTGCGCTCTTGAACCTTACGCTCTAGAGATTGGTTTGCCTCAAGCAATTGTTGTTTCTGTTCCAATAAGGTTTGCGTCATGCTTTGTAGAGAATGTGATAATCCTTGGATTTCACGGATGCTGCTTTGACTATGAAATGCCGTATGCACGTCTCCCTGTTCGACCGCATAAGCCGATTTAGCTAAAGCCTCAATGGGTCTGCTCAATTTATTGGCAAGTTGATAAATCACATAAAAGATAAACAGCGAGACGAATAAACCAATCAGGAAGATTTTGAACTGCAAATCACGCATATCTGCCAAAGCAATCGCCAAAGGTTGACGAATTACCACATGCCAACCAATATCACTTTTAGTCTCGGACTCCACCGCAATATTTGCGGTTAAGAAATCCTGCCCTTCATTCCAATCATCAATATAATAAAGTGCATCGTTGACTTTAAGTTGAGGTGGCTTGACTCGTCCAATACTTTTAAATGGATACAGCAGTTCACCCTGTTTGTTTAAGATAAAGACTTCTATGCCACGCTGAGATGCTGTTTGAGATAATGCTTTATTGAGAATATGACGTGCCCATTCCCAATCTGCATGTGCAGCTAACACTCCTTTTAATTTTTGAGTATTTGGATCATAGATTGGTGTTGCGAAATCAATAAAACGCATCGGCTCATGAGGATTTAAAGCTTGAATTTTTTTTGCCAATAACACAGCTTCATGCACATCACCTAAGTATGTACCCTGTAAACCTGCCTTAAACCATGGCCGTGAAGAAACGTTTTCACCTTCAAGAATACCATCCGCAGCAATTTGAACATCACCGTTTAAATCTGTTACCCCCATCCAAGCATAATAGACATACGCATTTTTGACTTGTTCCAAGCGTGTACGAACACGTGGATCATCTAGACTTGCTTCTGAAAAGAATGGAGATTGGCTGAGCAGCACCATTTCGCGCTCGCGTTCGGCAAGAGAAGCTGCCAAGGCATTACTGATATTTTTTGCTGCGACATGTAGGGTCTGTCCACTGGCTTTAGCCAAGTGCTGAGATGCGATATTTCCAATATACAGCGATACGCATATCCCAAGGATAATGGTTAATCCAGCAAATATGAACAGAACGCGATTACGGAATGAATCCAAAATACACCTTAACTCTTGGTTAAACACCGAAACATGCAACCATAAGAATATAACAGAATATTACAAATACATAACAAACATTTCGGATCATTGTAATGAATAAAAAATGCCAACCTTATCTCATATATTCAAAATCCTGATTAACATTAACAACTGTAATTCCACTCCCTATCTTTTAAACAACATGATTTAATATTCAAGTCACGCACCACATCTACATAAAGTCATAATAATTCGACAATAATTCTGTATTTCTTTTTTTTGGCGCTTGATAGCTTAAGTAGAATCACCTAGAAAATTGAGGAACAAATGGATTTTGCTTCTATCTTTTTTTACGACACCACATGGGTATTTGTTTTCGAAATTTTAATCCGATGTGTGGTGATGTATTTACTCATCATTCTTTTTCTTCGTTTGACTGGCAAGCGAGGGGTTAGACAACTCTCCATCTTTGAAGTTGCCATTATTCTTTGTCTTGGATCAATTGCTGGAGATCCAATGTTTACGGAGGATTTACCCTTAATTCAAGCCGTAGTCGTCATGAGTGTGATCATCTTGCTTTACCGCACCACAACGTGGTTAATGATGAAATATCAGCCTTTCGAAGACTTAGTCGAAGGTAAATCCTGTTACATCGTAAAAGATGGCATGCTCGTCCTTGAAGCATTCAAGCGAGGTAATATGTCGCATGATGAGTTCTTTTCGGAAATGCGTCGTCAATCCGTTGAGCATTTAGGTCAAATTCGAGTCGGCCTATTAGAGTCCGATGGGAATTTCAGTATTTTGTTTTATCCCGATGAACAAGTTAAATATGGCTTACCAATTTTTCCAGATCAAGCTCAATCAATATACAACGTAAAAGCTAGCGTAATATATGCGTGTACACATTGTGGATTCTGTACTGAACTTCAACAACCACTTCAAGATTGTCCGCGCTGTTCTTGCCAAGATTGGACGCAAGCAATGAACAGTCTAAGAATTGGTTAGCAGATGAATAATCTAAAGTCTGTTGGGACGAAGCAGATTATTCATCCTCAGCGCTGACTCAATCGAACATAGGTGGTTGAGATTAATCCAACACTTTCACCACAATTTTACCAATGTGATCACCTGCATCCATTGCCAAATGAGCCGCTTGAATCTCATCAAAATTAAAAGTTTTATAGATCATCGGTAGACATTCACCTTTTGCCCATAACGGCGCAACATGTGTCTTTAAATCTTGAGCGATTTTGGATTTTTCTGCTGTGGTACGTGCACGCATGGTTGAGCCAGTAATGGTTAAACGCTTCATCATGATTTGACCTAATTTTACGCCGTCGGCTTTAGCTCCTCCAAGAAATGCGATATAAACCAAACGTCCATCACGACGTAGTATATTCAGGTTTTGAGCTAAATAAGGCGCTCCAACCATATCTAAGACAATATCTACGCCATTTTCTTCAGTCGCTTGCTGAATGACCTGTTCAAAGTCTTCCGTTTTATAATTAATTGCATGCGTCAAATCTTGAATTGCTTTTACTTTCTCATCTGAGCCAACAGTCGCAAAAGTTTTTAAGCCAAATGCGTTACACAACATCAATGCCGTTGTTCCAATCCCACTGGTTCCGCCATGAATTAAAGCCGTTTCCCCCGCTTTAGCTTTGCCCATTTGAAAAATATTCGCCCAAACGGTAAAAAATGTTTCTGGAATTGCAGCAGCTTGAATATGACTCACCCCTGCAGGAATATTAATCAGCTGAGATTCAGGCACCACACAGTATTCGGCATAACCACCACCATTGGTGAGTCCACACACTTGATCCCCCACCTGATAGGCGTTTACCTCAGCCCCTACTGCAACGACTTCCCCTGATACCTCTAACCCAGGTACAGGCGTGACCCCTTTAGGCATTGGATATAAACCTTGGCGTTGTAAAATATCAGGACGGTTAATGCCGAAAGCATGTACTTTCACCAAGACTTCATTGTCTTTAGGTTGCGGAATATCAACCGTTTCATAAGCCAACTTCTCAACGCCGCCTGGTTCAGTAATGATCACGTGTTGCATGCTTTGTGCCATAATCAAATCCTTTATTTACAATACTTTTCATTCATTTCAATCAATTTCATCATAGTTGATCGCATTGATAAAGTCCTGTATTACTTATGTATAAGGATGAAAACGAATCATTATTTTTTGGGGAAAATAATATGCGTTACTTGCTGCAATTTATTTTGCCATGCAGTTTTGCTGCCTTGGTCATCATCTGTTGGACTTTTTTGTTAAGTTTTCCATGGGATTCAGCAGTAATTGCGATGATCTACTTCCAAATTGGGCTGGTGTTGTTATTGCTATACATTGAATACGATGCGAGCAAAGTGGATGGTGCAGCAGGTTGGACTTTTTTAGTTTTCTGTTTTTTTGAAATGATATTGTTCGTCGCTTTGGGGATCATTCGTGTCATTATTGGTGGATGGCAAGTTTTAAATCTTTTATTTTGAACCTTGCCTCAGACACGAATATTAAAATAACTCAATAATACAAACAAAGCTTCGTATTTTTTTGATTTACAAAGGAATTGTAACCTTAATTTCATAGATTTTAAGGTCGTCATGGATCGTACACTCGAGAATTTTAAAATGAAAAAGCAGACTCTAGTTGTCACACTATCGCTCATGCTCGGTTTAGCAGGATGCTCTGGGGAAGATCAAGCTAAATCAACCTTACCAAATACTCCTGAGCCAACCATACCAATTCAGCCTGAAGATCCAGAACCATCTCTACCACCTGATCTCGAACCTGAAACACCGATCAATGTTCCACAACCAAAAACATATTTAAATCTGGATTTTACTGAAATTTATTCAATACCTTCTGATTGGAATATCCTGCCTTCAAATCCAGGTAGCATTCAATTTAAAGAAGGTGCCTTACTGATTGATGGTCGCAAAGACTTAATCAAACCCACCACGATCATGTTAAGTTCGGATTTTCAAAAGCTTCGCAACTATAAAATTGAGTTAGAATTTGAATACCTTGAGCGTAATAACGGTACTCGTTGGGGAAGTATTATTTATAGAGCTTCAGATGTGTTTGCTCAACCTGAATATACACCATACTACCAGTTTGCTATTCGTGCAGATGCATCTGCTTATAATGGTCTAGAACTCGCACTTAGACGCTCAAATAACACATGGAATGTCATCAATACATCCAAATTCGAATCAAACATTGCTTTAAATACACCTTATAAGGCTACAGTCGTTGTTCATGATCAACGTGTTCGTCATTACTTGAATGATCAATTGGTTTTTGATGGTGAATTACCCACCAACCTAAACCAAGGTGCCATTGGACTTTCAGCAGCAGGATTGCTGATGAAGGTCAACACAATACGGGTGATTGAACAACTTGATGCTCTCCCTACTCAAGATCGGATCACAGATGTCATTGATCACAAATATCCAGTTGCAATGGCGCCCGCTTTAGCACAACCAGCCGACTCATTAACAATTGATAACGCTCATACCGCCACTTATATTGCTTACCAACTTGATGAACAATTATTTTTAAAAGATTTCGACAATAAGACCTCGATGCACCTTAGAAGTCTTCTTTCTGATCAAACCAAAAGAACACTTCCTCTTCTGCATATCGACTCTGAAAACACACTGGCTGAATTAAGATCTTTGTCTTCAGATTATGATTTTAGTGATGTCACGCTAGTCTCTGATGATCCATATCTATTAAGAAAAGCGCGTGTAGAGATTCCAGAAATCCGTACAGTATTGGATTGGTCTGAAAAGGACAATTTAATTTCAGATCAAAATAGTGTTGTGAAAATTGCACAGGCAACCAATACATCACTTTCTAAAATTGTGATTTTACCAGCCCATTTGGTTCAGTCTCATGTAGTTGCACACTTACAACGTTTATTGATCACACCTTGGGCAGGTTTTACCCACAATACTTCTGGACAGACCAGTCCTAAGCTTGATGCCTATCAAGCTGCTGAGATATTAACAACAGGAGTAAATGGCATTTATACACATCAGCCTGAATTATTTCATTCCATCATGCGCTCAATGGCGCCCAACACCCTACTTCGTAAACCACTTATTACAGGTCATCGAGGAGTCCCGTCTCAAGTTGATGAAAATACGCTTGAAGGTATTCTTAAGGCGATAGAAGTTGGTGCTGATGCCGTGGAATATGATGTCTATCTGACGAAAGATGACTATGTCGTTTTAATGCATGATAAATCGGTTTTACGCACAACGGGTATCGCAAAAAATATTGAGAACATGACGCTCGAAGAAGTTCGTAAACTAAAAACGACCGGGCAGCGACTTGCCATACCAACGATGGATGAAGTATTGGCTGCAGTAGTTAAAAAGTACCCACATGTGACCAATTTTATCGAGATTAAGAGTGCAAAACCCGAAATAATTTTAAAAATTAAAGATTTACTTGATAAATATGATGCATATGGTCAAGCCATTGTCATAAGTTTTGATGGGCAACAAATTCTTGAAATGAAGAACACTCTAAAAGGTGTATCAACGGGTTTATTGGTATATCCACCAAAGGAACAAACTACTTTTCTAAACATTCGAAGAATTTTGGAAACAACACGACAATTTTCTTCGACATTCAATCCGAATTATAGTGGTTTGAATCAGGACGTCATGTATCTGGCAAGTTTACGTGGGGTGACCTTCTGGCCTTGGACGTTCCGTTTAATAAAAAATGATTTCTATCGTATGTACATTCAAGGTACACATGGGTTGACCACAGATTATGCGCAAGATGCATCTAATTTTGTGGTCAAAATTAAAACTCCACGACAAATAACAGCAACTGTTGGTCAACCTTTACAAATCGCTGGGCAAAAATTAACGCAACTGGGTCAATCTAGTTACCAAAGCTTCAATACGATGCTCGTACTATCAGGCTCTGCAAAATATACTCTAAATGGTCAATCTGTGAGTTTCAGTGAACGTGGTACAGCCTATGTCATGCCAAGCTACCAATACACCATAGCACCCAATTTCACCTATACCATCTATGCAAAACCCGTGACTGTGACCATTCAATAAGCACATCACATTGATATTTGGAGACCAATTCAGTTCGCTGAGTTGGTTTTTTTCGAAAATCGCATTTTCCCTCATCTTTTCATAAGATTTCAACTGGACTTTTAATGATGTTCACCGCTTAAACACGACAGTATTTAAAACTGATGAATTTCATAAATATTTAATATGTAATATTTTTTTTACTTTATGACAAATCCATAGAATTGTCATTTTATGTACTTAGATTGTGTCTCGCTTAGGGACATACTTTTCGAGTACTTTTTAATGATGAAATTTACAACACTGACGTCAGCAATATTATTAACATTAAGCTTAACGGCTTGCTCCGATAATGATCAAAAAAATGCTGTATCAAATCCAGATCAAACGGAAAATCCTAATCCATCTCCTGAACCAGAAACACCAGACATTGAAGTACCTGTACCCGAAATACTTTTTGAAGAAAATTTCAATGCTTTAACTACTATTCCAAACAATTGGACTCAACTTCGTAGCAATCCAGGGAATATTGAAGTTAAAGATGGAGCACTACTCATCAATGGTACGGCGCACGATACACAAATGACGACCATCATGTTGCCAAACGAACTACAGCAACATCGTAATTATCGTATCGATATGGATTTTGCTTTCTTAGAAAATAACAATGGCGGGCGTTGGGGTAGCATCATCTATCGTGCCGCTGATCAATATGCTGATCCAGCTTTTACGCCGTATTACCAATTCGCATTTCGTGTTGATGCAACCGCTGCAAGTGGTCTTGAACTTTCTATGCGTCAACCTAACAACACATGGAATGTTTTACTGAAATCTGCACATAAAGAGAATTTTGAGTTAAATAAAACCTACAAAGCAACAGTCATCGTACATGGCCAACGCGTACGCCATTATATTAATGATGAACTCGTACTCGATAGCACGCTACCTTACAATTTAAATCAGGGTGGTATTGGCATTTCTACAGCTGGCGCTTTGATGCGTGTAGATTCAATTAAAGTGACTGAGCAACTCGAAGCCCTACCAGAGTCTAATCGAGTTACAGATCTAATCGATCAGCAATTGCCAGTCTCTATGGCACCAGCACTCGCTCAGCCTGCTGGCGCAACTACACTGAACTCAGCTCCATTAGCAACTCATGTTGCCTATCAACTGGATGAGCAACTCAATCTTCTTAACCAAGATCAAAAGAAAATTACTCATTTAAAAGATTATTTAAATGATTCAACACGACGTCATATTCCGCTATTAACGATCAATTCAGAAAAAACAATTCGTAATCTGAAAACGTTGACAGAAAACTATGATCTCGCTGATATCACCTTGGTGTCGGATCAGCCTGAACTCTTACGTAAAGCTCGTGTTGAAATCCCTGTATTGCGTACAGCACTCGACTATTCAAAACAATCTGGTTTAACCAATAGTAAATCAGATATTGTGAAAATTGCGCATAATACCAACTCTTCTTTATCAAAAATTGTCATTTTACCGCCGCACTTAGTGCAATCAGAAGTCGTATCTCATCTACAACGCTTATTAATAACACCTTGGGCAAGCACACTTCATCCAGATCAAAAAGATGGCATTGATGCATTCAAAGCAGCTGATATTTTAAGCACTGGGATTAATGGGATCTATACTCAACAGCCAGATGTTTTCCAAAACATTATGAAGCAGATGGCACCGAATACCTTGTTAAGAAAACCCCTCATCACAGGCCATCGTGGTATTCCAGCTTTAGAGGATGAAAATACTTTAGAAGGAACAATTAAAGCTATTGAGGTAGGTGCTGACGCAGTTGAATATGATGTTTATCTATCGAAAGATGGTCATGTTTTCCTGATGCATGATGGAACATTAACTCGTACCACAGGTGATAATAGAAATACTGAAGATCTTACCTTAGCTGAAATTCGTCAGTTACGTACGATTCCCAATGGTCGCCCAGTTCCAACCATGGATGAGGTTTTGGCTGCAGTCAAAAAATACCCCCATGTGACCAATTTCATCGAAATTAAAAGTGCTAAGCCTGAAATTGTAGCGAAGATTAAAGAGCTTTTAGATAAGCATAATGCCTATGATCAATCGATTGTTATTAGTTTTAATGGTGATCAAATCTTACAGATGAAAAATACCTTACCGGGTGTTTCTACAGGCTTCTTAACGAGTACGCCGAACGCACAAAGCAATATTGTAAACACACGTCGAATATTAGACGCGACTCAAAAATATTCTTCTACATTTAACCCGTCTTTTGCAGGATTAAGCAAAGAGTTAATGTCAATGGCGAGCTTACGTGGCGTAACTTTCTGGCCTTGGACATTCCGTACCAATAAAGATGATTTTAATCGTATGTATGTACAAGGAACACATGGCTTAACCACCGATTATGCTCATGAATCTTCTGATTTAGTCGTCAAGATCAATACTCCAGGTCAAATTACTGCGAAAGTAGGACAGCCTGTTGTTTTTAGTGGAGAAAAAGTTACTCAGATAGGTAAGGCTTCAGCACAAAACTTTAATTCAATGATTGTTCTGCCTGGTTCTGCCAAATATAGTAAAAATGGTCAGTCGATTACGTTTAGTGAACAAGGCAAAGCCTATGTCATGCCGAGCTATCAATACACGATTGTGCCGAATTATAGCTACACCCTGTACGGTAAACCCGTCACAGTCACGATTCAGTAAGAAACTTTAAATTTACATGCCCAATTGTTAAGTTTAAAGCTTCAATTGGGCATTTCTTATTTTTTTAAATTTTGGATCACTTCGGGTAAAAAAGAACGGTGAAATCCATCATAGGCTTGATTATTCTCAGCCGGGCTTAATGGAAATATACGTGTGCCTTGAGAAGCTGCGCCATCAATCCGTATCGTGACACCCGATATAAATTTAGATGCTTCAGACAATAAATAGACGATCGCTGATGACACCTCAGCTTCCGTTCCCATGCGTTGCAAAGGAACTTTCTCCGCCATACTTGGAATCACTTTTTCAGCCATTTCACCAGTATATGTATCCATACCTGATGACATAATCCATCCAGGTGCTACGGCGTTCACGCGAACTCCTGATTTCCCCCATTCGACAGCAGCTGTCTTGGTCAGATTATCGACCCCTGCACGAGCTGCGCCTGAATGTCCCATATTCGGCATACCTCCCCACATATCAGCAGTCATGTTGACAATACTTCCACCATGCTTATTCATCCATTGATTGTAAGATTCGCGCATAAGATAGAATGTAGCGTGTAGATTGTTTCGAATGACAGCATCAAATCCATTGGCTGAGATTTTTTCTAAATGCGCTGGAAATTGTCCACCTGCATTATTCACCAAGCCATCAATTCGTCCGAATTTTTCAATTACTTCGCTAATCATGGCTTTCACTTGTGCTTCATCACGATTATCACAAGCGATGCCATAGGCTCTGCCACCATCTTCCATGATTTCAGCAACAACTTTATCGAGTTTTTCTTGGGTACGCCCTGTAATAATCACTTGTGCATCCAATGATGCAAGCTCATGAGCTGTACAACGTCCAATACCAGAACCACCTCCTGTCACAATGATGACCTGATTCTGAAATAAGTTTTCCTTAAATACTGAGTTATATGTCATGCCAATCCTTAGGTTGTAATTTTTATCGACTTGCAAAATTATCCCGATTTTTTAACAGTTGCAAGATCATAGAATTTTATAATTGTTGTTTTAAATGCTAATCAAACCTTTCATTCAAGGGCTATGGTATCGTTTTTACAAAACGCATTAAGATTTTTCTTACCACAGGTAAAAATATTAAGATCAATGGAAATGCGATTAACCAAGACATTGCCCACGTCTTTATCCAGACCACCCAGATCCCATCAAAAATTCCACGATTCATTACAATATTAATTAAAGAAATTGAACCACTCATCAAACATGACAAAATTAACGGCATCAGCCAATTGAGATGTTTGGGGTGAAATTTTGGGAGTGCTTTATTCATTGTAGCGCCTAATCATTTCATCTCATTTAATTTAGCACCAATGCAATCACTATTCCTATATTTTTCAAGTTTCAAGCACACAAAACTAATCCAATATCGTTAAAATTTTGAACCTTGAGGCATGATTTAATAATTTTTCTTAGTAAATGTATATTAAATAGAATGGATTAGTTTCCATCTTAATCAAGACTCATGAGCAATAAAAAAATATTTAACTTTAAACGATGATTTTATTTTTTAGCTTTTCTACTCTACGAAAATGTTTTAAGTTTTTAGTCCAATTTTACCGTTAATCTCTATTCTTTAGATTCGAAGCATTTTTTTTGCAGTTTTTGCATAGCTTCTCTAGGCATAGGCGCTGTCATCATTTGTTGGTATTCTAAACAAGCTTTACTAGGGTGTTTTTGTTGTATCGGAGCATTAACACATGCCGTTAAGAGCATCAAAAGCAAATACGCTACTATTTTCATCATATCTCGAATTTATCGTTAATGTTCATTCTATCTTAGCTCATTAGGGCTAGTGTGGTCGTTATTGAATTTTAAATAAAAAAACCCGCCATCAGGCGGGTTTATTTAAATCAGTCAATCTTAAAGACGAACCAATTCCACAATCTTCTCAGCCAATTCTTCAGCAGCTTCTACTTCAAAACTTGCATCCGTACCTGTTGCAGTATCAGTAATGACCACCACTCCAGTTTCACGTAATAATGCAACTTGCTCAGCAGTTAAACCAGCTTTAGCAATCGCGACAACACCTTGTTGGATCAATAAGCTTTCTAATACTTGTGCATTCACAATTGCAGCATTTGATACAGTTACCGCAGCAGGTTTTTGACCCAAACGCGCCGCACGTGCTTCTGATGTTACAGGCTCATTATGTGCAGTCCACTCAACTGCCTCTTCAACCATACCTGCACCAACTGTAACGTTGCTTAAGCGGTCAATAAAGATAAATGAACCTGTGTAACGGCTATCTTGATAACGGTCAAATACGACTGGTGCATCAAATTCAATCGTTACATTCGCAATCGCATTCAGCTCTAAGTTTTCAACTTGAACTTTTTCAAGCGTATTTACGTTTGTACGGAAGTTAATTGCTGTTACCTTAGCAGGAACAGTTTGCGTACCAATCTTCACGTTATATAACTTACCAATCGCAAGCGGTTGATCTGCCATCCATACAACAGTCGCTTGAACAGAACGAGAAATTGCCGGTACTTCTTGGTCTGCACGTACAAGTACGTTACCACGAGAAATATCAATCTCGTCGTTTAACGTTAATGTCACTGCTTGACCAGCAACTGCACGTTCTAAGTTACCATCAAAAGTAACGATTTCTTTAACTGTAGATGATTTACCTGATGGCAACGCAGTAATCGTATCTCCAACGTTGATATCACCTAGTGCGATCGTACCGCAGAAACCACGGAAATCGAGGTTAGGACGGTTCACATACTGTACAGGGAAGCGGAAGTCAGCTTTAGCTGAAGTACGATTAATCTCTACAGATTCAAGCGTACCCATCAAAGTTTCGCCTGTGTACCACGGCGTATTTGGAGATTTGTTTACAACGTTATCACCATTTAACGCAGAAATCGGCGTAAAGATGATGTTAGATGGTTTACGGTCACCCAATTGTGCAACAAAGCCTGCATATTCAGTTTGAATCTCATTGAATCGTGCTTCAGAGAATTCAACCAAGTCCATTTTGTTGATCGCAACAATAATGTTCTTAATACCAAGTAAGCTTGCAATATACGTATGACGACGTGTTTGTGTCTGAACACCGTAACGCGCATCAATTAAAATGATCGCAAGATCACACGTAGACGCACCTGTAGCCATGTTACGTGTGTATTGTTCATGCCCCGGAGTGTCGGCAATAATAAACTTACGTTTTTCTGTAGAGAAATAACGGTAAGCTACATCAATCGTAATACCTTGCTCACGCTCTGCTTGTAAACCATCTACAAGTAGCGCTAAGTCAGGTGCATCCCCTGTTGTACCGACTTTTTTAGAGTCACGTGTAACGGCTTGCAATTGATCTTCATAAATCAATTTTGAATCGTAAAGTAAACGACCAATTAAAGTTGATTTACCATCATCTACGTTACCGCAAGTCAAAAAGCGTAATAAGTCTTTATTTTCGTGTTGTTTTAAATAACCCAAGATATCTTGGCTAATCAAATCTGATTGATGAGACATGGCTCATAGCTCCACAAATATGTTGAAATCGGTGTATTTGAATCCCCCTCGTTCCCCCTTTGAAAAAGGAGGATGACTCCTCTCTTTTACAAAGAGAGGAGCAGCACTGCTGCGGCAGAGAGATTCTAGAAGTAACCTTCTTGCTTTTTCTTTTCCATCGAGCCCGCTTCATCATGGTCAATCATTCGACCTTGGCGCTCAGAACTCGTTGCAAGCAACATTTCTTGGATAATTTCTGGCAAGGTGTTAGCAGTCGACTCCACCGCACCTGTCAATGGGTAACACCCCAAAGTACGGAAACGAACCGATTTCATTTGTGGAACTTCACCTTCTTTTAAAGGCATACGCTCATCATCCACCATAATTAATGTACCACTACGCTCAACAACAGGTCGTTCTGCCGCTAAATACAATGGAACAAGTGGAATACTTTCTAAGTAAATATATTGCCAAATATCAAGCTCAGTCCAGTTCGACAATGGGAACACACGGATACTTTCGCCTTTATTCACTTTACCATTGTAAAGATTCCAAAGTTCTGGACGTTGGTTTTTAGGATCCCAACGATGTTTATCATCACGGAATGAATACACACGTTCTTTGGCACGTGATTTTTCTTCATCACGGCGAGCACCACCAAATGCAGCATCGAACTTGTATTTATCTAATGCCTGTTTTAAACCCTGAGTTTTCATGATATCAGTATATTTCGAACTACCATGATCAAATGGGTTAATCCCAGCATCCTTACCTTCTTTATTTTGGTGGACGATAAGATCGAAACCGTGTTGCTTAGCCATATTGTCGCGGAAAGCAATCATGTCCTTAAATTTCCAACCTGTATCTACATGTAACAGTGGAAAAGGGAGTTTTGCAGGATAGAATGCTTTAAGCGCTAAATGCAGCATAACTGCCGAGTCCTTACCAATCGAATAAAGCATGACTGGATTTTCGAATTCTGCAGCAACTTCGCGAATGATATGAATACTCTCAGCTTCAAGCTGTTTAAGATGAGTAAGTCTTTCCTCATTTAATGACATGGACAACACCAGCTAGAATATGTGTACTTATGACACTTTTGAAAATTTATATTCATTATAGTGATTTAGACAACAGAACTTTATCTCGTTTTTTTATATTAATATACTCAAATAGAATATAAGCAAAGAGACAATCTAATTATGATAACAATTACAGGCCTTTCAAATATAAAATACCAAGAATGGTTAACCCTTTAGTCAGCTTACCTTCAATTCTACAAGACCTAATTGAATCCTCAACAAGCGGCTCTGACTTTCAAACGATTATCTGATGCGTCGCAAACCGATATGTTTGGCTATGCCATTATAAAAAATCAAAACGTCGTCGGAATTGTACATCTCATTTCTCACGCAAGCACTTGGACTAAACTCCCTTATTGTTATCTCCAAGATTTGTTTATTGATGCAAATTATAGAAATCAGGGCTTAGCCAGGAAATTAATAGAATTTAGCTATGACGAATGTAAAAATAATTATGATAGAGTGTATTAGTTAACCCATAAAAGCAATGATAATGCTAGACTTTTGTATAATCGTGTTGCAACCGAAACGGGATTCATTCAATATAAAAAATCTCTAAATTAGTTATTTTTATCTCCCATGCTTAGCCTTGAATCTCTTAAACAACATTTAGAGCGAGCTCAAATTGCTGGTCATATTTATCAGCATCATCAAATTCTAGTGTTACAAGAACCGTTTACTGAAAATGGTTCTGCTTTAAATATTTTTGTTCAGCACGAGTTAACTGCTGATCAAATTGGCTTACAGTTTGCTGTTGAACATACTGATCAAAAACTAAAGTTCTTGATTGGCGTTACACATAGCAATCAAGATCATAGAAGTGAAATTAGTATTGGTCATTTAAAAGGCAATCAAAAAGCTTTTAATTTGTGCTACGCCTTTTACAATTATCCAAAACATTTTTTTGTAGTTGAAACAGATTTATATGCGAACGCTGAGCAATTTAAAGACTGCTTAGAAAAGCAATTATTCATTCAGCCTGAGCTTAGTTTTTTAGACACAGCCACTAAAGTAAATCCAATGGGACAGAATTACCCATGGATGAAGGATTATATCGCGCAACTTAGCTTAGAAATGAAAGTTCGGATACAAACAAGTCTCATGTAAAAAAAGCCACCTTTTTAGGTGGCTTTTTCAAATACTAATCTAAGAATATTAACGTCCCAGTTTTTTGACATCTAAAGGTATTTCAATACCAACAGAAGCGCCTGCATCATTACCATGACGATCTGAATCTGCAATCCAACCATTAATCTTTAATGGCAAATTCGGCTTCACAAAATGCGTCCAAGTTAAATCTAATGCTTGGATATCATCTTCCTCAGAAAATGCAGCATTGGTATCTCGATTTGATTGATTTACTTTTGCAAATAATACGCGACCTGAAAGTCTATTCATGGCATCAAAACGAATATTTCCACCCAAAGAAATCATCTCACCATCTCCCCCAATCGCATGTGCAAGAGGATAGCCATGTTGATAATATCCATCTGTGTAAATATGATGATTATAAGATATCCCTCGAGCCTTACCATTTGTAGTGGTGTCTACCCACTCTGCATAAATCTGATAAGGCATTTTTTTTAAAGATGAAGAATAATCCACGCCGGCTTGATACATTTTCTTAGCAGGTAAACCACCAGCTTCATCTTCACCCACGTATTGAGCATAAAGGCCTATTGGTTGGTTCGATAAATAGCTTAGATTCAAACGTGCATCGAGTCCAGCAATTTGATTTGATGCATTACCCTCACCACTACAATTATTATTTTCACACTCATTATCTTTTCCAATGAAAGCGTTCCAATAAGATTTAACAGAATTTGGTTGACCTTTACCAGCAATTTGAAAAATTCGTGATAATCCCAATTCTAGATAAGGTAGAGGCTGAGCTGTAAAACGTAAGCCAATTAACTGGGTACCTGACACAGCTTTATAATCATCCAATTGGCCGCCAAAAGCTTGGTATTGCCAAGGCCCGATCCATGAGAGCCATTTATGATCAAAAGCAGCCTGTTCAGCACGCTGTAGAGTGAAACCATATACTGGTCGACTTGCATCTCCACGTATCAAACTACCATCGTGTGCAGGTCCCCAGTAGGTTGGAATCTGACCAGCAATGAGCCATTGATTCCAAAGTTTACCCGCAAGATATGAGCCTTCTAGATTAACGTCTTGCCCATTGTCTATCTGAAGATCTTTTTCACCTCTAACTTTGAGCTTCGCATCCCAATTTTGCCCCCCAAGATTTAACTCTGCACCAAGCGCATATTGTGCTTTTTGATGATCGGCAAAAGATTGTGGGATTTTCTTTTGATCACTCTCAGCGAAAGCATCAACTTTTAATGTTTCATTTTGCTGCTGAATCGCTCTTTCGACTTCCTGGATAACCTTTTGTTGTTCAATCGAGTTAATTTTAGCATTGGTGAGGGCACGTTGGACTTCATCACCACTTAGCGGCCATGTCGAGGTGCTTATTTGAATCACACCTTGTTGATTCAGCCAATTTAAATCATCTCTCAGGTTTTCATCGTTGAGGAGAATGCCATTGGCAAAGACCAATGGACTAGAAAATATTAAGCTCGATGATAGGATTTTTATAAGTCTATTCGGGTTCATCACAAATCAATTTAGGATTATATCTTATTGATTATTTGAATTTTTAATTTATAAATCCATTAACTTTACATTAAGTATTTAATTAGATACATTTAACAACATTGTATAAATATTTTGATAAACATACAGCTGGTTAAACAGATTAGCTTTAATGATAATTTTCTATATTTTTTATCACCTTAATTAAATATTTTGTGATTAAAACCTCAAAATACACTCACACTAAAAAACATTTAAATTTAATTTTATGTTAAGAAAAATTAAAAAAGCCCTTCAAAGAAGGGCTTTTTTAATTTCACTATTACGCATTTTTGTGACGCATATGTGGGAATAAGATCACATCGCGAATACTTGGCGCATTGGCAAATAGCATTACCAGACGATCAATACCAATCCCTTCACCTGCTGTAGGAGGTAATCCATATTCAAGCGCCTCAACGAAGTCGGCATCATAGTGCATTGCTTCATCATCACCCGCATCTTTTTCAGCTACCTGTGCTTGGAAACGCTCAGCCTGGTCAATTGGGTCATTTAACTCTGAGAAGCCATTTGCAAGCTCACGACCACCAATGAAGAATTCAAAACGGTCAGTAATGTGCGGGTTGTCATCGTTACGACGTGCCAATGGAGAGGTTTCCGCAGGATATTCAGTAATGAAGGTCGGTTGACGAAGTTTCGTTTCAACAGTTTCCTCAAATACAATCGTTTGAAGTTTACCTAGACCAAAACCTGGCTTCACTTGCTCTTTAAGTTCATTCTTAACAAACTCAGCTAAGAACTCGCGATCATTTACATTTTCAGGTGTAAATTGTGGGTTATGTTCAAGAATTGCATCAAACATTGAGATTTTCTTGAATGGACCTTTGAAGCTATACACTTCTTCGCCATAAGGTACATCTGTCGAACCTAAGATATCAATTGCTAGTTTTTCTAGCATTTGCTCTGTCAGTTCCATCAAGTCTTTGTAGTCTGCATAAGCTTGGTAGAATTCGATCATGGTGAATTCTGGGTTGTGACGTGTAGACACACCTTCATTACGGAAGTTACGGTTAATCTCAAACACACGTTCAAAACCACCTACAACCAAACGCTTTAAGTAAAGTTCTGGTGCAATACGTAAGAATAATGGCATGTCTAAGGCATTGTGATGCGTTTCAAATGGACGCGCAGAAGCACCACCTGGAATCACATGCATCATTGGCGTTTCAACTTCCATATAACGTTTTTCAGTCAAGAAGTTACGAATACCAGCAACTACTTTTGCTCGAATTTCAAAAGTCTTACGCGTTTCTTCGTTCACGATCAGATCAAGATAACGTTTACGGTATTTAACTTCTGTATCTGTTAGACCGTGGAACTTATCTGGAAGAGGACGGAGTGATTTAGTGAGGAGTTCAAAATGTTCAATATGCACATAAAGATCACCTTTGCCTGAACGTCCAATGTAACCTTCAACGGCAATAATATCACCTAGATCAAGACCTTTAATGGTGTCTAAAGTCTCTGCAGATAATTCTTTACGTGCAACATAAAGCTGAATACGGCCGGTCATGTCTTGGATCACCATGAACGAACCGCGGTTCAACATCACCCGACCCGCAACTTTGACATAAACTTTTTCACTGCCTTCAATTTCTTCTTTTGATTTATCAGCAAACTGATCCTGAAGGTCTTGTGCATAATGTTCACGCTTAAACGTGTTTGGCCAAGGGCTAGTGCCCTGCTCTTGAGCCTTATCTTGAATCTGTTTTAACTTGGCATGACGCTGTGCGATTAAATCGTTTTCGGAAATGGCTTGTTCAGAAGTCGATTGAGCGTTTTGTTGCGTCATCTCTGCCTCGTAATTTTATTTAAAAAAGAAGTTGCATAGCATAGCAGAATTCAAAGTACTTGAGCATTAGAAAAATAATCAGCCATTTGAAAAACGCTTAATTTCATCCACTAAAGTCTAGGTCTGAACATTTCTTAGACCAAAAGCTAAGTTGTACTTTGAATACAGCACTCTACAATCATCCTATAAATTGTGGAAAAGTATACTTTCAACAATCATAAAAAATAGAATGGATTTAATGATGACTTATGAACACTCAAGAGCCTAAAGTATTGTTTATGCATGGATTAGATTCTTCAAGAGAATCTACCAAGTTTCAGGCAATTCTTTCTAAAAATAAATATTGCATTAATGTTGATTATCGAAATTTAAAATACGCTGCTGTTGAACGTTTTTATATCGATATGATCGAGAAAATTAAACCAGACATTTTAGTAGGACATAGTCTAGGTGGTTACTGGGCATTAAAGATGTCAAATCGATTTCAGCTTCCTGCTGTGATTGCAAATCCGAGCCTAATGCCATCTTTTGATCCTGATTATCCAGCGATTACAATTGAGGAACTTCAATCCAAAACCTCATCTCAAATCGCTTATATCGAACTTGGTGATGAACTGATTGATATGCATAGTACCTCTGACTTATTAGAGCCATACATGTACGTTGAAAGTATTATTGGTGGCCGTCATCAACTGGAAAACCCTGATCGCCTGAATTACCTGATCGGATTAGTCAGCCACTCAAATCATCAATCACATTAAAAAAGCCTTGTGAATCACAAGGCTTTTTGACTTAAATTTGAGGTTTTGATTTATCGTCCAAAACAGACCAAATATTCATTCCTAAATCCGCGTGTAAGTCTGGCAAATCAAGGAAAATACTCGCCCCTAAAACAGTGTGCTGACATTTATCCATCAATTGCTTAACTGCTTTTAATGTACCACCTGTGGCCAATACATCATCAACAATAATCACTTTTTGAGCCTGTACATCCGCAGACATTTCTAAACGGTCCATGCCATACTCAAGGCTATAGCCCACACCAATTACTGGTGGTGGTAATTTTCCAGCTTTACGAACCAACAACAACCCCTTGCCAGTACGTTGCGCCAACAAACTCGCCAAAACAAACCCACGTGCTTCAACCGCAACGAAACTCTCTACCTCTGCCAATTGTTCCGCAGGAATACTTTCGATTAAAGCATCAGTTAAAGGTGCAATGCTCTGCATGAACAAAGGAGTTAAATCAAAGAAACAAATTCCTGGTTTTGGAAAATCTTGGACCGTACGAATGTGTGACCACAATGATGTAGACAAAGAAGTAGACATAGGAGATAAAAATTAGACAAAAGAATGCGTGAATTTTAACGAATTATTGACAAAAAATATAGCAAACATGAGCTAAGAAAAAATACCAACCAATATAACTTATTGATTTTTAATAAACCATTTTTTAATTAAATGACAAGTATAAAACACAAACAGTATAAATTTTATATGAATAGCTGGTAAATCAATACGCGACAAAAGTCTGACATTTTTTTTAAATCATAATACATATAATTTTGGCAAATATTTCAAAGATTTAATACTCAGTCTTATCATGCATTAGCATAATTAGCATGCGTTTTGTCCTAATCTGCCATTCAGCTTCTCTTTTAGTCAGCTAAACTCCGTTATTTACTTTACTTTCCACCTCGAACTGCGTAAAAATTTGCTTGAATATGAACGATAAAAATTCATATCACTTGAGTCTAGGTGTGAGAAAGATTTTGGCTGACACCAATAAATGGAATTGTCAGTATTTTTGGAGAATCAAATGAAAAAATATCAATGCATCGTTTGTGGATGGATTTATGACGAAGCAGAAGGCTGGCCACAAGATGGCATTGCTGCAGGCACTAAATGGGAAGATATTCCAGATGATTGGACTTGCCCAGATTGCGGCGTATCAAAAGCAGATTTTGAAATGATTGAAATCTAATTCAGATTTCCTTTAAAGACCATTTTGATATGGTCTTTTTTCTTATTTACTAAAAAAATTATCAGTATTGGAGAGTACTATGCAACCGATCATCATTGTTGGCTCTGGCATGGCAGGTTACACATTAGCGCGAGAGTTTCGCAAACTGAATGCTGAACAAGCACTTGTTATGATTTGCTCAGATGATGCGGTGAACTATGCAAAACCAACTTTATCTAATGCACTTGTTGGTAAAAAAGCGCCAGAACAAATTGCCTTAGGTGATGCTGAGAAAATGTCTGCGCAATTGAATATGCAAATTATTCATCATGCGACTGTAACTTCAATTTCTGCAGATCAACATCAATTGACCTACACAAAAGATGGACAAGCTGAAAACCTTATATACAGCAAGTTAATATTAGCTGTAGGTGCGAACCCTATTCGTTTAGCCATTTCAGGTGATGGCGCTGATGATATTCATGTAGTTAACTCACTGATTGATTATCGTGAATTTCGCTCTAAGCTCGACCTTAAACAAGACAAGCGTGTTGTCATTTTAGGTGCAGGCCTCATTGGGTGTGAATTTGCCAACGATTTACAGAACACAGGTCATCAAGCGACTGTGATTGATCTTGCTCCACAACCTTTAGGTCGTCTTCTACCAGAACACGTCGCACATGCTTTCCAGCAAAATCTTGAAGAAACAGGTATTCAGTTTGCATTAAGCACCACCGTAGATCGTGTAAGTAAAAACTCAGACGAAAGCTATACCGTAACGCTTACAAATGGACAGAGCTTTACAGCTGACGTTGTTCTTTCCGCTGTTGGCCTGCAACCCAATACATCAGTTGCACAAGAAGCAGGAATCCATACCAGCCGTGGGATTGTGACTAACACTTTAATGGAAACCAATAAAACCGATATTTATGCATTAGGTGATTGTGCAGAAGTAAATGGTTTACTGCTTCCGTATGTCATGCCAATTATGCAACAAGCACGTGCTTTAGCCAAAACATTGTCTGGTGAAAATACACAAGTTCATTATCCAGCGATGCCAGTTGCAGTGAAAACTCCTGCTGCACCACTGACTGTATTACCTGTACCTCAAGGTGTAGAGGCAACTTGGGAAACTGAAGAACTCGATGACGGAATGATTGCTAAAGCACTTGACCAAGAATCCACGCTTCGTGGATTTGTGCTACTTGGACCAACAGCAGCGAAGCAACGTTTAACATTGACCAAACTGGTCCCAGATTTAATTCCAGCTGCCGTTTAATTATTCAAAGATTTAGGGTATTTTCAAATGAAAGTACCCTTTTAGTTTGGACACAATAAAAATGAATAACGCACTAGAATATCAAGTTTCACCTTATGCTCCATTCATGCAAGAAAGTAAAGTGAGTCTAGGCAATGGGATCGACCTTCATATTGAAGTTGGAGGCAAGGCTGAACATCCTACGATTATTCTCATCATGGGACTGGGTGCGCAGATGCTTTTTTGGCCAGATTTTTTTTGCAAATCTTTAATAGACCAAGGTTTCAGAGTCATTCGTTTCGATAACCGAGATATTGGCCTCTCAACAAAAATTAAGCACAAGGGACCTCGCCTCAATACATTTAAACTTATGGGTCGATTTGCTTTTGGTCTAGGAAATCAAGGCTCTCCTTACAATTTATATGATATGGCTGAAGATGTAGCGTTACTCATTGAACGATTAGGTCTTGAAAAAGCGCATATTATTGGTGCATCAATGGGGGGAATGATCGCTCAGATATTGGCAGCAAAATATCCAGAAAAAGTAGATAAACTAGGATTATTATTTACCAGTAATAATCAGCCATTTCTTCCGCCACCATTTCCAAAACAATTATTTAGTCTTATTGGTCGCCCTGCATCGAATGATGAAGATGGCATTGTGAATCATAGTATTAAAGTCATTCAGACGATTGGTTCACCTGGTTACGTCAATCAATTGGAAGTTATTCAAAACGCGCGTAAATTATATAAGCGTAGTTATCATCCAGCGGGTGTACTTCAACAGTTTTTAGCAATATTATGTACAGGCTCATTAGTTTCTATCGATAAGCAAATTCAAAAGCCAACACTGGTTGTACATGGCTCAAAGGATCGTCTACTCCCTTTTAGCCACGGCAAGGCAGTATCAAAAGCAATATCAGGTGCAAAGTTTGAATTAATCGAAGGAATGGGGCATGATATTCCTGCGCATTTCATCCCACAACTGAGTGGTTTGTTTGCAAAACATTTTAAATGATAAACACTAGGACACTATGGCTGCATTACCATCCCTAAGACAGCTGTCATATCTCGTGACTCTGTCTGAGACGTTGCATTTTACAGAAGCAGCACGTCGCTCATTCGTTACTCAGTCTACGCTTTCTGGCGGGATTATGGAGCTCGAGCGTTTATTGGGTGGCGTTCTCGTTGAACGTGATCGCCAAAATGTACGTTTAACCCCTCTCGGTGAGCAAGTGGTTGCACGAGCACGTGTCCTTCTTGCTGATGCTCAAGATCTCATGCGACTGAGCCGTGAGATGAGCGAACCACTTACTGGTGATCTTCATTTAGGAATTATTCCAACGATTGCACCATTTATTTTGTCGCAATTGTTAGAAGAAGTTCATAAAGAGCTGCCTAAAATTCAACTACATCTTCATGAAGCACAGAGTGAGCATTTGGTTGAAAAGCTAGAACATGGCAATTTAGACATGATCATGTTAGCGCTCCCATTCGACACACGTGGCTTAAAAGTCGCTGAAGTTGCGAAAGAGAGTTTGTACTTAGTTGCAAATAAAGCTGACCACAAAACGTCGCAAGCTAAATCTCTAGAAGATCTTGATTTGACACACCTCATGTTACTTGAAGAAGGTCATTGCTTAAGAGACCATACTTTAAGTGTATGCCCTATCGGTGAACGCAAAAATGATCATCGTCTTAAAGCGAGCTCATTACCAACCTTGGTTGAAATGGTGAGTTCTAATCTGGGCTTTACATTACTACCTCAGATTGCGGTAAATACACATATGCTGAAAAATAATGATCAATTGGTGATCCGACCAATTGAGAATGCCCCTTCACGCATTCTGTCATTAGTGACGCGTAAAAGTACGCCATTGCAAAGCGAATTTGATGTCCTTTTACAAATTCTACAGCGCATTACTGCTGATATTTGCTAATAAGCCATCACAAAAAAGGAGCCATTTGGCTCCTTTTTTATAAAAATCATTTAAGATTTAAAAAGTTCAAGCAATTTATGTTGCGCATTATGAGGAGTCTCACCTTCATCGCATTGCGCACGTGACCAAGTTCCATCACCATTTAACAACCAAGCTTGTTGATTATCTTTCATATAGTTTAATAAACCGTGTTGATAAATATGCTTTCTCAAAGTTGGATCCTCAACAGGGAAACAAACTTCAACACGATTAAATAAATTACGATCCATCCAGTCTGCGCTTGAACAATACAGTCGTGGTTGCCCTGCATTTCCAAAATAATACACACGTGTGTGCTCTAAGAATCGTCCAACAATAGAGCGCACACGGATATTCTCAGAAAGACCTGGTAAACCCGGTCTTAAGCAACAAATTGAACGTATGATTAAATCAATCTGCACACCAGCTTGTGATGCTTCATAAAGTTTATTAATCAGTTGCACTTCAGTCAGCGCATTCACTTTCACAATAATCTGAGCTGGCTTACCCGCTTTGGCGTGAGCAATCTCTTCATCAATATAACTAATTAACTGTGTATGCAACGTAAATGGCGCATGAAGTAATTTCTTCAATTTTGCCATTTTGCCCATTCCAGTCAACTCTTGGAATATACGATGCACATCTTCACAAAGCTCTTTGTCCGTTGTCATCAATCCGTAATCGGTATAGATCCGGGCATTGGTTGCATGATAATTCCCTGTACCTAAGTGCACATAACGAACCAATTTATTATTTTCACGGCGCACAACGAGAATCATTTTTGCATGTGTTTTATAGCCTACGATGCCATAAACCACCACAGCACCAGCCTCTTGCAAAACATTTGCTACCGCAATATTTGACTCTTCATCGAATCGCGCTCGAAGCTCAATGACAGCTGTGACTTCTTTACCATTGCGTGCAGCTTCAGCCAAAACTTGAACAATCTCAGAATCAGGCCCACTTCGATATAATGTTTGCTTAATCGCTAAAACTTGTGGATCTCGTGCTGCCTCACGTAATAAATTAATAACTGGGGCAAATGATTCGAATGGATGATGTAAAAGGATGTCTTGTTTCTTCATTGCAGAAAAAACATTTTCAGACTTCTTTAATACTTTAGGAATGACCGGCGTATGGGAGTCATATCTCAAATGCGGACGTTTAAAATTAGACACTAAACGTGCCAAGTTCACAGGTCCATCGACTTTATATAATTGTTCTTCATGTAAGTCGAATTCGTTGAGAAGATAATCATAAATATGTTTTGGACAATTTTCTGTCACTTCTAAACGGACAGCACGTCCGAATCGACGAGAGTTTAACTCCCCTTTTAATGCTTTTGCCAAATCTTCGACATCTTCATTAAGGGCTAAATCCGCATTTCGCGTCACACGGAATTGATAACATCCTGTCGCAGTCATTCCTGGGAATAAATCAGAGACATGCTCATGAATAATCGCTGACAGCATCACGTGGTGTTCTTTACCATCGGTTAACTCGTCAGGTAAACGAACCACACGTGGTAAAGAACGTGGCGCAGGGACAACGGCTAAATCAATCTGTCGTCCAAAAGCATCTTTACCTTCTAGCGTGACGATAAAGTTGAGTGATTTGTTGACTAAACGCGGGAATGGATGTGCTGGATCTAAACTAATTGGAGTAAGTACTGGCGCAACTTGTTCCTGAAAATATTTTTTAATCCATTGGGATTGAGCAGGTGTCAACTCTCCACGACGTAAGAAGCAGATATCTTCTTCACGTAATTTTGGAAAAATTTCATCATTCAAAATACGATATTGACGCTCTATTGCAGCATGCGCAGTCTGAGAAATTTTCTCAAGAACTTGCTTTGGTGTTAACCCATCTGGACTACGGCTTTCATTACCGAGCTCCAATTGCTCCATGACACCCGCAACACGAATTTCAAAGAATTCGTCCATATTTCTTGAAAAAATCAATAAGAAATTCATTCGCTCAAGCAATGGATGCAATGGATCAACCGCTTGTTCTAAAACACGAAGATGAAAATCTAAAATCGAAAGTTCACGATTGATATATCGTTCATTATAAGTATATTCAGTTGGAGTATTTGTCATCGCGGTATTCATACCACAAAACCTGCATGCTAAAGATCTGTCTTAAGTATGCTTCAAATTTATGACATTTTCATAAAAAATGCACATGATCACTGTGCATTTTTGATCTCACGAAAGTTTTTTAGACAATTACATCTCACGGAATTCTTGAAGCATTCATGTAACGCAAAATAATTCGCTGTTTATTTTTGAGTTTACGATCTTGACGGTGGTGTTGATAATAACGCGGATTCGGCAAGATCGCTGCCAAAAATGCGGCTTGCTCACGTGTTAGACTGCTTGCCGATTTTCCAAAATAATGACGTGCTGCAGCTTCCACACCAAAAATATGATCTCCAAATTCAATGGAGTTCATGTATACCTCAAGAATGCGTTGTTTTGACCACATACGCTCCATCATGACAGTAGCGACAGCCTCTTGTCCTTTACGTAAAAAAGAACGCTTATTAAATAAAAATAGATTTTTGGATAATTGTTGGGAAATGGTAGATCCACCCGCAACCACTTGTTCTTTTTCTTTATTTCTTTCCAAAGCATGTTTTATGCCGTCAAAATCAAAACCATGATGTTGCATAAATTTAGCATCTTCAGCTGCAATAATCGCACGTTTCAGATGATCACTGATATTCTCATAATCACGCCATTGATGCTGAATAGGCTTCGAACTGTCGGTCCAATATGTCCAACGCATGAGCATCGTTGTATCAACAGCATTGGTTCTCCACCATGCAAGACTTGAAAAAATCCATAGTTGAATTACAAGGATGATACTGACAATGACCAATAAAGTTCGAACAATAAATGCTTTCATGTCAGTGTGTTGCTCCTTTTGTTAGCTTAGTGCATGCTTGACCTTAATCCATATCATTATCACAGAATACAATGACATGACTGAAATGCAACCACCCCAATTTCAAAGCCAATCACGTCTACCCTTAAGTCAGATTACGTTTTTACTCATTACACTGAATGTTGGACTTTTTATCTGGCAAATCTTTAGCGGAGTGGATGTATCAAACCCAGCAACAATAGATGCTTTACGCTGGGGTGCTGATTATGCACCGCTGACTTATTTAGAGGAACCCCTTCGGATCTTCAGCAGTACATTTTTTCATTTTGGTCTTATTCATTTAATGCTCAATATGTGGGCATTGTATATCTTTGGCAATGTCGCTGAGAAAACATTTGGGCATGTTTATTTTCTAGGTTTGTACCTATTAGCAGGCATTATGGGAAGCTTGGTCAGTGGACTGATTGATATTCGGAATAGTTACGAGCTATTGGAGCATGTCAACCATGATTTATTTCCACGTGTATCCGCAGGTGCATCAGGTGCCGTTATGGGTTTAGGTGGTGCTTTAACGCTCTTATCTCTTTTTCCCCCTTTACCACAACAACAATTTCTCTTTGATCGTAAATCGCTGCTGATCATCTTGGCATTAAATATTGGTATGGGATTCATGATCCCTGGAATAAATAATGCAGCGCATATTGGTGGAATGTTGATGGGTGCAGTCATGGCTTTATGTTGGTACATCGGTCAACGATTTAGACTAGGCTTCACCACCACCATCGTGGTACTTCCTCTAGGCATCTTCTTATGTTGGCTCATGTATCAATATAACTTAGGCTTAGTGAGCGGAATACAACCCATTTGGGCTGAAATGTTGCAGCAAATGAAAATGCAATTGGCATATTAATTCCAATTGCATTTTTTAGACCTCATAAATTTTATGATTGATTGAGTTCGCGCAAGCTTTTTAATGGAGGAATCTCAGTTAAGTAGCTTAAACGATAACGACCAATCAGCGCACATAAGATCATCATGCTCATAGGTAGAATTACCCAGATTTCCCAATGCGGTTGTATAGCGAGATCCATTTTATAACTGGCGATCACACTGATGACCTCAGCAAAAAAACACGATACTAAGCCAGCCATAAAGCCGATAAATCCAATTTCTAAACTCAGCATATTTTTCAAATTGGATTTTGAGCTGCCAAATGATCTTAAAATCGCGACTTCTCGCTTTCGCTCATCCATCAATAAATTAATGCAAGCAATCAACACCAAAAAACCTGAAACACTGACGAGAAGCGCAAGAATGGTAATAATCTGAACCAGAACAGATACTAAGTTTTTAATTTCCTCTAAAATTAAGGAAACATCGATAAATACAGTATTTGAGAACTGCTGAATCAGATTGACCAACTTGGATTTTTCATCTTGAGGTACAAAAAAACTTCCTAAATAACTTCCAGCATTTTCATCCATCGTATTCGGTGCAAAAATGAAGAAAAAATTTGGACTGAAGCTTTCCCACTCGACTGTTCTTAAATTTACAACTTTGGCTTGAAGTTCACCTTCTGGCAAGCTAAAGCTGAGTTGATCACCCACTTTTATCCCTAACTCTTCAGCAAGATTTGCTTCAACAGAAACATCTCCCACCTGCTGCAATTGTGGCTGCCCACTGACAATGACATTATCTTCTGGATAGCCTTGAGCTTGAGTCAAATTCAACTCTCGTCTGAGTGAGTTATTTTGCGCTCTTAATGATTCCGAAAATGGCTGACCATTATGTTTAATTAGGCGTCCGCGGATATTCGGATACAAGGGTGTACTTGGCCAACCTTCTTTTTCGATCTGAGCTTTAAATTGCTCAACTTCAAATGGAGGAAGACCATAAATAAATTGATTTGGCGTACCTTCAGGTAACTGTTGCTGCCAACGATCTAATAGATCCGTCCTTAATACTACAAGAACTGTAATCAGGCTCAGACCTAATGCAAGTGCAGTAATTTGAAATGCTGTTTGATTAGGTACACGTACATAGGCTGACCATCTATTTTTCAAAGATTTGATCATCTTTAATAGCAACCAAACTATGCTGAACATACTTGCACACAATGCGAAGATCGTACCGATAACGAGCAATGAGAGCTGTATATTTTGAGTGAGCAAAATACAAAATAAAATAAGACTTACAGCTCCCGCTCCCAATAAGGTCAAGAGAGAACGCGTAGATTTAACATCCTCACGGATAACACGAATTGGAGGCGTATTTAAGAGCTGCATCAAACTTGGGACAATAAATCCAAACATCACAATGACACTGGTGAATATTGCAATCGGCAAAGGACCCAAAACCAAATCAAACAAGCTAAATTGGATGTCTAAATGCGGAATTAGTTGCAACATAAACTGCAATAAAATATAGCCTAGACCAATCCCTAACCCAGTACCGATGAACATCGCAATTGCGACGGCAATCATAAGCAATGCAATATAGTTCTTAAGAATTTGGAACTTTGCAGCCCCCATACATCTCATTAAAGCAACATGATCTTGATTTTGTTGAACGTACCGTTGACTGGTCAACGCAATTGCAATACCGCACAGTAAAATTGTAAGAATGTTTGCAAGCTGTAAAAAAGTATCTAGATTTTCAATTGGACGCATCAAGCGGGTATTCGCCTCATCCGCAGTTCTCAAGCGAATTGAGCTTTGGGTTTCCATTGCTTGCTGATCATCTGCATTTGGTTCAATCATTTTTTTAGGATAGAGCTGATCAAAATAAGCCGTAAACTCATTAAGTCTATTCGGCTCACCAGACATAAGCAGACGATATTCGATACGACTTCCAGGCTGAATCGCATTGGTTGCCGCAACATCAGATTGTGAAATGATCACTGTAGGTGAAAAGGCTGAAAATCCGAGTTCTTGGTTAGAATCCTTTTCAATGACTCCTGTGACTGTAAAACTCGCATCTGCGATTTGAACCCTCTCCCCTATTTTGACATTTAATAAATCTAAAGCACGTTGACTCAGCCATACCTCTTCTGACCGAATAGCAGTTTGATCAGGTTGAATAATGAGTTCACCACGTAGCGGAAAATTGGACTCAATCGCTTTGACATTCACCATGACAAATTGTTCATCAGTATGTGCCATTGAACCAAAAACCGTCACTTGGGACTGTTGTAGATTGAGTTGGTTCGCCTTCTGTTTAAATTTTTCATTGAGCGGATATTGATCACTCAACACTAGATCTGCAGCTTGAAGCTTAGCAGCCTGCAATGAAACAGCTTGTTGAATCTGGTCATTACTGAACTTTAAAGCGGTTGTCGCACTAATCGCGAGACTCAATGCAAAAATGAGCAAATAAATCCCTGTGCTAGCAAAACTTTGCTTCAACAAAGGTTTGAATAGCGCACTCATACACGCTCTCCAGAAGCTGAAGCGCCTTGCACTTTTTCTAATTGACCATCGATCAATTCATAATGCGTCTCACATTTTTGTGCTAGCTTTTGATCATGGGTGACTAAAACCAATGTAGTGCCCAGCTCCCGATTCAAATCAAATAAAAGCTGTTCAATCTCCTGGGCTGTCGTCCCATCTAAATTTCCCGTTGGTTCATCCGCAAATACAATTTTGGGCTCAGCAATTAAAGCGCGTGCAATTGCTACGCGTTGTTGTTCTCCCCCAGACAGTACTTTAGGTGTTTGAGTACTTTGACGATCTAAACCCACTTTGTTCAACCAATAAAGGGCTTGTTGTTCTGCTTTGGCATAATCAAAATTCTTTTGAATTCTCAGCGGTAACATGACATTTTCAAGCGCAGATAAAGAAGGTAAAAGCTGAAAGGATTGAAATACAAAACCAATATTTTCAAGTCTAATTTGAGCGCGTTTCTCTTCGCTTAATTGCTCAACTGCTATACCATTAATCGACAATGTTCCTGAACTTGGCTGATCTAATGTCGCCAGAATTCCCAAGAGTGTAGATTTTCCAGAACCCGATCTGCCTGTGATTGCGACTTGCTCGCCAGGATAAATTTGTAGATTTAGATTCTCAAAAATCGTCAACTTTTTTTGTTGGATCTGTATCGTTTGTGTCAATTGCTGTGCAGAAATTAACGCTTGTGGCATGATTGAAGAAGTTGAGTCATTACGAACCATAGAAAGCCTTTATGCAAATCAGTCAAAGTTTAAATATTGTTACGTTGAGAAAAACTGCCTTTTTATTTATCTGCAGTTGTCTGTTTCTTTTACCGATCAATAGCTTTGCAAAAACTATCCTTATTCTTGGTGATAGTTTAAGTGCTGGTTACGGCGTACCCACCGAGAAAGGTTGGGTCAATCTTTTGCAAAAACGTCTTGATCAACAGTATCCGAAACAACATCGAGTGGTCAATGCAAGTGTCAGTGGTGAAACAAGCAGTGGTGCATTAGCACGTTTGCCTAAATTGCTACAAACACACAAACCAGATATTGTCGTAATTGAATTGGGAGGTAATGACGGTTTACGAGGTCAACCTCCAAAAATGATTCAACAAAACCTAACTCGATTAGTTCAATTGAGCCAAAAATCTAATGCCAAAGTCCTCATATTTGGCATGAAGATTCCTCCAAACTATGGCTCAGCGTATAGCAAAGCCTTTGAAAATAATTATAAAGTTGTGAGCCAGCAATTTAATGTGAAGTTGCTCCCTTTTTTTCTAGAAGGTGTTGCTGGAAATAATAAACTCATGCAAAAAGATCTGATTCATCCTAATGAACAAGCTCAACCTAAACTCTTAAATAATGCATATCCTTATATTAAAGGCGCTCTATAAAGTTATAGACATAGAGATCCATAAATCCCAATCAATAAAAAAGCCAGCTTAAGCTGGCTTTTTTAAAATGCTGATATTAGAAGTCAAAGAATGTAACTTCACCTGTTTCAAGTGAGTATTCTGCACCTACAACTTTTAATTTACCTTGTGCAATCAAGTTTTCCAACACCGCAGAACCATGGCGCAACTGGTTAACTGAAGCAAAAACATTTGAGCGAACCGCGTGTACTGAAAGCTTTTTCAAATCATCTTTTAACTCAGTTTGCATTAAAATTTCGACTGATGGACGTACGCGATTGACAATAGACATCAAATTAACAGATGGCGGTTGTTGAGGATTACGTAATGCTTCAATCGTTGAGTCGATTGCGCCGCAATGTGTATGACCCAATACAATCACTAAAGGACAATTAAAACTTTCGGCTGCAAACTCCACACTTCCAACTTGAGATGGAGCTACGATATTGCCTGCTACACGAATAACAAATAAATCACCTAAGCCCTGATCAAAAACCATTTCAGCTGGAACACGTGAATCAGAACATCCTAATACAATCGCAAATGGCTCTTGAGTTTCAGCCATCTGAGCGCGCTCATGATGCGTCAATAATCGTTGATGCTTGGTTTGACCTTCAACAAAACGTTGATTACCAATTTTTAAACGTTCTAAAGCTTCTTGTGCAGTTAGCATCTTGTATCCATGGTTTATCAAGGTTTGAGGTAATTTTAATACTGTGCTTTTTGATTGTCACTGACAAAATTTAAACTCTGTTACAATTTTTGTTAATTGCTAAAAATATCTTCAATTTCTTCAAATCTGATGATTATGATCATTCCTTACTGAAACACTTTAGCAGCTGATTCAGCGCTTAAATTTATGTTTATGAAGTAAAACTTATTTAAATCGAGAACCAATTATCACAAAAATAGGATTTTTTTTTTACTTTTAACTACTACTTTATAAAAGTCACTTGATTATAATGTCGCCCTGTTTTAAGGGATTTCACCTGCATGTTTGTTCATCTTCCTTTACCCATATTAAAGCATCAACATTTATTTTCCATTTTACTCGCGTTAATGCTCAGCCTCGGTATCTCATCTACCCGAGCAGATACTGTTGAATTTATCGACTATCAAAAAGTTTTAAATGAAGAACGTGCTTGGGCAGGACTATCCAATAAAACGATTCGCGTCGGAGATGTTGTGTGGTCTTATAGCGAAGGTGGTCCTGCTGATCGACCTGCCTTATTACTCATTCATGGTATAGGCATGAATCGAGACAGTTGGAATCATGTAGCTCGGAATCTCACACAGCAACATCGTGTCATTATTGTTGACTTGCCTGGAAGTGGACAAACGCTAACACCGAAGGGATTTGACTTATCACTTCCTCATCTGACTGAACAGTTACGTCGTTTTGCAGAAGCATTACGCATTGAAAACCAGCTTAATCTAGCGGGTCACTCTGTCGGTGGATCAATCGGACTGATGTATGCTGCTAAATATCCTCAAGAAATGAAAAGTTTATTTCTGATCAGTGTCGGTGGATTATTCAGAAGTAACAAAACATTCTTCCTCAATAACCCAATTTATTTAAAGCAGCTTTTAATCTCACAACCTGGAGACTTGAATTATGTTTCTAGGAGAGTCATGCATAAAGCTCCCTTCGTACCCAGTTTAATCAAGAAACAACAAGAGCAAGCACTTATTCAACGCGCGGCGGATACATCTGAGTTGATTCATCAGCTTGTTAAACTCAATCAACAGTACACCGTTGAATCATTTGCTCAATTGTTAAAAAATATTGAGGTTGAAACATTGATTTTGTGGGGAAAACAAGATCAGATAGTCAATGTTGAAGTTGCACATGAATTAGGGACCGCCTTAAAAAAAGCACATCCCCCTATTCTATTAGATCAAATTGGTCATACACCTATCGTAGAAATACCTGATCTTGTGGCGCAACATTACTTAAGTTTTTTAAATAAGATGAATACCGTTAAAACGTCATCATCAAATTAAGGATATTGAGAATTTTCATGGAAAAAAATCCTAAAATAGAACAGTTGATTGAGGCACATTTGGCATTTCTTGATCATGAATTTTCTCAAGATGACACCATTGAAAATGAATTTTTATATTTTTATCAATGGTTTAGAAAACAACCTTTAAAGCAAATTTGGTCTTTCGAGGCGATTAATGCACTGCTTCAAAAACAAATTCTAAATAAACCTGCAACTGATTCTCTCATTCAACAGATTGCGGAGCATATTCGATTTGCGTTGGTTCACCCGCTTAATGAAACGACTCAAATCGAAGATATTATCTCGGTTCACACCATTGATCGAATTGCACTTTATATTTCATCTAAAAGTGCTCACCGCCAAGCTCTAATTAAACGTATTGTGAACAATCCCGCATTTTCGAGTATGCTCACCGAGTTAATCCATCATTCTATTCAGGATTATATTGATAATTCAGTGATGAATAAAAAAGTACCCGGTGTCGGCCGCTTTATGAAAATGGGGAAATCAGTTCTTGAAAGTGTCACTGATTCAAATCTTGATGATACGGTTAAACATTATCTTCAAAAAAATATTATCAAGATCAGTCAAATTAGCGAACAAGTGATTAACCAACACTTTGATGATAATAAGCTATACCACTTTCAAGCCAATCTTTGGCACAAAATAAAGCAAGTCCCACTCTCTGCTGTTAAAAACTATGTTGAAATCAATGATCTACCAAATACTGTGGCAATGGGACATGATATTTGGGACAACCTCCGTCAAACTGAATATCTAAAGCAACAAGTACACGATGGTATTTACACGTGGTATTGCCATAATCAAGACCGCTCTTTTGATCTGATCATGCAAGATATCAATATCAACGAAAGCCTTGTGCAAAATGAATTAAGTGCTCTACTCTCCCCCGTAATTAAGCATATGATTTCTAGTGAACACCTTAAACAACGTGCACGTGTATATCTTGAAAAATTCTACTATTCTGAATCTGCACTAAGTATTCTCACATCTTAATTATAAAACCGCTCCTTAGAGCGGTTTATTAGAAATATGTCGTCGGTATTTGAATCTGAATTTGATGCTCACTCAGCCATGAATTGAGACGTTCTATTTTACGTACGTCCTTTGATTCTCTATGCTCGCTTATAGGATAGATATAATGGCAATTCATCAATAAAAATATACTCTCAACAAGTAGTTTTAAATTTTGCTGAAAACAAGGAAGGTGATGTAACTGTTGAAAAGTTTTAGAACCTGTTCTTAAACTTTCAATAATGGCACTGATCACCTCCTTCGGAGCTTGAATTGGGCCAATCGATGTTTTTAAATTAATATTATCCAATCGCTGATTGTTAAGAATAAGATCTAATCTAATCTTATGTAAAATTCCTAAATGGTCTTCAAAACGGTAATTCACTGATTTTTTTTGAAACAAATCCATACGCTGCTTTGAATCCCGAGCAATATCTTTTAGATACTCTTTTGTATTCGAAATATTCACATCTGATATCAACTGTTGCAAGTCGATTGGAATGCTAAGCGAATCTAAGTTTTCAGTTGGAACTGCACTCCCAATATATGATAGATCAGCTTCGATCTTTAAAATCTCATGTACATCTACACTATAAAGGGGTTGCCAATAATCAGTTAAAAGTTCGTGAGCAAGATAATTGGTATCATTTTTTAATGTATTCACAATTCCTTGTATTTTGTCATATCCAATAAAAGCGCCTCTCCGATTTAATTCACTCACCAGTGCTGTAGACAATTCAATACTTTGAGTAGATTGCTGAGACGTATTTTTATCAACCATGTTAAAGATTTTTTGAATAGGCTGTAAAGTAGCTGATCCAGGAAAGCACATATAGTGTAAATAGAATAGCCCTTGGTCCTTTAAAGATTTATCTAGAATCTGCCTAATAAAATATTGATTGTGTTCAGAAACCCAAGAATACACTCCATGACAGACAATGAAATCAAACACTTCATTATTATTTTTGTTAAATTTTTCAAAGTCTATATTTAAGAATCTTATATTGCTTAACTGTAAGGATTGAGCAAGCTCTGTAGCTCGTTGTATGTGTTTGTCATTAAAATCCACTCCGACAAACTCAGCGTGCGGATTTGCAATTGCTGCCACAATCAAGTTAAGACCACAACTACAACCTAACTCTAAATATCGAAAATTTTGAGATATATCTGGCGCTATATAACCTTGAAATTGGCTGATTGTACTCAGCCAAATTGGCTGCATCTCTGGATAAAAAAACATAGGATAGATAGTGTCAACCACATAGCCATCGACGCGCTTCATTATTTTCCTTATAAACTCGACTATTCAAAGCTTGGAGTGAGATTCTCGCTCTCACTCCAAGCACAAGACATTAAAACTTATAATTCAAGGCAAAGCTGTAACGTCGACCATCAAGCACCCAATCATTTCCATCTTTCAGTACATTTTTGTTTGCAACATTATATACACCAGTAGATAGCTGGAATTGGTCACTATACTTATACACAGCTCCAACATCTACAAATGTATAAGCTGGTGTTTTATCTCCATCGGTATCACCCACTGTTTTGCCACGATAATTCAATTGAGTCCATAAATACAATTGATCATTAAAGTCCCAATCTAAGCCTACATTAAACATATGTTTAGGCAAATTATTCAATGGTTTACCTTCATACTGTCCAGATTTTTGCTCACTATCTGTGAATGTATAAGAGTGTCTATATTTTAAGTAATCTGTGATGTTGTAATCTGTGGTCAGTTCAAGCCCTCTAATTTCGGCCTTATCAATGTTATAGTTGAGTGTATAACCATTTGCGTTATATGGCAGATTAGGGTTGGACTGATAGAAAGCACTGCTATTAACGAAATCATCAATTTCAGATTGAGTGTAAGGCGGCTCACCGTCATTTTTTGGGGGAAGTCGACTACCATCTAAACGACCAGATCGAGTAATTTTATCGTTAAAGTCTGTTTGATAGACCATAAGACTTGCAGACAAACCCAATTCAGGATGAGTGAATGCAAAACCTGTTTCATACGTTAAACTGGTTTCTGGCTTTAAATTTGGGTTTGGCATAATTGCCCCGCCCATTGAGTTCAGCATGTAATCTGGAGAAGAATTACGTAAGCTCGGCGCTTTATAGCCTGAAATTACACCTCCTTTTAAAGTCACGTTGTCTGTAGCTTTATAAACTGCATATGCCTTTGGACTGAAATTATCACCAAAAAACTCATTTTCATCGAAACGACCACTTAAGGTTAGTGCTAACTTATCACTGACATTCCAAGTATCTTCTGCAAAAATTGACCATTGATATCGATCCATTTTAGTGACTTTACCAGCCATCGCTGAATTTTGGTTACTTGTACCATCCTCAAGATTTTCTTTTAAATATCGCCCGCCAATGGTCAGACTATGATCTTCGAAAAAGTACGTTCCTTGGGTATTGGCTGTGATAGTCTCAAATAAAATCCCCCCTGGATTTTGAACTTTACCCACAGTACGCCCTGTAATTGCATTATTTTTATCTTTATCATATTGCAAGTAAGAAGTGAGTTTTAGATTGTCGTACTCACCATCATGAGTAAGGCTAAAATTATTTTTTTCTAATTCTGAGTAAGTCCCTGTATTCGGTACGACATCTGAACGATAGATTAGCTCACCATCATCATTACGATTATTCGTATTATATGCTGGATAATAATTTCCATTAGATAGAACGAAATCTTTACCATCAATATCAACTTTAGGACCCGTTACTGAAACATACTGGGTATAACTTTTACCTGGGTTGTGTGTACGCTCTTGTTGAGTTCTTACATATTCAGCAGTGAGTGTGTTTTTTTCATCTGGTGTAAAAACAAACTTTGTACCTAGATTTGTTTTTTGAAAATCTGGTTCACTCTCACCTGTTTCGGCTGTATTTTTTTGTAATGAACTTTCTTCAATCGTTTGAAGACCAGCTGTAACTTGAACCGAAAGAAGCTTATCAATTAATGGTGCATTTACATACAAGCTGGTATTGGTTGCGTCGTTGTTAACGTCATTCGATTTACCAGCTTTGATATATTCTGTTCGAATACTTGCAGTCAAACGATCTTGATGCTTTTTAGTAATGATGTTAATTACACCACCCATTGCATCAGAACCATATAGAGAGGATGACGGGCCTCGAATCACTTCAATACGTTCAATCGATTCTATTGGCGGTAAGAAGTTTACTGATGCTCCTTGAACCCCCCCATTTGTTGTTAAAAGACTACCATCATTCATTGGACGTCCATCTACTAAAAATAGGGTATAAGCTGATCCCATACCCCGAATGGAGATCGTCTGGTTCGTTCCACCGCCTTGTACAAATACACCTGGAACATTTTTCAATGCATCAGTTACATCACTATAAGATTTTTTTTCTAATTCTTCGGCAGTAATCACTGAAATCGTAGCAGCAGCATCCGCTATATTTTGCTCATAACCACTCGCTGAAGTTACGACAATTGTTTTTAACTTAGTTGTATCTTGTTTTGCATTAGTATCTTGACCAATTTGCTCTTGTGCAAAACTTGAAACCGACATGGTGGTTAAGACAGCAAACGCTAACTTAGATTTTAAAAATGTCTTATGCATTGTGTAATTACCAAAGAATGTGTGGAGAGATCTTGTTCGAATTGTGTCGCATTGTAACAAATGATAATCACTTTGCAATAGATTATGATAACTATTCTCATTTATAGTTTTGTTTTTACATTTCAATTTTATTGATATTACTCATTTTGTTCAGTTTTCATAAAAAAAAGCCCCCTTTTAATGGGAGCTTTTCAAATCAACATTTGTAAATTTAAAGGCAACTTATTTCATATAAGCGCCTTCAGATTGACTGTGGTCTGTCTGGTCCACAACACGTTGTAACTCTGGGATATGCTGTTTTAGCGTAACTTCAACACCTTGTTTAAGTGTCACATCAATTGCTGAACACCCTTGACAGCCACCACCAAATTTCAAGACCGCTGTTAAACCATGCTCAGCATCTTCAACCACTTCAACCAATGCACAGTTTCCACCATGCCCTGCTAAACCAGGGTTAATTTCTGACTGTAATACATAGGTTATACGTTCTTCAATCGATGCATCTGGACCTACACGTGGCACTTTCGAGTTAGGTGCACGGAAAGTCAACTGACCACCAAAGCGATCTTTGTTGTAATCAATCACTGCATCCAATAAGTATGGGATTGATGGTGTATCAATATATGCAGCAAATTTTGGATATTCTTGTTTATAGTCGGTTGGAACGACTTCATCTGGTGCACTATACGCCATGCAGCATTCAGCACGTGGTGTACCCGGATGTTCTACGAAAACACGTACCGCGATACCAGGAGTATTTTGCTTCTCTAAAAGTTCAAACAAATACTCTTGCGCAGTTGGTGTAATTAATAAATTTGGAATTTCTTCAGCAACTGCAGTGCTGGTGTTCTCAGTCGACATAACAATTTTTCCTCAAGCTGAAGACTCTATTTTAACTGAAGATCGGGGATAATATTTAAAATTCAACTAAATTTGTCAGAATTATTATATTAATAACAATTAAATTTAAAAAAATGGCATGATGAATAGAATTAAAGCAATTTATTCAATCTTATCCATATGCTTGATTTACCTTTTAATCATACTGTCACCATCGTTTTAATTACGGTTGCCATTTCACTGGTTGCATTTTCCAATCAAAATATTATGAATCGTTTGATTTTTTGGCCTCCAGCCATGCAGAAAGGTCAATACGATCGATTTATCACGCATGGTTTTATACATGCAGATGGAACACATCTACTGTTCAATATGATCACACTCTTTTTCTTTGGAAGTGTAATTGAGAGTTTTTATCGACAATACTTATATGAACTCGGATTTGTTCTGTTCTATTTAGGCGGTTTAATCGCGGCAATTATTCCAAGCTATTTAAAACATAAAAATGATCACCGCTGGGCAAGTCTAGGTGCCTCTGGAGCAGTATCAGCAGTCTTGTTTGCTTATATTTTATTTCAACCATGGAAACTGATATTTGTCTTCTTTATTCCAGTTCCAGCCATTATTTTTGCCGTGCTTTATGTTGCTTATAGTATTTGGTCAGGTAAACGTGGAAACAGTAACATCAACCACAGTGCACATTTATGGGGTGCAGCCTACGGTGTCGTGGTTACGATATTGATTGAACCTCAAATTATTCCACATTTCTTCAGCAAGTTGCTTCAACTACCGCTCTAATTCTTTGATCATTGCGGGGGCTTAAAACACTCCGCACAAATACCCTTAAATTCAAAGTTGATGCTGGTAAATAAATCAAAAACACAAATTCAACAATGATAATGATTATCATTTATATATTCATGTTAAGCTTTTATCAAACCTCGAGGTATTGATATGACTTACATTAAACTTCCATTGGCACTCATTCTTTCATTCAGCGCCTTTGTTTCATATGCTCAACCTGTTCAATTCACTTATCAAGATCAAACTATTCAACTTCAAAATACGCCACAGAAGCTGGCTGTTTACGAACTATCCGCGTTGGATACACTGAATGCTTTAGGTATTCAAGCATCAATCGTACCCGAAACTACTTTTGTTGGTGCTTTGAAAAAATTTAATGACAAACAATATGTAAAAGCTGGATCTTTATTTGAACCCAACCAAACCTTATTAAAAGAACAAAAGCCAGATCTCATCATTGTCGGCGGGCGTTCTGCTGCAAAATTAAATGAGGTCAAAAAAATTGCACCTGCAATCAACCTCTGGCCTGATACTCAAAACTTCAATCAAGACCTGAAAAATCGCACACTTTTTTTAGCAAAAATGTTTAATAAGGAACAACTCGCACAATCTAAATTAGATCATGTCTATGCCCTTCAAGCACAACTTAAACAACTCACTAAAGGCAAATCCGGCCTGATGCTTTTTGCCATGGGTGATAATTTTATACCGCATGCAAAGAATGAAAGATTTGGATTTGCCTATGATATTTCTGGCTTAAAGTCAGTGGTGCCGTCTGCAGCACCTCAAGCCTCAAGTGCTCGACCTGCTCCAAACTCACCAGAAGCTCTTGCTGCCGCGCAACGCAATTTAGAGCGTCTAGCACATGCAATAAAACAAAATCCTGATTTCATCATTGTGTTAGACCGTGGTGCTGTAAACACGCAAAACTATGCTGCGAAACAACATATTCAATCACATCCATTACTCAAGAATAGTCAAGCAGTCAAAGAGAATCGTGTCATCTTTGTTGATGCCGATGCCTGGTATTTAACGGGCGCTGGCTTAGATAACACTGCATTTATGTTAGAAGAATTGATCAATGGTATAAAAAATACTAAATAATTGATTTTGTTTATAAAGGAAGTCTTCGGCTTCCTTTTTTTAGAAATATCTCGTAATAATTCAATCAATATCTGGTAATTAATGCCACCTAGATCATTAATTTTGTCAGGATAATGTAGGCATCCGCGAATTTATTCATTTTTTTTGAGATTTTTTGCATGTCTAATCAACCTGATGGTTTACAATTTTCCTCTAACACGTCCTCTAAACCCAGCAGTTCAAAATCAGGCCAACGCATCGTCAGTGCGGCATTACAACAGATTCAGCCAGAATACGCTGATGCAGTTATCAATGAAAAGAATTGGCGAAAATCCTATCCGATTCATTTTAAACGGTTGGTAGAATGTGGGCTCTCATCACCTGAAGCTGCGCTGCGCATCGCTCAAGATGGACTTCAACAAGCTTATGAAGAGTTTAGTTTTCAACGTGATCAACATACACATGCATTGAATGAAGTGATGAATCTTAAATCAAAAGATTTAAATACCTACACACTTCAAGGAAACTCTAATGCTGAGCCGCAATGGTTTGTACCTTATCAGGGTAAAAATTTAGAAGGTCAAGCCCTACTCGACCAAATTCAACTTTGGTTAGACCGAGGTATTATAGAAGCATCACATTCACAGGCACTACAAGCGTGTGTGCAGCATCCAGAGTGGTTTGACCTTTCGGATCGAACAATGGTGCTGTTTGGTGCAGCTTCTGAAGCAGGACCTTTACCTTGGCTGGCGAAATGGAAAGCCAATATCGTGGCGCTTGATTTAAATCATGAGCGAGTATGGACAAAGATTTTGAATACTGTTCTGCAAGGCAATGCGACCTTATACGCTCCAAGTGTCGAATCAATAGATTCATCTGCATCTATACGTGAAGCTGCAGAGCGTTTAGGCGTTAACTTATTAACAGATACCCCTGAGATTGCACATTGGCTCACCCAGTTTGATCGAGACTTAGATCTTGCCGCGATTGCGTATTTAGATGGCGAAAAGCACGTTCGTGTTTCTATGGCGATGGATGCCATTATGCAACATGTCAGCCAACAAAAATCCAATACCAGTTTAATGTATATGTGTACGCCCACTGACGTCTACGCTGTACCACAGGAAGTTATTCAAGGTGGATTAGATAAGTTTAAATCACGCTCTAAACTTGAAAATATTCTGTCCAAGAGTATTTCGACTGTCTCTCGTGATTATTTTTTCAAACAAAATGAAGAACGCTTATTCCAATGTCATGATAAACAGTATGGGATCTGCGACTGTCTTGTGGTTGAACAAGGTCCAAATTATGCGTTGGCGAAAAGGATTCAACAATGGCGCGCTACGTTAGCACGGTCACAAGGTCAACGTGTCAGCATTAATATTGCTCCATCGACCACTACACATTCGGTAACCAAAAACCCATTATTAAAAGCTGCTTTCAATGGTGCCAATTTGTTTGATGTTGAAGCATTTGAACCCGCGACGACCAATGCGATTATGGCTGCGTTGTGGATTCATGATTTGAGAAACCCACAGTCGGTTGCCAATCCTGACATCGCCCTCAATCATCCATTAGACTTAATCATGCATGGTGCTAATCATGGTGGATTATGGCGTGTAGCATATCTCGCACGCACCGCCCTACCATTTGCCGCATTATATGGTTTTGCTGAGGAAAAACTCCCCTTGAAAAAACTTTGGTCTAAATTCCAAAAATAAGCGTCATAAACAATTGATCATAAAAAAAGCGCTGATTGTTCAGCGCTTTTTTAGTCTTTAAGTATTGAATTCAATCAGGTGAACTGAAGGAACAACCAGAATAAACCACCTGACAAACAAATTGTTGCTGGCAGTGTGAAAATCCACGCTGATAAGATTGTGCGAACCATTTGGAAGTTTAAGCCCGACTTATTCGCAACCATCGTACCTGCTACAGCAGAGTTTAAAACGTGTGTTGTTGACACTGGCATACCAAAGCCATCAGCAGCAGCAATCGTTGACATTGCAACTAACTCTGCAGACATCCCCTGACCATAAGTCATGTGTTGTTTACCAATACGCTCACCAACGGTAACAACAATACGTTTCCAGCCTACCATCGTCCCTAGACCTAATGCTAATGCAGTCGCAACTTTCACCCATGTTGGAATGTATTGCAGGAATGAATCTAAGTTATCACGGTAGTTGTCTACTGTTTTTTCTTGCGCTTCAGTCATGGCAGGTAAAGCTTCTGCTTTATCTAAACGCTTGAATGCAGTCGTGCTGAGGTACATATCATTACGGAATTCAGCCACTTGATCTTCAGGAACATCTTTAATGGATGTGTAGCTTCCTACTTTTTCACCTAAATGATCCGTCAAGCTTGCCAAAGCTGGCACAACTTCAGGTGTGATTTCTTTGGTTTGGATATATGACGTGATAATTTCACGCGCTTTTTCATCTGGAATATCTTGGTGATTTGGATAAATCAAATCAGCAGTTTGAGCAGATAACTGACCAAACGTTTGGATATGTTGTTGATCTAGACTCTTGTTTAAAGAGTATGCCAATGGCACGATCCCGATCAGAATCAACATAATCAGACCCATACCTTTTTGACCATCATTTGAGCCGTGTGCAAAACTTACACCGGTACACGTGAAAATCAAAATGGCACGAATAAGTGGCGGCGGCGGTTTATTCCCTTCTGGTGGTTGGAATAATTCCACTTGTTTCTTAAAGATTTTTTTAACCAATAAGAACAATACAGCCGCAAATGCAAAACCGATTAATGGTGAGAATAAAAGTGCTTTACCCACTTTCATCACCTGTTCCATGTCTACACCTGACGCACCATTACCTGCGTTTAAGATGTAGTTCATGATGCCCACACCTAAAATTGAACCGATCAGTGTATGAGAGCTAGAAGCAGGGATACCGAGGAACCAAGTTCCTAAGTTCCATACGATTGCGGCAATCAACATGGCAAAGACCATGGCAAAACCAGCACCTGAACCGACGTTCATAATCAATTCAACAGGCAATAGCGCGATAATACCGTAGGCAACTGCACCACTTGCGACCATTACGCCAAGGAAGTTACAGAAGCCTGCCCACATTACAGCGACAGGTGCAGATAAAGCGTTGGTATAAATAACTGTTGCCACAGCATTGGCCGTGTCATGGAAACCGTTAACGAACTCGAAACCCAATGCGATAAACAATGCCGTGGCCAACATGATCACAGCATAAAGATTTAAAGCAGGCACATGAGATAAATCAGCAGCCAACTGAAAACCAATGTAAATCAAGGTTGAAACAATCAGTGTAAGGAACACTGGCATAAAGAATTTCGGCGTTGGCACGTGAACATTCGTCGACTGCATAGGCGTTGACGATTGTGCTGAATCTGAAACTGGAGTTTGATTAGAATTCATGCAAGCAGAGAAAGAGGATAAATATCCCCTCTATTGTTCAATTTAATTATTACAATTATATGACAAAGAGCTGTCATATAAGTCATCCAAACGACACTTATTTAAGAAAATTAAACTTTAAAAACAACCAATATTCAAAATTTAACAATAATAATCAGATAGTTAATACAAAACCCTCATCTTTAATCTTTATTTCAATCGGTAATTAAATAGATGAAATAAAGATGACATCACTGTCACATTTGTTACAACGGCAGTTATTATTACATTAGATTATGACAACATGATGAAATATAGACAGTTTCAGTTTTGATAGATTGATCATCGTAGTTGATGGATGAAATTCATCCTTAATTTTTTGGGAATAGGTTCATAAATTTTTATTTATCAGAAAAGTGGACGTAACTCTGCTAAAATATTGCACCATTATTTGTGCAGATTTTTGTGAGAGTCATTTGATGTCTACCCTCGCCACCTTAAAAGCGCTTCTTGCCAAACGTATCCTGATTATTGATGGTGCAATGGGTACCATGATCCAACGCCACAAATTGGAAGAAGCTGATTACCGTGGTGAACGTTTTGAGGATTGGGCCTACGACCTTAAGGGTAATAACGACTTATTGGTTCTAACTCAGCCACAGATTATTCAAGGCATTCATGAAGCTTATCTTGAAGCTGGTGCAGATATTATTGAAACTAACTCGTTCAATGGAACACGTGTTTCAATGTCTGACTACCATATGGAAGATTTGGTTCCTGAGATTAACCGTGAAGCAGCTCGAATTGCCAAAGAAGCATGTAAAAAATACTCAACACCTGAAAAGCCACGTTTTGTCGCGGGCGTATTAGGACCAACGTCACGTACCACTTCAATTTCACCAAATGTAAATGATCCGGCATTCCGTAACATCACCTTTGATGAGTTAAAAGTTAACTATATAGAAGCGACTCAAGCATTAATTGAAGGTGGTGCAGACATCATCTTGATTGAAACGGTCTTCGATACCCTAAATGCCAAAGCTGCCATCTTTGCAGTGAAAGAAGTGTTTAAAGAAATTGGTTACGAACTGCCAATTATGATTTCGGGCACCATTACCGATGCATCTGGGCGTACACTCACAGGTCAAACCGCAGAAGCATTCTGGAACTCAATGCGCCATGCAGAGCCTTTATCGATTGGCTTTAACTGTGCACTGGGTGCAGATGCGATGCGTCCACACGTCAAAACCGTGTCTGACGTTGCGGATACTTTTGTTTCAGCGCATCCAAACGCAGGCTTACCAAATGCCTTCGGTGGTTATGATGAAACTCCTGAAGAAACTGCAGCATTTATTAAAGAATTTGCTGAAAGTGGCTTAATTAACATTACGGGTGGTTGTTGTGGTACGACGCCGGATCATATTCGTGCGATTGCGCAAGCAGTTGAAGGTATTGCGCCGCGTCAAATCCCTGAAATTGAACCTGCATGTCGTTTAAGTGGTTTAGAACCATTTAACATTACTAAAGATTCTTTGTTTGTGAACGTGGGTGAACGTACCAACGTGACAGGTTCTAAAAAATTCCTTCGTTTAATTAAAGAAGGTAACTTCACCGAAGCTTTAGATGTGGCACGTCAACAAGTTGAAGCCGGTGCGCAAATCATCGACATCAACATGGATGAAGGGATGCTGGATTCGCAAGAAGCGATGGTGCATTTCCTGAATCTGATCGCGTCTGAGCCTGATATTTCACGTGTGCCAATCATGCTTGACTCTTCTAAATGGGAGATCATTGAAGCAGGTTTGAAATGCGTCCAAGGTAAAGCAGTTGTCAACTCAATCTCCTTAAAAGAAGGTTATGACGAGTTTGTCGAACGTGCTCGCCTCTGCCGTCAGTACGGTGCGGCAGTCATTGTCATGGCGTTTGATGAAAATGGTCAGGCGGATACTGCTGAACGTAAAAAAGAAATCTGTAAACGTTCTTATGATGTCTTAGTCAATGAAGTGGGCTTCCCTTCTGAAGATATTATTTTTGACCCGAACGTGTTTGCGGTCGCAACAGGTATTGAAGAACACAACAACTACGGTGTGGACTTCATTGAAGCAACCGGTTGGATTAAACAAAACCTTCCAAATGCGATGGTGTCAGGCGGGATCTCAAACGTATCGTTCTCATTCCGTGGTAATGAGCCTGTTCGTGAAGCGATCCATGCGGTGTTCTTGTATCACGGCATTCAACAAGGCTTAACCATGGGGATCGTCAACGCAGGTCAGCTTGCAATTTATGATGATATCGATGCTGAGCTAAAAGAAGCTGTTGAAGATGTGGTACTGAACCGTAACCAAGGCGCAAGCGGTCAAGAAGCGACTGAAAAATTGCTCGCTGTTGCGGAAAAATATCGTGGTCAAGCGGGTGCGCAAAAGGCTGAAGAAAACCTTGAATGGCGCAATGAACCTGTAGAAAAACGTCTTGAATACGCGTTAGTTAAAGGTATTACGACTTATATCGATGAAGATACTGAAGAAGCACGTTTAAAATCAGCTCGTCCACTTGATGTGATCGAAGGTCCACTCATGGCAGGGATGAACGTGGTGGGTGACCTGTTCGGTGCCGGCAAAATGTTCTTACCACAAGTGGTGAAATCTGCACGTGTGATGAAACAAGCCGTGGCTTGGTTGAACCCATTTATTGAAGCAGAAAAAACCCAAGGCGAAGCCAAAGGTAAAATCTTGCTTGCTACTGTTAAAGGCGACGTACACGACATCGGTAAAAACATCGTGGGTGTGGTACTTGGCTGTAACGGTTATGACATCGTTGACCTTGGCGTGATGGTACCGTGTGAGAAAATCTTACAAACAGCGATTGATGAAAAAGTTGACATCATCGGTTTATCAGGTTTGATTACACCGTCATTGGATGAAATGGTTTTTGTTGCCAAAGAAATGCAACGTAAAAGCTTTAACATTCCACTCATGATTGGTGGTGCGACAACATCGAAAGCGCATACTGCCGTGAAAATTGCGCCGCAATATCACAATGATGGCGTGTACTACACTGCTGATGCCTCTCGTGCAGTCGGTGTTGCAACGCAACTTTTATCTGCTGATATGAAGCCTCAATTGGCAGCGGACTATGCAGCGGATTATGAAAAAATCCGTACACGTCTAGCGAATAAGCAACCGAAAGCCGCAAAACTGTCTTATGCTGAATCAGTTGAAAATGGCTTCAAAATTGACTTTGAAAAGCATGCACCTGTAAAACCAAACTTTATTGGTTCTGAAACATTCACCAACTATCCTTTAGAAACTTTGGTGGAATACTTCGACTGGACACCATTCTTTATTTCTTGGAGTTTGGCGGGTAAATACCCGAAAATCCTTGAAGATGAAGTTGTGGGTGAAGCTGCACGTGATTTGTTTGAACAAGCACAAGCGATGCTCAAAGACATCATCGAAAATAAACGTTTCGATGCGCGCGCTACTTTCAGTCTTTACCCTGCCAACCGTGTTGCAGCAGACACTGTTGCGGTAACTGATGAAAATGGCAATGTGACGCATACCTTTGAGCATATTCGTCAGCAGTCTGACAAAGTGACAGGCAAAGCGAATTTCTCACTGGCTGACTTTGTAGCGCCGAAAGACGTGGCGCAAGATTATTTGGGTGGTTTCACTGTATCGATCTTTGGTGCGGAAGAACTTTCGCAAGAATACAAAGCCAAAGGTGATGACTATAACGCGATTATGGTTCAAGCCTTGGGTGACCGTTTTGCAGAAGCATTTGCTGAACACTTGCACCAACGTATTCGTAAAGAGTTCTGGGGCTACCAAGCCGATGAACAGCTTTCGAATGAAGAGTTGATCAAAGAGAAGTATGTGGGTATTCGTCCTGCACCGGGCTACCCTGCTTGTCCTGAACATTCTGAAAAAGCGCCATTGTTTGACTGGTTAGGTACGACTGATAAGATCGGAACTTACTTAACCAGTAGCTTTGCAATGTGGCCGCCTTCATCAGTCAGCGGTTTCTACTACGCCAACCCTGAGACTGAATACTTTAACGTGGGTAAAATCTCTGGTGATCAACTTGAAGATTATGCGAAGCGTAAAGGTTGGACGTTAGATGAGGCGAAACGTTGGTTAGCGCCGAATTTGGATGATTCTGTTGTTTAACTAAACATATCTAATATTTAGAAGATCTTCCTAAAATGGGAGATCTTCTGAATTTAAATGTTGTTTAAAAACATCTAAAGATAAATTTTCAAAAAATATTCTTGCAGTCATCTTCATTGGAATTAATTTTTCTATATCAATTTTTGGATTTCCTAATTGTAAACCTGTATTAAGTGTCTTTAATATTTTTTCTTGAGCAGGCTGATCAATACTAGGATCAACTATTAATAATTTCAAATTATCATTTTTAATGAGGGCCTGTTGTATTAATTTATTAATATGATCATCACTAAAGCTGTATCCCACAATTACTATAAACTTCAAATTTGAATGTAATGAACAACGCCTAAGTTCATATATACTAAATAAATAAGGATCTAAAGATTTCATCTTCATCATTGTCCCAAAAATCACTTGAGGATCTTGAGGTATAGATGCTGATGTAATTAACTCTCCCTTTTCATTTCTTTTCCAATTAATTGATCCATGCAATTTATATAGATAAGCATCTACATTACTTTCCAAAGGTAGATCGAACCTATCATATGACCAAATACAAGTATCGAAATCAAAACCCGACTCTAAATTATAAGAATTTTTTCTGAAAGCTTCTTCAACACAAATATCATAATTTAATGAGAATATTCTGATTGGAAAACTAACTTCACGAGATAAACTACCTATAGCACAATAATAGGATGATACATTATAATTATCCAAAGTTACCCATTTATATAATGAATTACGAATCATTTCATCTAACTTATCTACTATATCAAAGTCTTCTCCAGAGGTCTTAATAAGTTGATTAGACCAATTCCCAATAAATGGATATAAAATATTTTCTTGTTTTTGTTTTAAAGACTCTATTACATTTAAAATATCCTCAATACTCACAACATTAGAAGGGTTAAATTCTCTTAATCCTCGCTGATATAGAATTGAACTTTTTAGTAACAAATATAGCTCTTTTTCTTTTATATACTTTTCCCCTGATAAAATCTCCTCAAACTCGGAGACCATTTTGGCTGCATGAGGTATATTTGAATCAACACTTGCTCCAGCTCCCAATACAAAAATAATACTTTCACTATCTAAAATTTCAATACTATTCATTTATAAAAACCAAGGTATATTAGTTTGAATTAAACTAAGTTCTGAAAGCTCTTCTTCTTTCCCATATTCATAAAGTAATGCAACAAAATTAGCTATATTTTTAGAATAGACTAAACTTACAGGTAATGAATTAGAATTGAATCCATGCCAATTTGCATTTGAAAGTTTGTATATATCATCTAGATAATCAATCTTATTTTCACCTTCAGATGGATATAACAATTCAATATCTAAAGGCTTAGAGGGGCGATTAGAAATCTTTTCATCACTAACACACCCATCTGTCCAAAGCAGAGTTTTTTTCTTATCAAGTTCAAAAATACTTCCTTTTTTGACTACACAATCATTTCTATTTATTGAAAATCCAATATATTTTTTTGATTTATTAAGCTTCAATATAACTATTTCCAAGTCTTTCTCGAAAACCTCTTTAATAATCTCTTCTATTCTTGTCATTTCATAGATAGATATTCTTGTAGTAATGTGAAATACAATTGATTTAAATTTATTTTCCAATCGATTTTTTTGTATATAAATCAAACTTTCTCTTAATTGTTTAAAATAACTTTCCTTATCCTTAGAAAAGGATAAAGACATTGAAAAGTTAAATACTCCTGATGAATCACTGCAAACTGCATAAGCGTAAAATTTTTCATTGTTTTTATGACAAGTACCAATACCAATTATAAGTTTTTCTTCGCTTAATTTCCTATTAGTAACTTTCCATGGTATACCTCCAGATTTACAAAATATTTGCAGTGCAATGTTAGAACCACTATATTTTAATTTATCACTATAAAATAATCGATCAAGATATAAAAATTGTGATGATACATCATTTTTTAAACACCTTAATTTACACTCCAAATAGAATTTCTCTGCATAATCAGCCTCTCTTTTAGGCATACAAAATATCAAAAATGCATCTTTATCTTTATGTAAGATATCAGATTCTATACGATCAACAGTTTCATCATCAAAGTTAAATATTTCAAATTTATTAGTTAAATTTTTTATATCAATATCAAACATATTTTTTAGTCCAGAAACATAGCTAGGATATAATTGTCCTGATAATGTATTATGGACTTTTAATGCAAACTCCCTTTCACTTTTACGAAATATAAAATAATAATTTTTCTGTATCGCTTTTTTATATTTTTTATTATTTTTTAATAAATTAAAATTACTTATCTGCTCTATCTCATTATTTGAATAAAAGCAATTAGCTAAAATATTTTCATTTATACTCAAAGGCTTTGCAATAATTTTAAAATTTATTTTCTCAAATATCGGTATTATTTTTTTATTAAAATTACTACTCAGAAAAAATCTAATATCTTTATTATAGAAAGAATTAGCTTTAGGAAAACTTTCATTAGTCAACGAAAAGGAAAGTTGCTGTTCCTTAACAGTATTATATTCATTTAAATTCCTAAAATGAAAGCCTATTATAAATCCAAACTTTTTTAATTTTGAAATATATTCAGGCTGAATATAAATTTCCCTAACTCCAACATCATATTTTTCTACTTCAACAAAAAATTTAATCTTATTTTTCTCAAATTCATCAACATCTGAGAATTCTAACCCACTATTTTTTAGTAAATTACTTATATACCATAATGTTAAGAATTTATTTTTAAAACTTGAAATAGTAATTTTTTCAAAATCTTCTCTCTCCAAGAAAGAAACTTCATAATCATTTAGATTTCCATTTACTTCTAACTTAAATTTTTTATTTTCTCTATGTAACAGACAAAAATCAAAAGGATGAATATACACTTTGATTTCAAAATTCTGTTCTTCTATCTCAAAAAAATTGAGCTCAATAGCCATATTATTTTATTAAAATTCAAATATTTGTTTAAATATTAAGCTATATTTTTTCGTTACGCAATAGATCAACTCTCATACTTCTTCCACTTCAACAAATTAAAGGCCTAGCAAAATCTAAACTATTAAAAGACTAGTTTCCAAAGCTCCCTTTGCATAAAAGTAGCGACTACTATCAGCCTTAATCACTAAATTATCTCCCACCTTGCGAAGCAGTACTTCTCACCCCATAGGGAGAGAGAGCGTTCATTATGATGAAGTAAAAACCAGTATAAATTCAGTAAATAAAATACCCTCTCCTTTTAGGAGAGGGTTAGGGAGAGGTGAAAATAAAACCACCCGCCCCCAAATCATCCGTTTTAACATTTTTAGATCAGCAAATATTTCAAGTTTAGTGAATAATTAAAACTTATTAATGAAATTACCAAAAGTTTGATATTTCCATGAAAAAACTCATCAACCACCCTGAAAACTTGGTTGTCGACATGTGCAAAGGCTTTGTCTTGGCACACCCAGAACTTGCATTCACTGAGTCTCACAAAATCATTTCAAGAAAAGAAAAACACAATAATGTTGCTCTCATCAGTGGTGGCGGTAGCGGGCATGAACCTGCACATGCAGGCTTTGTCGGTCAAGGCATGTTAGATGCGGCCGTATGTGGCGATGTCTTTGCATCACCTTCACAAATTCAGGTCTATAAAGCATTGCAGCACGTCGCAACTGACAAAGGCGTGCTAATGATCATCAAAAATTATTCTGGTGATATGATGAATTTCCAGAACGGTGCAGCTTTAGCAACTGAAGACGGAATTCAAGTCGACTTTGTGAAAGTTGCAGATGACATTGCGGTTAAAGATAGTTTATATACAGTCGGTCGTCGTGGTGTCGCAGGCACAGTCTTTGTTCATAAGATTGCAGGCGCAGCAGCATCTAAAGGCTTAGAATTAGGTGAAGTTAAAACAGTCGCTCAAAAAGCGGCTGACAATGTCATCAGTTTAGGTTTTGCCTATAGCTCATGTACTGTTCCTGCTAAAGGTACACCAACCTTCACGCTTGCTGATGATGAAATGGAATACGGCGTGGGTATTCACGGTGAACCGGGCATCCGTCGTGAAAAAATCTTGCCGGCAAAAGAACTGGCACAACGTATGGTCGATGATCTGTTTTTAGATCGCCCAGACATGAAAGAAGTCGCAGTTTTGATCAATGGCTTTGGCTCAACGCCAATGCAAGAACTGTATCTGTTTAACCATGATGTATGCACACACCTTGCGCGTAAAGGCATCAAAATTTACCGTACCTTTGTCGGCAACTATATGACCAGTATCGACATGAATGGCGCATCCATTTCATTACTTGAATTGGATGATGAACTCAAAACATACTTAGATGCCCAAGCCAACACCCCTGCCTTTAAACTTGATGGTTCACCAGCTTTAGCCATTGAGTTTGCGATAAAAGATACGGCTACTCAACATCAAGGCAATAGCAAAGTTGAAACTGCAGCAGAACATGCTGAAATTCAAAATGAGCTATTCACCATTGAAAACATGCGCTATGTGGTCGATGTCATGGCTGCCTGTATTATTAAAAATGAAGTGCCATTTTGTGAGTTAGACGCACACGCAGGTGACGGCGACTTCGGCATGAGTGTGGCTAAAGGCTTTAAACAACTCAAGAAAGAATGGCAAAGCTTGATCCAAGCGAAGCATATGGATGAATTCTTGCTCAATAGCTCCATGATCATTATGGAACATTGTGGCGGTGCATCAGGTCCAATCTGGGGTTCAGCATTCCGTGCCGCAAGTAAAGCCATTCAAGGTAAAACCACGTTAAGCGTGGCGGATTTTGCCGATATGCTGCAAGCCGCAGTAAAAGGTATTCAAACCACAGGCGAACGTTCATTTGGACGTGGCGCTGTTGTCGGTGATAAAACGTTGATCGATGCTTTAGTGCCATGCGCAGATTCATGGTCTGCCAACACCGATAAAAGCTTTAAGGAAAACTTTATCTTAGGTGCTCAAGCTGCTGTTCAAGGCGCAGAATCGACCAAAGAGATTGTTGCACGTATGGGTCGTGCAGGTACTGTCGGGGATCGTAGCTTAGGCTATCCTGATGCAGGTGCATATGGTTTAGGCGTGATTTTTACCGATATTGCTGATCATCTAAAATAACATCTACACATGACATAAATGATTGATTAGTTATGTAAAAAAGCCCTGATGATTCAGGGCTTTTTTTGCTTTTTATTTTTTAAAACTTGATAATAATGCGCTGGTAATCGCCTGATTATGTGATGCCACACGAGACTTCTTCGCTTTCGCTGACTGGTCAGCTACACGTTGAATTTTGACTGCTTTTAATTTGCCTTGATTTTCAACAACCTGAAATTTGACTCGGTCATTACGTTTTGGCTCACCTTCATCTGCAGGAAAGTCAGAAATGTGGAAAAAAATATCCTCACCTGCACCACCAATAAAACCAAAACCTTTATCGGCATGATAAATTTTAATTTTGCCTTGCTGGACTTCAGACTTCATAACATTCCCAAAAAACGGTATACAATTTTCAATATTATACACGCATCTTAAAGCGCATCATCTTTGCTGATCACTTTAAATAATCATGCAAATGCTGTTGGACAATGGCGCGTTTGTGTCCTTTACTTTGTTGTTCCGATAACAATGATTCCGCATCTAAGACCACTACTCTGTGACCATCATCCTGTAGACGTTTCACACCTTCAAATAACATTCGAGCACCGACATCATGGATCAAGGTCAAATGTGTAAGATCAAGCACTACTTTATTTTTACCTACAGGCTCATTCTGTAACTCACGCAAGAACATTTCAGTCTCTGTAAATTGCAAGACACCACGTAGCTCATACACCACCATGCCATCATCATACTCACGGCGACTTTGGATAATGGTTTGTGCTGAAGGGGTTCCCTCCATTAAATGTAATCCCATATCACTTGATAGACGTTCAAAGATTTCCACACCTCGAACACTGTTGCCATGGCTGTCTAATTTAGGCGAAAAAACCGCAATTCCAACCTGACCTGGTAAGACACCAATGATCCCCCCTGCCACACCACTTTTGGCAGGAATACCAACGGTGGTCAACCAATCTCCAGCTGCATCGTACATACCACACGTCATCATGACACTAAGTACCTGACGACATACCTGACGATCTAAAATACATTTTCCCGTAACAGGGTCTTTTCCGCCATTCGCCAATACACTGCCCATTCGTGCTAAATCTTTCACGGTGACTTTAATCGCACACTGTTGAATATAACCATGAACAATATGCTCTGGGTCTTCTTCTAGCACGCCGACGGTACGCAACATATATCCAATCGAAAGATTACGAAATGCTGTCTTGAGTTCAGATTGATAGACTTGCTCATCAAAGGTTAATTCGCGCCCACACAGTTCACTCAAGAAACGTCGTAAATGTTCTGCACGAGAAACAGTCTTTTTATGAGGTAATAAAGAATGTGTCGTAATCGCACCCGAGTTAATCATTGGGTTCTTGGGAATCGATCGTTCTTTTTCTAATGAGATTTGATTAAATGCTTCCCCCGAAGGTTCAACACCAACTTTTTCTAATACCTGAGCCAAACCATGTTCTTGAATCGCTAACGCATAAGCAAATGGTTTAGACATTGATTGAATCGTGAACTCAACTTCATCATCCCCTGACGAATAAATCGTACCATCAATGGTTGAAAGTGCTAAAGCGATACGATTTGGATTGGCAGCTGCCAGTTCTGGAATATAGTCAGCTAATGCTCCTTCGGTATTCGCATGACATTGGTCCAATACATGGGCAAGATAATCAGGTACAGGTGTCTTCATTTTTATTCTCTTGGTGATGAGTGGAGACCCAAGATAAGATCTCAAATTTGAAATTCAGCTGTCGATATCGTGTCACATTTGACTTGATTACGACCATTTTGCTTTGCAAGATATAGTGCTCTATCCGCTGCACTATAAATCCTTTGCTTTACTTCGTCTGTGGGTAGATGTGGTAAATTTTGTGACATCGCCACGCCAAAGCTTGCGGTCACTTGAATAAAAGTCGCTGGGCTAATCTCAATTTTTTCACTTTCGATCGTTCGACGGCAGCGTTCTGCGATGATTAATGCTTCGTCGATATCACCATCTTTAAGTACTAGAACAAACTCTTCACCACCGAGTCGTCCCACTATATCCTCTTCTCGTGTTTGCTGTTTTAAAATGAGAGCAATACGTTTAAGTACAAGATCACCAACATCATGACCATAATTGTCATTAATCTGCTTGAAGAAATCGAGATCTAAGATGATGAAAGCAAAGCTGCGATTTTGTTGAATTAACTTACTAATAAACTGATTGATGTAACGACGGTTATAGAGGTTGGTTAACGCATCTTTCTGACTTAGTATTTCAATCTTACGCTCACGTCGTCTCCACTGCGACAAGATCAACTCAAAAAAAACTGCTGAGCACAACAGTATGGGTAAATATAGTACCGCCATACTTTTCAGCCAAAAAGGATTGGCATACAAATTAGATTGATTCAGTGCATCACTAAATAATGGTGCATAAGTCAGTTGACCATTGGCCGTCAGTACTGCCAACCACAAGATAATACAAGCAATAATAAAAGAGACGCTATAGATGATGCGCTGTTCATATAACACAAAACCAATTAATACAATATTGACCGTTCCCGCCATCACCGCAGGACTATAAATCCCAACCGTGTATCCTGAAAAAATGACAATCAATCCATAAAATAAGGGGATTAAATAGCCCAAGATTCGGCGAGCAGTAGCATTTTTACGAAGCATTAAAGCGATTATCAGAAAACACATGGTCAAAATCACTTGTGAACATGTGGTCAATGTCCGATGAGGATAATATTCTGGATCTAACCAAATTTGATATTCTGAATGGAAAGTTAGGTAGTACCACAACCAATGACCGATGAGCATCAACAGCCCAAATATAAGTAACAGAATCCCTTTATTAAAGTTGGACCAGTTAATAATAGAACGATCAGATTCTAACAAGACATATTTGATAGCTTGCAATAAACTGCGCTGTTGTTGTACTTCATTCTCTCGAGTCATCATCTAATTGTATTATCGAATATTCATATTTATTTTTATTAAAATTTGGATGTATTCAGCGATCATGTCAATGCGCTTTAAGCATTAAAAAGACTGCTTTATCGATCAGATCAATTTACGGTATGAATTTGATGATCACTGACCAAAACAAAAGCATTGCTATAAAAAAAACCTAAGCGTATGTTTCTCTATAGTTAGTAGTACCAAAACCGAAATTTAATCATTCAACTAAGCTGACTGATATAACTGTACCTGATTTCGTCCGCTTTCTTTGGCAATATATAAAGCGTGATCTGCACAATGCGTAATGACGTCTTGATCAGATAACTCATGGGATAATGCAATACCAAAGCTTGCCGTCACATTTAACGAGGTTCCATCATCCAGCACAATTGGCTGCTGTGCAATTGCGTTACGGCAACGTTCTGCGATATCAACCGCTTGATCACGACTGAGATTGTCCAGAATTAATATAAATTCTTCACCGCCATAACGTCCAACCGTATCACCAATACGAACATGATATTCCAAACGCGTCGCCACCTGTTTCAGGACTTCATCTCCTGCTGCATGACCATATTGATCATTAATTTGTTTGAAATGATCCAAATCCAATAAGATCACAGCATAATCAGCACGATCCTGCTGAAAATGTGATAACACTTCATTGATTTGACGACGGTTATAAACGTTCGTTAGTGCATCAAATTTACTGCTGGTTTCGAATTGTTTTTCACGACTGCGCCATTGGGTGAGTAAAATCTCAAAGAATAAAACACTCATAAGTAAAATGGGCACGTAGAGCTGTACCATGCTCATGACCCAAAAATCATTTTGGTAAACGATACTTTTATTCAACTCATCACTAAACATAGGTGCATAACGAATTCGATCGATATGCGTCAAGTAACACGTTAATAACGTGTATATCGTAATTGGAATTGCAATCCCATAAATAATTTTACGGCTATAAAATACCAACCCGACCAATACAATACTAATGAACCCTGCCATTGTTGCAGGACTATAAATTCCAATCGAATACCCTGAATAAATCATGGTCATTCCAAAGAAACTAGGGGCAAAGTAAGCAATGAAGGTTTGAAACTTAGCGATATGCTGAAACTTGAAACAACTCCAAAACAGGACAAGATAAATCACGGAGGTCACCAACAATTGGGTAACACGTAATTCAAAATAGTCAGGATTTAACCACTGTGCTTTTTCAGGAGTATAAAAAGCCACAATTAACCAGCGAGCGACCTCAAGTTGGCTTAGAATTCCAAAAAAGAGGATAAGCCGTCCCTTTTTAAAATCACTCCAATTGATCAGCATATTTTGAGGATCAAGGATGTACGTATTGGCCATACGATACAATCGCTTAATCATATGTTGAATCTTCCTGATTAACTTCATTCTGTCCTTTTATCTTTTATATTGTCTTTTTAAGCAGCGTGAACTCGCTCTACAAACAAGATCCCATCAAGATGGTCAATTTCGTGTTGAATAATTCGTGCAGGGAATCCTGAAAAAGTCTCAGTAATTTCCTGTCCTTGCATATTACGATAACGGACACGGATTGATGAAGCTCGAGCTACTTCCGCACGTCGATTCTCTACACTTAAACATCCCTCTTCTCCTAAAACAACATGATCAGAACGCTCCAATATTTCAGGATTAATCATGTAAATAGGCTCCATCTCAGGCGCATCGGGATACCGTATATTGGGTTTTGAAGCGACGATAATAATCCTTTTAGAGACATAAACTTGTGGTGCAGCAATACCGACACCATTGCGCTGTTGCATCGTAAAATTCATTGCTTCAACCAGATGCGTTAACCAGCTACTACTAAACTCAAGTTCACTTACCGGCGATGCAACCAATTCAAGGATCACTTCACCTTTTTGAGCAACGGGTAGTATCGTCATAATACGTTCATCTCAATTATGATAAGAATTTGATCTTCATAATTTTTTAAATTTTAAATCAAATATTTGATTAATAGTCAACCAATCTTAAAGCATTTCAAGATGAAGTAAAACTGATTTAAATGACGAATTTGTGACCTGATAATTTTACGGCTCAAGTTTCACTTTTTTGTATGACATCAGCATCCTGAAGTTCGTAGTAGTGTCTAACCTGATTACGACCACGTTTTTTTGCTAGATATAATGCTTGATCTGCATGACGAATCACCGCTTCTTTATTTAAATTAAATTCAGAAATGGCTATACCAAAGCTTGCTGTCACTCTGATCGTCGTACGTTCATCGATATAAAAGAGCTCATTTTCAATTTCTTTGCGACACCGCTCTGCGACCTCCATCGCAGCTCTGAGGTTTTTATTCTGCAACAGCATCACAAACTCTTCACCACCAAATCGCCCGACAATATCTGTATCACGTATATTTTGACGTAGTACATTGGCAACACGCTTTAAGACGTTGTCTCCGATATCATGACCATAGTTATCATTAATACTCTTAAAATGATCAAGATCTAACAGAATGAGAGCAAATTTTCGTTCTTGTAATTGAATTTCATTGAGTTCTAAACCTATTTTTCGACGGTTATAAATCCCCGTCAGCGGGTCCATTTGACTCATTAAATTAATTTGTTTTTCTCGATTTCTCCATTGCGTCAACAAAATCTCAAACAATACAAAAGTCGCAAAAAAAATAGGCACGTAAAAATAAAGTTGTGAATAAACCCAGAATTCATTAAATACCATGACTGAATAATTGAGCTGATCACTAAAGACCGGTGCGTAGGTCATATAACCTAATGCACTACTGACAATTGCAATGAGCATATATACAGTGACTGGTAAAAAAAGCAGATATACAATCTTGCGTTCAAATAAAACCAGACCAACTGTTAAAATACTGATAAATCCCGCAACGGTAGCAGGACTACTGATACCAACCGAATAGCCACCATAAATAAAGCTTACGGAAAATACCAAAATAATAAAGTAAGGTAAATATTGTATCACCCATTCTTTATGACGCCATATGACACAAGGAATAATCAGTAAGAACTGTAATACACAGCACAGCAACATCCGTGATAGGTGAAAATAATAATAATCAGGATTGAGCCAATGATGTAATGCAGGATGATGAAATGAAAATAAATACCATGTAATCCAGGTGATATGTGCAAGCCCGCCCAATACCATGACCAGAATACATTTATTTAAGTTACTCCAATTCATCAACACACTTTGATTCATAAATGAATGAAGTGTATAGGGGCGAAAAATTCGATTGAATAGTCTTAACATAATGAACTAACTCAATTGAAACAGCTCATCAAAATAAACTATATTTTCATTTGACTCTAAAATCATTAAATTTATTTCACCCCTATAAAATATAGTGACTAAAGTCACATATTTTTTATTATAATTGCACTTATTATCACAATCTAACCTTAAGATTAGGATTTATCAAGGTTTTTTTACCATTTATTCTATTTTTTTTTAAAGCTTTTTTTGCTTAAATCCAGCTAGCGATACGCTCAAGCATTTTGATTTGACTCAGCTAAAAATTGCTAAGTACACTCCTAACTCTTAGAACTCTTAGAGATCGAGTTCTCGATAAATTACTTTAATTTCTTGTGCAATGTGAATACTGACTTGATGATGCAAATATTGAATCAAAATATCAAATTGCTCTGCACCATCGTCTAATCCAGTACAAAAATATTCAGTATGAGGAGGAAGCGTTTTTAACCACTGACATTGATAAAAATCGGCAACGGATACAAAATTAAGATAACGGTGAGGATGCTGTTGTAATGATTTTACAAATTGCAGAAATCGAGCTTCCCAAAAGTGGATAATCATACATTTAAAGTCTACTGGTTAAATTCAATTTCATTGTTACATCGATCTGCTTAATTTTGCAGATCGAATCATTCAAATCAATGTCCAAGGATGTAAATTTTTCAGAGTGAGTAGACGGTTTGCTGTTGAACTTGATATTTTTTCTTCCACTGAAGATAACCTAAGAATGCTAAAACAGTAAATGCGCCATAAAGACCAGCCGTCAAGTATAGATCTTTATACATAAACATCATGACATAGATGATATCCACTGCGATCCAAGCAGGCCAAATTTCCAAATATCGTTTAGACGTCCAATATGTAATGAGCAAACTCAAACTCGCCAATTGAGCATCTAAATAAGGAATGGAAGCATCCGTAAAATAATCCAAACCTAAACCAAAAATAAATCCTGCCAACATTGTAAAAAACACATGTTTGATAATTCTCAACCCTTGAATACGATTGATGGCAAGTTGCTCTTGCTGTTTAAACTGAGCTTTCCATATCCACCAACCATACACTCCTAAACCGATAAACACGCATTGCAATATCGTTTCACCATAGAGTTGATAGTCATAAAATAACTTTGCATATAAGCCATAAGCCACGAGATTCACAGGCCAACACCAAATATTACGGCGAATCGTGAGGGTTACACCCAATACACTCATCAATACTGAAATAATTTCTAAAAGGCTCATACACTACGTAAAATGATCGTGGTTTATTTGATACGCCTATCCTAACGCATATTGAATGGCACCATACATGATTCTTAACGAACACGACTTAGCGCTGTTCAATTTGAACTGCACAGTTTTGACCTAACCATTAAACTCCTCTAAAAATAGAATATCCTCAATGGAAAATAATAATGATGAATACAACTCAAACGACCAGAATAACCATTGAAATTCGCAATCATCTGATGTTGATTGGTTTAAACCGTGCTGCGAAGCGCAATGCATTCGACAGTCCTATGATTGATGAACTTTCACAAGCACTTACCACCTATGAAGACCAGTCTGATTTACGCTGTGCTGTGATTTATGCACATGGAGAGCACTTTACGGCAGGATTAGATCTGGTTGAGCTTCAGCCGCGTATGTCAGATGGTATATTTTCGGAAGATATGAACTTGATTAACCCATGGGGCACGACTGGTCGTAAACGAAAAAAACCAGTCGTTGTCGCTGTGAAGGGGTATTGTTTTACTGCTGGAATCGAACTGATGTTGAATGCCGATATCTGTATTGCCCATCAAAATACCCAATTTACTCAACTTGAAGTGCAACGTGGCATCCTCCCCTTTGGCGGAGCAACTTCACGCTTCGTTAAAACTGCAGGTTGGTCTAATGCAATGCGCTACTTATTGACGGGGGATTTTTTTGATGCTGCAACTGCATTTCGACTTCATTTGATTACTGAAGTAACAGAACAAGATCCGCTTGACCGTGCCATTGAACTTGCCGAATCCATCGCTTCAGCTGCTCCACTCGCTGTTCAAGCCACCTTGACAGCTGCTCACGAAGCGATTTCACATGATGAGCAGTACGCTTTTAATCAGTTAAAGACTCATCTTCTTCCACTAATACAATCTGAAGATGCAGTCGAAGGTATGCGAGCAATGAGCGAAAAACGTCAACCTCGCTTTAAAGGTCAATAGTTCAATATCGGGAAATATAGACATGCAAGCTATTCCAAATGTGAACCAGATGCCGAGCATCAATAAAACTCAAGTTCAGTTTCCTGCCTTAGATAACTATATGCTCACCGGCACTCGCTACCTATCATCTGGTGTGAAGACTGTTGCACGTATTATTGTGGCTTCAGCGACAGCGGTTCCCCAACCTTTTTATCGCAGATTTGCAGAGTATGCTGCAGAACGTGGTTTTGAAGTGCTAACCTTTGATTATCGTGGTGTGGGGGCATCATCTCCAGCACAACTCAAAGGTTTTAAAATGAGTTATTTGGATTGGGGGAAACTTGATCTCGCTGGTGCCATTGAATACTTTTCTAGCGATACTTTCCCCTTATTTATGACTGCACACTCTTATGGTGGTCAAGCCTTGGGACTTACCCCTAATCATCATCAAGTCAGTGCCATGTGTTGCTACGGTACAGGTGCAGGTTGGGCAGGATATATGCCGTTCAAAGAAAGATTCAAAGTATCCGTGATGTGGAGTATTGTGTTTCCACCCATTGTCGCAGTCACAGGTTATTTACCTTGGAGTAAATTCAATATGGGCTCTGATCTGCCTTTAGGGGTATATCAACAGTGGCGTCGTTGGTGCAAAAATCCGTTATATTTTTTCGCTGACCCCGAGCAACAAGATTTAAAAGCACAATATGCAAGTGTTAAAACCAAAATTTATGCTGTTTCAGCATTAGATGATGATTGGGCTCTCCCAAATTCGAGGCAAGCCTTTATGCAACATTATCGTTCTGCTGATATGCGCTACATTGATATCACAGCCAAACAGTATCAAATGCCTGCAATTGGACACATGGGATATTTCAAAAAAGGCGCAGAAAAAATTTGGGATGACATGCTCCAAAATTATCTCAATTTAGTTAATGATTAAATTCTAAATTACTGAATAAAGTCAGATTGATGCTCTACCCCTTGTGCGTCAGTATGTCGATACATGATGCCATATTGACTCACATAGTATTCAAGGGATTGATTACGATATTCCCATAAAATCGACCACTCACCTAAATCAAATTGATTGATCTGACATAAAGTTCGTGATGGCATCTTGTTCAAAAACTCATATTGAATTTGCTGAGCAAACTTGATATCACGATGATTTACACGTTTCTCAAACAGTAATTTTGCAACCTCATCAAACATACGAATATCTTCGACAGAATCCGTATCATACACCAAGCGCGCCGGCTGGCTGAGATCAGTAGGCTTGAGGAGTTTTGTTAAATCAAAGTGCCTCTGCGTATTCCCCATAATCAATTTAGGTTGTAATAATAGTCGCCATACGGCATAGCAACTGACCAAAGCAAAACACACCACGATTAGCATCATATTTTTTACTCATTCCGATGATTATTCATTGAATCGTTCATTACAGAAATGATTATTTCTTTATTTTTATTGTTAATTTTCTTGGTGTTATTAAGTTTTAACTTTTAAAATATTAACTTAAAAACCAGTAGAGGGATGGCACGAAACGTAACAACTCATTTCAAAATCCACATGTTATGTAAACCGTGTAAATCTAGGTAATTTTATTCAATGAATATGACTTAAAAGTACGTTGAAAGATTCTCATTAAAATAGGGTTTAAAATCTCAGTGTTCTAAATCATTACGACATGTTTTGTCGTTTAACTTGATACGCATCTACACTATTCTTTTCTCAAATTTTATAATTTAACCATGAACTATTCCCGTAAACGCAAACCCATTACCAGTGCATGGCCTGTTGAGCATGATTGCTTCCTCATTGAAAACAGTCATCTTCAACAACTCGAAGCATTGCAACAGACGCTTCCTTATTCTGCTCAAGAAATTCAAGATCGCCAAGAAATCTTGGGGCTCACGAGACGTCGTCGTCAAATGAAAAAATTAGGTCAATTTTAATTTTCTAATGAAGCTAAAAATTAAATCCCAATAATCCATCAAGTTTAAGCATTTTTTGTTTAATAAATTAACCCTCGTGCCCTCTCTGACAATGAATCAATTTCGCCATATTCTTGGATGGTGATTTGCCATCATTTTTGCTCAAAAATAATTATTATTTAAATGCTCTCTCAAAAATGGATCCAAAATATTTATTTTTAAAGATTATTATTGACTTTCTATCTAAAAAATAGAATTATTGGATCCAATTGATAAGGAGATCAACTCATGTTTGTAAAAAATGCTTGGTATGTGGCGGCACGACCTGAAGAAGTACAAGATAAGCCTCTAGGAAGACAAATTTGCGGTGAAAAAATGGTTTTTTATCGTGGAAAAGAAAACCAAATACATGCCGTTGAAGATTTTTGCCCACATCGCGGTGCACCTTTGTCATTAGGCTTTGTTGAAGATGGTCAACTGGTCTGTGGTTATCATGGGTTAGTGATGGGATGTGACGGCAAAACGGTTTCAATGCCTGGGCAACGTGTACGTGGCTTTCCTTGCAATAAAAGCTATCGCGCAATTGAAAAATTTGGCTTTATTTGGGTATGGCCAGGAGACCAATCGCTTGCAAGTGAAGATCAACTCCCAACTTTAGAGTGGGCTGAAAATCCAGAATGGGCCTATGGTGGTGGACTATTCCACATCAACTGTGATTACCGCTTGATGATTGATAACTTAATGGATCTCACCCATGAAACATATGTTCATGCAAACAGCATTGGTCAAAAAGAAATTGATGAAGCTGCACCAACCACTCGTGTTGATGGTGACCACGTTGTGACTGAACGTCATATGGAAAACATTTATGCACCTCCATTTTGGCAAATGGCTCTAAAAGGTAATAATCTCGCTGCAGATGTTCTAGTAGACCGTTGGCAAATTTGTCACTTTCATGCACCTAGCAATGTTCATATTGAAGTTGGTGTTGCCCACGCAGGACATGGTGGTTACAACGCACCGGAAAATAAAAAAGTGTCTTCAATCGTTGTAGATTTTATTACCCCTGAAACGGAAACGTCTCACTGGTATTTCTGGGGAATGGCTCGACACTTCCAACCTGACAACATCGAATTAACTAACCAAATTCGTGAGGGACAGGGCAAAATTTTCTCGGAAGATTTAAATATGCTTGAACAACAGCAACAGAATTTATTGAGACATCCTGATCGTAAATTGCTGATGCTGAATATTGATGCAGGCGGTGTTCAATCTCGAAAAGTAATTGACCGCTTGATCAGCTTAGAGCAAACGAATGATGAGCAGAAAATTACAACTTTGAATGTTGTTTAAAGTAAACCCACATTTTATCAGTTTTTCATTTTACCAAGGAGCAATACTCACATGGATGTGACTATTCAGAAGATTTATCGTCATAATGAACACATTTTATCTTTCGAACTGGTAAACACCCATGGTGAATTATTACCAGCTTTTCAAGCCGGTGCACATATTGATGTGCACTTAGGTAATCAATTAATTAGACAGTATTCTTTGGCAAATTGTAGTTCAGAGCAGCACCGTTACGTCATTGGTGTCCTGAATGATCCTTTATCACGTGGTGGTTCTAAATTTATTCATGAACAACTTCGTGAGGGTCAGCAGCTCAAGATTAGTGAACCACGAAATTTGTTTGCCTTGGTTCCTGAGACAGAATATGCATATTTGTGTGCAGGTGGAATCGGTATCACTCCTATCTTAGCAATGGCTAAAGAGCTTAAACGCAATAATCAGTCCTTCCAATTACTGTATTTTGTGAAAACGAGAGCTTCTATTGCATTCCAACAAGATTTAGAGGGTCTAGGAGATTCCGTCCACATCCATATTGATGATGAACCTGAAACACATATTCTTTTGAATACGGTCTTTGCCTCTCCTCATATCGATCATCATATTTATGTATGTGGCCCAGATGGTTTTATGAACTATGTGATCCATACCGCTGATACGCTCTCTTGGCCTAGTCATCAAGTACATAAAGAGCATTTCAGCGCACAAGCTATTGATACCAGTCAAGATGGCAGTTTTGAAATTGAGATTTTAAAAACAGGGCAACGTATTCATGTCGCAGCTGATCAATCTGCAGCACAAGCTTTAGAACATGCTGGAATCTGTATCCCTTTATCTTGTGAACAAGGTATTTGTGGCACTTGTTTAGTGAATGTAGTTGAAGGTGAAATTGATCACAGAGATATGTATTTAACTGAAGAGGAACAAGCTGCAAATGATCAATTCACACCTTGTTGCTCAAGAGCCAAATCTCAACGAATTATCATTGATGTTTAATTGGGATCGATAGATTTTCAAGTGTAGCCCTTCATTAATTGAAGGGTTTTTTATATAGACCCATCTGTGTGAAATATTGAACGCATAGTCTCCCCTAAAGTAACCACATGACTATGCTCACGCATTAAACTTTCAGCGCGTGCTGAGTCTTTTTGCTTTAATGCATTGAATATTGAGCAGTGTTGGATATGCGCATATTGCAAACGACGAATTTCAGACAGCGCATTATTTTTATCATAAGTCAGTGCTTGTGCAGATGCCATAGGTAACTGATTGTTTTTACTAAGTGCTTGCACAATTGCAATATTATCCGAGCCTTGAATAATAGTATTGTGAAAAATAGTGTTGTAATGATGGTAGGTTTCTAAATCATCGCTTGTTAATTCTGGTTTATTGAATATGGAATCAATTTGGGTAATACAATTCAAAAGTGTTTGATGTTGATCTATCGTCATGCCTTTTTCAGCAAGCGTTTTTGCAGCTAGACCTTCTAAAACGCCACGTACATGCAACGCATCATGAACTAATTTGGATGAAATTTCTCGAACAGTATAGCCTCGAGTTGGATTTTTAACGAGTAAGCCTTCTTGCTCTAAAAGCCGAAAAGCCATTCGAATGGGTTGACGTGATACACCTAGCATTTCAGCAGTCGGAATTTCAGCCAAACGGGAACCTCCTGCAATCTCCCCAGAAATAATCATTTTGCGAAGTTCAATTAACACTTGCTGCCCTGAAGACATATAACTACTCAATTTTTTTGATCATGATTGATCCTAACGAGTCAGATTTGGAATATCAATCTCTGTTGACTTAAAGGACTCTTTTAGGCCGGAAATTCACTATTCTATTTTTGATAACTGAGGTGATTATGAGTTCGTATCATCAATATTTATTTTTTGAAGATTGGTTGCCATTAACTCTAGATTGTTTCGAATTAAATAAGCTAAATGGATATCTACCCCATCTAACATTTTTTGTTCTATCTCATTAACAATGTTTCGACATTGTTCGAGTTTTTCAAATCCTTTAGGCGTTACATTAATTAAAATTCTTCGTCCATGTGAGGGATCTGAAGCTCTACTGATCCAATCGTGGTTTTGTAAATCTTGTAGAATTTTATTGGTAGATTGCGGTTTAATAAATGAACGTTCTGCAAGTTTTGCATTAGATAGATTGCCTTTCGCAGCGATAACTGACAATGCTGTAAACTGAGATAAGGTGATATCTAAGTCTTTTAAACGTTCAGTTAAAAGTTTACTCACAATACGATCAACCCTTGCAATTATATAGCTCAGTGTCGGAATCGAATGATTAACTTCTGACATTTTATATTCCTTAATAGATGAACAAAAGTATGACTACTGTCGTAATCATACTTTTAACATAAGTTTAACGTGTAGTTATATTTAGAACAGCATCAGACTGCTCTGGACGTGGCTTGCGTACAAGCATTAATGCCGCAATAGCTGCAAATAAAATCAGTGGAATACTTGCACCAATGACCATTGCTGAACTAGAACCTAACGACAGTAGCATGCCAGCAAATAGTGGCCCTGCAAAAGATCCTATACGCCCTACTGCGACTGCAGCTCCTACGCCCGTGCCACGCATTTCTGTTGGATAGAACATCGCTGCCAATCCATAGAGCGCTGATTGGCCACCTACAATAAATAGACCACAACCCACAGCAGACAATACAAGTAAAGCAACAGTTGGAGATATTGCAAGACAGCACAGTGATAACAAGATGCCAATATATATAAATTTAATTACAGTACTCATGCGAATCTTATCAAGTAAAGTTCCCATGAGAATCGACCCGAAGATACCACCGATGTTGTAACCAATTTGAACATAGTTCGCTTCTGTTTTTCCTAAACCTTGTGCACCCATCAATAGTGGCAACCAGTTGAGTAAAAAATATAAAACAACTAACGTAAAGAAAAAACTGATCCAAATTTGAATCGTGGAAAAACGCCGTTCTTTTGCAAACAACACTTCAAAGAATGGGGTAGAAGTTTTATTCTTCGTCGCTGTTAAATAGTCTTTAGACTCCGGCAAATACTTCATTAGCAAAGGGATTAAAAGAATTGGAGCGAAGCCACCAATGTAGAAGATATGTCTCCATTGCGCATCACCAGCTAAACCCATTGCCACGAATGATGTCAACATTCCACCAAATGGAATACCGCTATACATAATACTGACTGCAATGCCTTTATGTTTCTCTGATACTGCCTCAGATGCCATGGTGATCATCATTGGTAAAGCGCCACCCATCCCTAAACCAGTCAAGAAACGAATGATTAAAAGCAGTGTATAATCAGAAGCATATGCCGTTAGAACTGACATCACTCCAAAAATTAAAATACTGGTCAATAGAACTGCCTTACGCCCAATTTTATCAGCGTAACGACCTCCTAATAATGCACCAGGTAAAGTACCCAAGATTGCCGCGCTAAATGCCCATGCCATTTGAGTATTATCTAAGCCAAACTCTGCTCGCATCCGTGGTGCTGCTACGCCCATTGATTGAAGATCGAAACCTTCAAATACAGCGATAGCGAAACACAGTACGAGTGTAAGCGTAGCTTTAGTCTTACTACTTACACTTTGTTCCATTTTTTATTGTCCCTTTTAGAGCTTTTAAAATACTTTTAAAAAAATACACATCCTATGTATTGCCTCCGTCCAGGCAACTCAAAAAATATCACCTAAACTTATAAAATAATCAATATTTTTTTTTAAATAAAATTCATTTAAAATATTATTTTATTAAATATCAATATATTATAAAAATTATATAAAAAATTCAAAAAAACACTTGTATGTAAGTTTAACTGATATTATCTTAATTCCAACAGGACATAAAACAAACACTAAGGAGCTTATCATGTCTTATCAAAATCGCTGGTCCACTGTTGATGTAAAAGTTGAAGCTGGCATTGCTTGGGTCACTTTAAATCGCCCAGAAAAGAAAAATGCGATGAGTCCAACCTTAAATAAAGAAATGATTGATGTACTTGAAACGCTTGAACTCGATCCAGAAGCAGGTGTTTTGGTACTCACTGGTGCTGGGGATTCTTGGACAGCAGGTATGGACTTGAAAGAGTACTTCCGTGAGGTTGACAGCCAGCCAGAAATTTTCCAAGAGCGAATTCGTCGTGATGCATCACGTTGGCAATGGCATTTACTTCGTTTTTATTCAAAACCAACGATTGCAATGGTAAACGGCTGGTGCTTCGGTGGTGGATTCTCACCACTAGTCGCATGTGATCTAGCCATTGCAGCAGATGAAGCTACATTTGGCTTGTCTGAAGTGAATTGGGGAATTCCTCCAGGTAACTTAGTGAGCAAAGCTATGGCTGATACAGTCGGTCATCGTGCTTCTATGTACTACATCATGACAGGCAAAACCTTCTCTGGTGTTGAAGCTGCAAATATGGGCTTAGTGAACAAGAGTGTTCCACTTGCTCAATTACGTGCAGAAGTAACTGAATTGGCAAATAATTTGCTTGAAAAGAATCCAGTTGTACTGCGTACAGCGAAGAATGGTTTTAAGCGCTGTCGTGAGCTGACTTGGGAGCAAAACGAAGATTACTTATACGCCAAACTGGATCAATGCAACTACCGTGATGATGAAGGTGGTCGTGCACAAGGTATGAAGCAATTCTTGGATGACAAAACAATCAAACCAGGTCTTCAAACTTATAAACGTCCTGCTTAAGCAGAATCTACTTTTTTCGTCATGATGGACATGTAAGGAAACATTCACCATGCAAAACGTACAGTTACTTATTCACGGCCAATCTGTTGCAGCAAGTTCAGGACAAACTTTTGAAAGAATCAGTCCAATTAATGGCTCAATCGCATCAACAAGTGCAGCAGCGACTTTAAGCGATGTTGATCGTGCAATTGAGTCAGCGCATGAAGCATTCAAAACTTGGTCTGCTCTATCACCAACAGACCGACGTTTAAAATTGCTTAAAGCTGCAGATTTGATGGATCAAAAAACTGAACAGTTTATTCAAACTGCAATACATGAAATAGGTTCAACTGCGACGTGGTATGGCTTTAATGTCCATCTTGCTGCCAATATGCTGAGAGAAGCGGCAGCCATGACTACACAAATTGATGGAAATATTATTCCATCAGATGTTCCTGGCAATATCGCTATGGGTGTTCGCGTTCCATGTGGTGTCATCGTTGGTATGGCGCCGTGGAATGCTCCTGTTATCTTAGCCACTCGTGCCTTAGCGATGCCTCTGGCTTGTGGGAATACAGTCGTACTTAAAGCATCTGAAGCTTGCCCTGCAACACATCGATTAATTGGGGAAGTACTTCATGAAGCAGGTATTGGCGATGGTGTTGTCAATGTCATTACTCATGCTCCGCAAGATGCTCCACAGATTGTAGAGCGTTTAATCAGTCATCCATTGACTAAAAGAATTAATTTTACAGGTTCAACGCATGTAGGACGAATAATTGCACAAACTGCAGCGAAATACCTCAAACCAGTGTTGCTGGAACTTGGTGGCAAAGCACCGGTCATTGTATTGGAGCAAGCGGACCTGGACGAAGCCGTTAATGCCATCAGTTTCGGCGCTTTTTTCAATCAGGGACAGATCTGTATGTCGACAGAGCGTGTTCTTGTGGATGAAAAAATTGCAGACCAATTCATCGAAAAATTGATCAATAAAGTTCAGAATATCAGAGCAGGAAATCCACTTGAGAGTGAAGAACCCCTGGGCGTTCTAGAAAGTTTAAAAGCTGCAACAAGAATCAAAAATTTAATTGAAGATGCACGTGAAAAAGGTGCATATTTACCACTAGGTTTAAGCATTGATGGTGCTATGATGCAACCTACTATCGTAGTTGACGTCACTAAAGATATGCAGATTTATGCCGAAGAGTCTTTTGGTCCTGTGTGCACCGTTCAACGTTTTAAAACTGTTGATGAAGCAATCGATTTAGCAAATGACTCAGAATTTGGATTATCTGCAGCAGTTTTTAGTCAAGATTTATCCCTAGCTCTAGATGTTGCTAAACGTATCGAATCAGGTATTTGTCATATTAATGGTGCAACCGTTCATGATGAAGCGCAAATGCCTTTTGGTGGCGTGAAACAAAGTGGTTATGGACGATTTGGGAGTAAAGTCTCAGTTGCAGAGTTCACTGAGCTGCGTTGGATCACCATGCAAACCAAAACTCGTCACTACCCTATTTAACGAATATTTCAAAGAGTTGACATGAAGTCAGCTCTTTTCGTTGGAAAAGAATAGCTAAAAATACATGGAGTGAAAACAATGTCGAATATGACGGTTCATACGCATAAATATCCTGAGCGATTTGTTAAATTAGGCAGTCACGAGATTGAGTTTCAATCTAAAAATGGCACTTTGTATATTTCCCCAAAAGAACAACTTAAACCATACCCACAAAAAATTACTGACCGTTTAATTCAATATGCTCAAACACATCCCGATCGTGTATTCGCAGCAAAACGTGGTCATGATGATGAATGGATTAAGCTTACATACGCAGAAACATTAGATCGAGCATGGCGTATTGCACAAAGTTTGAAACAATATTCACATCTTTCAATTGAACGTCCTATTGTCATTCTATCTGGAAATGATCTAGAGCATCTTACTTTGTCAATGGGAGCAATGCTTGCAGGGATTCCATTCTCCGCAATTTCTCCTGCCTATTCACTTATTTCTAAAGATTTTGGCAAGCTCAAACATGTGTTTGATGTTCTAACACCAGGTTTGGTTTTTGCTAATGATGGTCAAGATTTTGCTAAAGCGATTGAACATTGCTGTGATACAGATGATATTGTGATCGTTACGAATTCTGGAAAATTTGGTGAGAAAAATTGCCTTGCTTTCTCTTCACTCCTCTCCTCTGAAATTAGTGATATTAAAGATCATTATGAGACCATTGATGAACATCAAATAGCGAAATTTCTATTTACATCTGGCTCAACTAAAATGCCGAAAGCGGTACCTACAACGCATCTAATGCTATGTACCAATCAACAGATGCTGCTTCAGACCTTCCCTGAGTTTGAAGAGACCCCCCCAGTATTAGTTGATTGGTTAGCATGGCATCATACTTTTGGTGGCAGTCATAATGTAGGAATCGCATTATATAACGGCGGCACAATTTATATTGATGACGGCAAGCCAGTTCCAGGAAAGATGGAAGAAACCATCAGGAATCTTAAGGAAATTGCACCTACTGTGTATTTAAACGTTCCTAAAGGATGGGAAGAAATAACCGTAGCACTTGAACAAGATGCTGAGTTACGCGAAAAATTTTTTAGTCGAGTTAAAATTTTGTTTTTTGCTGGTGCTGCACTATCAGAAGCTGGTTGGAACAGACTTGATCAAATCGCGCAGTCACACTGTGGAGAACGTATTCGTATCATGAGCGGTTTGGGGATGACTGAGACTGCACCATCATGTGTGTTTACAACTGGTCCCAAAGTAATGGCTGGGTTCATTGGATATCCAGCTCCAGGTTGTGAAGTGAAATTAGTTCCTTATGGTGACAAACTTGAGTTTTGTGTTCGTGGTAAAAATGTCATGAAACATTACTGGCGTCTGCCTATGGAACAACAAGCTAATATCTTTGATGATGAAGGCTTTTATCGCACTGGGGATGCAGTGAAGTTAGTGGATCCATCCGACCCGAGTCAAGGACTCATGTATGATGGCCGTATAGCTGAAGATTTTAAGTTGAATACAGGTACCTTTGTCAATGTTGGAACTTTACGCAATAAAGTTCTCATTACAGGTAATCGACTTATTCAAGATGTATGTATCACCGGTTCTAATTTAAGTGCGATTGGATTTTTAATATTTCCCAAAATTGCAGATTGCGCTGAGTATGCAGGATTAGATTTGAGTCTAGTGGATACTAAAGAGGTGCTTCTACACCCTAAAGTTCAACAGTGGTTTAAGCAGTTTTTAATTGATTTCAACAAAGATGCGACAGGTAGTTCAAACACTGTTTCAATGCTTTACCTCATGATTGAACCTCCACTTCTTGATGCAGGAGAAACCACTGATAAAGGCAATCTCAATCAAAGTGGTATCTTGAAACGTCGCATAGCAATGGTGGAAGAGTTATACGAAAAAAACATTAATAATCCTCTCATTATTCGCATTCCAACCCTTAGAAATTAACTCAACTTTTTTATTCAGCAGCGTTTAGTCAAACGCTGCTTAGACAGTTGCATTCAAAATTAGGATAACGCTATGCAGAAAGATAGTGATTTTGAGCTGTTTCGGGACAATTATCGACGCTTCCTAGCAGAGTTTGTCGCCCCATATTATGAGTCATGGGAAGAGCAAGGACTCATGCCTCGACAAGTTTGGGATCAACTTGGACAAAATGGATTTTTATGCGTCGATGTGCCTGAACAATATGGAGGTTACGGCGCACCGATATATTATTCACAAATGATCGTTCAAGAAACTGCTCGAGCGGGCTTCTCTGCGTTAGCCGTTGCAATCGGTGGTCAGAGTGAGCTTGTTTCACCCTATATCCAGAATATTGGAAGTGAAGATCAAAAACAATATTGGTTACCTAAAATGGTATCCGGTGAAGTTGTTACAGCTATTGCAATGACTGAAGCCAATGCAGGTTCAGACCTACAAGCCATCCGCACTCAAGCCTTATTAGATGGCGATCATTATGTGGTAAATGGCTCAAAAACGTTTATATCGAATGGTCAACATGCAGATCTCATAGTTTTAATTGCTAAAACTGATCCTCAAGCAAGAGCTAAAGGTATTTCGATTTTATTGGTGGATGCTCATTTAGATGGAGTAAAAAAAGGTCGTGGTCTAAAAAAAATTGGACTTCAATCTCAAGACACTGCCGAATTATTTTTTGACCAAGTCAGAGTTCCTAAAGACCAATTATTAGGTCAGGAAGGTCAAGGCTTTAGCTATCTCATGCAAGAACTTCCACGTGAGCGTTTGAGTATTTCTCTCATGGCATTAGGCGCTTTGCAAGGTGCTTTAGAAATTACTCAAGAATATGTCCTCGAACGTAAAGCTTTTGGACAATCAATTGCACAATTTCAAAATACTCGTTTTGTAATCGCTCAAGCCAAAATTAAAACTCTAGCAGCCGAAGCCTTTGTCGAAAAATGTAAGTCGCTTTATCAACAGGGAGTATTGGATGTAAGCGAAGTTGCGGCATTGAAATGCTTCATCACTGATACCCAATGTGAAGTCATTGATCAACTTCTGCAATTGTTCGGGGGATATGGATACATGCGGGAATATCCAATATCTCGATTTTATGTCGATGCACGTGTTCAAAAAATTTATGGGGGAACCAATGAAATTATGAAAGAAATCGTTGCAAGAGAACTTTTAGGAAAATAACACAAAGATTACCTCTATGTATTAATACTATTTCAGGATGAAATAAAGATGAAAAAATTATGGATCACACCACTTCTATTATGTACCGCTCCAGTATTTGCAAATAATTTTATCGACCAAAGTAAAGTCGAATTAACTGCACGTAACTTCTACTTTGACCGTGACTTTAAAGTTGAGAATAGATACCCCGCATTAAGAGACTGGACACAAGGATTTATCTTTAAAGCGCAATCTGGATTCACCGATGGAACGATTGGTTTTGGTTTAGATCTATTAGCGACCGCAGGTTTTAAACTGGATGCTGATGCTAAATATGGAGGCACAGGAAACTTAATTCGTTCCTTGGCAACCAATGAGCCTGCAGATCAATATGGTGAAGTTGGAGTCACTTTAAAAGCTAAAGTTTCTGAAACCGAGGTACGTATAGGGACTCTTCAACCCATGACCCCTGTTTTAGTCGGCTCTCCAGCACGACTTTTACCTCAAACGTATCGAGGTGTTGCAGTTCAATCTAAAGATATTCAAGGTCTGGATCTCCAAGCATCCTATATTGATGAAGTCAATCAACGTGATTCTACAAATTATGAAGCTATAAAGATCTCTGGAGTAAATGGTCGTTATATTTCTGAAGAAACAGATTATTTGTATTACTTAGGTGGACATTATGACTTGACTCATAATCCATTGCGGTTGACTGCATTTCATATGGATGTTAACGACTTATATCGCCAATCGTTGTTAGGCATAACCTATAAATATCCAATCTCAAATCAATCCACTTTTACAACACAGTTGCGTTACTACATTAGCGATGAAGATGGGACTGCTAAAGCGGGTTTAGTTGACAATCATTTACTTCATAGCCATTCAGAACTTCAACACCAAAACCATAAGTTTATCTTTTCTACATTTCACCACTTTGGAGATACTGCTTTTCCGTACTTAACAGGAGGAGAAACTGGACTAGCAATTGATACTTGGACTGGTGAGTTTTTGAATGCGAAAGAGCGTGTTTATAGCCTACGTTATGAATACGATTTTAAAGACTATATTCCAGGTCTTCGTTTTATGACCCGCTATACCCATGGTAGCAATATTTACGCACCACAGTTGGGTGGTACAGATTTTTCGGAAGATGAATTGGATTTTGATCTAGCTTACACAGTTCAAAATGGTCCACTAAAAAATTTAGGTTTACGCGCGCGTTACGCGATCTACGATAATGATATGCCAATTACCGCCAATATTAAGCCAGCCAATGAAACTCGTATCAATATTGATTACACGTGGAAATTTAAATAATAACAAAAGGGTTCTTTACTGAGGAACCCTACCCTCTCTAAGGATAATAAGTATGAAATATCTAATCGGCTTATTGGTCTATACCACCAGTGCATTAAGTCTGGCAAATACCCAATATTCACCACAACCCATAAAACTTGAACCCCTTGCAACATTCAATGTTGAACTCACAGCCCCAGTTTGGGAACTCGGTAAAACTTCAGATTTAGGGCAAAGACGCATTATCCCAATCACTGGAGGAACTTTTTCTGGACCAAGTTTGAAGGGGCGTATTCTTAACAATGGTGCAGATTGGCAAAAGGTCGATAGCAAAGGTTTGGCATATATAGATACGCGCTATTTATTAGAAACTGATGATGGTGCTCTGATTTATTTACAAACTAAAGGTTATCGCCATGCTTCACCACAAGTACTAGAACAATTAAGTCGTGGCGAAGATGTTAATCCCTCTCAATATTACTTCAAATTAACCATGCAGTTTGAAACTAGCTCAGAAAAATATGCATGGTTAAATCAGACAATTGCAGTTGGAAGCGCAATGCGTCTCGGAAAAGCCGTGATCTATGATGCATTTGCAGTGAAATAAATATTAAAAGGAGTACTTTTCAATGGACGAACAAGTTTTATCTAATTTACCCCCTATTCATCATTTATTAGGTGGTCATCAACTTCAGTGGGACAAGGAAAAGCGAGTAATTTCAGTTCAATATATTGCTCTTGAAAGTTTTACCAATCCTAGGGGAAGTGTTGAAGGAGGCATGATCTGCGCCATGCTTGATGATGCAATGGGTATTTTAGCTGCCTTAAATCAAACAGAAAAACCAGCTGCCACAATTAATTTAACAATTGATTTCTTCAGACCATGTGAAGTTGGTGAAGTATTGGCAAAAGCGTGGTTCATCAAAGAAGGACGTAAAATTTTAAGCATTCAAAGTGAAGCTTGGCAGCATGGAAAGTTAGTGGCAAAAACCAGTGCTGCATTTATGGTTCTATAAGGATTAAAAAAAGAATGGATATCTTAAAATTAAAGGACTGTGTCGACAACGACAAAATAAGTTTATATCAAAAATTTGTCGTTTTTTTCTGTTTTATTTTATACATTATCGATGGATTCGATTTCATGATAATGGCTTATTTGGCAAGTTCAGTTGCCAATGAGTTTTCATTAACTGGTACTAATATAGGAACTTTAATTAGTGCTGGTTTAATTGGTATGACCGTCTGCTCATTTTTACTTGCACCTCTCGCAGATAAAATCGGTAGACGTAATTTAATTAACCTTTGTCTATTAATCTGTGGTTTGAGCATGTTTGCATCTGCATTTGCCACCGATTTTAAGCAATTGGTTCTGTGCAGATTTTTCACTGGTGTTGGTATTGGTGGTGTTCAAATCAGTGCTATGATTTTGGCCAGTGAATATTCTCCAACTAAATATAAAAGTTTTAGTGTTGGGATATTATCTGCCGGTTATGGGATTGGAGCAATTAGCGGAGCACTACTTGCTGTATATAGCTTAGAAAGTATCGGTTGGAGACAAGTATTACTAATTGGTGGATTCGTTACTACATTTGCTTTTCTTTGCTCATTGAAATTTTTACCAGAATCGATCGATTATTTATTACTAAAACAACCAAAACATGCTTTGGAAAAATTGAATCAAATTTTCTCTAAAATGCATAAAAAACCAATTCTCACACTCCCCAAAGCATATGTAAAAAATCAAAAGTCTTCTTACGTAGAAATATTTAACCACAAGTATTTAGTTAAATCCCTTGTATTATGGGTTTCTATATTCTTTATTCTTTTTGGTTTTTATTTCGTGATGGGCTGGACACCTAAAATTCTCAATAGTTCTGGTCTAGATAACTCATTATCTATTAAAACTGCCATGATGATCAGCGTGGGTGGTATTTTAGGTAGTTTTATCATTGGTGTTCTTAGTTCTAAAGTCAGCGTATACATCAATCAAATTGCCTTTTTAATCCTCACGTACGTATGTATTTTATTGTTTGTGAACAATACAGATAATTTAAATATATTAATCATCGTTGCCACAACGCTAGGATTCTTTATTAATGGCTGTTTAGCTGGAATCTATGCCATTTCTACACAGCTCTATGAGGCAGATGTACGATCAACAGGCGTGGGGATTGCAACTGGTGTTGGTCGTTTTGGTGGTATTTTCTCTCCAATCATTGCGGGATACTTTTTAGACCTAGGGAACTCGCCTTTAGAATTGTACGGAAATTTTGGTTTTGCATTTGTTTTAGCAGCTATTGCCATTTTCATCATCTATAAGTTAAAACAAAAATCCGTAGTAAATACACCATATGTCGTTTTACAAAAAGAGCCTCAATAATTTATGCTCACGAATATATAACTTTGTATTGTTAAGATAAGTTGTTTCATCAAAATCTATTGATAGAAACAACAAAAGGTCAGTGAAATCACTGACCTTTTTAATTTCTTGTTCAAAGTTTAAATATCAAAGAATACAGTTTCATTTTCACCTTGAATACGAATATCGAAACGATAAACGATCTGACCATCACGCTCTTCACGCTTAGCAATGAGTGTTTGACGACGTGGCGCCCACTCAATACCATTCAAAATTGGGTCTTTCGCATTCGCTTCAGCTTCATCCTCGAAGTAAACTCGAGTATGTAAACCTAAATTGATACCACGCGCAAAAATAACCAGCGCGATATGTGGTGCTTGCTGTGAACCCTTACGTCCAGGAACAGCACCTGGTTTGATGGTATCAAAGCTCCAAAAACCAGTGTCAAAATCCGCACCCGCTCTACCCCAACCTAAAAAGTTTGGATCTGGCTGCTTCCCTTGCGTATCCTGCTGACTTGGATAAACACCATTGGCATCAGCTTGCCAAATTTCTACGAGTACATCGCGAAGTGGTAAACCCAAACCGTCAAAAACTTGCCCTTCGAGGCGAATACATTCACCTTGAGTGCCATCTTTCACCATTTGATTATTGAAGCTATGCTCAAATACTTCTATACCAGCTTGATTAGGCATTAATCCAATATGGACATATGGACCACCTGTTTGAGATGGTGTTTCATGTAATTCTTCAAATTTCCAGCCATTCATCCTGATGCTCCCTATCAAGTCAAATCATTTTCAAAATATGTCGCACGACGACCACGTAAAGTAATGTCAAAACGATAGCAACGACTATCTGCTTCAATAAAGTTGCTCTTGTCTTCGAGCGCAATTAAAGCTCTTCGCTGTTGTTCTGAAGGAACAGTTTTTAAAATTGGACAGCTATCAATTAATGTATCGCCTTCAAAATAAAACTGGGAAATCAAACGCTGTGCCCAGCCATCTGCCATCACAGAAAAATGGATATGTGCTGGACGCCACTCATTGATACGGTTACGCCACGGATAAGGTCCTGGCTTTATCGTTCTAAAAATGAAGAATCCATTTTCATCTGTGAGCATTCGACCGCAACCACCAAAGTTAGGGTCCATAGCTCCCACATACTGATCATTTGGATGGCGATAACGTCCTGAGGCATTTGCTTGCCATACTTCAATCAGAGCATTTTTGACAGCACGACCAAATTGATCACGTAAATAACCATGAATAATGACCCGTTCACCAACAGGTAAACCATCTTTTGCATAATTTAAAATTAAATCATTGTCTTTAGGACCCAATAAGTCTGCGCTAAAGTGAGGTGCAGTAACCTCGGTTAATGTTTGCGCAATCGAAATCAGTGCATTTTTCGGCGAACGTAATACACTGGTTTTATATCCCGGCGCATATGCTGGCGGATGATCATCTGTATTTCGCTGTGCATAAGCACCCATCAGAATTTGAGACATGAATCTCTCCTTATTCAATTTAAAATATCGTCCGTTTATTTAATTTTCTCAGGCGAAATGCCTAACTCTGCAAATACTTCTTCTGCCATATGCATTGCAGCATTGGCTGCAGGAAGTCCTGCATATAAAGACGCATGCAAAAATAATTCTTTAAGATCATCTTTGGTAACGCCATTGTTGAAACAAGCACGAATATGCATTCTGAGCTCTGCTTCACGCCCCAATGCAAGTAAGATTCCAATCGTCACCAAACTACGTGTGTGTCTTGGCAGTCCTGGTCTTGACCAAACCTCACCCCATGCAAAACGACTAATAAAGTTTTGAAAATCAGCATTAAATTCGTTTAAATTTTCAAGTGAACGCCCGACATGGGCTTCACCCAAGACTTCAGTACGGACTTCTAGCCCCTGCTTATAACGTTCTTCATCATTCATGGGGTTGTTCCTCTTTAAAATTGAAATTATTTGATGTTCAGATGTGCTTAAGACTGAATAAAAGCAAGCAATGCTTGGTTAAATTCAACTGGTCGCTCAATATTGGATAAATGCGATGCATCTATGACTGCAAGTTGACAGTCAGGTATATGTTGTTTTAAAAACTCACCATCATTCACTGTGGTCACAGGATCTAAGCCGCCACATAATGCCAAACAAGGCACAATAATTTTTCCAAGTTGATTGCGTAAATCCGTCTGAGCTAAAGCACGACAAGAGGCTGCATAGCCTTTAGGCTGAGTGACAGACAAACTCTGAATGGTTTTTTGAGCTGTCACATCGTGTAAATAATCAAATTGTTCACTAAACCAACGCGTATGTGTAGTACTGACGATATCAGCCAAACCATTTTGTTCAACCGCATCTGCACGACTCAACCATGCCTCGGCATTTCCAATTTTTGCTGCTGAATTTGCAATGGTAATAGAGTTAAAACGCTCTGGTGCAATTATGCCTAATTGAATCCCAGTAACTCCTCCCATGGAGATACCACAAAAATGCGCTTTTTCTATAGAGAAATGATTGAGTACATCAAGGACATCATTGGCTAAATCAATGATTGTGGTATTTTCAATGACACTACTTCTTCCATGACCACGTGTGTCGTAGCAAATCACATCATAATCTTTGGAAAAATAATCAATTTGGGCTTGCCACATGCCATGATCAGTGCCCAGTGAGTTTGAAAAAATGATGCTTGGTTTTGTATCGTCACCAAAACGATAGACCGCAAGCTGCTGACCATTACGATTATTGATTAATGTCATTATGGTGTACTTCCTTGAACGCTCTCTAGTACCGCATCTATTTGTGCTTGAGTATTTCCTAGATAATGTTGCGGATTAAAAATCTGACGGAGTTGATCTAGATCAAAAATAGCTAATATTTCTGGATTATTTTGTACAACATCGAGTAAGTGTCGTTGTTCGGCAACTGCTTGCTTACAAGCAGCTTCCACAAGATGATGTGCATTCAATCGACCCATCTGAGATGCGAGTGACATCATCAGTGCTTCAGCCATGATTAATCCTTGCGTGCACTCTAAATTTCTGAACATATTTTCAGGATCTACTTCTAATCCCGTAAATACATCGATTGCTCTACTTAAACTACCCGCCGTCAGTTGAAATAACTCTGGTAACGCTAGCCATTCAGCATGCCATGCACCTAAACTTCGTTCATGTTCTTGTACTAAGCTTTGGTAGATACTTGACATTAATGCAGGGACGCGATTTGCAGCGGCTAGAATTGAAGCAGCTGCAACAGGATTACGCTTATGAGGCATCGTCGATGACCCTCCACGCCCAGCACCACTCGGTTCAAACACTTCTGCAATTTCTGTTTGCATCATGAGTGACCAGTCACGGGCCATCTTGCCCAAGTTTCCTGTAATCGTTGCAAGTACATGTGCAATGTCGGCTACACGATCTCGCTCCCCATGCCATGTACATACGGGCGTATTTAAACCAAGTTTTTGTGCGTAGGTACTCACTACAGCCGAACCATATTCAGTTAGTGAAGCTAAAGTACCTACCGCACCCCCTAACTGTGCTGTTAAGACATGTTGCTGTAACTGCTGAACACGCTTTAAATCTCGATCTAAACTAGAGAGCCACCGTGCTGTTTTATGTCCAAAGGTAAGTGGTAAACCTTGTTGCAACCATGTACGTCCAATCATCACCTGATCACGGTATTGAATCGTCAGTTTTTTAGTTGCCTGAATAGCTTGAATAAGTTGCTTTTCGATCAGCTGTAACGCATCTTGAGCTTGCAGCATAAAGGCCGTATCAATGATATCTTGGCTGGTCGCACCCCAATGCACATAACGAGAAGCATCTTCATTGATTTTTTTCACAGCAGCAGTGAATTGCTTTACGAATGGAATTGCAATATTGCCAGCGAGACCACTGGACTGTGCCAAATGATCAAAATTAATAATGGAATGAATTTCTTGTGCTGCAACACGTTGAATCGTTTCAGCAGCAATTAAGGGAATAACACCAACTTCAGCTTGAGCTTGAGCCAGTGCAACCTCTGCACGCAACATATATTTTACGAGTGCTTCATCACTAAATATGATATTTACATCATTCTGATAAAACAAACTCGCATATAACTGACTCATAACTTATCCCTATTACGCTTCATCATGTGTTTCACCATAAAGCGTCTGTCCAAAAATTGCTGTTAAACTTTTTCAATTATTAAAGCGATGCCTTGACCCACACCGATACACATAGAGCACAATGCATATTTGCCACCAGTTGCTTCAAGTTGATTCAGTGCAGTCGTCA
>NZ_JBWYII010000007.1:0-154622 GCF_056779705.1 Acinetobacter sp. 25-47-130 | reverse complement strand
AACTGCTACAACGCAGCCAATGGACGCCAAAACACAAGACAAACACCAACCAAGCAACCCACAAGGACCAAGAACGCCAAGCCAGCGAACTTATCCTACAACGACGCAACATCAAAACCGTACCCGAATACAACCCACTACAACATCGACCTAGCACCCATCCGCAACGCGCCAAAGTGGTGGGGCCTGCAGGAGAAGAAATCCATGTCGATGAATGGGGACGTATCAAAGTACGCTTCCTGTTTACCCGAGCAGAAGACCACCAATTTGATGGTGGTGCAGGCAGTAACAACAACGACACCGATTCAGCTTGGGTTGATGTACTGACCCCATGGGCAGGCGAAGGCTATGGCGCACGCTTCCTTCCTCGAATCAATGAAATCGTAGTTATCGACTTCTTTGACGGCAACATCGACCGTCCCTTTGTGGTGGGCCGCCTACATGAAGCCCAACGCAGCCCAACTCGATTCGACAGTCAAGGCCAACTGCCGGACACCAAAAAACTCGCAGGGATTAAAAGTAAAGAAGTCCAAGGCGAAGGCTATGGACAACTCCGCTTTGATGACACCACAGGACAAATCTCCACCCAACTGCAAAACACCCACGGGGCGAGCCAACTCAACCTAGGGAATCTCAGTCATCCCAAAGCAACCGCAGAAAGTGAAGGACGTGGTGAAGGTTTCGAACTCAGAACCGACCAATGGGGTGCAGTACGAGCAGGCGAAGGCATACTCATCTCCACCTACAAACAAGAACAAGCCAAAGCAAACCATCTCGATGCAAGCGAAGCCAAACAACAACTCGAAAGTAGCTTAAACAACGCCAAAGCTCTCAGTGAAGTGGCAAAGAATCAACAAACTGATCCACTCAGCTTACTCGAAAACCTACAGGGCTATCTCAAAAACTTAGAGAGCGAAGACCAAAGCAAAGCCGCGGCTTTCAAACAAGCGATCATGCTCTTGGCTTCACCAAGTTCAATTGCCATAGAAAGTAACGAAGACATCCACCTCAGTGCAGATGGGCAGATCAACCAAATTGCACAAGGAAGCATCAACACCAGCACCCAAGACAGTATCATCGGACATGCCAGCAAAAAAATCAGCTTATTTGCCGCGCAAGAAGGGGCACGACTGTATGCAGGCAAAGGCAAGATCGAGATTCAAGCTCAAGGGGATGGTGCTGACCTGATTGCAAGAAAGGGTGTGCAGATTATTTCCACGGAAGATACGATTTATATCACCAGTCCGAATGAAATTAATCTAACTGCAGGCGGCTCTCAAGTGAAACTAAATAGTTCTGGGATATTACCAACCACTGGCGGGAAGTTTGAAGCGAAGGCGGGGCAGCATAAGTTTATTGGTGGTGAAAAGGTAATTGTTCCAAAATTGAAATTAAATACATCACCATGCTATTTGACGTTTGAAATTGTAGATGATCAAGGTAATCCAGGTAAAAATGTTGATTACATAGTTTTTAGAGCAGATGGGACACAAGAAAAGGGTAAAACGAACTCCCAGGGTCTCACAAAGCGTTATGAAACACAGGGTCCGGAGCAAATTTATATTCATATTTCAGATAAGAATGGATCTAAATATAGAGTTATTCAAAATCAAGAAGAAGCTTAAAGATGAGTAAATATACAATATTAGAACATGTAATTTATTTTTATAATCAAAGAAATGAAGCACTAGATAATGTTTCTTATACTTTAGTTTTTATATCAAAGGATGGTACAAAAGAAACATATAAAGATAAAACTGATAAAAACGGTAAAACAAAACCAATAAATATTACCAAAAATGGAAATATTCATATTTTTGTAGAAGGTTTTAGTTCAATTTTTGCTACAAAAAAAACAATTAAACCTATTTTAGCTGAAGGAAGCTCTATAATTCAAATTAATGAAAAGAGTTTGGATGATAATTTAAAATTTCCTACTGAAAGTCAATATAAACTACAGCAAAAAGCAAATGCTCAAGCAATTGAAAATATAAAAAAAGCAGCACAAAAAAATAATAAAGGTTCAACTTTTTTTGGAGGTTTAGGAGGTAATACATCCGGGTTTCCGACACTAGATAAAAGTAATAAGCCAAATCTATATCAAAAAATTTTGGAACCTATTTCTTATACTGATTACAAAAAAAATAATACTATTGTTATTAAAAAAACTAATAGGCTCAAATTTAAAAACTATGCAATGTTTCAATTTGTGCTATCAAATAATAAACCTGTGGCAAACATCAAATATCAAATATTTGGTGTTGGGCAAGATAAACCAATCCTGAACCTTAAGCCTAGTCCTGCCGATGCTAAAGGGTTTACTCAACTTGCTAATACATACAGAAGAGTATATTTAAAATATTTTATTGGGGATAAAGAACATGATTCTCAAAAATATAATACAATTACTTGTGTTGATCCACAGGTAATTTATCAAATTATTTTTCCTGCTTCGAAAAGTACAACCTATCCAAATGCAACAAATAAAGCCTCTCTTTCGTCATTAAAAAAGCCACCAATCATAATTAATCCACATACTAATGAAGTGCTTATTTTACCACCATCACTTTATCAGGAGTTTGATAAGAAAACATCAACTCTAGCAAAGGCGGTTGAAAAAGTACATCAGTCAAATGCTAATTTACGGCGTGCTATACAAGAACGCGATATTGATCAAATTCGTGAAATGGAGGGGAGGTTGAATATTGATCAAAAAGAGGCGATAGATAAAATTAATAGAGAATTTCAAGCCAGAAATGACTTAGAGGAAGTTTTGATTGCTGAGCAAGTTGTTGAGAATGGAAAAACAAAAACTAATCTATTACGAAGATATTTAAAACCAGCAAATTATAACAAATTAAAAAATTCGCGTTTAAATGAAGAGTTAAGAGTCGAAATTTCAAATGCAGCAAATCAGAATGGTGTAGAAAATCCGAATAATATTCAAAAAAGTTTTGATGTGATTAGCTCTAAATTATTAAATGCAAAAGGAGAAATTGGCAGTGATGAAAAAGCTATCTATAACCTAATTGGCGGGCTTGGTAGAGAGATTTCTGAGCAGTATAGAAATAGTAATGGTATAGATGTAAGTCAGCAGGCACAGTGGATGCGTCTTGTTGCAGGTGGTAAAGGTGAGGCAGAGTTAAGCGTTTCCTCTCAAGGTGTAAAGTTGAATGCTAGTGGTGATGCTTCAGCAAAATGGACCATATTTGAAGGTAAAAAGGAGTGGAGAAAATTTTATCCAAGTGAGTCTGGATGGAATATTGAGTATGAAAACTATTCGCTAGGTGAAATAAGGTTTTTAATTGGTTGTGAGGTTTCTGGTTTTTCAGGAGCCAATCTTGGTATAGCAGGTAATTTATCTATTGATATTACGCATCAGGGAACAACGCAAGTTATCACTGCCGTAGCTCGTGAACCACAAAGATCAATTGCAAATATGATGAACAGGCAAAATCGACCTTCCTTTAAAGCAGGTGAGGGTGATGTAGAATTGATGCAAGAAACTAAAGAAAACAAAAATACAGCGCATGCAGAAATTAAAGCTTTTGCTGGTGTGAATGTCAGTGGAGCTTTAAAGGGGGGCATTGAATGGTTCGATCCTGGTATAGATGGCGAGTCAAAGCCCCAATTTGTCACTATTGCGGTAGCATCTGTTGGTGGTGGGGTAAGTGCAGGTGTAGGAGCTGAGGGGCAGTTTCAAATCGGTTATTCAGCTGCTAGTAATACGTTTAGGATTTTAGTTGCTGCTCATCTATGTTGGGGGGTAGGTGCTAAAGGTACGGCGGCATTTGACGTCGGAACAGATCAATTAATGAATTTTGCTGGTTTTTTAAAATCGCAGCTTGGTTATGCTGGTTTTAAAACTTTAGCATTTGTTAATTCAGCCAGTTTTATGATGCTTTCACAGGCATTAGCGTATTGCATAGGTGATGATCATAAATTAACAAAAAATGTTAGAGTTCTCTCAGAGAAATATCTTGATTGGATTGATCAATTAGATGTAGATCAAGGTCGTCTACAAACAGCACGTAGAGTTAACTCGAACACAGGGCGGCGTGAATTACTCTATGCTACACCCGAAACAAAAGGGATCTTGTTGTATGCAGTATCACATTGGACTGATCGTACAGCTCCTATTTTAGATATTAGGATCGGCTTATCACTGAAAAGTGTAGAAGTCGATTTTTTCCCAGAACGTAAAACAGCAATAATTAATATATTGGCGACTTGTATTACTGAAGCTGAATGGAAGAATACAATCCAACATATACATCCTGAAGGCTTAAAATTAACAGAATCCCAATTGGGGAAAGTAGAAGGTGATTTAGTTCGCTTCTTGAACTACGATAAATTAGAAAATCAAAAAGTTAATGATGAAAGAGCTAAGACTATTATGCATTGTATCAATCAGGGGATAGAGTATGGTGGAGACTTAAACAAATGGCTCAAAAAGTATATAGAATATAGAAAAGGGGTAAAAAAAATCCAGAATCATCGCAATTATATGTTAGTCCGTAATCAAGATGATTATAGGTTTAAAACTTTTGAAGAAATGCAAGATTATGAAAATGATCTAGGTCAGCAAGTGTTTATGGCGAGTAATATTGGAACATTAGCACCATTTGAAGATCCATATAGTTTGGTGGAATCAAACCCATTTGAGGATCAAGAGTATAACGTTTAAGTTATACTCTTTTTCAAATTTATAAGTTTGCAGCACAACGGACAGAATTATTTTTATTTACATCAACAGATCTTTTATCTATTAATTCCTTTAAATCTTTAGTTAATTCTGGATCCGCTACAGGGTGGATGGCGTGACGACTAATCGTAAGCCCTCCTGACATTGTAATATTCTGTCCATCATCTGGGAAAGTACTTCGGACTACTTTTTTAGTGCCTGTTTTGGGACCTTGCGGATTATGCTCAGGTGATTTACTGTAATATTGAGGATCATACCAATCAAGCATCCACTCATAATTATCGGTAATCATGTCGTAAAATCCCATTTGTGTAGGTGGAAATTGTTTTAATTCGGGGACAACTCTTCGAGTTTTATATTTTTTCTTAGTTAGGTTTCTTTGGTCAAAACTCCAAATGTTTTTACCATTTTCTAATTTTCCATTATTGGTCGGATATATAATCATCTGACCACGATTACGAGCTGCATATTCCCACTGAGCCTCTGTTGGTAAATCCATTTTTAAATTAAGTTGTTTTCCTAACCACTGACAATAGTCACGTGCTTGTTGCCAATTTACACCTGCTGCAACCGAAGGAATTCTATCTTTTTTTGATATTTCATTAAAAACACCAATGGGTTGTTGATTTGTTGCAGCAGTATATATATCAAAATCAGCATAAGTTGCTTTAGTCGCACTCAACTTATAATCTGATAAGGTCACTTTGTGTAATGGTGTTGCATCTCCATCCCCATCGTAGGGAAGCCCATCTTGACTATGTTGAGGACCAAAGTCGCCCATCATAAAACTTCCACCTTTTACTAAAATAAGTTCTCGTTTAGTTTTTTCTAAAAGCTCATTGATTTTCTTTTGTAAGTTAGGATCTTGAGAAGTGGCTTGGCTTGGTTTATTTAATGCTTCTTTAGTAGGTTCAGTGGTTGTCTTTGCACAAGCAGTTAGAGCAAGAGTAGAACATAAAAGAGCAACTAAATTTTGTTTCATCATTTTATTATTCGGCAAATTAAATAAGTTATAAGCATCATCATAATAAAATGACTTTAATGGATAAAGTTTGGTTTTGTAATATTATGGAGTGAAATTTACTGCGCTTTTAGTATATTTTCTGAAAGTTAAATTGAAAATAGATCAGTTAAAAAAAGCCCTTTTGGGCTTTTTTTATTCAAGGCAATTGCTGAATCGGACTTCCACCCAATGCTTGCAGTAATGTCACATAAGCATTGTACTGAGTTTGTTTGGCTTGAACCAAACTTAAGCGCGCTTCACGAGTAGTACGCTGGGCATCGATCAAATTCTTCAGCGCAATCGCACCATTCTTATAACGCACTTGCGTGAGTTGTTCTGTTTTCTCAGCAAGCTGAACATTACGTTCTTGCAGTGCGACTTGTTTGTCTATTTCATTACGTGCAGATAGTGCATTTTCAACATCGGCAAAAGCTTTGTATAAGGTATGACGGTATTGAATAATTGATTTTTCATAATCCAATTCGTTCACACGTAAATCACGTTTCATGTCATTCCATTGCAAGAAGGGTAGTGTAAGACCCGCACCCAATATTGCAGCAGGATTAGACAGCACATTACTCAGCGAAGTGCTTGAGCCTCCAGTAGTTATACTACCCGTTAAATTAATCGAAGGGTAATAACTTGCTTTATTCGCATCTTTATTGGCAAGTGCTTTGCGTAAACGTAACTCGGCTGCTTGCAAATCAGGACGGCGCGATAAAAGCTCAGCTGGTAAGCCCGATTGAATTTGCGGTAGGGCAGAGTGTGGTAAGCGCTGTGGCTCCGAGATATTCAACTGTTGCACAGGTTGATTGAGCAATACCGCAAGAGCAGTTCGAGTTTCAACTTTTTGCTGTTCGATCTGGCTTAACGTAGCTTTTTGACTTTGAACCGCTTGTTCAGCTGAGGTTAAGTCAAGACCTGATACTGCCCCAGCTCGATATTGAGTTTGCACTAATTCATAAGTTTTCTGCGTACTCGCCAAATTTTGTTGAGCCACAGATAGGCGTTCATTGAGATATCCCAATTGCCAATACAATTGTGCAGTTGTCGCAATCAGGCTTTGTGCAGTGGCTTGTAAATCTTGCTCAGTCGCAAGCGCTTCCCATCGAGATGCTTCAGTTTCATTGGCCAATTTACCGAACAAGTCTAGCTCATAGCTTAAGCCGGGATAGTTCAGTGAAATACCATTTGAAGAATCACCATCACCATCTAAACTAAAACGATGACCGACCGATGCACCTGCATTGCCAATACGCACACCTTGCTGACTTTCAGATTGCTTGGCTTGAAGGCGTGCTTGTTGCAAATTAATCCCTGCAACAGCTAAATCGGTATTTCGTGCAATCACTTGTTCAACCAATTGATTGAGTTGTGCATCACCAAATAATGTCCACCATTGATCATGAAAAGCCTGTTGGTGGATATTTTGGCTGAGTTGTTGGCTGTTTTGAAAGCCCTGTGGAATATTGACTGCAGGAGCTTGATAAGGCGTTTTCACTACAGCCGCACAGCCGACTAAAGAGCCTGTTAATGCTAAGGTCATGAACAGTTTATGAAGTTGATTACGCATAGTTATACCTTATTATTCTCTTGACAGTGCATCGACAGGATTTAAACGAGCAGCATTTCGTGCTGGGATAAAACCGAATACGATCCCGATTAAACTTGAACAAACAAATGCAGCTATTATTGATGTGGTTGAATACGCCATTTGGAACGTGCCACCAGCAAAGTGTGTAATCAGCTGACCAATTCCCAGTGATAATAACACCCCAAGGATACCGCCTAAAATACACACTAATACGGCTTCAATCAGGAATTGTTGCAAAATATCGCTTTGTCGAGCACCCACGGCCATTCGCACACCAATTTCTTGCGTTCGTTCAGTGACAGACACCAACATAATGTTCATGACACCGATACCACCAACGACTAAAGAAATCACAGCAATCGCAGAAATGAGTAAAGTCATTGTAGCGGTAGTTTGCTGGATGGTTTCACGAATACTGTCCGCATTTTGAGTGAACACATCTTGCGCCCCGTGGCGTTGAACGAGTAAATTCAAGATTGCATTTTCAGCAGCTGTACTTGAATATTCATCTTTTACACGAACGATGATGCTTCTCACATTCGACTGTCCAAGCATTCGACTCATGACGGTTGAGTAAGGGAGATAGACATTAAGACTATCTGAATTACCCATTGCACCTTGTTGAGCATCTACGATACCAATAATACGACTAGGTACACTGCCCAATAGAATTACTTGACCAATAGGATCCGTACCATCGCTAAAGAATGTCTTTTGGGTATTGGTATCAATCACAACATCTTGGGCTTGTTCAGTAACACTATGTTTGTCAAATGGTTGACCTGATTTAAACGTTAAACCACGCACATAGAAAAAGTCTTCACTCACGCCATTGACTGTCGTGGATGCCTCTACATCTTTATATCTTCCCGTGACAGAACTATTGACTGAAGGACTGACTCCATCGACGTAAGGCTGTTCCGCTAACGCATCAGCATCAGCAGGGATTAAGGTCTTGGCCTGAGAAGATCGGGAGTTATCACCAAAACCACGTCCTTGGTAGACCGTAATGGTATTGGTGCCCAAACTACTAATATTTTCTAAAATTTGTTTTTGTGATCCATTACCAAGTGCGACAACCGAAACGACAGATGCGATCCCGATAATGATTCCGAGCATGGTCAAAAAAGTACGCATTCGATGAGCATTCATGGCCAGAAGTGCCATGCGGAAAGCTTCACCTAAACGGTCTAAAGCTGAACGCCAAGACGATGTTTTCTTTTGCTCAGCACGAATCAATTCTTCACGTTCAAAGCCATCATCAATCTCAGGAACATTGGGTTCATCTGAAATAATATTACCGTCTGAAATCTCAATAATACGAGTCGCATTTTTGGCAACATTGTGATCATGAGTAACGAGAATGATGGTATGACCTTTGGCATTCAGTTCGCGTAAAATACGCATCACTTCAATACCGCTTTTTTTATCTAATGCACCTGTAGGCTCATCGGCGAGAATAACATCACCGCCATTCATCAACGCGCGAGCAATCGAAACACGCTGTTGCTGACCGCCCGAAAGTTGGCTCGGGCGGTTTTGGGTTTTTTCACCTAGACCTAAATCGGACAAAAGCTGAACTGCACGATCATGGCGTTCAGAAGCATCAGCACCGGCATAGATCGCAGGGACTTCGACGTTACCAGCTGCATTTAAGTCACCAAGTAAATGGTAGCGCTGGAAGATGAATCCGAAATATTCACGGCGTAATTGAGCAAGTTCATCAGGTTCTAGCTCACGTGTTTCGCGGCCCTTAACCTTGTAGCTACCATTGGTCGGTTTATCTAAACATCCTAAGATGTTCATCAGTGTTGATTTTCCTGAGCCTGATTGACCTACAATGGCAACCAATTCTCCAGGATAAATCTCAAGATTTACCCCTTTTAGAATTTGCACAGTAGATTCACCAGCAGGGAATTCACGGGTCAGGTTTTTGACCTCGAGTAGAGGTGTTCTGGTCTGACTCATAATTACATTCTCATTGGACCAGCGCCACCACGTGCGCCACGTTTAGCTGAGTCATTTGATGAGTCAGAGCCATCAGCGATCACCACCTTATCGCCTAATTTTAAACCGCGTAAAACTTGCGCTGTTGCACGGTTATTTAGACCGATAAGAACAGGGGTCGGTTTGGCTGTGCCATCTGCTTGAAGTACGCGTACCATAGCCATGGAAGCTTTACCTTGATCGACTAATGCCTTTTCCTCAGCGGTTAATTCTAAACGCTTAGGACGATCAGCTGATGAACGTTCGGCACGCCCTTCACCACGAGCTTGTTCATTGCGTTCTTGGGCATTTGAACCCGCATTTGCACCACGCTGGCGAGCAGGACGATTAGAGCTTTGAACAGCAGAAGATGGAATAGTCAGTGCATTCTTTACTTCATCTAACACGATATAAACTTGTGCAGTCATATCAATACGCAATTTCCCATCTTCATTAGGAACATCGAATAGAGCGTTGTAATACACAGCTGTACTTGATGAAGATGAATTTGAGTTGTTGGTTTCTGTATTAATTGAGTTAGGTGCAGGTTCAACTTGACGCAGTGTTGCGTAATGCTTTTTCTCGCTATTACCTAAAGTAGTGAAATAAACAGTTTGACCTTCCTCAACACGCATAACATCTGCTTCAGAAATTTCAGCCTTAACCGTCATGGTGTCAAGTTTTGCTAATTTCACGATGGTTGGCGCGCTTTGATTCGCGTTCACTGTTTGACCTTCTTCAGTCACAATTGCCACAATTGTGCCATCCATCGGAGCAACGATACGGGTATAGCCTAAATCTTCTTTGGTCGTCGCCAGTGATAAACGAGATTGCTCGATTTGAGCATTCATCGCGACGATATCGGCTTGAGCAGTTTTATAACTTGCTAATGCGGACTCATATTCGGCACGAGAAGTTGCATCTTGGGCATACATGGCTTTTTGGCGATTATATTCCGCCTCAACTTTAGTCAGATTTGCTTGTTTGACTGCCAATTGAGCCAACTGATTTTTAATGCTGGCTTCAGCTGTTTTTAGATCATTTTCCTGACGAACGGAGTCGATTTGAGCAATCAGTTGACCTTGTTTGACTTGGTCGCCCAATTGCACATACATTTTTTTCACCTGACCTGAAACCTGTGCACCAACGCTAACCATTTTGGTCGCTTCTAATACACCTGTTGCAAGGACAGAGTTTTCAATATCACCACGTGTCACTTCAGCGGTAATCAACTGAGGTTGCTCATCTTTAGGTTTAAAGAAATACCAAGCTAAAGCGATAGCTGCAATCGTAATGATCGCGATGATAATCAATTTCGTTGGTTTTATTTTTTGCATGGCGATATTGAAAAATGACGGAAATTAAGCGAATTATAATGATGAAATAAGGATAAAAAGTGTATTTTTCTTAAATAAAATCAATAATCATTTTTATAGTTATAAATAGACCTTGCTCGTTAACTAAGCAAACAAGGTTTTTCCACATAATTCAGCAATGGCTTGTTGCATGAGGTGTTCTGGATTTTCATTATTTTTGCCTTTGATGGCAGCATCGATTCTTAATAGCAATTGTGGCCATGTGAGAAATTGCTTGGGATTAAGACGTCTCAAGGCTTGTTGATAAAGACTGACTTTGGTTTTCCAGATGCCGAGTTGTAATGCATTTTGTGGTTGCTCAAAAAGTTGCATCAGTAAGCGCATTTCTTTGCTTACCGTCCATAATACTAAACTGTGTGGTTCGCCAGCTTCGACTAAATATTGGTATATTTTGATCGCTTGACTTAGGTTGCCTGAAATTAATGCATCGCTTAAGTCAAAAGTGGTATAGCGTGATTGATCTTGTAAGCATTCGAGCAAATGTTGCATTTCAAGATGCTGTACATCGGGGAACGTGTCTGCCAGACGCATTAAGCTGTTTTTAGCAGCCAATAAATTATGTTCGTGGTGGACTTCGAGCCATTGCCATGCATCTTGGCTCAGTTGAATCCCAATTTTATCAGCTTCTATGCTGAGTATACGCTGACGATCTTGCGCATAAGTTGCTGTAAGAGGAACCAAGATGCCATTGGCTTCAATCGTTTGAAAAAACGCCGACTTTAAGCTACTGCTATCTTGCTTAGGCATAATGATCAACAACAAGTTGTGTTCATTATGCTGGATATAATGCTTGAGTAACTTTAACGCATTGGCATCTGGCTTAATGTTGCCATGGACCTCTACTGCGAGATTTTGTGAAAAAAGAGAAAGACTGTTGAGTGCATTAAATACATTTTTCCAATCAGCAACGCTTTGGATGTCATAGCGTTCTCTTTCCACGTGATTGATGATCCAACTTTGACGGAAAGCATCTAAAAGATTTTGCTCAAGTAAAGGTTCTTGACCATGTAATACCCATGCACCACGTGCTTCGTTTACACGTTTTAATGCTTGTAGATAATCTAACTTCATTCTGAGTTACGGATTTTCAGAGGCAGTAGGTTCAAAAGTTTGTTGCACAGGTAACAGTACATTTGCTTCTGCTTTTGGCAGACGGTTTGCAGCAATTTGACGAGAGATCTGTTGAGCGACATCATCAATTAAGATTTCACTGAGATATTTATTTTGTTGATCATCTGTGTTCACGGTTGCAACATTATATTGATATGTACGTGTCGCAGTTAAAGTTCGAGGTTTTGTCACCAAGTTACCTTGACGATCTTCGATTTGGAAAGTCACAGAAAGTCTGAGTAGAACTTCAATGAGTTTGCCGTTGAGCTCATGGCGAATTGGCTTATAGTCAATGATACGCAATACATATGCATCGTTAGAGTTACTTAGTTGCACACCTGCAGCAGTGAGATAAACACTGAGTTTACGCTCTAAATCAGAAGTATTGGCAGGGAGTGCTAATTCAAGCTTTGTATAAGCCAGTGGCGTTGAAGTTGGATTGGTCCCTTTTAGATGAAATCCACAGCCGACCATAGTTGCGCTTAAGCCTAAAGTTAGAACAGCAATAGCTAAACGTTTGCTCAAATGCATTGTAGATCCTCTGTGTATTTCCTGAGACTCAGGATAAATTTTGAATATTCTGATTGTATGTGCAAAGCCCGTTGACTGGCAACGGGCTTTGTTTGGGAATTGTGAAATCCTTATATTCCCCTCTTTTTAAAAGAGGTGAGAAGCAATGGAAATTAAATCCCTCCAAACCTCCCTTTCTTGCGCTTTGATCTAAAGCTGTGCTTTATATCTTACTCAGGGAGGCTTTAAGGTTCTTAAACCACCAAATTCACTAATTTATTCGGAACAACGATTTCTTTCTTGGTTGGACCTGTTAAGAATTGTTGTACTTCAGGCAATGCTTTTGCTTGCGCCAGAATGTCATCTTTCGATGCATCTACAGACACTTCAAGTTTGCCACGAAGCTTACCGTTCACTTGAACCACAATGGTTTGTGTATTACGTGTTAATGCAGATTCATCCACTTGAGGGAATAATGTTGCATTTAACTCGATACCAAACTGCGCCAATAACGTTTCACTTAAATGCGGTGCAAATGGAGCAAGTAAAGTTAAAAGCGTTGTAATAGATTCACGTGCAACAGCAACATCGTTGTCATCTTTCGCTTCAAACTTATTGTTTGCATTCAGAAGTTCCATCATCGCTGCAATTGCAGTGTTAAATGCATGACGACGTTCGATGTCATCACCCACTTTTTGGATGGTTTCGTGAGTCTTACGACGTAAGTCTTGAGCCGCAGTTGAAAGCGCAGCTTTATCAATCGCTGATGCAGTATTACCTTGTTCAAGGAAACCAGTTGCCAAGCGCCATACACGTTTTAAGAAACGGTTAGCACCTTCTACACCTGCATCAGACCATTCTAAAGATTGATCTGGTGGAGCAGCAAACATCATAAATACACGTGCCGTATCTGCGCCGTATTGGTCAATAATAGATTGTGGGTCGATACCGTTATTTTTCGATTTCGACATTTTTTCTTGACCGCCAACGATAACGTCTTGACCATCACCTTTGTATTTTGCAGATGTGATACGACCTTTTTCATCACGCTCAAGTTCGATGTCAGCAGGGTTGAACCATGTTTTCTTACCTGATTCAGATTCGCGGTAATAGGTATCAGCAAGTACCATACCTTGTGTTAACAAGTTGGTGAATGGTTCGTTGCCTTGCACTACACCTTCATCACGCATCAATTTGTGGAAGAAGCGTGCATAAAGTAAATGTAGAATCGCGTGTTCAACACCACCGATGTATTGGTTTACAGGTAACCATGTTTGACCTGCAGCAGGATCCACCATGCCGCCAGTAAAGTCTGGAGATGCATAACGTGCGTAGTACCAAGAAGATTCTACGAAAGTATCTAGCGTATCTGTTTCACGACGAGCATCGCCACCACAGCTTGGGCAAGATGTTTCATAGAACTCAGGCATTTTGTTCAGTGGGTTACCTGAACCATCTGGAACCACGTCAGTTGGAAGAACCACTGGAAGTTGATCTTCAGGCACTGGCACTTGACCACATGATGGACAGTTAATCATTGGAATTGGACAACCCCAATAGCGCTGACGAGATACACCCCAGTCACGTAGACGGAATTGAACTTTTACATTCGCAAGACCTTGTGGTTCTAATTTTGCTAAGAATGCATCAAATGCACCTTGGAAGTCTAAACCGTCAAATTCGCCTGAATTGACCAATTTACCTTCTTTTGAGCCGTACCATTCTTGCCATTCTGTCGCAGAGAATTCAGCATCATCAGCGCCTTTGGCATCAATGACTTGCTTAATAGTTAAGCCATACTTATTGGCAAATTCGAAGTCACGTTCATCGTGTGATGGAACCGCCATCACCGCACCTGAACCGTAAGACATCAATACATAGTTTGCGATCCAAACAGGAACTTCTTCACCTGTGACAGGGTGTTTTACAGAAAGACCTGTTGCCATGCCTTTCTTCTCAGCAGTGGCAAGATCTGCTTCTGCCACAGAACCCATACGGCATTCTTCAATAAATGCAGCCAATTCAGGGTTAGTTTCAGCAGCTTTAAGCGCCATAGGGTGTTCTGCTGCAACAGCAACATACGTCACGCCCATTAAGGTATCGGCACGCGTGGTAAAGACTGTTAAGCCATCTGCATAAATTTCAGGATTTGCTGAAGGGAAGGTAATTTCCATACCCTGTGAGCGACCAATCCAGTTACGTTGCATCGTAAGGACTTGTTGTGGCCAACCGTCTTTGAGTGTGTCTAAATCGTCAAGTAATTCTTGCGCATAGTCAGTGATGCGGAAGTAGTACATTGGAATATCACGTTTTTCAACCAAGGCACCTGAACGCCAACCACGACCATTTTCTACTTGTTCATTTGCAAGTACAGTTTGGTCTACAGGGTCCCAATTTACCGTTGAAAGCTTACGGTAGATTAAGCCTTTTTTATAAAGCTGAACGAATAACCATTGTTCCCAGCGATAATATTCTGGTGTACACGTTGCAAATTCACGATCCCAATCCACCGCAAGACCTAATTTTTTAAGCTGATTACGCATGTAATCGATATTTTCAAAGGTCCATTTTGCCGGTGCAACTTGGTGTGCAATCGCAGCATTTTCAGCAGGTAAACCAAACGCATCCCAACCCATTGGTTGTAATACAGTTTCACCTTTTAAACGGTGGAAGCGGCTGATCACGTCACCAATCGTGTAGTTACGTACATGACCCATATGCAGTTTGCCACTTGGGTAAGGGAACATCGAGAGGATATATCGACGTGGACCTTCTACAGTGTCGGCAACTTTAAAGGCTTTGCGAGATTCCCAGTTCTGTTGAACTTGGGGCTCAATCGCACTGGCTTGGTATTCAGAGTCAATGTGAGTAGTCATATACGTAATACAAGAGAACGGTTAAAAAATTTAGCGCACAGCATAGCGCAAAACGCACCTAAAAGTGAATTTTACAGACTGAAAATGGATGCAAAACTTAAATTAAGATCAAAAAGACAAATTCACTCATTTGAAACTTGAGTTTCGCTTAATGGAGCAGCATTTGTGTTTTGTGACTCAGTATTTGAAGCACCGTTTGTTTGCTGTTGCGTTGGTATCGTTTGAGTCTGTGAGGTTTGAGGAGCTTCGCTCGGGTTTGTATTTGTATTGACAGATGTTGTTGGTGCTTTCCAACCATATGTTTCAACTTTCCCTTTCTTTTTTGCTGATTTTGGTGGCGGGGTAGTGGTGTAGTGGGTTGAGCCATTTTGATCGACCCATTTGTAATATTCTTTTGCCTGCACCATAGATGAACAAATAGAAACTAAAACGACCGTGGATGCTAAACAAGAAAGTTTTAAAGATGATGCTAGTGAATTCATGACTTCACCTATAAAGAAATAAGAGGGGAATGAGTTCTTTTACATGTTTATATCGCAGCATTTTGCTGGATACTGATGAAGATTAATTGGTTTTATTTTAATCAAAAAAATCATTTTGCGTATAAATTGTTTTATATAAATATTAAAAATAAGTGTTTGAAATTTTTTTTATAAATCACCCAACCAAAAGTTATCGTTTGAAAAATAATCGGTTGGTAAATAAACAATAAAAAGGTTTCGGCAAACCTTGACTTTGGTCGTGAAAAAACTAAAAATGCTGCTCTAGTTTTATATGTTTTGTTCGATCACCCTTCGAATAAATATCATAGCTTGCAATAACGTTGTCTCTAAGCCGAGACAATGAAATAGCAGAAATATGTTTATCCCAACATGTTGAATATGCAGTCGCAACTCAAACGGTTGCGATCGAAAAATTTTATTATTGCAGCAAAAACGATGAAATATGTGTGCTATAACAGTGCATACAAACGAATGAATGAAACACGACTTATGTCTCCCATAAACGTCGTGGAAATAAGATTAGGGTGAATACGTTGGAACTTTTATCTGGTGGTGAAATGCTTGTTCGCGCATTGGCGGACGAAGGCGTTGAACATGTTTTTGGATATCCAGGCGGCGCAGTTTTACACATTTACGACGCGCTATTCAAACAAGACAAAATTAATCATTACCTCGTGCGTCATGAGCAAGCTGCTGGTCATATGGCAGATGCATACTCGCGCGTAACAGGTAAGACAGGTGTTGTACTGGTGACCTCGGGTCCAGGTGCGACTAACACTGTGACACCAATCGCGACAGCTTACATGGACTCAATCCCAATGGTGATTTTGTCTGGTCAGGTTGCAAGCCATTTGATTGGTGAAGATGCATTCCAAGAAACGGATATGGTTGGTATTTCTCGTCCAATCGTGAAACACAGTTTCCAAGTGCGTCATGCGAGTGAAATTCCAGCGGTTATTAAAAAAGCTTTCTATATCGCGTCATCAGGTCGTCCAGGTCCTGTGGTTGTTGATATTCCAAAAGATGCAACAAACCCTGCTGAAAAATTTGCATACGAATATCCTGAAAAAGTAAAAATGCGCTCTTACCAGCCGCCACATCGTGGTCATACTGGTCAGATCCGCAAAGCTATTGATGAATTGATCAATGCTAAACGTCCTATTATTTATACGGGCGGTGGTGTTGTTCAAGGCAATGCATCACATTTATTGACTGAATTAGCACATCTATTGGGTTATCCAGTAACCAACACATTGATGGGGCTAGGTGCATTCCCTGGTAATGATCCTCAATTTATTGGTATGTTGGGTATGCATGGGACATATGAAGCGAACATGACCATGGGTCACGCTGATGTGATTCTATGTGTTGGTGCGCGTTTCGATGACCGTGTAACCAATAATCCTGCAAAATTCTGTCCAAATGCGAAAGTGATTCACATTGATATCGATCCTGCGACGATTTCAAAAACAATCATGGCGCATATCCCAATCGTGGGTGCGGTAGAGCCAGTTCTTCAAGAAATGTTAGCGCAATTAAAACAGCTGAATATTTCTAAGCCGAACCCTGAAGCTATTGCGGATTGGTGGAAACAAATCAATGAGTGGCGTCAGGTTCATGGTTTGAAATATGAAAAACCAACTGACGGTACGATGAAACCTCAACAAGTTGTTCAAGCTTTAGATAAAGTAACGAACAGCCAAGCAATCATCACTTCTGACGTTGGTCAACATCAGATGTTTGGTGCGTTGTATTACAAATACACACGTCCACGTCAATGGATTAACTCAGGTGGCTTAGGCACGATGGGTGTTGGTCTTCCATATGCGATGGCGGCTAAGCTTGCATTCCCTGACCAACAAGTTGTTTGTATTACAGGTGAAGCATCCATTCAGATGTGTATCCAAGAGCTCTCAACATGTAAGCAATATGGCCTAAATGTTAAAATCTTGTGCTTAAACAACCGTGCTTTAGGTATGGTGAAACAATGGCAAGATATGAATTATGAAGGTCGTCACTCAAGTTCATATGTTGAGTCATTGCCTGACTTTGCGAAGTTGATGGAAGCTTACGGACATGTAGGTATTCAAATTGATCATGCGGATGAGCTTGAATCGAAGCTTGCAGAAGCAATGGCGATTAATGATAAATGTGTATTCATCAACGTGATGGTTGACCGTACTGAGCATGTTTATCCGATGTTAATCGCGGGTCAATCTATGACAGATATGTGGTTATCTAAAGGGGAGCGCACAGCATGAGACATATCATCTCTGTTCTCATTGAGAACGAATCTGGCGCGCTTTCACGTTTAGTGGGTTTGTTCTCACAACGTGGTTATAACATTGAAACTTTGAACGTTGCGCCAACAGAAGACCCAACAATGTCTCGTTTGACATTGACGACTTATGGTGATGATCACAAGATTGAGCAAATCACAAAACAACTCAACAAACTTGTTGAAGTGGTTAAAGTGGTTGACCTTTCTGAAGGTTCACACATTGAACGTGAATTGATGTTAATCAAAGTAAAAGCTTTGGGTTCTGCGCGTGCTGAAATTAAACGCACAGCAGATATCTTCCGCGGACAAATCGTGGATGTAACACCAACGACTTACACGATTCAAATCGCGGGTACAACTGAGAAAATTGATGGTTTTATTGATGCTTTGGCAGAGAATACCATTCTTGAAGTTGTACGTTCAGGTGTGTCTGGTATCGCACGTGGCGAAAAAGTTTTAACAATCTAATTTTTTATTAACAAATTCTTCCCTCCTCCGAGAGGAGGGGGTTGGCGAACCACATTAACATTCGCTAATCAAACGGAAGCCAAAGCATTTTAGCGGAGACAGCAATGCAAATTTTTTATGATAAAGACTGCGACTTATCTATCATCCAATCTAAGAAAGTAGCAATCATTGGTTACGGTTCACAAGGTCACGCTCACGCGCTTAACCTTAAAGATTCTGGCGTTGACGTAACTGTTGGTTTACGTGCTGGTTCTGCTTCTTGGAAAAAAGCTGAAAATTCTGGTCTTAAAGTTGCTGAAGTTCCTGCTGCTGTAGCTCAAGCTGACGTAGTAATGATCTTGACTCCAGATGAATTCCAAGCTCAACTTTACCGTGATGTAATTGAGCCAAACATCAAGCAAGGTGCTACTCTTGCATTTGCTCATGGTTTCTCTGTTCTTTATAACCAAGTTGTTCCACGTGCTGACTTAGACGTAATCATGGTTGCTCCAAAAGCACCTGGTCACACTGTACGTTCTGAATACCAACGTGGTTCAGGTGTTCCTGATCTTATCGCGATTCACCAAGATGCTTCTGGTAATGCACGTAACCTTGCGCTTTCTTACGCTTCAGGTGTTGGTGGCGGTCGTACAGGTATTATCGAAACTTCTTTCCGTGAAGAAACTGAAACTGACCTTTTCGGTGAGCAAGCAGTTCTTTGTGGTGGTGCTGTTGAATTGGTTAAAATGGGCTTCGAAACTCTTGTTGAAGCTGGCTATGCGCCAGAAATGGCTTACTTCGAATGTCTACACGAACTTAAATTGATCGTTGACTTAATGTTCGAAGGCGGTATCGCGGACATGAACTACTCTGTATCTAACAATGCTGAGTACGGTGAATATGTAACTGGCGTTGAAGTAATCAACGAACAGTCTCGTGAAGCGATGCGTAATGCGCTTAAACGTATTCAATCTGGTGAATATGCGAAGATGTTCATCCAAGAAGGTGCGTTGAACTACCCATCTATGACTGCTCGTCGTCGTCAAAACGCTGCTCACGGTATCGAAGTCACTGGTGCTAAATTGCGTGCGATGATGCCTTGGATTCAAGCAAACAAAATCGTTGATAAAGAAAAGAACTAAGTTCTAATTTCTAAGTCAAAAAGCCCTTGTTTTTAACAGGGGCTTTTTTTATGTGACATAAAAAAATAAAGCTAAATTATTTGACGTAAGCTTCGTGCTCAAATAGATGAAAGCAGTGCTTTTCTTTCCTTGCACTTCACTCAGAACAGTGTTCTGAGTTTGCTCATACCTTGGATTCAAGTAAACAAAATCGTAGACAAAGAAAAGAACTAATTTTCTTATCTAGCTGATTTTTATGCTATAAAAAAACCTGCGAAAGCGGGGTTTTTTTGTGGGATAAGAAAAATGATTTTATATAAATATGTCGGATTTGAGGCAGGTTTAAAAATATTAGAAACAAATACTTTGGGATTTTCACATCTAGAAGATTTTAATGATCCGTTTGAAGCAACAGCTTTAGCGTTGGTGGAAGATAATGTTCCTATTTCTGTACAAACAGGAGCTATAAGAAATAGGTTGTCTAGAAAATATGCTATTTTATCATTAACTCGCGCACCTTTAAATCCACTTATGTGGTCTCACTATGCTGATAGCTATAAGGGGGTGGTTATTGGTATAGATACAAAATTAGCGGGTTTAGATGATGCTAAAAACTTTTTAATTCCATCGAATAGAGGGGAGGTAATTTATTTAAATACTCCACCTAGACAATCTCATAACATTGATGCAGATACGTTAATGTCTATCGGTGATTGCTCTATTTTTAACTGGAATAACTTTGAAGAATTTCTAAAACATGCCTTTTTATATAAATCATTGTGTTGGTCGTATGAGGAGGAGGTTCGCATAGTTAAAAATATAAGTGCTGCTCCGTTTGGTTATCATTTTTCAACAATCACTGAAGCATTAATTGATAATCAATATTGGAAAAGAATACAGCTCCCTAATCGCCCCATCTATACATTGCAATTACCAAAAGAAGCTTTTGTAGAAGTCTATTTAGGGAAAAATGCTTATATTGATCAACGTAGAAAGCAAGAAAAAATCAAACCAATCATAGATCATAAAGTTGAGAGGATTGAACAGTTAAAAATGATTTGTCAGCTAAGACAAATACCATTAAAGGGTGTAAGTGTGAACTTAGAAACTTGGGCTTTGCAAAGCCGAATAATTAGTTTGGATTAATTCTTAATTTTAGTTGTCTATTTCTTATTTTTAAATTCTATCCTTTTTTATATATCCCAAAAGCTAAATATAAAGTGAAGGTTCATATCTTATTTGGTGAAATTATTTTTATATTGCTAAATCCTATTTGGGCCATTTACTGATTAAATCCAGAAACTAATTTTAATAATTTTCATAACCTCAAGATATTAATAATAAGTCACCGATATTTTAGGAACTTTGAATTCTGAGACTTGCCTTTTCGTAATGCATTGAAAAAAAGACGACAGGCATGATAAAAATAGTCATTAAAAAGTAACTCAATGACAGGTAGATTAAGTTGCAGTCGACAGAGGCTTAGCTAAACAGAATAATCAGTATCTAACAAGAACACTTAATAACTCAAGGATTGAGGTTGGGAATGAAATTAACGTTTGTATGTTACTTATTGGCGATCTTGCCAATCTGTGGATGGGCGCAACAAACAACTGATATTGAAAAAAAACGCCAAATAGTGATGCTGAGCTTGTCTTGGATAATGTTCGCATATCAATGCAACGATTATTGAGGTCAACAGACAACGAATATTTTTTGAGTCTTTATATGGATGTGCTTCATCCAAATGCAACACTTACTTCCCTCAAAGACAACGTCACTATCCAATTTAAAGGGGAGCAAAAAGGCGATCAAGTTTTTTTAAAGCAGAACAACCGAGTGATTATCCAAATGCAATTCAAGAGTTGAAAGGACAGCTTAACTATAAAACGAATGTATTTAAATCTACATTGGTCAATCATGCAGGTGTGATTCGAACAAAGAAATTCGAGCCTGCTTTTAAAGTAAAAAATACGTCTGATGTGAGTTTTAATTTCTATGGCATATCTAAAGCTGACCATCCTTTCAAACGATTAATGACACGTATCGAGGTGTTTGACAAAGTCAATCAAAAAAGCATGCAAATTCTTGAAGGCTTTCAAGCGTTTCCCAATAGTATTGGTTATATGGATGTGAATTTTGATGGTTACTATGATGTAGTGCTCTCTGATCTGTCAGAGGATAAAACGCTTCAAGATTGTCGTTTTATTTACTGGATTTATGATTCCGTTCAACAAAAATTTAACCGTGCAGAGCAGTACGAGCAAATCGTTGGATTTCCACTGTTACATGGTGATAAACATCACATCGATTTTTCTAATGGACAGGTTTATGTAATTGTTGAAGGCATTTTGAAACCAGTTGCAGTTAATGCTGAACAAGAAACTAAACAATTAGAAGATCGGACATCATCAGAATCCTCTGTAGCACTTCAAGGGGAAAACTTGGAAAAACGGATTGAAGAACCACCAGTTAACTCTGGTCAAGAGCAAGAGAATGAGCTAGGCAGTGATGTAAATCGTGTTCAAGAGCAAGAGTCTTAAAAATGTGAAAATCTGAATGAGCCTTATGACAAAGCTGTCATGAAACCATCATTATATTGACATTATGTTCTTATAAATTTCAGGGATAACATTAATAAAAGGTGTGATGATGGCACTCCTAAATTTACAAGCAACACAACAAAAAAAATTATTTGAATTATTGGACATTAAAAAAAATACGTCATTTGAGGATTTTATTCTTCTTCCTGATGCTGATCAGCCTAAACGACATCCTCAATTAAAAATTGCCATTGTGACAGAGACATGGTCACCAGAGATTAATGGTGTTGCAAACTCACTGATGAATTTATGTCTGGGTTTGCAGAAGCGAGGTCATCAAATTTTGTTGATTCGTCCCCAACCCAAAGTGAAATGTAAACGGTTTAAACCTGATGCAGAGTGTTGGGTGCATGCTCAGGCGATTTCGAAATATCCCACCTTACAATTCGGTTGGCCACAGTTTTCTAAAATCTCAAAAGCGGTTGAGGTATTTCAGCCAGATGTTGTGCATATTGTGACAGAGGGACCATTGGGATTTGCGAGTCTAATGGTAGCTAAATCTCAGAATATTCCTGTTTCAAGTGGTTTTCACTCTGCCTTTCAAGAGTTTAGTCGATACTTTGAGTTTCCTTTTCTCGTTAAACCTATCTCAAAATATTTAACATGGTTTCACAATAAGACAGACGTGACTTGTGTGCCAAGTTTAGATACACAGCATGCTTTAAAACAAATGGGAGTAAGCGGTGAGTTAAGGGTGGTGGGGAGAGGTGTTGATACCCAATTATTTAATCCGAATAAAAGATCGGAGTTGCTCAGAGAGCAATGGAATGCAAATGAGCATACACGAGTGCTGATTTCCGTTGGTCGGTTGTCACCTGAAAAAGAAGTAGACCAGATTATTCGGACTTTTTTGAAAAAGAAAGGTGAGGTTGAGCATCATACTAAATTGGTCATTGTCGGAGATGGGCCAGATCGAGTAAGGCTTGAAGCCCTTGCAAATCATCACCCTGATATTATTTTTATGGGAAGTTTGACTGGTGATGATTTGGCATGTGCATATGCCAGTGCAGATGTGTTTATATTTCCAAGTCAAGTTGAAACCTTTGGAAATGTCGCGCTTGAAGCATTGGCAAGTGGCTTGCCTGTGGTGGCTTATGATTATGCATGTGCCAAACTGCATGTTGTGCACAATGAAACGGGATGGCTGATCCCTCTCGGTGATCTAGATATGTTCGAACGAGCAATGACAGCAACATTGAATCAACCCGATTTAAAAATAATGGGTGAGAAAGCGCATCTTGCAGTTGCTGCAACAGGATGGTTGAAACCTGTTATTGATTTTGAGCAAGCGTTATTTTTTGCTGTGCATCGTACTTTATTTCACTAAATTATTTTGAATTCGTAGTTTATTGTCGCGTGTTTGAGGGTAGTCGGTGAATCAGTCATCTATTCTAATTATGACAAGTATTTAATGAAATCATCATCATAATGAAATGATCCATCTCTAAAGTAAAAGTATGAAAAAAATACAAAAGAGGTGTGATGATGGGAATCATGGACACTGTATTGCCTAGATCGACAACGCAATATGATCACCAGAGGCTAAAATTTAAAAATCAAAACTCCGATCGGGATGTATCGGTGCTTGAGCAATTGGGGCGATCTAGATTAAAAATAGCTGTCGTTACGGAGACATGGCCGCCAGAACTGAATGGTGTTTCATTGTCTTTACTACAGATTTGCAAAGGTCTACAGAAGCTTGGTCACAAAATTCTATTGGTACGACCTTCACAAAAACAAATATGTTCGGAATTTTCTCCGAACCGTGAGTGTTTGGTGAATGGTCAAACCATTCCGAAATATGCCCATATGCAATTTGGCTGGCCACAGTATGGCAAAGTGGCTAAAGCTTTTGATGAATATCAACCAGATTTGGTGCATATCGTGACGGAAGGACCATTAGGTTTAGCGGTACTTCAGCTCTCAAAAAACAAAAAGATTCCTGTGAGTAGTGGTTTTCATTCTGCTTTTCATGACTTTAGTCGTTTTTATGATCTTGCATTTATGGTCAAGCCGATTCAGCACTATCTCAAATGGTTTCATAACAATACGCAATTGACCTGTGTACCAAGTCAGGACTCGGCTGATGCGATACGTAACTTTGGTGTTACATGTCAAGTTGAAGTGATTAAGACTGGGGTGGATGTTGAAAAGTTTTCACCTACTTTTCGAAGTGTGCAACTCAGACGACAATGGGATGCTTGTGAGAATACAACTGTCCTGCTTTATGTTGGTCGTGTTTCACCTGAAAAAGAAATTCAGGTGTTAATTGATGCCTATTTAAAACTTAAAACACAAACAACGCGCAGATTTAAGTTGGTCATCGTGGGGGATGGGCCCGATTATTCGCGTTTGGTTCGTCAAAGCAAACATACCGATATCATCTTTACTGGAAGCTTAAGTGGTACAAATCTTGCTGGATCATTTGCAAGCGCAGATGTATTTGTTTTTGCCAGTCAAGTAGAGACTTTTGGCAATGTCGTGCTTGAAGCGATGGCGAGTGCGTTGCCTGTGGTTGCTTATGATTATGCTTGTGCTAAGCAGTATTTAGATGCGGAAACAGCATGGTTAGCACCTTTGGGTGAGCCTGCAACCTTGGTTCAATATATTGTTAATCTGCCCCAGAACAAACGCTTGCATGCAATGGGGATGCAAGCAATGAAAAAAGTACAACAAGTCGGATGGCAACATCCAGTTCAACAACTCGAACATGCATTTTATCGTGTCGTGCAGCAGAAAACGCTCACGGCCTGAACGATAGGAGTAGAGTGAAATGAATTTTAAAAATACCAAAATAAAAATACTCGATCTTGATCTAAGAGGATGTCTCTATTTCAATAATCTATCGCATACACAAAGTATTGCGCTCATATTTAAAATTATTAGTCGGCTCGGAGATGGAGTTTTTTGGTACATGATGGTGGCGTTGGTGTGGCTACTGCAAGGACCGCAATACACTATTCAAATTTTATATATTGTTGTAGCTGCTTCGTTAGGTACGCTGATTTATAAAATTTTAAAAACAAAAACAGTACGTCCACGACCATACCAAGTTCACCAAGTTATTCATATTGGCGAAAGACCACTAGATCATTTTAGTTTTCCTTCTGGTCATACATTGCATGCAGTAATGGCAACAATCGTATTGGGTTATGTAGAGCCTGTCTTGCTGGTGATGATGATGCCATTTACCATTTTGGTTGCGTTGTCGCGCATGGTATTGGGATTGCATTACCCAACTGATGTTTTAGTTGGAGCCTTAATTGGGGCGACGGTTGCGAGTGGTATTATCTTAGCTGCTCCAGCATTGAATATCATATTGTGAGGGTAAGTTGATTGCATGATAAGGCGTACAAAAGCAATATAATTGTACGTCTTGATTTGCTTTTTGCTAAAATTAAGCCATGAATTCACCAAAGATGATTTAGGAATAAGTATGGGTTTACGTTGGACAGACACCCTTGATATCGCAATTGAACTGTATGAAGCCCATCCAGATGTAGATCCACAATGGATCCGTTTTACTGATCTTCATGCATGGGTTTGTGCGCTTCCAGAGTTCGAAGATGATCCAAACAAATCAACAGAAGGATTGTTAGAAGCAATTCAAATGGCTTGGATTGACGAAGCTCGATAATTCATCGATCGAAAAAAACCATTTTTTTACACGCGAAAAGCAGATAATCGCGCATTATTCGGTATAATGCGCCAAAATTTTCATGTCAATTTGACTAAAGGAGCCAATCATGGCTATTGAACGTACTTTATCTATCGTTAAACCAGATGCAGTTGCTAAAAACCACATCGGTGACATTTTTGCTCGTTTCGAAAAAGCTGGTCTTAAAATCGTTGCGACTAAAATGAAACATTTAACTCAAGCTGAAGCTGAAGGCTTCTATGCTGAGCACAAAGAACGTGGTTTCTTTGCTGACCTCGTTGCGTTCATGACTTCTGGTCCAGTTGTTGTATCAGTTCTTGAAGGTGAAAACGCAGTTCTTGCTCACCGTGACATCCTTGGCGCTACTAACCCTAAAGAAGCTGCTCCAGGTACAATCCGCGCTGACTTCGCTGTAAGCATCGACGAAAATGCTGCTCACGGTTCTGACTCTGTAGCATCTGCTGATCGTGAAGTTAACTACTTCTTCGCTCAAACTGAGATCGCTCCACGTACTCGTTAATTCGCAGTATTCAAACCAGATAAGTGCTATACTGCTTATCTGGTTTTTTTATTTCTGAAAGATTTTATTGCTTGAAAATTGAGCATGTTCTTTTATCCCACATTATGGTTTAGGTAATACTCATGAATTCTGAAGTTGTCGCTTCATCCGTCAATTTAGATGAACAACAGCCCACTACTGTTCAAGTACAGCAGGCTGATACTGTACAGAAAGTGAATTTACTTGGCCTGTCACGTCCGCAAATGGAAAAATTCTTTGAGGATATGGGGGAGAAAAAGTTCCGTGCGGGTCAGGTGATGAAATGGATTCATCAGTTCTTCGTTACTGATTTTGCTGAAATGACTAATATTTCAGGGAAATTACGTGAAAAACTTGAAAAGATTTGTGAAATTAAAGCACCAGAAGTCGTGCATAAAAACTATTCTAAAGATGGAACACGTAAGTGGGTGTTCCGTGTAGGTGATGGTGCGGGTTCTTTGGTTGAAACAGTACTGATTCCTGCTGAGGATAAAACAGGTTCGCGTAAAACCTTATGTATTTCATCACAAGTCGGTTGTGCTTTGGACTGTTCGTTCTGTTCAACAGGAAAACAAGGTTTCCAGCGCGATTTAACACAGGCTGAAATTGTTGGTCAGTTGTGGATGGCGAACTATTCCTATATGGAAGATGTGCCAGTTGCTGAGCGTGAGCGCTCTGTGACCAACGTGGTAATGATGGGTATGGGCGAACCATTGTTGAACTATGATGCTGTGCTTAACTCAATGCGTATCATGCTTGATGATTTCGCCTATGGAATGTCTAAACGCCGTGTCACATTGTCAACGTCAGGGGTTGTACCGAAGATAGATCAATTGGCTCAAGACATTGATGTGGCGCTTGCAATTTCATTGCATGCAACCAATGATGAGTTACGTAACGAATTAGTGCCGATTAATAAAAAATATCCGTTAGAACAACTCATTGCAGCGTGTCAGCGTTACGTCACTAAAGATGGTAATGAAAGTGCACGTAAGCATGTCACAATTGAATATGTCATGTTAGACGGGGTCAACGATCATCCTGAACATGCACAGCAGATGATTAAGTTGTTAAAAAATTTACCAAGTAAAATTAACTTGATTCCATTTAATCCATTCCCACATGCACCATACGGGCGTTCGAGCCGAAATCGCATCATTTCTTTCCAAAAAACTTTGTCTGATGCTGGTTTTGTGTGTACGATTCGTCAGACACGTGGGGATGATATTGACGCAGCTTGTGGTCAATTGGTTGGTCAAGTGGCTGACCGTACTCGTCGTGCAGAACAATGGAAGAAAAAAGTGCTAGAACGTAATGAAATTATGCGTTCACAAGGCTAGTTGTATCATTTAGATGTGAATGATTAAAAAGAGGGAGGCATCATTTGAGCAAGCCGATGTATAAAAAAATAGTCATGACGATGACAGTCGCTTTATCTGGATTGCTTTTCTTTGGATGCCAAACTACCAGTGGCGATACGAGCAAAAAGGATCCTGAGAAATCAGTGAAAGTTCGTACCCAAATGGCGGCTGAATATATTCGGAATGGGAATTTAGATGCTGCCAAACGTGTGCTTGATCAGGCATTAGAGGTTAATTCGCGCGATTCAACTGCAAATATGATGATGGGGGTGTTGCTTCAGCAAGAAGGAAGTGACATCAACATGCAACGTGCAGATCATTATTTTTCTCGTGCGATATCAATTGATCCTAAAAATGCGCAAGCACGTAACAACTATGGTACGTATTTGTATCAAGTGAAACGATATAATGATGCTGTTAAACAGCTTTCAATTGCAGGCGCAACGCTTGGATATGACCAACGTCATCGTGCATTAGAAAACCTTGGACGGATTTATCTCATTCTAGGGGATATACCGAATGCTGAAAAAACGTTCAAACAAGCACTGCAAGTCAATCGTGACTCGACTGTTTCAATGATAGAGTTAGCAGAGATATTTTATCTGCAAAAGAATAATATTGCCGCGCGTCAGCTATATGAGCAATTTGTACTCAAAGTTGGCCAGCAAAATCAAGGTGCGCGAGCACTCTGGATTGGTTTACGTATCGCACGTGCCAATGGTGATAGAACGGGAATGTATGTGCTGGTGAATCAGTTGCGTACTTTATTTCCAAATAGTCAAGAATTTCAACGTTATTTGCAATTACAGTTCAATACTGAGGCCGTATGGAAGTAAATCCTAATTCACAGCAACCTACTGGTTCAAACGTAGCACCTAATGCTTTAGGAAATATTCAACGCCCTGGCGAGTATTTGCGTCAAATCCGTATTTCTCAACAACGTGATCTGGTCAAAGTTGCTGGTGATTTGAAAATGCCAGTAAAAACGCTTGAAGCGTTAGAGCAAGACGAATACAAATCTTTGCCAGAAGCGACTTTCATTAAGGGATACTATCGTTCGTATGCGAAGTATCTCAAAGTTGATGCCTCTGCTTTGATTCAACGTTTTGATGAAATCTATCAAAATGATACAGGTTTACTGCCAAATCATGCTTTGAACAATTCTCCAATTAAAATTATGGGGAAACTTCCTGGCTCGAAAAGTGTACGTAACCGCAAGTGGATTAAACGCATCGTGATTGCGTTAATTATTTTGGGCGTGGCTTGGCTATTAATCTCCGCAATCCAAAAATGGGCGGCTAAAGGCGATTCGTCAAATACTGATACGAATCAATCCAACAATGTCCAAATTCTGACCTTAAACAATGGTACAGGCACAACTGAAGCAGTATCAGGCGATACGATGAATCTCAGTTTTAGCCGCCCTACATCAGTACACATTGTGGACAGTACGGGTAAAGTTTTAGCAACTGGACGCCAATCAACTGCGATTAGTTTGAATGGACAGTCTCCATTCCAAATTCGATTAGATGATGCTCAAGCCGTTTCATTAAGTTTAAATAATGAAAATATTTCATTGTCACCATATACCGTAAACGGAAAAGCTGAATTCCGTTTATCACGTTAATGGGTTAAAGGTAAAACGATGATCGAGAATCCGATTCGACGCAAACCAACACGTAAAATTCGCGTAGGTTCTGTGTATGTGGGGGGCGATGCGCCAATCAGTATTCAAAGCATGACCAATACTGAAACTTGTGATGTAGCTGCAACAGTTGCACAAATTCAACGTTGTGTGGATGCTGGCGCAGATATTATGCGTGTGTCTGTACCGAGTATGGAAGCCGCTGCTGCTTTTGGAGAAATCCGTAAACAAGTGCAAGTTCCACTCGTTGCCGATATCCATTTTGACTATAAAATTGCTTTGGCTGTTGCAGATTTGGGTGCAGATTGTCTGCGTATCAACCCAGGGAATATCGGTTCAGAAGCAAAAATTCGCGAAGTGGTTGCTGCGGCTCGTCACAACGATATTTCAATGCGAATTGGTGTCAATGCAGGCTCTCTCGAAAAAGATATTCAAAAGAAATATGGGGAGCCAACAGGTCAAGCTTTGCTTGAGTCAGCAATGCGTCATATTGATATTTTAGATCGTTTGGATTTCCAAGAGTTTAAAGTGTCAGTGAAAGCATCGAATGTCTTTTTGACGATGGATGCTTATCGCTTGTTGTCAAAACAAATTGACAACCCGTTACATTTAGGAGTGACTGAAGCTGGAATTTACCGTACTGGTTCGGTGAAGTCGGCAATTGCACTGGGCGGATTGTTAATGGAAGGCATTGGCGACACCATGCGAATTTCATTAGCAGCGGAACCTGAGGAAGAAATCAAAATTGGTTTTGATATTCTTAAATCTTTGGGCTTACGTTCAAATGGTATTAACTTTATTGCTTGCCCAAGTTGTTCACGTCAAGAATTTAATGTCATCAAAGTGATGCAAATGCTTGAAGAGCGTTTGGAAGATGTACGTACTCCAATGGATGTTTCTGTCATCGGATGTAAAGTCAACGGTCCTGGTGAAGCTAAAGAAGCTGATATTGGTGTAGTGGGTGCAAGTCCACGTTCACTGGTGTATCGTAATGGTGAAAAGAGTCATTTAATTGACACAAATCAATTAGTTGACGAAATCGAAAATATGGTTCGTCAACGTGTTAACGAGCTTGAAAAAGCTAAATCAAAAGAGATTATTCGCACAGGTTTTTCTGAGTAGATCATGAGTTCAATCGTCGCAATCAAAGGTTTTAATGACATTCTCCCAACGCAAACCCCAGCTTGGAGACGTCTTGAACAGCATCTGTCTGGTTTGATGGATGCCTATGGCTATCAACAAATTCGTTTGCCGATGGTTGAACAGACAAACTTGTTCAAGCGTTCTATTGGTGATGCAACGGATATCGTTGAAAAAGAGATGTATACGTTTTTAGATAAAGGTAATCCTCCTGAGTCTTTGACCTTACGTCCTGAAGGTACTGCGGGTTGTGTACGTGCTATGCTCGAACATAATTTGCTTCGTGGTGCGACACCGCGTGTTTGGTATATTGGACCGATGTTCCGTTATGAAAAACCGCAAAAAGGTCGTTACCGTCAATTTCATCAATTTGGTGTGGAAACGTTTGGTGTTGCAACTCCTGATCAAGATGCTGAACTGATTTTGATGACTGCGCGTCTGTGGAAACGGATGGGTGTTGCGGACAAAGTTCAATTAGAGCTCAATACTTTAGGTGAGTCAGATGAGCGTGCAGCTTATCGCGCAGCCTTGGTTGAGTTTTTAGAATCACATAAGTCAGATTTAGATGAAGATTCGCAGCGTCGTTTAACGACGAATCCACTGCGTATTTTGGACTCTAAAGATGCAAAAACTCAAAGCATTTTAGAAAATGCGCCTAAACTTCATGACTTTATGGGTGAAGAGACGCTGGCACATTTCCAACAATTACAGCAATATCTAACCGATGCAGGTATTTCATTTGTCATTAACCAAAAGTTGGTTCGTGGCTTGGATTACTATAATAAAACTGTATTTGAATGGACGACGACACATCTGGGTTCACAGGGTACGGTTTGCGCTGGTGGTCGTTATGATGGTTTAGTGGGTCAGTTAAAAGGTAAACCAGATCAATCGGTTCCTGCGGTTGGTTTTGCAATGGGTATTGAGCGTTTATTGCTTCTTTTAGAACAAGTAGAAGACAATATACCAGTACGTGATTGTGAAGTATTTTTACTTGCAGATCCTGCGACGCAAGGTAAAGCTTTAGTTTTGGCTGAGCAAATTCGAGATCAACTTGAAGCTGCAAGTAGTTCAGTGCGTCTGAAAGTTGGCTCTCAAGGCTCGATGAAAAGTCAAATGAAAAAAGCGGATCAGTCTGGTGCAATTTATGCCTTAATCTTTGGTGAGCGTGAAGCTGAGGTGCAACAACTTTCAGTCAAAGAGTTGGCTACAGCAGAGCAGACACAAGTAGCGGTCAATGACATTGTGCCGTTCATCATTGATAAACTATCTTCAAAATAAATTTAAGAACATAAGGAAAGGGCGATCATATGAGCGCAATGACTGACGAAGAACAACTGCATACAGCAAAGTCGTTTTTTAAGAAATATGGATCGGCGTTGATTACGCTGATTCTTCTTGCCCTGATCGCCTTTTTCGGATGGGAATATTGGAAGAAGAAAAACGTAGCAGAAGATCAAATACAGACTGCTAAAGTACAGCTCTTAGTTGATGAAGCGAAAGCTGCAACAACTGATCCTAAAGTAGCGACTGCTTTGGATGGAACTGCAGAAAAAATTGTAAAAGAAAATCCTGATTCGATTCATGCGGTTCAAACGCAATTTGTAATGGCAAAATTGGCTTATGATCAAGAGAATTATGCCAAAGCTGAACGTGAATTGAAAAAAATTGAAAATGCTCAAATCAAAGATGAAGGTTTACAACACATCATTAAGCTTCGTTTAGCAGATGCTCAACTGGCACAAAAAAAATATGATGAGGCTTTAAAAACATTGTCTGGTTTGACTTTGCCCGCTTTCAAAACAACTGTAGATGAAGCACGTGGCGATATTTATATTGCTAAGAATGATATTGAAAATGCGAAAAAAGCTTATCAGAGCGCGTGGGATAACTTAATTGCAACTAAACAAGAACGCCAAATCTTACAAATTAAACTCGAAAGTGTTGGCATATTAGTAGAAGATCCTGAAATTGAGCGCCCAATTTTAGATATACAAACGGATGAGTCTTAATGGATAGAAAGTATAAAATTTCTTTTGTTCTAGCGACATTGTCGTGTGCACTAATGGCGTGTACAAGCAATACGGTGAAAGAAGAAAAGGTGAAACCTAATCCGTTGCCTAAAATTCAGCAATCGGTGAGCTTAGCACCTATTTTTTCACATAACGTTTCAGCGACGGATGCTGCTGATCCATTGCGTTTGAGAATGGCGAATGATCAAGGTGTTTTATACTTTTTAGATCCTAAGGGACAGGTTTCTGCATATCAAGGTAAGCAGCGTGTCTGGGAAAAACAAGTTACAAAGCTTGGTTTAAGTTCAGGTGTTGAAGCGGCCAATGGGTTAGTGATCGTCGGCAACAAGAAAGGTCAACTGTTTGCTCTCGATCAAAAAACGGGTGATATCCGTTGGACGGCGCAATTAAGTGGTGCAATTTTGAGTGCGGCGCTTATTCAGACTGGTCGAGTGATCGTTGTTGCAAATGATGGTACGGTGTTTGGTCTGGATGAAAAAACAGGTCAACAAGTGTGGACCTATCGTATGCCAAACGAACAATTGAGCTTACGCGGTCAAGCTTCACCTGTGCGCTTAGACCCACGAACAGTGTTAGTGGCCTCGTCAAATGCATACGTGTACGCAATTGATAGTCTCACTGGAACTTTGCGTATGCAAAGACGTGTGGCAGTCAGCGATGGTCGTTCTGATATACAGCGTTTAGTTGATGTGGATGCAGATCCAATCGTTGCAGGACAATTGGTTGTAACCACCAGCTATCAAGGCCAAGTCACTGTACTAGATCTAGTTTCGCAACGTGTGATTTGGAGTGAAGATGCAAGCAGTATTAATCGTGCTGAAGTTGCAGGTCGCCAAGTCTTCGTCACGCAAACAGATGGTAAAATTGTATCGTTTGATCTGGTGACGGGTCAGCCGTTATGGACTAATGATCAATTGCTTAACCGTCAATTAAGCAACCCCGTAATGTTAGGTCAGTATTTAGTGGTAGGTGATTATGAGGGGGTACTCCACCTTGTAGATCCTAAAAATGGTCAACTTGTTGGTCGTGAAAAAACGCGTGGTGAAGTACGTTCGTTACGTGTAGTAAACAATCAGCTTTACTCAGTGACACGTACAGGCGCACTTACAATTTGGCAGAATCGTTAATTTTTTCTCTGCTTATGGTAAACTAGTCGCTGAATACATATTTTAAGTTCGGGGTGTTGAATTGTCAGACCCCGACATTTTTATTTTTAAGTAGATGATTCGTCTAACTTCTTCCACAGTTTCTGATGTTCAGGCCAATTGAGTTGGCTGATCTTGTTAAAGGTTAATCTATGAAACCCGTTATTGCGCTCATTGGTCGTCCGAACGTCGGAAAATCAACGCTGTTTAACCAGATTACCAAAAGTCGTGACGCGCTTGTTGCAGACTTTGCCGGTCTTACTCGTGACCGTAAATATGGTGATGCAGTATACCAAAATAAATCATTTATCGTTGTAGATACTGGCGGTATCGGTGAAAACGAAGGTGGGATCGACTCTTACATGGCAGAGCAGTCTAAAACTGCGATTCATGAAGCAGATATGATTATCTTTGTTGTCGATGCACGTGCAGGTCTTCTAGCATCTGATGAACAGATTGCGCGTGAGTTACGTACACTCGGTAAAAAAGTATTTTTAGTTGCCAACAAAGTTGATGGTGTTCATGCAGAGGCAGCATTGGTTGAGTTCTTTAAGTTGGGTATGGGTGAACCGATGCAAGTGGCTGCAAGCCATGGGCGTGGTGTTCAACAAATGCTCGAAGAAGTACTTGAAGATGTACCAGAAGATGACCTAAGTGAACAGCGTGATGAAGATACTGGGCTCCGTCTAGCGATTATCGGTCGTCCGAACGTAGGTAAGTCAACATTAGTTAATCGCCTGTTAGGTGAAGAACGTGTCGTTGCTTTTGACCAGCCTGGTACTACACGTGACTCAATTTACATCCCATTTGAGCGTGATGGTCGAAAATATACGCTCATTGACACTGCTGGTGTTCGTCGTAAAGGCAAAGTGGATGAAATGATTGAGAAATTCTCAATCGTAAAGACTTTACAAGCAATGAAAGATGCCAACGTTGTTGTTGTTGTTGTTGATGCGCGTGAAGGTATTGTTGAGCAAGACTTGCATTTGATTGGATATGCGATTGAAGCTGGTCGTGCGATGGTGATTGCGATCAATAAATGGGACAATATGTCAGAATATGATCGCAAACAATGTAAATTGGATGTTGAGCGTCGTTTTGACTTTATTCCATGGGCAAAAATCCATTTAATTTCTGCTTTGCATGGTACAGGTGTGGGTGAGCTTTATCCTTCAATCCACCGTGCATATGAATCTTCACGTTTGAAAGTATCTCCAGCGAAAATCACTGAGATCTTAAAAGATGCAACAGACGCGCATCATCCACCTAAAGTTCAAGGCCGTGCAATTAAAATGCGTTATGCGCATATCGGTGGTCAAAACCCGCCTACGATTGTGATTCACGGTAATAAAGTTGATAAAACCCCAGCTGACTATCGTCGTTACTTAGAAAACGTGTTCCGTAAAGTGTATAAACTAGAGGGTACACCTGTAAAAATTGAATTTAAAACTTCAGAGAACCCATTTGAAGGTCGTAAATCTCAAATTGACGAGCGTACTGCGGCACGTAAACGTCGTTATGTACAGAAGTTTAAGAAAGCCGAGAAGAAGTTCAAACGCGGTTAATCAATTGTAAATTTAGTCCAGAAAGCCCAAATGTGAAGTTTGGGCTTTTTTTATCATGCGAATAAATTAAGATAAATGGAATCACTGAGAACGTTATTATGACCCGTCATATTCAAATTGATATTTCTAAAATTTCTTCTTTTTTTCAAGTTCCTGAAAATCTAACACGTACTGAAGAAATCAGTCTTAGAAAAAAAATGATTCACCAATATCGTAACTGCTTACTAGGAAGTAAATTAAATAAAACAATAAAAAATGAGGATATTGACCAAACGAAAGATGGAAAACCTTTTTTGAAAAAAATCTCAAACTTTGAGTTTAACCATAGTCATAGTCAACATTATTATGCTTTAGTTACATCACATCATATTCGAGATTTGGGTGTGGATATTGAGGAGCTGAATCGATCAATTCGATTCGAAGCTTTAGCCAAACATGCATTTCATCCACTGGAATATGCGATATGGACAGAATTGGATTTTGATTCTCGCTATTGGTTTAAAGTCTGGACCATTAAGGAAGCAATTTTGAAGGCACATGGGATGGGAATCCGTATGAGCTTAAATGAGTTGAATACCAATGCCCATACCACACACATGGGTGGGGTTTGTGAGCATCCAGTCTTAGGGGGATTTGCGTATCAGAATTTTGAAATCATGGATTGTATGCTGACAGTCGCATGGCGAAGTGAATACTCTTGCCGTGGTTTTGCAATTCCTCAAATTCAAATCACTCAACATTAAAAAAGCCCATCATTTGATGGGCTTTTTGTATTGAATGTTTATTGAGGAATTTCTTCTTCCTCTTCAAATTCAGGTTTTACTTGAACAATAAAGTCTTGGCGGTTCAGACCACGCCACAATGCAAATGCAGTACCGATATAAATCGAAGAATATGTTCCGACAAAAACACCGACAAACATTGCAATCGAGAACCATTTCAAACCATCGCCGCCCATGATCATCATAGCAACGACCACAAGCAATAGCGTCATCGAAGTGTGGATGGTACGACGTAAGGTTTCAGTCAATGCAATATTGATGATCTCAAGAGGTTCTGCCCCACGAATTTTACGGAAGTTCTCACGAATACGATCCGAGACAACAATATTATCGTTTAATGAGAAACCAATAATCGCTAGAAGAGCAGCTAAAACGGTTAGGTCAAATGGCCATTGCATGAGGGCGAAAATCCCAAGTGTTACCACAATATCGTGGAACAAAGAGAGTACGGCACCCATTGCCAACTTGAATTCGAAGCGAATCGTCACATAAATCAGCATGATAATCAGAGCCAAAGCCACAGCACCTGCTGATTTAATGTAAAGTTCGTTTCCGACTTGACCACCAACAACATCTACCTTAGGTACAGTCACGGTATTATTGTCTAATTGAACTGCGGTGGTAATTGCTTTGGTTAGATCTTCCGCTTCAATATCTTCTTGTACGGGCATACGAACCATTAAATCTCGTTCAGAACCTAAGGTTTGAACAACAGCATCATTAAAACCCGCATCACTTAATGCTTGCGTCACTTCAGAGGGTTTTACAGGATTGGCATAATTCAATTCAGCTGCAACACCGCCAGTAAAGTCTAATCCTAAATTCAGACCTTTAGTCGCGATAAAGAAGATACTTGCAATAGTCAGGATGATTGAAAGCCAAGCTGCTGGCTTTGCAATCTTCATGAAAGGAATTACGCGTTCGTTGTCTGGACGGCCGTATTGTTTTGATTCGAGTTGAGTATTTTCAGTCATGATAGATCTCCTAAATGCTCAACTTTTTCAAGTTACGTTTTTTACCGTAAATGATCTGTACAATTGCACGGGTTACTGTAATCGCAGTAAACATCGAGCAAACAATACCAATCATGAGTGTCACGGCAAATCCTTTGATCGGACCAGTACCAATGGCAAAGAGGATAAATGCAACAAGGAATGTGGTTAAGTTCGAGTCAAAGATGGTGTTATAAGCTCGATCATAACCTGCAACAATCGCCTGTTTAGGCGATGCTCCCCATTTGATTTCCTCGCGTATTCGCTCGCAAATTAGAACGTTTGCATCCACCGCCATACCGATGGTAATAACGATACCTGCAATACCTGGCAGCGTTAATGAAGCACCGATCCAAGACATAACCGTCAAGATCATGGCTAAGTTGAATACTAGAGCGAAGTTCGCAATGACACCGAATAAGCGGAAGAATACCACCATCCAAATTGCGACCAAGATGAATCCAATTTGAGTGGATAGTACACCCTTATCGATGTTTTCTTGACCTAGGCTTGGACCGATAACACGCTCTTCAACAAAGTACATTGGCGCAGCGAGTGCACCTGCACGAAGCATTAAAGCTAGTTCAGCCGCTTCTTGAGGTGAATCTAAACCGGTAATACGGAACTGAGAACCTAATACTGCTTGAATATTTGCTGCATTAATGACGACAGACTCAGTATATGGTGTGCGTACTTCAGTTTGTGCGCCTGTTTCAGGATCTTCGACATAACTGATACGTTGTTTATTCTCGATGAACAGTACCGCCATACGCTTACCAACAGCGCTACGAGTAGCATCTGACATTAACTTACCACCTGCATTATCAAGGGTAATGTTAACTTCTGCTGTACCACTATCTTGTCCAAAGCCTGAAGAAGCATTTTGTACACGCTCACCCGTCAGAATACGATTACGGTTAAGTAAAAGTTCACGACCACTGTCTAAAGATTCATAGGCGAATACTTCTGTCCCTGGAGGTAAGGGTTGACCATTATATTTCCCTGAATAAGGATCAATATATTGATCATTTAGATCAGACACCAAACGGAATTCTAAGTTTGCTGTACGACCTAAGATACGTTTTGCTTCAGCGGTGTCTTGGACACCTGGTAATTCAACCACAATACGGTTGCTACCTTGGGTTTGAACCAATGCTTCTGCAACACCAAGTTCATTAATACGATTACGAAGTGTTGTTAAGTTTTGATCTAACGCATACGACTGAATTTCTTGCTTTGTGGTATCTGTATAGGTTAAACGAAGACTGGCACCATTTTCAGTTGCAAGTGCTTGTTGAGTATATTTATTGCCGTTACGACGAAGTTGATCCATCGCTGCTGCACGATCTTCATTGTTAGCAAATTGAACAGTGATCGCATTGTTATTCAATGAAAGACTATTGAATTTGATCTTGTTCTCACGGAATTCGCGTCGCAAATCAGCAGCCGATGTTTCCATGCGCTGCGCAATCGCTTTGTCCATATCCACCTCAAGGAGGAAGTGGACACCACCACGCAAATCAAGACCAAGTTTCATTGGTCGTGCACCGATTTTCTGTAACCATTCAGGTGTTGTTGGTGCGAGGTTTAATGCAACAACATAGTTTTCACCCAGACCTTCACGTAGGATATCTTTTGCTTTTAATTGGGCTTCAGAACTGTCTAAACGTAGAAGGGCAGCATTTTGAGTAAAGCTGTTATTGTGGGATTGGATATTGTTGCTTTTTAATAGTTGCTCTGCTTTTTGAATCACTGTGTCATCAATGACAGAACCAGCTTTTGCACCAGAAATTTGGACAGCTGGTTCATCAGGATACAAACTTGGCAGGGCATATAATGTACTCACGACTAGTACAACTAGAATGAGTAAATATTTCCATGCTGGGTAACGCATTCGCTTTCTTCTTAAAATGAAAAAAGTCGTGCAGCTGCACGACTATTTTATAATTAAAGGTTATTTAGAGTGCCTTCAGGTAATACTGAAATCACACTTGCACGCTGAATTTTAACTTCGTTGCCACGGTTTAATTCAACCACAGCGAAATCACCTTCGAGTTTAGTAATACGGCCCATTAAACCGCCTGCAAAAACGATTTCGCTGCCAACGCCTAAGCTCTCAACCAAAGTGCGATGTTCTTTCGCACGTTTTGCTTGAGGACGCCAAATTAAGAAGTAGAAAATTGCAATGAATACTGCAATCATCAATAAGTTAGCAACTAAGCTTGGTTGTTGTGCAGCTTCACCAGCTGCGTGTGCAGTCGAAATAAAAAGGCTCATTTCATTTTCCTAAACTAAAAATATCAAAAAAGATGATAAAAAATCGGCTTGTTCAGCAATTTACATTGTCTTTTTGCTCAGCGCAAATACTGATGTATTAATCTTGCGGACAAGGGGGTACTTCAAGCCCACGGCGTGCATAAAAATCGTGAACAAAATCATCAAATGTTCCGTTATCTAATGCATCACGCATCATTTCTGCTAAACGCAAGTAATAACGAAGGTTATGAATTGTGCCAAGCATTGATGCAAGCATCTCACCACATTTTTCTAAATGGTATAGATACGAACGGGTAAAGTTGGTACAGGTGTAACAATCGCAATGCGGATCAAGTGGGCTTTGATCATGGCGGTATTTCGCATTTCGTATACGCACTAAACCGTCCGTAACAAAATAATGTCCATTACGTGCGTTACGAGTTGGCATTACACAGTCAAACATGTCTACACCACGACGAACAGCTTCAACGATGTCTTCTGGTTTGCCAACACCCATTAAATAACGTGGTTTATCCGCAGGCATTTGCTCTGGAAGATAATCAAGGACTTTGATCATCTCTTCTTTTGGCTCGCCTACAGAAAGACCGCCAATCGCATAACCATCAAAACCGATTTCTTTTAATCCATTTAGTGATTCTTGGCGGAGGTCTTCATACATGCCGCCTTGAATAATACCAAACAGAGCATTGCGGTTTTTTAACACATCATGATGTTGAGTCTTACAACGCTTTGCCCAACGCAATGAAAGTTGTAGAGATTTCTGAGCTTCTTCGTGAGTCGCTGGATAAGGTGTACATTCATCAAAAATCATCACGATATCTGAATTCAATGTATGTTGAATATCCATCGAAATTTCAGGAGAAAGAAAGACTTTAGAGCCATCAATTGGAGAGCGGAATGTTACGCCGTCTTCTTTGATACTACGCATTGCGCCTAAGCTAAATACTTGGAAGCCACCAGAGTCAGTCAAAATTGGTTTATTCCATTTCATAAAACCATGTAGACCACCGTGCTCACGAATGACATCTAGGCCAGGGCGTAGATATAAATGAAAGGTATTCCCTAAAATGACCTGTGATTTAATTTCTTCAATATCACGTGGGAGCATGCCTTTAACAGTGCCGTAAGTTCCGACAGGCATAAACATCGGTGTTTCAACGACACCATGTTCCAAGGTTAAGCGTCCGCGTCGAGCGCGACCAGACTGACCTAATTTTTCAAACTTCATAAATTGTCCAAATCGAGGCGAAAAAACAGTTCGCTGATTGATAGCGATAAAGCACTCTATTTTCCTAGATTCGCGCAGTTTATGCTAGAAAAATTACATTATTCTTAACGACTTGGATTTTTGTTTATGAAAAATTACAAGAGATTCATGATCTTGCTAAACAATGAAGATATCTGCTTGTTTTTCGACCAGCTATACAGTTTTTAGCGTACCTTAATATGAATAAATCGTAATGGATAAACAACGTGATTCTCTAAGATATTGCCACTTTTTAAGGTGGAATCCTTATTTGAAATTAGGGCGATAATCAAAATTTTGTTGCGCTTGATGATCGGTAAATGGGCGAATAGGTTTCTTTGCGAGGCTGATACTGTTGATTAAGTTATTTGGAAAAATTTGAATCAAGTTATTAAACTCTTCGACATTTCGATTGAATATTGAAATTGCAGCACTGACATTTTCATTTTGCTCTTGAATGTCATGCATCATTTGGTTGTAAAGCTGATCAGCTTTGAGATCTGGATAATTCTCAACAACCACATTTAAACTTTTCATTAACGACTGACTTAGCGCTTCAATATGCTGAAGCTGAGCTACATCAGTTGATTGTGTATTGAGATTTAGGATTTGTTGGCGTAAGGCTGTGATATTTTCTAATGTTGATTTTTCAAACTCAGTGTATTGAGATAAATTTTGCTCAAGATGCTCTAATGTTTTAATTTTCTGACGTTCAAAATTTGCGACATCTGACCAAGCACGCTGAGAAGCATTCAAATATCGAACGATATTATTTCGAACCCATATTCCCCAAACAACAATCAAAACAAAGATGGAAAGAAAAATGAATAAGCCCACACGCATTACCTAATATGATCGTTATTATGCAACTAAGTTTAGCATGCTCTGTTTGAGTTGTTGATAATTTGGCATGGTTAATGTTCTTAAGTAACCGCGCAAAGCGGATATATTTTTAATGTCTTTGATTTCAAGCTTGTGTGTGACGTCAAATAAATCGCGCTCTCCCAAATAGCACATGATTTGGTCATGAGGGTGGAAAATTAAGTCGCCCTGGTGAAGTCGATAAAATTCAATCAGTTTGAGTGTGGTTGATGGCGTCATGATCTTTGCGAGTTGTAAGCGATCTGTACCGTAAATCTGAACTTTTTTACGTAGCTCTAAATCGCTGCTCTCCCAGCGCTCTGTATATGGTGTGGTGAACCCTTTCTTTCTACTGGTCGTCGCTAATCCTAGTGGTGATATATCAAATACAAATACGCCCCAACGATGACGTTCAATTTTTTTTAATTTTTGTGGTGTTTTGTTTTGCTCAGGCAGATTGACTTCATCAATAAATCGGTAATGAAAAAGCATAACAGGGAAATCTTGATTTTGCGCGTTTTTCCACGTGGTAGAGGCAAATTTTAAAATGTCATTGGCATGGTTGCCTTGGTTAAACAAAGGAAATTTTTGCCTTAGCTGACTTATGATCAAGGTGTTATGTCTATTTGTTCCAAGGTGTGATGGCGTTGAATAAGCTTCTATACCGAATTTAAAACCAATCATTCGCTCTTCAAGAAATGAAATCACTTCATGAATAGGTTTATTTGGTTCATAAATTATATATGCAATCAGGATAAGTATCGCCGCTGAGCTATATGCCATCCATTTTAATGTGTCAAAAATAGGAAAGAGCGAAAAAACAATGAATATGATGGCAAGCGTAACTAAAAATTTAGGTATGCCATTGTGAAAAAAGAGTTGGGTATTCGAACCCCATGGATGTAATCCTTGCAGGATGTCATCAGAATGTTGAGCAGAACGTCCAAGAGCCCAAAGCCGATCAACACTGGCCATAATTTGCTTGTTCTTTCGGGTGCGAAGGTGAAGCAGTTGCTGAACAGAATCAATCGGCATAGATCAGATCCTAATCTTTTGCTTGGTCAATCAACATTGCGTCACCATAACTAAAGAAACGATAGCGTTCTTTTACAGCATGTTGATACGCATTCAAAATATAATCACGATTGGATAGGGCTGAAACAAGCATTAATAATGTTGATTCTGGAAGGTGGAAGTTAGTAATCAAACGATCTACTACTTTAAATTCATAACCAGGATAAATAAAAATCTGAGTATCACCAGTCCAGCCCTTCAGTTCGCCACCATTGGCTTGAGCCGCGCTTTCTGTTGCGCGTGTTGCAGTCGTTCCGACGGCAATCACTTTATTACCTCGATCTTTAGTCGCCTTAATCAACGCCATAGCTTCATCGCTGACTTGGCACCATTCACTGTGCATGATGTGATTTTCGATATCAGTGGTGCGTACTGGTAAGAAGGTACCTGCACCCACATGTAAGGTGACAAATGTCTTGTTTACACCTTTATCTTCAAGTTTTTTTAATAGTTGTTCATCAAAATGTAGAGACGCCGTTGGAGCAGCAACGCTAGCAATTTTTGTAGGATCATTAAATACGGTTTGATAACGAACAGTATCAATATCTTCTGCTTCTCGGTTGAAGTAAGGTGGAATAGGCAATGCACCAAACTGATCCAATACATCTAAGATTGGTTTGGAAAATTCCACCACATAGAGATTTTCATGGCGCCCTTGAACCGTAACTTTAACCTCATCTGATCCGACAAAAAGCTCAGCACCTGGTTTTGGTGAGTTACTTGCTTTGATATGGCAATGAGCAATAAATTGATCAAGCATTCTTTCAACCAGAACCTCAATCGCACCACCCGAAGCACGCTTACCTTTCAAGCGAGCTTTCATTACCTTAGTATCATTGAGAACTAATAAATCACCTTCATTAAACAGGTCTAAAATATCGGTAAATTGGTGATCGTCATATTGACCATCGGCTTTAAGATGAAGTAAGCGAGAAGCGCTTCGCTCTTCAAGAGGGTAACGGGCAATAAGTTCGTCAGGGAGTTCAAAGTTAAAATCAGAAAGTTGCATAAGAATATAAAAATGGAATCAGCAAAAATTTTGGCATTAGTATATGCTTTTTTTGCCCAGTTCGAGTTGAGTTTGGTGGTTAAAAAAGCATAATGCATGCTATTGATTTAAAAATAGGCGCTTGAGTCAGGTTTTGCATTGACAAAGAAAAGAAAAACGATATTATACCGAACACAACCTTTCCCGAGGTGGTGAAATTGGTAGACGCGGCGGACTCAAAATCCGCTGTCAGAGATGACGTGTCGGTTCGAGTCCGACCCTCGGGACCAAATACTTAAAGGCCTTCAAGCATATTCAGACTTGAGGGCCTTTTTATTTGTTTTAAATAAATAAAGGAATTTTAAAATTTCAAATGAAGATTTGATGAATAATATAAGATAAGGATTGAGTAAATTTTATTTTAATAATAAATAGTTATGGTTTATTCAATCGATCTTCACTAGACGCTTACGTTTTATAAAGTATGACTCATGCTTTAGCTAGATATTCAGTCCTCAAAAATGCACTTTCTTAATATTTGAGAATGTATTAGTCTTGATGAAATAAGGTTTCATTTCTTTACTGTGAAATGAAAAAATAAAATGTAATCGATCATTATTCCCCTTTACTCCATGGCAGGATGTAGACATGAAAATAGAATTTATAGATGTCGATCAAGCTGATCAGCTCAGTGCCTGCAAAATGTCTCTTTTACTCGGTGTATCAACGCCAAAAAATCAACTTGAGAGTTTTTTAAGATTTGCGCGTGGCATTTTAAATGCGGAATCAGCAATCTTAGCTTTTCATGATGAACCATATGTGTGGCATTCTTCTCCAAATGGATTTAAAGCTTTTAATGCCAATAAAAAAGCAAAATTATTACCATATTTCGCGGGTCAAACTTCGATCAGTCGTGATCATCCTAATTATTCATCTTTTTCAGCACATATTCATCAACTCGGAGTTGATCACGAGCGAATTATAGCCATTGATTTAAAAGTGAATGATGATTTTTCAATTGGTCAAGTGATTTTATTTGATAATCAGCACCAACCTTTTGATGATCAAAATTTAGAACTGGTTTATGATTTTTCAATGAGCTTAATTCGTATATTAGAGCTTCATTCGGATTATGCGGAACTCAAAGAATTATATGAACAACAATCGGCGCTTAATTTCAGTAAAACAAAATTCTTTCAAATCATTGCACACGATTTACGCGCACCATTTCATGGCTTATTAGGTTTTTCTGATGTATTGGCCAATGAGCGTGAAAGTTTGGATGAGGACAGTGTACAGAATATCGCTGAGTATTTACATGATACCGCTCAATCGACTTATAACTTATTGGAAAGCCTATTAAATTGGGCAATGGCTGAAGGCGGGAGATTTGTCTATCATCCTATTCAGTTTGAGCTTAAACAGGTGACAAAAATCGTTTTTGATGTTTTAAACACGTTGGCTGTGAAAAAAAATATTCAATTAATTGAAAGTGTGCCGCAAGAGTTAAAAGTCTTTGCCGACATTAATATGATCACATCAGTGATTCAAAACTTGGTATCCAATGCTTTGAAGTTTACTCATGTGGATGGAACTGGAAAAGTTTATATCGAAGCATCAAAATGCGATCAAGGTGTCGAAATTGCCATTCGCGATACAGGTTTAGGTATGACATCACAGCAAATTGAGAAGCTTTTTCAACCGGATTTGAAGGTATCTATTCGTGGTACATCTGGTGAAAAAGGTGCTGGTTTAGGTTTGGTGTTATGTAAAAGATTTGTTGATTTGAATCATGGTGAAATTGGTGTCAGTTCTCAACAAGGTCAAGGTACGACTTTTAAAGTCATATTACCTGAAGCAGACACTCATGCAGCGTTACCTACCACCCCAAATACGAGTAATCAAACATCTTTGGAAAAAGTGAACTAAATAGTCCACAAATTGCGTAAGGACTGATATAAAAGAGTTTTAGATTTATTCAGGCTTTTTTTCAAATGAATGCTGATCAGTTGCAAAAAACTCTTAGAGCCAGTCAATACGCGGAACAAGTTTATAATTTACATCAAACATTATTAGAACAAGATTATTCATCTGATCAATTTAATAAATTTTTAAGTACTGAACAAATCTATCACATTGTACAAAAAGAACTTGCTGACATTCAGGATGAAAAAGAATGGATGCAAAAAATTCGAATTTTGCGAGCACGTTTAATGTTTCGGTGGATTTGGCAGGATGCGAACCGCTTCATTTCAGTTATTACATTGACTCGTGAGCTTTCAGACTTTGCCGATGCCAGTATTGATGCAGCCAAAAGCTTCGCTTATCGTCCATTGCAAGCCAAACATGGAGAGCCGATCGGCTATAACGGTAAGCTTCAAGACCTTATCGTGATTGCAATGGGTAAATTGGGGGCTCAGGAACTTAATTTATCCAGTGATATTGATCTTATATTTGCCTTCGATGAGCAAGGTGAAACAAATGGTCGTAAATGTATTGATGTTCAGCAATTTTGCATCCTTTGGGGGCAAAAAATTATTTATTTGTTGGAACATATCACCGCAGATGGATTTGTATTCCGAGTGGATATGCGATTACGGCCATGGGGTGATGGTTCAGCACTTGCAATCAGTCATGCGGCACTCGAAAAGTATCTCAGTCAACATGGACGTGAGTGGGAGCGTTATGCATGGATAAAGGCGCGTATTGTTACAGGAGGAAAGGAAGGGGATGAGCTTCTGGAAATGACTCGACCTTTTGTATTCCGCCGTTATGTGGATTACACCGCTTTTGCAGCGATGCGTGAAATGAAAGCGATGATTGAGCGTGAAGTTCAACGTAGAAATATTGAAGATGATATTAAACTTGGTGCAGGTGGTATTCGTGAAGTCGAGTTTATCGTTCAAGTTTTCCAGTTGATTTATGGTGGTTCAAAACTTGAGCTACAAGACCGTCAATGTTTAGTGAGTCTACATCATTTGGGGGTTGTTGGACTACTTGAACCTGAAGTGGTAGATGAGCTTGAAAATGCTTATTTATTCTTGCGTCGTGTGGAACATGCTATTCAAGCCTTAAATGACCAACAAACGCAATCACTGCCTACTGAGGTTGACCAAAGAAATCGCATCGTAGAGACACTTGGTTTTGAGAGTTGGGATGCGTTCTTAGATGTTCTCAATGAGAAGCGCGCTATAGTAACTTATCAGTTTGAGCATTTGATTAAAGAAAAAGAAGTAGATCCATTGGTTGAAAGCTTTAGCCAAATAGAGCAGCAATTGAATGAAGTTTTAGATGAGTCTGCTAAAAATTTGGTTCGTGAATTTTGGTATGGACATGCCATCAAAAAATTACCCGCTAAAGCAGTTAATCGTTTAAAAGAGTTTTGGCCTCATCTGATTCAAGCTGTTCTTGAATCGGATAATCCACAAGTCGCTTTGGTAAGGCTGATGCCACTGGTTGAATCTGTGATGCGGCGAACAGTCTATCTAGTGATGTTAATTGAAAGTAAAGGAGCATTACAGCGACTCGTTAAAATGGCGACTGTAAGCCCATGGATTTGTGAAGAGTTAACTCATTATCCAGTTTTACTCGATGAGTTTTTATCGATGGATTTTGAGTTACCTAAACGCCAAGATTTGGAGGATTCACTTAGACAGCAGCTGCTGCGTATTGAAATTGATCAAGTGGAAGATCAAATGCGCGTATTGCGCTTATTTAAAAAATCGAATGTTTTGACTGTAGCAGCAAGTGATGTATTGGCTGAAAGTCCACTGATGCGTGTGTCTGATGCGCTCACCGATATTGCTGAGGTTTCAGTTCAAGCAACTTTGAATTTAGCATATCAAATTACAGCAAAAAAACATGGTTACCCAGTAGATGCAGATGGTCAACGTTGTTCAAAAAATCATATGGCATTCAGTGTCATTGGGTATGGGAAATTAGGCGGTATTGAACTTGGGTATGGTTCAGACCTTGATTTAGTCTTTATTCACTATATGGATGAGCAGGCAGATACAGATGGCTTGAAACCAATTAGTGGTTTTGAATTTGCGATGCGTGTTGGGCAAAAGCTCATGTCGCTGATGACAACCCAAACTTTAGATGGTCGTGTGTATGAGATTGATACACGATTGCGTCCTTCAGGAGAAGCTGGGCTTCTCGTCACAAGCCTTAAGGCTTTTGAGCAATACCAACTTAAAAATGCATGGCTTTGGGAGCATCAAGCGATTGTTCGTGCGCGTAGTATAGCGGGTGAGCAAAGCTTAAGAGAAAAGTTTGAGGAATTACGCTGTCGTATTTTAACTTTGCCTCGAAATGAAGAAACGGTGAGAGCAGAAGTGCTAAAAATGCGTCAAAAAATGAAAGACCATTTAGGCTCATCAAATGAGCAAAAAAAAGATGGAATTTTTCATTTAAAACAGGATGCAGGTGGTATCGTTGATATCGAATTTATGGCACAGTATGCAGTATTAGCATGGAGTGGGACGAATCCTGATCTCGCCCATTACTCCGACAATGTACGAATCCTTGAGGATGCCGCAAAAACTGGCTGCTTATCCAGCGCCGATGCGACAGCATTGATTCAAGCTTATCTCCGTGAACGTGCCGAGAGTCATCGTTTAGCCCTTGCAAATCAATCCATGCAAGTGAGTGCTGCGAATTGGCTCGATACCCGTAAGGTCGTTTGCAAGCTATGGCAAAGATTAATAGATCCAACTGCATCAGTAGTTGGATAGAAATGACTGTGTATAAAAATTTGGAGTTTAGGTCATGAATTTGGCTGATCGTGATGGTTTTATTTGGCAAGATGGACAATTAGTTGATTGGCGTGAAGCAAAAACTCACGTCTTAACACACACTTTACACTACAGTATGGGTGTGTTTGAGGGTGTCCGTGCCTACGAAACTCCGAATGGAACGGCAATTTTCCGTTTAAAAGAACACACCAAACGTCTTTTAAACTCTGCCAAAATTTATCAGATGAAAGTTCCGTTTGATCAGGCGGCGTTAGAACAAGCTCAAATTGATGTGGTGCGTGAAAATAAATTGGCTTCTTGCTATTTACGTCCAATTATCTTTATTGGTTCGGAAAAGCTAGGTATTGCAGCGACGGATAATACAATTCATGCAGTGGTTGCTGCGTGGAGCTGGGGGGCTTACCTTGGTGAAGAAGCAATGGCGAAGGGTATTCGTGTAAAAACTTCTTCTTTTACACACCATCACCCTAACGTGACGATGTGTAAGGCGAAAGCATCAGGAAACTATACGCTGTCTATTTTGGCACACCAAGAAGTTGCGCACTCAGGTTATGACGAAGCAATGTTACTTGATCCACAAGGTTATGTATGCCAAGGCTCTGGTGAAAATGTATTCTTAGTGCGTGATGGTGTGATTCATACCCCTGATATCGCTGGTGGTGCTCTTGATGGTATTACACGTCAAACCATTATTACGATTGCGAAAGACCTTGGTTATGAAGTCGTTGAACGTCGTATTACGCGTGATGAATTCTATATCGCTGATGAGGCTTTTTTTACAGGTACAGCGGCAGAAGTAACGCCAATTCGTGAATATGATGACCGTCAAATTGGTGAGGGTGTTCGTGGTCCAATCACAACACAAATCCAAAAAGCATACTTCGATGCCGTACAAGGTAAAGACCCTAAATATGTTCACTGGTTAACATATGTGAAATAATTAAGGCTTTGAAAAAGGACTCAATTGAGTCCTTTTTTAATCATCTTTACCAAAAATATCTCTGGTATACACTTTATCTGCAACATCATTCAGTTCATCGCAATGACGATTACTAATAATTAAATCTGCTCTTTTTTTAAATTCTTCCAGTGTTTTGATGATTTTTGAGTTTTGAAATTTCTTATCTAAAAGTGTGGGTTCGTAAATAATGATCTTGATTCCTTGTGCTTTGAGACGTCGCATAACGCCTTGTATTGCTGAAGATCGAAAATTGTCTGAACCACTTTTCATGACCAAACGATATATCCCAACAACGCTAGGGCATCTCTCCAAAATAGACTGTGCAATAAAATCTTTGCGAGTAATATTCGCATCTACAATGGCTTGAATTAAATTGCTTGGAACTTGGTCGTAGTTGGCGAGTAATTGTTTAGTATCTTTAGGAAGACAATATCCGCCGTAACCGAATGATGGATTGTTATAAAATTTACCAATTCGAGGATCTAAACAAACACCCTCGATCATTTGGCGAGTGTCCAATCGGTATAGTTGAGCGTAAGTATCTAGTTCATTGAAAAACGCAACGCGCATAGCTAAATAGGTGTTTGCAAAAAGTTTGATTGCCTCTGCTTCCGTGGAGTCAGTGAATAAGACTGGACAATCTTTTTTATAAGCACCTTCTATGAGCATGTTTGCAAATTGATGTGCTCGTTCAGAATTTTCACCCATTATAATTCTTGAAGGATATAAGTTATCCAGCAATGCTTTTCCTTCTCTCAGGAACTCGGGTGAAAATATAATATTTTGTGTTTCAAATTTACTTTTTAGTTGTTGGGTGTAACCTACAGGAACTGTCGACTTGATCATGATCGTCGCTAATGGATTGATACTTAAAATCTCAGTGATCACAGATTCAACACTTGAAGTGTCAAAATAATTGGTTGTAGGGTCATAATCAGTTGGTGTTGCAATAAGAATATAGTCTGCCTGAAAATATGCATCCACAGCATTAGTTGTTGCTTTAAAGTTTAATGGTTTATTACTTAGAAAATCAGAGATTTCTGTGTCTTGTATAGGTGAGATTTTCTTGTTCAATAAATTTACTTTATTTTGATCAATGTCTAAGGCGGTGACTTCATGATGTTGCGCTAAAATCATCGCATTTGAGAGACCGACGTACCCAGTGCCGACAATAGTAATTTTCATTATTTTAGTTCAAGCCAGATTAAATTTAATTTGACAAAGTAGGGTTTCTAAGACGTGACAATTTAATGAAGATTTGATTTCAATTTTGAGGAGTTTGAATTCTTATCGTTCAAGAATATTTTAACTCTGTGGTATGATGCAGCTATTGATTCGGTGGAATAAAACGGCATGTCAATACATGAAAACAATGTCTTATTAGAAGAAGAGATTGCACAAGAACAGAACATTGTTTTGTGTATGAAGTGGGGAACCAAATATGGTTCTGAGTATGTGAATCGTCTTTACAATATGGTGAAACGACACACGACTGTTGATTTCCAGATGGTTTGTCTCACTGACCGTACAGAAGGAATTGATCCAAATGTTAAATGCTTTCCTATTCCACCGTTAGCATTGCCTGAAGGTGCGCCTGAGCGTGGTTGGAACAAGCTTTCAACTTTTGAGCCTGACTTATATGGCTTAAAGGGTAACGCGCTATTTTTAGATTTGGATGTTGTTATCGTTGATAACATGGATGATTTTTTCACTTATCCAGGTGATTTTTTAATTATTCACGACTGGAAACGACCATGGCGAATCACAGGTAATAGCTCAGTATATCGTTTTAAATTGGGCGCTTTCCCTGGATTATTACCATATTTTCGTGAGAACTTTGATGAGATCCGAAAAAAATTCCGTAATGAACAAGCCTATTTGTCATGGTATGTAGATAAACATGCGAAGCAAACCTATTGGCCAGATAGCTGGTGTAAAAGTTATAAATATCACTGTTTACAAAAAATCCCAATGGCGTTTTTTAAGCCACCAGTAAAACCTGAAGGTGCTAAAATTATTATTTTCCATGGTGAGATTAATCCACCTGATGCTGTGAATGGTGGCGGTGGTAAATGGTACCGCTATGTGTTGCCAAGTCAATGGATTAAGGATGCTTGGCGCTAAACATGGAAATGTTGAATAGACAAGAAAGAGCATACCGTTTATCTGTTGTGATGATGGTAAAAAATGAGGCTGAAAATTTAGCAGTTAGTTTACCTGCATTGCGTGGTTGGGTAGATGAAATCATTGTGCTTGATTCTGGAAGTACTGATCACGGACGTGAACTGGTCGAAGCTGCTGGCGGTCAATGGTTTGTGAATACAGATTGGCCTGGTTTTGGTAAACAGCGTCAATTGGCGCAAAGCTATGCGACTGGTGATTGGATTCTAGCATTGGATGCTGATGAAGAAATTACTGAAGAATTAAAGCAAAGCATTTTAAAAGTTATCCAAAACCAACCTGCAAATATCGTTTATGGAATTAAACGCGTTGATTGTGTTTTTGGACATGAGATTGACAATCGTTATTGGTCAATAAAAGCGCATTGGCGTTTATATCCTAAATCATTTCAATATAACGATAATTTAGTGCATGAATCTATTGTTTTGAATCAAGCTAGAACAGAAACATTGAATGGATTCATGTTGCATCATACTGCACCTACACCAGAATTTTTACTCAGCAAAAGACTCCAATACGCGAAAGCGTGGGCAGTTGATCGTTTTAATCGTGGAAAATCAACTTCATCATTTGCAATTTTACTGCATGCATTCTGGGCATTTATAAAACAATATATTGTAGATGGTCGTTTTTTGAAAGGCCGCTATGGTTTTTTATACTCGATAATATTTGCGCAATATACTTTTAATAAATATGCAATTTTGTATGATCTACATCATAACAATGCCGAAGGAAAGTTTGTTGCTGAACATCAAGCATTGCAGAATCTAACTTCAATCGAGCTTGGGACAGAAAAAAGATCCACTTTATCATTGGTGATTATTTTAAAAAATGAGTCAAGACATTTGGCAGATTGCTTAGATAGTGTGGTTGATCTCGTGGATGAAATCGTCATTCTAGATTCAGGAAGCACGGACAATACTCGAGAAATTGCTGATCGTTACGGTGCAAAATGGTTTGTAAATACTGATTGGAAAGGTTTTGGTAAGCAACGTCAATTGGCTCAAAGTTATGCCACTCAAGATTATGTGTTGGTTCTGGATCCAGATGAGCGATTGGATCAACCTTTACGTGACTCGATTGCAGAAATTCTAAAGCAGCCAGTACAGTATGATCGAGTGTTTAGTTTGGCGCGAGTGAATTTATTCTGTGGTGTTGAAGTTCAAAAACGAGGCTGGTACACCGACAAACTTGCAAGACTTTATTCACGTGAGCATTTTAAGTATTCAGATTTAGAAGTGCATGAATCTTTAGACCAAAAAGGGGTTTCAGCACAATGTTTGCCAGGTTATTTGGCTCATTTGACCAACGATGATTTACACCATTTCTTGCTCAAAAATGTTCGATATAGTCATGATTGGGCAAAAGATAAGTTTAAAAATGGAAAAAAAGTCAGTTTAATTGCCTTAATATTTCGATCAATATTTTCATTTATTCGAGAATATATTATCCGAGGTGATTTTGTTGGTGGAGCATATGGATTATTTTTGGCAATCGCTTCGATGGGATACACCTTTAATAAATACGTGATGCTTTGGCAAATGAATCAAGAGAAGAATAAATGAATATTGTAATCGCAAATATGTCGACGATTCCAGTTTTTGCTTACGGTGGAACGGAGCGAGTTATTTGGGATTTAGCAAAAAAATTAGTCGAGTTCGGTCATAAAGTCACATTTATCGTCCCGAAGGGCTCAACTTGTGATTTTGCAGAAGTTATTGAAATTGATCCTTTTAAATCTTGGAGTCAATTAATTCCTGAAAATACAGATATCGTTCATTTTCAATTCCAACCTAAAAACCTTGAAATTGATATACCTTATGTTGTGACAGAACATGGTAATGCTCAAGTGGGTGATTTGTTAGATAGAAATACTATTTTTGTTTCAAAAAATCATGCAGAGAGACATCAGTCGAACAGTTTTGTTTATAACGGCCTCGATTGGTCAAATTATGGTAATGTGAATTGGAAAGCCAAGCGTGATTATTATCATTTCTTAGGTAAAGCGGCTTGGCGTTTAAAGAATGTCAAAGGTGCGATCAATGTTGCTTTAAAAGCGAAGCAAAAATTAGATGTATTGGGTGGTGACCGCTTTAATTTTAAACGAGGCATACGCTTAACATTTTCTCCAAATATTCGTTTTCATGGTATGGTGGGCGGTCAAGAAAAACTCGCACTATTAAATGGTTCAAAAGGTTTGATTTTTCCAGTGCGTTGGCATGAACCATTTGGTTTAGCGATTATCGAAAGTATGTATTTCGGGTGTCCAGTTTTTTCAACGCCTTATGGGGCTATTCCAGAATTAGTTCCTCATTTTTGTGGAAAACTTTCACCTCAAACCGATGAGTTAGTCGATGCTATTTTGAATCAGAAATATGATCCTTTACAGTGCCACGAACATGTTAAAGAATATTTTAATGCTGAAAAAATGATGTATGGATATTTAGAAAAATATCAAATGGCTGTTGAGGGTAAAGCATTTAATTATCAAGCTCCATCATTATTGAAAGATAGCACTCATTTAGATTGGCATTAAAAATGCTAAACTCTCATGTAGTTTTTAAATGTATTGCAAATGTTCTAATGTGTAATTAGACAAACTAGAAAAACTAACTTTTATGGATAGATATTTTTTTAATTAATCTAAATTAAAGTATAATGTATATGTTTTTTTCATACTAGAACTGTTGAATGTGAAATTTATTAACAACCATAATCTATTAACTTTTTTTATTTTATAAGCTTAGTAAAAAGTAGATCCCCAATTTTATATGAAGAGTTTTGTTATAAGTTTACCTTCTGCTCATGAGCGAAGGAGTCATATCACTGAGGAATTTCACGCAAAAAAAATTGATTTTGAGTTTTTTGATGCTCTAACTCCCGATTTAGCCTACGAAATTATAAAATCTGATTTTGATTTTTTTGACCTGACTAAAATTAGTGAAGGTGAATTGGCGTGTGCATTGAGCCATATTACTGTTTGGAAGAAAGCGCTGAATGATGGTTTGGATTATGTTGCGATCTTTGAAGATGACATTTTTTTAACTGAAGATGCATCATTATTTTTAAAGGATAGTAGTTGGTTAGAACAAAATATAGATATTTTAAAGATTGAAACTTTCTTCGAGAGAGTAATTTTAAAAAAATCAAAATTAAGTAAAGAAAAACATGTAATAAGTGAGCTAAAAACAGATCACTTTGGGGCTGCGGGATATATACTTTCGAAAAAAGCCATAAAGAATATTCTAAACTATATTCAGCATCAAACAACGTTGAAACCATTGGATCACATACTATTCTCTGATTTGCTTAAACACAATGATTATATTGTTTATCAGTTGGAACCTGCGATTTGTATACAAGAGAAAGTTCTCAAGCAAGAAATTACGCTCGTTAGTTCGCTAGATGCTTTCCGCAACAATTTTAAAGTACCAAAACAAATGTTGAGCATTGATCAAAAAATCAAACGAGAATTTCTTCGTTTGATTCATAAGTTGAGGCTATGTTTGTTTGCTAGAAAAGTAGAGTTTAAGTAGCTGAATTATGAAAAATTTTGTTATTAGCTTAGAGACTGCTAAGAGCCGACGTGAACACATAAGCATTGAATTCAATCGTCAAAATGTTGGTTTTGAGTTTTTTAATGCGATTACACCTGATTCTAGTCAGAAATCGATTAACTTATTAGATCTAAATTTTCAAAAGACAGAGCTTACAGAAGGTGAAATAGCTTGCTTATTGAGTCACCTCACTTTGTGGAAAAAAGCAGTTGATGAGCAATTTGATTTTATTACTATATTTGAAGATGATGTTTACCTGGGTCAAGAGAGTCATCTACTTTTAGAGAATTATAATTGGATACCAAAAGATACACATATAATCAAACTTGAAGTTTTCTCAAAAAAAATAAAAATGGCTTATCAAAAGCAAGCTATAGTACCTGGTAAACGAGCGTTGTATCAGCTGAATGGTATACACTTAGGTTGTGCTGGCTATATTTTATCTAGAAAGGCTTGTGAACAATTATTGCAATATGCTCGAAGTCTTGATGAAATGGTGGCTGTTGATCATATAGTTTTTGAATTATTTGATCAGTCAACTCAGTATACTCCATATCAATTAAGTCCTGGGTTGTGTATTCAAAGCGATATATTAAAGCCTACACAAAAAGAAATTTTTGAAAGTAGTTTAGAGCAGAATCGTCGTAAGCGTTTTGATATTCAAGTACAGCATATCAAGCAGAAATTGACGTTTAAACAAAAGGTTGTACGGGAGTGGTTTAGACTCATTCAGCAACTGTTGGATGTATATCAGCACCGAACAATTAAGTTTAAATAGGAAAAATATCGATGGGTGATGAGAAGGTTATTCTAGCTGCTGCTACAGGTTACAGTGTTTCTCAAATTTTAGCGTTCATAAACTCTTTAGATCATACTGAATTTGATGGTGAACTTGTTTTAATCATTTATCGTAAACAATTAGAAGAATATAGAAAACACTTAAAGCATATTCAACACTACACTATTAATTACCAATTTAGTTCTATGGGTAAGCTACACTATCGTAATGATTATGTTGGATTACTCAAACATAAGTTGGCACGACGTTGCGCCACTCTGTTTTTTCAATTTGTAGCTAAAATTCCAATGCAAGGTTGGAAAGAAATCGCTTTGAACTATGCGAGTTATCCTCATGTAGGTCGTTTCTTTGAGTATCAAAAAGCGATTCGACTTCGTCCAAATGCTCAAAAAATTCTTTTATCTGATATTCGGGATGTAATTTTCCAAGCTCCACCACTTGATGGCATCGTACATGGATTGTATGTCGGGATGGAAAAACAAAAGGTTAAATTAAAGGATGAGGCTTATAACGCTGACTGGATTAAAGATGCATACGGTGTAGAAGTCTTAGAGCAAATGGGAATGCAGCAGATTTCATGTTCAGGAGTAAGCTATGGTGATCGAGAGTCAATGCTGGCTTATATTCAGTTAATGATAAGAGAGTTTTGTAATATTCCATATAAAATCATGTCGAATCGAATTTATGATCAAGCCATGCATAATAAGTTGATATTCGATGGTCGTATACCCAATATTCAATTCTGCCAACCTAATGATTCCAATATAATAACTTTAGGGTTATTTTCGCAAGAAGAGATATCTTTGTTAGATGGCAAAATAGTCAATAAAGATCAATCTGTGATTCCTATAGTGCACCAATATGATCGACATAAGTTTTTATTAAAAATTTTAAACCCTTAGGTATTTAATTTATATTTAAAAATTAATAATTTATTGATAATAGGTGAATCTTGTCAGATGAATACTGACTTAATTTAAGCAAGAGAAGAATGAAGAGGGAAGTAAGCTCAATGCTTATTTATCCGCATTTCCTTTAATCACCATATAAATAAGTGCGGCGATTGAACCAAATGCGGCAATAAAACTACTCGTACTAAAGAACACGATACGCTGATAAGTGGTGAGGTTAAATAATTGTTCATTCAAGATATAACGCATAAATGCCCATTGCACGATGCAAAATACAATAATAATGATTGTATGACGACGAACATCAGGACGCATAGCCATATGAATGAACTCTTAAATATTTTCTGAGATTATGCCATTTTTGAGCGTTTATCTCAATGAAATAAAAACCCTGCAGTTGCAGGGTTTTTTATTTAGATCAACAAAACATTATTCTTGTGATTCAGCTTTTGGTTTTTCACGTAAGCGAATACCAAGATCACGAAGTTGAGTTGATTCAACTGGTGCAGGTGCTTGTGTTAAAGGACATTCCGCAGTTTTCGTTTTCGGGAATGCAATCACATCACGAATAGAAGAACCACCTGTCATTAACATCACAAGACGATCTAAACCGAATGCTAAACCACCGTGTGGAGGTGCACCATAACGTAAAGCGTTCAATAAGAAGCTGAATTTCTCTTCTGCCTCTTCTTCACCAATACCTAATGCTTCAAAAATTGCTTTTTGCATTTCTAAGTTATGAATACGAAGCGAACCACCACCGATTTCAGTACCGTTAAGTACCATATCGTAAGCAACAGACAATGCAGCACCTGGGTTATTCTTCACTTCTTCAACGCTAGATTTTGGCAATGTGAATGGGTGGTGAACAGAGGTCCATTTGCCATCATCAGTTTCTTCAAACATTGGGAAATCAACAACCCAAAGTGGTGCCCACTCGCAAGTTGCCATCTTCATGTCATGACCGACTTTGATACGTAAAGCACCCATTGCATCGTTTACAACTTTCGCTTTATCTGCACCGAAGAATACGATATCGCCATTTTCAGCACCCACACGTTTTAATAGATCAAGAACGATTGGCTCGATGAATTTCACGATAGGAGATTGTAAGCCTTCAATGCCTTTTTCCAGCTCATTGACTTTAATATAAGCTAAACCTTTTGCACCGTAGATACCTACAAACTTAGTGTACTCGTCGATTTGGCTACGTGGAAGAGAGCCTGCACCCGGTACGCGAAGCGCAACAATACGACCTTTAGGATCTTTAGCAGGACCTGCGAATACTTTGAACTCTACATCTTGCATTAAATCTGCAACGTCAACGAGTTTAAGTGGAATACGTAAGTCAGGCTTGTCAGATGCATAGTCACGCATTGCATCTGCATAGGTCATACGTGGGAACCTATCAAATTGAACATTAAGAAGTTCTTTAAACATCTTAACTGTTAAACGTTCCATTAAATCCATAATGTCATCGTCACTCATGAACGATGTTTCAACGTCGATTTGTGTGAATTCAGGCTGACGGTCAGCACGTAAGTCTTCGTCACGGAAACATTTAGCAATTTGGTAATAACGATCAATACCACCCACCATTAACAATTGTTTAAACAACTGTGGTGATTGCGGAAGAGCGTAGAAACTACCATTTGATACACGGCTTGGAACTAAATAGTCACGCGCACCCTCAGGAGTCGCACGTGTCAAAATAGGTGTTTCAACGTCTAAAAATCCATTTTCTTCGAAATAGTTACGAATAAGGTTTGTTAATTTAGAGCGGAAACGTAAACGCTCTAACATTTCTGGACGACGAATGTCCAAGAAACGATACTTCAAACGAATTTCTTCTGAAATATTAGTATTATCATCATTTAATGGAAATGGTGGAGTTTCAGACGCTGCTAGAACTTCAATTTCTTTACCTAATACTTCGATTTGACCACTCACCATGTTGGCATTTTCAGTACCAGCATAACGACGGCGAACGCGACCAGTAATTTTTAAAACAAATTCAGAACGAGCTTTATCAGCTGTTTCGAAAGCTTCTGGTGTATCAGGATCAATAACCACTTGAACTAGACCATCACGGTCACGCATATCAAGGAAAATTACACCACCGTGGTCACGGCGACGGTGTACCCATCCGCAAAGTGTAACGGTTTGATCAATTTGAGCTTCGGTTAATGAACCGCAGTAATGAGTTCGCATCATAGCGTTAAAAATCCAACTATATGGGTTAATGAAAGCGTATACGTAAACAGCGTAACGCCTTTATACAAAGGGTGAATTATGCCTCTTTGAGACTACAGTCACAAGGAGAAGATTATGAAAGCCCAATTATTTAATGCAAATTTAAAATTAAGACGATCCTTCGAATAATTCCAATTGATCTAGGATTTGAAAAACAAGCGCACAAATCGCAAACGTCAATAGAAAGCCTCTAAAGAAATAATTAATTGAGAAGCCAATGTAACCATATAGGTCATTTAAAATAGCTGTATTGTAATTAGAGTTGAAATGAATAAATCCAAATAATCCAACTAATATTGAAATTAGCACGGATACCACAGCAAAAATAGTGATAGAACGAGTTACTCTGAATGGTTGACGGTAAGTACAAAAATACTGTTTTGCAAACCATAAAATAAAGGGTAAAACGATAATAGAGGTACCGACCTGTAAAATTCGATGGAGGGAGTAGTGTTGTCCGAAAAGATTGATTTGCTTAGCTAATAGATCATGAAAAGCAAAGGTTCTGTAATCAACATGAGTTAAACCATCCCAAAGGATATGACTGCTGATACCCAAGATTAATGAAATATTGATCAGCACCAAGAATTGAAAGACAGATCTAAAGTTCGAGAGTTTTAAGGGATTGTAAATACCAATCCATCTAAAAAAAGTAGGTCGTAATAGTGCATACCACAATAGACAGAATGCCATTCCCACCAATAAATTGGGGTATAGCAATGCGCTCCATTGATGTGAGATTTGGATATGTTCGTCTGTAAAAAGACGAAATAAGTCAGGGACCATGCAACCAATTGCTAGAGCAGAAATAGGAAGTGTTCCTTTCGATGCTTTATGCAAAATTGGTGCGAGTACAGCATGTGAAATTGTAAAGGGCATTGCTGAAATATATCAAAAAAATGCTATCCGAATTTTATAGATTAACATTGATATGTAACCCATTGGTTTAATTATATGAAGGTAATTAATTTGGAGTAAATGAATGAAATATGATTGAAGTTTGGTTGAAATGTTATATTATAACAACAATTGTAAATTCTCGAATTTTGAGCTTGTCGTATGAACTTTCATAAAAATATCATTACTGCCTCCGTCTTGGCAGTGATAGCATCCGCAGCACATGCTGATCAAAAACAAAAAAATGTTCAATTAGATACAATTTCTTCTACCGCACATCCATTGGTTCAAACAGCTGCTGACTTCGCTGTAGCAGATCATGTGATTGATCAAAAAAAATTATCTGAAAGACCAACAACCATAGGTGATGCGTTAGCCGATGAGTTGGGTGTTTATTCTAATCAGTATGGAACAGGTGCAAGTCGTCCTGTGATTCGTGGCCAAGATGGACCGCGTGTAAAAGTTTTACAGCATGCTTCTGAAACTGCTGATGTATCAACACTTTCTCCTGACCATGCCGTAACGGTTGATCCTATTTTGGCGAAGCAAGTGGAAGTTATCCGAGGACCTTCAACATTACTGTACGCAGCTGGAACTGTGGGTGGTTTAGTCAACGTGACTGATCAAAAAATACCGACACAAATGCCAGCTAATGGTCTAGAGGGGCAAGTGGGCGTCCGCTACAACTCTGGGAGTGATGAAAAACTTGCGAGTGCAGGTGTAACAGCAGCTATAGGTGAAAATTTTGCACTTCGTGTTGAAGGCACGAAGCATAAAGCCAATGATTATATCCCTTTCAAAGGTTACTTCACTGAACATCATCATGAGGGTGAGACAGAGCCTCATCGTGAAAGTGCTAAACGTGTAGAAAATACCTTCTCAGAAGGTCAAACAGTTAATGTCGGCGGCTCATGGATCCATGATCGAGGTTTTGTGGGGCTGTCATATAGTAATCGACAAGATAAATATGGATTACCAGGTCATAGTCATGAATATCATGGATGTGAATTGCATGGAGATCATTTCCATTGTCCACCACCTAATTCAGCGCACGACCATGAACACGAAAATGCTGCAGGTCCATGGGTTGACTTAAAATCTGAACGCTATGATTTGCGAACTGAATTAAATGATCCATTAAAAGGACTTGAAAAGCTGCGAGCTCATTTAAGTTTTACAGATTACGAGCATGATGAACTAGAAGAAAATGAAGTTATTAGTAACTTTAAAAGTAAGGGTTATGATGGTCGTTTAGAGTTGGTTCATATACCGTTGTTAGGTTGGGAGGGTGTTGTAGGTGTACAAGCATCTCAGCAAAAAATAAAACTTAATGCGCCTGAGGGACATGACCATGATGAAGTTGATCATGGTGACCATGATCATAGTGATCACGATCATGAACATCATGGTCATAGTCATGATGTTCTGATGGCGGATACAAAAACCAATAAGTACAGTTTATTTGCACTAGAACATAAACAGGTTGGTCCTGTGCATGTCGAATTGGGCGCTCGTGTAGACCATCAAAAAATTGATGTCGATTCCAATCAAAAGAACTACTCAGGGACTGCTGTTTCAGGATCAGCTGCAGCTAATTGGGAGTTCGCGCCAAATTATAAGTTGTCTCTAGTGGGGTCTCATCAACAACGTTTACCGCTAGCTCAAGAGTTATATGCAGATGGTCTTCATTTTGCAACAAACACATATGAGCTAGGTAATCCAGATATTGATAAGGAAACATCAAATAATCTAGAGTTAGGTCTCCATTATGAAGGTGATCAGCTCGATTATCATGTTCATGTTTATCACAATTGGTTTGATGACTATATTTATGGTGCAACTGTAGCTCAACAAGGCAATTTACGTGGACTTAAATATACGCAGGATAAGGCACGTTTTTATGGAACTGAGGCTCAGCTAGGCTATCAAATTAATGATACTTACAAGGTGAGTGTGTTTGGTGATTATGTAAGAGGCAAGATAGAGGGGGAAAATGCTCCACGTGTTCCTGCTGGACGACTTGGTACAAAGGTGGAAACCAATTTTGCTGATGGTTGGTCTGGTTTAGCTGAGTATTATCATGTATTCAAGCAAGATAAATTTGCTGACTTTGAAAAAGAAACCCAAGGTTATAACATGGTCAATGTTGGTGTGTCTTATGCTGGGCAGTTAAACAATCGCAACGATTATCGGGTTTATTTAAAAGCAAATAACTTGTTGGATGATCAGGTTTATTCGCACAATTCATTTTTGTCGAATATTCCACAAATTGGACGTAATTTTACCGTCGGCGTTGAATACGAGTTCTAATTTAATTCAACGTGTTAAAAACAGTTTAATGCTTGAAAAAACGTAAATTAAAACCTAGTCTGAAAGTATCGGACTAGGTTTTTTGTTATGCGTCTATTTAAACGAATTCACCAAAAATTAAATTGGTCAAACCGACGTTATGTTGGTCTGATTCTAGGTATGCTGACCATCGGCTATTTAGCCTCAGCGCTTTATCATATTTATAAACCATTACCAGAAGGGCTTAATTATTCCGGTAAATTACGGCATGCAAATGTGAAATTCCTAGCAGACCAAACTTATATAGATACGGCGGGTCAGCGACAGCAGCATCAGATTTTTGATGAAATTCTCAATCTTATTGATCAAGCGCAAACCACAATTGTGTTAGATATGTTTCTGTTCAATCCTGAAACTGGTCAGTCTCAAAATCAACATCGCGCCTTAACACAAGAACTGACCCAAGCACTCATTCAAAAAAAGCATCTAACACCGAATATTGAAATTAAATTAATCACTGATCCTATAAATTCAGTTTATGGTGGAATAATCCCAGAGCACTATCGACAACTCAGACAAGCAGGAATTGATGTCATAGAAACAGATTTATCACCATTACGCGCATCGAATCCACTGTGGTCGGGCATTTGGTATTTTTGTTGTCAGAATTTAGGAAATAATGCTGAGAAAGGTTGGTTAAGTAATCCTTTCGGCGAAGAAAAAATTACCATTCGAAGTTATTTAAATCTTTTTAATTTTAAAGCGAACCATCGTAAAACCATCATAGTGGATACATCCGAGGGATGGAAAACACTAGTGACTTCGATGAATCCGCATGATGGAAGCTCAAGCCATTCTAATGTAGCACTTGTGGTCGAAGGGCATACAGCTGTCGATATTTTAAAAACTGAACAATCAGTGGCTTTATTTTCTAAAGCAAATATTCCAATGGTTATTGTGGGAGATGTACCAGAAGATAAACAGTTGCCACAAGTGCAAGTACTGACAGAAAAAGCAATATATGATGAAGTGCTGAAACTGATTGAATCTGCTCAAGGTGCTGATGCAAAAATAGATTTGGCAATGTTCTATTTATCAGAGCGAGAAATTATTGAAGCCTTAATTAAAGCTCACCAACGCGGTGTTAAAGTTCGTGTATTACTAGACCCAAACAAAGATGCATTTGGACGTACTAAAAATGGTATTCCAAATCGTCCTGTCGCGACAGAGCTCTATAAAGCTGGAATAGACGTACGCTGGTGTAATACACAAGGTGAGCAGTGCCATTCAAAAATGATTACTAAGCGTAGTTCAAATCAGGTTGAACTGATTTTGGGGTCGGCTAATTTTACTGCTCGTAATTTGAAAAATTATAATTTAGAAACTGATTTACGTGTTATTGGCTCTTCAAATCAGCAAGTTTTTAAAGATGCAGTACAGTATTTTGATACTGCTTGGATGAATTTAGAGGGTAAGCAAATGAGTGTTGATTACTCAGAATATGCAGAAGATTCAAAAATGAAATATGCCATTTATCGATTCATGGAATGGAGTGGTCTCTCAACCTTCTAAAAAAAATCCCTCTAAAGAGGGATTTTTTCATTTATGGATTCGGTGGAACTAATTTATCGAGTTCCTTATCATCAATCTGATCGAGCTCTTTAATGTCGGTTTTAATTTTCCACTTAGACTCATCCTCAACAGGTTGAGGTAAACGTGCTTCTAACCAATCACAAACCACATCTGGCGTAAAATCAGGATGATTACACTGAATCACCCAAGATAAGAATTGTTTCGCCTCACCATTCATATAGGGTGGAGGAGACACTGGTAAAAACTGAGTGGGTAGGCGTTCATTTTTAGAAATGTAATTTAATACATGACCAAGTTCTTGAACCGTTTGCCAAGCTAAGGCATGGTCGATATTGATTTGAAATTTAAACCACCATGCATGTTCACCATCAGTGCCATAAGAATCGATATAGTTTTCTTGGACACTCGGAACTTTACAAAAAAATTGGTGCAGGCGATCAAAACTCATTTCAGGCACGGTGGATAATCTCGCAAAGTTAAAAATGGTTAGTCTAGCAGATTTACAAACAGACTCATGCAGATAAATAAAAGGTCTAAAGTATTAAATTTAAAATTTTAAATAATGTTCAAGATTTCTACATGATTGATCTATATTTAAGTTTTAGAATGAGTGTTGAAAACAAAAGTAATCTTACATTTGGAATGAGGTAATAGAGATGAACAATACATTATTGGTTAAGACTCTATTCGGTTCAGTGATTCTTTTAATAACGAGTCATACTTTTGCAGATAGTTGGGCTAATTACCAAGGTTCTAAGGTTCGACCTGTAAAACCAACACAGACTCCAATATATACTGGTAATGCAGATCGTCTAAGTAAGCCAGTCCCATTGCAACAACCACGTTTTGCTCAGAATAGACCTCAATTACAGCGACCATATCCTCCTTATCCAGCGTATCCGCAGCAGAATGGGATTACAGTGATCTATCAACAGTCTTTACCGACCACGACGACATATTCTAGCAAGCAGTCAAGTTTCGTAAATGGGCAGGGTGGTACTATTGAAATGAGTCAGTATATGCTGATTTCAGATTGGCGTCGTTATGGTCTTCCTGCACCACAAGTTGGAATGCATTGGATATACCAAAATGGTCGATATATCCAGATGCCAAATGATCGTTAGATGCTTAATCCAATTTGTCTAAGCCATCTTTATCTAAGCCAACTCATCATCTTCAGGGCGTGGTGTTTTTCCAAGTGGTAAAGGTTTATCTTGGTGTTTATCTCGGATCACTGATGGAAAATTCCAAGAAGCAAAACGCACGACCAATATAGCGAATGCTAGGATTAAAATTGATCCTGTAATAATGACTAAATCAATATCAGCTTTATGGTCATGTTGAATATCTGAAATTAACAGACGTGTCAGGGCAGTGATGGCGATATAGATCAGAAATCTGACGGGCATATGATTGGTCTTAAAATAAATACCTACCATCGCACCTAGCTCTAAATAGATAAATAACAACAGAATGTCATCAATCGTTGCATATTGTTTTACCGTAAGAATATCAATCACGGTATGTCCTGCAGACCAAATTACCATGCAGCCAATAATAAAGAGCGCAATATAGTGGAAGCTCTCAACTGCTAGATTTCCAAAACGATCTAATAAGGATTCGATTTTTTTTACGCTAATATCTTTTTTAATCATGACATCTCCTCCTTTGAAAAAAACTGATGGTTTCATTGGAGTGATGCAAAATTCATGCTCATTTTATGCCTAAGCAGGGAAGACTATTATGAGTTGCTTTGAAAATAAGCAAATTCAGGTAAAAAAAAGCCTGAAGAATCAGGCTTTTTTAAGATAAAACTTATGATTGATTTGTGAAGTAATCTTCGCTAAATCCCATCACGATTTCAGAGCTAGCTTTGATGCGAGCTAAACGTGTATTTAATTCAGGTAAAACGCGTTGGATGTAGTAGTTCACCAAAGATAATTTGTTCTCATAGAACTCACCTGATTTTTCACTCGCAGCTTTAGCAATTTTAGCAAACATATAGGTAAAGCTGAGTAAGCCTACCGCATGTAAATAATCAACCGCAGCAGCATTCGCATAATCAGGATTTTCCGCAGCACGTTCAAGAACAACTTGTGTAATCGATTCAAGTTCAGTTGCAGCATCAAGAGTGGCATCTTTGATGTAATTTAAGTCCGCATCTAATGCATTTGCAAAGTCACGAATTTCTTCGATATATTCTGCGATGAATTGACCATTACATTTAATCGTTTTACGACCAATCAAATCTTGTGATTGAACGCCGTTCGTGCCTTCATAAATTTGTGAGATACGAAGATCACGGATACATTGTTCCATACCCCATTCACGAATATAGCCGTGACCACCAAAGACCATTTGGGCATCTAGTGTCGCATTGAAAGCAGTGTCTGTTAAATATGCTTTTGCGATTGGTGTGAGCAAAGCAACACGATTATTTGCTTTTGCAACTGCTTCTGGATCTGTCGAGAACTTTGTAATGTCAAGTTGTTGACCTACATATACTGCAAATGCACGTGAAGCTTCATTGTTCGCACGAGCATTTAAGAGCATACGACGTACATCACCGTGCACAAGAATACTATCAGCAGGTTTATTCGGAGATTTCACACCTGTTGCACTACGACCTTGTAAACGATCAGTGGCGTATTGAGCAGCATTTTGATAAGCAAATTCAGAAGCGCCTAAACCTTGGATACCCATGGACAAACGTTCATAGTTCATCATCACGAACATTGCAGCAAGACCTTCGTTTTCTTTACCGACTAAATAGCCTTTTGCACCGTCAAAGTTCATCACACATGTTGCAGAGGCTTTGATCCCCATTTTGTGTTCAATAGAACCAGGGCCTACAGGGTTACGATCACCCAAGGTACCATCTTCATTCACTAAGAATTTAGGTACAATGAACAGAGAAATACCGCGTGAACCAGCAGGAGCATCAGGCGTTTTTGCTAATACAAGGTGAATAATATTTTCAGCTAAATCATGGTCACCACCGGTAATAAAAATTTTAGTACCTGTGATGTTGTAAGTACCATCTTCATTACGTTCAGCCTTAGTTTTAATAATGCCTAAATCAGTACCTGCGTGAGGCTCTGTGAGACACATCGTACCTGACCATTCACCTGAATAGATTTTAGGAAGATAGGTTTCTTTTTGTTCTTGAGAAGCATAGCTATTTAATGCCATACCCGCACCCACAGAAAGAAGTGGGTAAAGCATAAATGATGGGTTGGTTGCAAAAAGCATTTCATCTGCAAGCACAGTCAGCATTTTTGGCATGCCTTGACCGCCCCATTCTTCGTCAGCACCTAAGCCAATCCAACCACCTTCTGCATATTGTTGGAACGCTTCTTTAAAGCCCGCTGGTGTGGTAACAGATCCATTATTATAAGTTGCGCCTTCTTCATCACCTGTGCGATTTAGGGGAAGGGTTACGTTTTGAGCGAATTTAGCCATCTCTTCTAAAATAGCTTCAGCTGTCGCAGCATCAATATGAGCTAAATTCTCATTTGATTGCCAAAATTGTTCAGCTTGAAATACATCATTCAAAATGAACTTCATATCTGTAAGAGGCGCATTATAGATTGGCATTTTCGTTCACCTTTTTTTTGTTTAAATATCTTTAGTTCTTAGCAGTCTATCGAAGCATATTAGGACTTGTTAGACGACTAAAGGTTAATATCTCGAATTTATTTATAAAGAAAAAGGACGGCCAAATCTATGACTGTCCTTTTTCTTTTACACATATTTAATATGGATCATTAGAATGCAAAATGTTCAGCATCTAAAGTCATTAATGGCTCTAATCCACCTGCAATTACGTCAACATGTGAGCGAACGCGTGGAAGGATCTTCTTGAAGTAGAAGCGAGCTGTCGTGATTTTCGCATTGTAGAAGTCAACTTCAGTTGAACCTGCTGCAAGTTGTTGTTGAGCAACTTGAGCCATGCGAGCCCATAAGAATGCTAGCGTTACATAACCAGAGAAGTATAGGTAATCTACTGCAGCAGCACCGACTTCATCAGGGTTTTGCATCGCGCGCATACCGATCTGCATGGTTAAATCACCCCATTCTTTGTTGAGTTCAGCCAAAGGTTCAATAAACTCTTTCAAGTCTGTATTATCTTTGTTTGCTTCAGCAAATTTGTGAATGATTTTGGTGAAATCTTTCAACATCGCACCTTGAGTTTGCAGTACTTTACGACCTAACAAATCAAGTGCCTGAATTTCAGTGGTACCTTCATATAAGCAAGCAATACGTGTATCACGAACAATTTGCTCCATACCATGCTCTGAAATGAAGCCGTGACCACCAAATACTTGTACGCCTTTGTTTGCAGCTTCATAACCAACTTCAGTTAAGAATGCTTTAGCAATTGGCGTTAATAATGACAGAATGTTATCTGCAAATTTACGTTCTTCTTCAGTCGCGCCTTTCTCAACGATATCAGCATAGTGAGCAAGGTAGTACACTAGAGCTCGCCCACCTTCAGCAAATGCTTTTTGTGTTAAGATTAAGTTGCGAACTGCTGGATGCACAATAATAGGATCTGCTTCTTTTTCAGGTGCTTTAGGACCAGAAAGTGAACGCATTGCTAAACGATCTTTCGCATATGCCAAAGCACCTTGGAAAGATGATTCAGCAGCAGACAAACCTTGTACAGCTGTACCAATACGTGCAGTGTTCATGAAGGTGAACATTGCATTCAGACCACGGTTTTCAGGGCCAATCAAGTAACCTGTTGCACGATCAAAATTGATCACACATGTTGCGTTACCATGGATACCCATTTTATGTTCAATCGAACCACAACGAACAGCGTTGCGCTCGCCAACTTCACCATCAGCAGTTAAGTTAAACTTAGGTACGATGAATAATGAGATCCCTTTTGTTCCCTTAGGAGCACCTGGTAAACGCGCAAGAACGATGTGAACAATGTTGTCCGCCATGTCATGCTCACCAGCGGAAATAAAGATTTTCTCACCTGAAATTGCAAAACTACCATCTGCATTAGGTTCAGCTTTTGTGCGGATAATACCAAGGTCAGAACCCGCATGAGATTCTGTTAAACACATGGTACCTGTCCACTCACCTGAAATCAGTTTTGGTAAGTAAGTATTTTTTTGCTCTTCCGTACCATGGTGCTCAATTGTACGAACTGCACCATGAGATAGACCTGGGTACATACCCCATGCCCAGTTCGAAGAGCCGATCATTTCAGAAATGATAATGCCTAAAGAGTTTGGTAAACCTTGACCACCATATTGTTCTTCAGCAGCTAAAGATGGAAATCCTAATTCTACATATTTTTTATATGCTTCTTTGAAGCCTGTTGGAGTAGTAACTACACCATCATTCCAAGTACAACCTTCGCGGTCACCTACTTGGTTGAGTGGAGATAATTCGTTTTCACAGAAATCTGCAGCAGCTTCTAAATATTGATCAACCAACTCACGGCTTACGTTTTCTTGGAATGCAGGGAGTTTTGAAAAGTGTTCTTCAGCATTTAATAATTCATGCAAAACGAATTGCATATCACGTAAGGGCGCTTTGTATTGTGGCATATCGGGTTCCTCAATACTGGTTAAACCAGATTTATAATCCTAATAAAAAATGTCGTGTCATCTACGACACCTATTTTGTTCTATTACATCGTGCAATAAGTTATTGCTTGGTACAAGTTTTATAGCCATATTCTGTGTGACTGTAAAGTCAAAGAAAAAATATTAATTTTGGCTAAGTGTTTAGAGTATAAAGTTTTTTCGTGAATTATATGTGAACAGAATAGTCAAAAACGTAATAAGTTATGACATAAAAAAAGGCGCAACATGCGCCTTTTTAATATTCAATCACTTAGTAGTGAGTTGAATTGAATTATGCGGATTTTTTTAAGTCTGGTTTAACGAGTGGTTGATTTGGTTTGAAATAAACTTTACATACACCGTTGATAGTCTGTTCACCCACTTTGATTTGAACTTTTTTACCGTCAGTTTGTCCATTGCATGCTTGAAGTTTTGCATTTTGACTAACTTGCTGTTGCATCAAACGTTGATCAAATTTTTGAACAAGCTCAGCACGTTTGGCATCTGTGAGCGGTTCACCTTTTTGTGAACGGTTAGCTTGGGCCGAAGTTGGCTTTTCAGCTTTAAATTGGGCACGTGCTTGCTCATGCATTTTTTTCATATCAGCACGATCCGCTATGAAACGGATATGACAAGTACCATCAATATTTTGTTTATCAGTTTTGATTTGAACAGTTTGACCTACAGCTTTGCCGTCGCATGCTTGACGAATTTGCTGCATCATCGCTTTACGGTCAGCACGCGCTTGTTTGAATAGCTCGCGTTGTTCAGGTGTTAAACGTTCTTTATGATGATGTTTTTTATCATAGTGACCCTTTTTAACTTCTTGAGGTGCTTGAGTTGTTGTTTGACATGCTGTAAGTGCGCCCATACTGATTAAGCCAGTGGTCACCAATACAATTTTGTTCATCGCTTTCATTATGTTTATCCCCAAAGTTGTTTGGATTCGGTATAGGTAAAGATTAAATAATAAAGATGAAGAAACAATGGAGAGTTTTTTGAATCAGTGTTAGATACAATACTGAAAAACGAAGAAATAATGTGAGTTCAATTTGAATATACGTCGCGTACCAATCGCACTACGCTTATTTTTTACAGTACTGTTAACGACATTGCTCATTACGACGGTTAGCTTAAGTGTGCTGCATTGGACGATGCAAAAAAACTTCACCAAATATGTAGCTGATGTAGAAATGCAAAAGCTTGATCATCTGATCGATAATTTAGCGGGCGTATTCTCTGTTTATCAAGATTGGGGCAATGCCGTTCAAGCTCAGATTTTACAAATTGAAGGTGAAGCTGCACCCGATGATTATGATCGACTATCACGTTGGTGGTTACGTCGCCAATATGATATTGCATTGCAACAGCGTTATTTCAAAGAGCATACATTAATTAGCGAAATTGAGTCACAAAGAACGCAAACTATTAGTCCAGAAGAACTGAAAGTCTTAGAAGAAAATTTACCTTCTGCATTTCAGCCATTTGAAGGATTGCGTTTCCCATTAAGTTCAAATCAGAATCAGACAAGAACCACGAACAGTTCTGATAAATCACATGAAAATAAGCTTTCTAGTTTGAGAACTTCTGAATACCAGCAGGGCAAGAAACTATTTATATCTATGTCTGATCACTTGGGTTTAAGTTCTAGACTTTCCTTATATGATGCAAAACAACAGTTTATCTTGGGTGAACCATCAGAGAATATGGTGTCGTATCGACCGATCACAGTTGATGGAAATATTGTGGGGTATCTCGGGCTAAGACCTGTTTTAGATCAAGATGATGCTTTAAGTATTAATTTTTTTAGCAATCAAAAGCGTTATTTATTTTTAATATATATTCTGACATTTATTTCGAGTTTGGTTGCTGCCTTATTATTAGCAACTTATTTTAGAAAGCCAATTCAACGCTTATTAAATGCAACACGAGAATTAACCAAAGGGAATTTTCAGCATCAGGTGAAAGTAAATCGTAACGATGAGCTTGGCGATCTTTCGACTGAAATTAATCAGTTAGCTGTGATTCTAGATCAGCATGAAAATTCTAGAAAGCAGTGGGTTGCAGACACTTCGCATGAGTTAAAAACGCCGCTGGCTGTTTTGCAAGCACAAATTGAAGCAATGCAAGATGGAATACGTAAACCAACGCCTGAACATTTTGCTTCAATGTTGGCACAAGTTTCGAGTCTGAAAAAATTAACACAAGATTTGGCTGCGTTAGCACAAGCTGAAGCACAACAACTCAATTTTGATTTCAATGAAATTGACCCTTGGAGTGTCGTGTTAAATGAGATTGAAAATTTCAAACCTAAATTTGAACAAGCCGATCTCACGATTAGCGCAGAGGGGCATGGAACGAAATTACAATTAGATGTAGATCGTTTTAAACAAATTATGGTCAACTTACTCGGTAATACTATTCGCTATACGGAAGCCGGTGGAAGAATTCATGTGCATACGATCGAAAACGATAAGACTTGGTCGGTGATTGTTGACGATAGCCCATTAGGTCTTACTGATGAGCAATTGGCTCATTTAGGTGAGCGTTTCTATCGAGCGGATGATTCTAGAACACGTAGTACTGGCGGAACTGGATTAGGTCTAGCATTATCGTGCAAAATTGCACAAGGCATGAAGGGCTCCTTGAAGTTTGACCACTCACCATTGGGTGGATTGCGCTGCATCCTTACATTTCCAAAGAAATCGTTTTAAATTGAAGAAGGGTGACATATGAAACATGTGATGCTGGTTGAAGATGAAGTAGAACTTGCTCAATTGGTGCGAGATTATCTTGAAGCAGCTGGCTTTGAAGTCAGTATGTTTCACGATGGTCAAGAGGCTTATGATAGCTTTTTACAACGTAAACCAAGTCTAATGGTTTTAGATTTGATGGTACCTCGTATGGATGGTCTCACGATCACCCGTAAAGTCCGTGAGCAGTCTGATTTGCCTATTATCATGGTGACAGCACGTACGGAAGAGATTGATCGTGTACTTGGTTTGAATATGGGGGCGGATGATTATGTGTGTAAGCCATTTAGCCCTAAAGAGTTAGTTGCGCGTGTCCAAGCAGTTTTGCGACGTTTAGATCGTAAAGCCGAACCTGAAGAAAATAATTTATTCCGTATGGACAAAGGTCAACAACGAATTTGGTATCAAAACAAATCTTTAAATTTGACACCTACAGAGTTTCGACTTCTTGAATTATTTTTAGAGCATGTAGGTCAGGTGTACTCTCGTGCGCAATTATTGGATCATATCAACCCAGACAGTTTTGAAGTGGCAGATCGTGTGATTGATAGCCATATCAAAAACTTGCGCCGTAAAATCTCGGATGCCGCGGAAACAGGTAATCGCCATGAATGGGTTCAAGCTGTTTATGGGGTGGGATATCGTTTCGAATATCCTGAAGATTAAGTAAAACTGAATGGTGATACAAAAGCGAACAGTACATGATGTTCGCTTTTTTTATGCTGAAAAAAAGAATTTGAATAAAAAAATGAATTTGGAAATTCGACCAGAACGAGACGAGGATATACAGGGTATTGCCGAACTCACTAAAAAAGCATTTGAGAAGGTGGAATATGCGAGTCACACAGCGCATTTTATTGTAAATGCTTTAAGAAAGCGGTAGCAGCTCATCCTATCCTTGGTTGCAGTTGATCATTCAGTCAAAGAAAAATTTAGTTTAGTGAGTCATGTTGCTGTCTCGTCAGTGAAATTATCAAATGCAGATACGGACTGGCACGGTTTCGGGTCTGTATTTTTAATACCTAATGCACAGAATAGAGGTGTGGGAAAAGCTTTGATGAGAAAGCTTTGTCTGAGTTAAAGTTGAAAGGCGCATGTGGATGTGTATTGTAAGGTGATCCAAATATTATCAACAATTTGGTTTCGCACCACAGTCAAACTTGGTTCTTGCCAATGTCTCTCCTAATTTTTTCAGGCGATCAGTTTTACACAGTGTTAACCTCAATCAAAGATTTTTTGTGCTCAAATATTTGAAATTATTAGATAATTTAAGATGTTAATTTAAATATAATTATTCACGAATTATTTTGCGTTGATTAAATCAATATTGAAGAACAATAAATAAACTAATCATAAGTTATCTATAACGAAGATGAGCAGTTTTATGATCATCTTCGTGTTTATAAAAATGTGTAGTTAAAAAAAATTAAATCAGATGGATCACTAGATTTTTACGATGATTTTACCGGTGACATGACCAAATTCACTTTTATTATGTGCTTTTGCCATGTCATGGAATTCAAAAACTTCATCAATTATAGGTTGGATATGCCCCCCTAAAATAAGGTCGTGAATTTCATCACTGTGGTTTTCCAAAACATCAACTGCGAAAATAAATTTTCGATCAAATTTACTTTTGGAAAAATGGGCAGATTCATCACCGAGTAAAGAGACAAGCAAGCCTTGTTGCTTGAGAAGCTCCCAAGATTCGATTTGTGTTTTAGCTCCAATACTATCCAAAATGAGGTCATATCTTTCTTGTATCTGATTCAATGAAGTATTGGTGTAATCAATGACGTGATTTGCTCCTAAGCTTTTAACGAATTCAATTTTTTTGGGTGAAACGGTTGTTGTAATATCCGCACCAAGATATTTTGCAATTTGAATTGCAGCAATTCCGACACCCCCAGCACCAGCGTGAATCAATACTTTCTGTCCTTTTTTTAATTTGCCTAATGTCACCAAAACATTATAAGCAACCTGTGTATTTGTAGGTAAAGCAGCCGCTTGTTCAAAACTCATAGATTCTGGAATATGGTGAGCTTGAGAGACATCCATGGAAACGAACTTGGCATAGGCATGATCTGCTTTACCATACACACGATCACCGACTCGAATGTTTTTTACATGGGCAGGAACTTGCTTTACAACCCCAGCAATTTCAAAGCCTAGAATGTTTGGGAACTCAAGCGGAAATAAGTCTTGGAATAGACCATTTCTTAATTTCCAATCGAAAGGATTAATTCCAATTGCTTTGTTCTCAATGAGTAGTTGATCTGTTGATGGTGTAGGTTCAGGAATTTGAGTGATTTCTAAGACATCTGCATCACCGTATTGTTTTATTTGAATTGCTTTCATGTATATTTTCAACAAATGGAAGAAGAGAAGAAAATCTTAAAATTGATCAGTGAGGGGTTACAGATTCAATTTTGAAAAAGACTGTTCTATGAATTGCTTAAAAAGATGAACTTTTATTCAAATGTGTGAAAAAAATGAGTGGATAAAATGTATCGTGAAGCACGATAGGCATGGATCGTTGCGCAATATCGTTATTCTGCAATTGAACCTAAAAGTGCAATTCTTTTTTGATCTATTTTTCTAAGCTTCGATATCACAAGATTATAGGAGTTAGAGATCAAATCTTTGAGAAGCTCTTCATCCAATTCAGATTCATCATAGATTGAAACCCAGTGTCGTTTATTCATGTGCCATCCAGATCGAATATAAGGATAAATATCTTTCAACATATGTCCATGATCTGGTTCAACTTTTAAATTAATCGCAGCTTTGCCTTGTAAATGAAATGCGAGCAAAAAGACTTTATCCATAATTTTATAAACATCACATCCCTCACCAAACGGTTGACTGACAGTGACTTCAGGAAGTTTTAAAGCTTGTGATGCTGCCAATTGATGTAAATGCATAGTCAAAACGAATGGGTATTGTGGATAATGATTAAATTATCCACAGAATGAGAGAGGTCTGTGAATAACTTATGATGAACAACTGACTTGAATTTCAGGGACGTCGCTAGCTAAAGGGTCTAAGTCTTCTGGTTGTTCAAGATGTTCTTGTTTGGTGTATGGTGTTTGAAGAAGTTTGAACAAGCGATCAACTTCAGAGAAATCATCACGTTCAGCAAGTTCAATTGCTTTCTGTGCCATATGGTTTCGTAGAACGTAGTGTGGATTGGCTGTTAACATCGCTTGATCGAGATCGTCAGTGTCTTGATTTTCCCGTATTGAGAGATATTGGTGAAGAAACCGCTCAAATGCGATACGATCAAGGCAATCATCTTTGATTTGTTCATACGCTTTATTCTGTAAACGAATAAAACTTTGGGTGTAATCAAGTTGTTCTGTTTGTAAAATATGTAGAAAAGCCATACCACAATCAAAGCTATCTTTATGAAAACTTGGTAATCCCATTTTTTGACTTAAACCAAGTTTATAGTGTTCCAGGAACGTTGGTTCATAGTGTTCTAAACAGTAAGACAAGTCTTGTTTCCATTGCTCTCGATCATAATTTTCAGGACAAAGATGAATGAGACTATTTAACCAAGTCCATAAATTCCAGTGCCCGATACTCGGTTGGTTCTGATACGTATAGCGTCCTTGGTAATCAGAATGATTGTTGATCCAATTAGGACGGAAACGCTCCATAAAACCATAAGGTCCGAAATCTAAAGTTGAGCCGGTAATATTCAGGTTGTCAGTATTCATGACCCCGTGCGCAAAACCAATCAGTTGCCACTTGGCGATCATGATCGCAGTACGTTGAATGACTTGAGTTGCAAAAGAAAGAACAGGTTGTTCTGTCTCCAAACATTCAGGGTAGTGCCATTCAATGCACTTTTGCGTAAATTCTTGCAGTAGATCTGGCTGAAATTGATTAATCCATTCAAAGTGACCCAAGCGAATATGTGTCTCGCACGTACGCAACATCATCGCGCCACGTTCAAGTTTTTCTCGTTGTACACCTTGATCTGATGATACAAAACCAATCGCATTACTGGATTGAACACCTAGGGCATTGAGGGCGTGTCCAGCCAAATATTCACGAATAACGGAACGTAACACTGCACGACCATCGCCTCTCCGAGAATAGGGGGTAGAGCCAGCACCTTTAAGATGTAAATCGACCGTGTTGTTATTTTGATCTAGAATTTGAGCAATGAGTAAACCGCGACCGTCACCAAGCTGTCCAGCCCATTGTCCAAATTGGTGACCCGCGTATACCATCGCCAAAGGTTCAAACTCAGCAAAAGTTTTTTGCCCGCTACAGATTTCTACCCAGTTCATTTTATCTTCTTGAGTCCACAGTAACTCATCTGCAAGTGCTTCATTAAAATGACCAGGTTTAGCCCCTTTTAGAGGAAGAGGTTGTTGATGATGATACAGTCGAGCGGGTAGTGTGTTATAGCGAGAATTGAACTGCATATAATTTTTCAAAATGTGATGAACAACTTTGACTATAGCAAAATTCAATACATAAAACTGTGACTGCTACAATGGAAATAGTATCGAAAAAAATAAAAAAAGCCCCGATCAACGGAGCTTTGGAGTAACTGAAGAGTCTCTTGAATGAGTTATTCAGATACTGGTGATTTCTTTAAATTACGAACCAATAAGTTCAATGTCTCTCTATGATGAGATAAACGTTGTTCAACCAATTGGAATTCAACTTTCAGTTTACTATCCATTAGGTGAATTTTTTCAGCAACAGCTGCTTTTTTGGCATTAATTTCTTGCTCTTTAAGCTTCGCCCAATCATTTAAAGTTTGCGTAAATGCTTCATATTCTTGAGCAATTTTTGTTTTAACTGTCACGATATCATCATTCACGTTATGGCCGTAAACAGCGAGATCTTGTTGGGCATATTTAAACTTCATTGCAAGCTCAGCTTTTTTAATATTAAAGCTTGGAATACGTCGTAAGTTTTTTGCTAGACCTAGTTTTGAACACGTCCAGATCAACCATTTAGTTGGGTCGTATTGCCACCATTTTACGCCATTGCGATAGTCGTATTGGAAGATATGATGGTAGTTATGATAACCCTCACCCCAAGTCGCAATAGCAAGAACGAAGTTGTCACGTGCAGTATTTTCATCTGTGTACGGACGTTTGCCCCACATATGGCATAGTGAGTTGATAAAGAAAGTCACATGATGGCTTAAAATTAAGCGCATTAAACCACCCAACAATAACACTCCCCAGACATCACCAACTGCCCATCCAATAGGAAGAAGAATAGCGGCATGAACGACAATCACGAGAGGGATGTAATATTTATCTTGGAACATGACAATTTTGTCAGCCAATAAATCAGGGGCGTTTTTGTAATTTGCTTCAGCTGCTGGATAGTTGCGTAGCATCCAACCGATGTGCGCGTACCAGAAGCCATTGTTAATTGAGTAGGGATCTTTTTCTACATCATCAACATGACGATGATGGGTACGGTGACCTGAGGCCCAATACAAAATGCTGTTTTGTACAGCAAAGGTTCCCATAATCATTAAAATGATTTTGAGTGGTACAGTCGCTTCATAAGCACGATGTGCCCATAAGCGGTGATAACCTGCGGTAATGCCAAGACTGCTCAGACCCAACAGCGCAAACATGCTGATCCACGCAGCAAGCGAGAAATCATGATGATAAGCATAAAGTGGAATCGCAATAACGGCGACAATAGGTAAAAACACCAATGCAAATACTGCAATCCAGTTGATTGGGGCTTTGGGTAGGGGAGCATTCATCTCCAACAGCACTCCTAGAACCTTTAATAGGTTAAAACTAAATCCACTCACAAATTTGTGAGGTTAGACTCGTTAATACTAACATGGGCGAACATGTGTTCACTAGCATTATTGTACAGTTGTATTGTTTAAACCGTAACAGAATACATCATTGTATAAATTCGACTTTGGACGAATTTCAGAAAATAAATTAGAAAAAATAATCAAATAAGTTTTTGAATTTGAAAATATTATAGGTGAGACATCATTAACTTGGGATAATCAGTAATTAAGCCTTGAACTCCTAAATCCTTGAGCTGTTTCGCACGATCTATATGATTGACTGTCCAAATACTAATATTTAAATTTGCGGAAAGTGTGGAGGCAATGATCTCATTTGTAGCAAGTTCGTTCATCCAACCAATTTGACAACATTCAAATTTCAAAGCTTGATCAATGGCTGCATGCTTTATATCGGTTTCAACCAGTAATCCACGCTTAAACCTTGATTTTTGCTGTTGAAGGGCTTGATGAATTTTAGGATCGAAACTGGTGATAATGGCGGAATCTTCAAAGCCTATTAATTGTTGATCTAAGGCTTCGACAATCTTTTCTGCGGCCTTCATCGATTCTACAGCTTTGACCTCAACTTCAATATGATTAAAATTATGAATAATTTTGAGGGTTTGATCGAGTAGAGGCGTAGCTTCGACTTTATTCCATTCAGACCACGTTACGGCATGATTATACTGCGCTAAATCTTGCTCATCACATTCGTATAAATGTTTAGCTTGGCCTGTAGTACGAATAAAGTCATCATCATGCATCACGATCAGAGCATTATCTTTGAGTTGACGAACGTCAAATTCTACAGCACGGATACCAATATCTTGAATATATTGAAATCCACCGAGGGTGTTTTCAGGTGCTTCCCCACGCGCACCACGATGACCAATTATTTTCATAAAACACCCTGAAATTTCAGGGTGATTTTAGTGCTAAATCATGAATGAAATATGACGATTTTTAATCAAAATTTTGATTAAAAAAGCATTTTAAGTGGATGGGGCAATCAACATGCAGACCTTTTTACACTTTTAAGGTCAGGCCTCAATCGTCTCATTGATATTCTTTTGCCAAAGCACTTCTGAGCCACCTTCAGCACGTTGTAAGGTACGAGATGCGACGAATAACCAATCAGATAAGCGGTTCAAAAGTTGCAATGATGTGGCTTGGATATTTTGATCACGTTGATGAACAGACATCACGCTACGTTCAGCTCTACGGCAGACAGCACGTGCTTGATGAGCAAAACTGCAGACTAATGTACCAGCTGGCAAAATAAAGTCTTTTAGCATGGGTAATGCTTCGTTCATACGATCAATATCATTTTCTAAAAATTCAATACATACTGGTTGAACCAAGTTAAAGCCCGGGATACATACTTCACCGCCTAAATCAAATAACCAATGTTGAATCAGACTGAGTGATTTATCCCATTGAGCTTTGTCTTCAATGCTACTTAAAGCAATGTGCGAACGTAATACACCAATGGTCGCATTGAGTTCATCGACATCACCTAACGCATCGATACGTAAATCATCTTTAGGTACACGTGAACCATCGCCTAGTCCGGTAGTGCCCGTATCTCCCGTGCGGGTATAAATTTTACTTAAACGGTGACCCATGAGGTTTCCTTTAAATTTTTTTAAGTGCTAGATATGAAAAGAATCATGCCATAGGCATGACATGATTCTCAAAAGTATTTATGAGTCAAAGAATGCTTAGTATCTGAATGTCACACCAGCAGAAGCTAAACGTCCACCATTGACATAATATTGCTCACCAGCACTGTGAACAGTTTTATAGTTCACATCACCAACGTTTTCAATATTGGTAAACAGTTTTACATGCGGGTTAAGGTTCCAGAATGCATTTAAGTCTACTCGAGCATATCCTGGAATATCTTGGCTAAAATCCTTTGCTTTTGATTTGGCAACGAGCGAAGCACTTAAACCATAATTTGCATTTTGTAAACCTGCTGAAACAGTAACTGATTGACGAGGACGACGTAATAACTCAGTATTTTTTTCAGTATCTTCAGTTTTGATATATGTATAGCCTGCATTGATAAAGTACTGATCATTTGTCCACTGTGCTGTCAATTCACCGCCTGTCATTTGTGCTTTATCAACGTTTTGGTTTTGGTGAGTTGGGAACGTATTCACCCAATCGCCATCACAAGTACTGACGCAGATTGAATTAATTAGATTATCAACTTTGGTATAGAAAGCAGAAGCACCCAATGAAATATTAAGTGGGAGTTTTTGATCAATACCAATTTCATAAGAAATGCTTTCTTCTGGCTTAAGTTGTTCATTACCACCATAGGCATATAGATCATTTAATGTAGGTGCTTTAAATGCAGTGCCAATATTGGTGTAAATACTTGTTGTAGGAAGCAATTGGTATCTGAGTGCACCCTGCATGACTGTGTGTGAACCAAACTTTTCATTGTCTTCTAAGCGGATGCCAGCTTGCGTACTCAAGCCATCGGCTTGATATTGATGCTGAATATAATAACCTGTTGAATTAATATCTTCGTTTAATGCATCGGTTTTAGCTTCAGTATTACGTTGGGTCACACCAACTAGAATATTTTGGGCTGGTACAAAATTCCATTTGCTATAAAGCTCAGCCTCTTGAGTTGTACTGTGTACAAAACTATTAGAAGTTACTTGCTCCAAATCATCTTTAAATTGGGATAAACGTGCATGAACTTCAAGCTGATCAGTTGGGTTAATGCGTCCCTTTGCATTTATGATTTCATTTTCAAAATCTTGACTTGAGAATGTACCCCAGTTGTTGTATTCCCCATTTCCTGAGTTCTGACTGAAATCTAAAGATGCAGCATAACGTTTTTGATCTATACCAAACTTGGCACTATAACCTTTTTGATCAAAGCTATAGTTACGTTTATCATTCATATTAAATACTGGCGTACCGTCAGTTTCTAATATTTGACCTCGAACTTGTGCATAGATGCCATTTTCAGCTAAATCTGCGCCAACAATCGATTTATAGGTGTTATTTTCACCAATTTCACCTGTAATAAAAGCTGTAGTTTTTTCTGGTGTGCGCGTGACAAATTGAACCACCCCTCCAATTGCATCAGTTCCATAAAGTACAGATGCTGGACCTTTTAGAACTTCAATTTGTTTAAGATCGGTGGTGTCTAAAAATGGAATCGAGGCAGCACCAGTTGTCGCTGTATTTAAGCGGACGCCGTCACGTAGCACTAGAGTTTGATTTGAATTCGTGCCTCGTAAAAAAATTGAAGTTTGTTGACCGTAACCGCCAGATTGAACCACGTTAATGCTAGGATCTGTTTTAAGTAGGTCTGGCAGAGCTTTAATTGGTGACTGTTCGAGAATCTGTGGCTGGATAATTGAAATACGTGCAGGTACGTTTTCAAGCTTTTCTTCTGAGCGAGTAGCTGTGATTACAATAGTTTCTAAAGTTGCATTAGAAGTTGTTTGTTCTTGAGCAAAAACTGATGTAGTAAAACCCATCGCAATAGCGATTGCACCAACCAAAGCTGTTGGTTGACATTGAATAGACATAACATGCTCCATACATTCACTTCCCCGTGAATGATTGAGTGGAAGAACACAACAAGCAGGTATCCGGACTCAAATGTAGTAACTGGATTACTTACATTTCCACCTTCCCACATATGACATGCAGTGGTGTAAATCTCTAAAAATCAGAAATCTATTGAGAAATGCTTTTCATTTTTTACCGTTGCGGGGGCAGTGTTGGATTTTCACCAACTTCCCTAAAGCGATTGCTTTGACTTGTTGCAATTTGAGCGCAGTATAAAGAGCGCTTCTCATTTAAACAATCTTCACACCGAATATTCTGAGTGAACTTTACGCAAGATGAAAAAATTGCTTTACAATGAAGCGCCCAAAAATGATAGATCGGCTATGATGAGGGTGGATTAGAGCTAGAATAGATGCGAACTCGTGCAAAAATATGCGGAATTACCCGATTAGAAGATGTCCAAGCTGTTGTGCAAGCTGGTGCGGATGCCATAGGATTTGTGTTTTTTCCACCAAGTCCAAGACACGTAGATGTTGAGCAAGCATCACTGTTGGTTCAAGCGATTCCTGCTTATGTGCAATCAGTTGGATTATTTGTTAATAGTTCAGCCGAAGAGATCCAAAACATACTTAAAAAAGTCCCTTTAGATATTTTGCAGTTTCATGGCGATGAAAGTCCAGAACAGTGCAAACAAATTGCTCAAGCAGTGGGTCGCCGCTGGTATAAAGCAATTCAAGTAAAACCAGAACTAGATATCGTTGAAGAAATCAATAAATATCAAAAGTTTGGTGCGAGTGCTGTGTTGTTGGATGCATGGCATCCAGATTTAAAGGGCGGAACAGGCCACAGCTTTGATTGGACAACATTTCCAAAATTAAATATTCCATTGATCTTGGCAGGAGGACTAAACCCTGACAATATCGAGCAAGCAATTCTTACAACACAAGCATATGCTGTGGATGTGAGCGGCGGTGTAGAGTCCGCAAAAGGTATAAAAGACCAACAACTCGTAGAACGCTTTATGCAAGGAGTCCATCGTGGATCAGCAAACCGTTAATCAACAAGATCAAGTGATTGACTATACCCAATACCCTGATGCAAAAGGGCATTTCGGTATCCATGGCGGACGTTTTGTGTCAGAAACTCTAATGGCTGCACTAGAAGATCTAGAGCAACTGTATTTCCGAATGAAAAATGACGAACAGTTTTTGGCAGAATTCGACCGTGACCTCGCTTTTTATGTAGGTCGTCCAAGTCCGCTTTATTATGCTGAGCGATGGTCAAAGGAGTTGGGTGGTGCACAAATCTATCTAAAACGAGAAGACTTGAACCATACTGGCTCCCATAAAGTAAATAACACGATTGGTCAGGCTTTGCTGGCAAAGTTATCAGGCAAAAAACGTATTATTGCTGAGACTGGTGCAGGTCAACATGGTGTGGCAACAGCGACCATCGCAGCGCGTTTAGGGCTTGAATGTGTTGTATACATGGGTGCAGATGATGTGAAACGCCAAGCGATGAATGTATATCGTATGCGTTTATTGGGCGCGACTGTTGTTCCTGTCGAAAGTGGTTCTAAAACATTAAAAGATGCCATGAACGAAGCCATGCGTGATTGGGTAACAAATGTCGATTCTACTTATTACGTGATTGGTACAGTTGCAGGTCCACATCCATATCCTCAATTGGTACGTGATTTCCAATCGATCATTGGTCGTGAAGCTCGCCGTCAAATTCAAGAGCAAGCAGGTCGTCTACCAGATGCACTGGTTGCTTGTGTCGGCGGTGGTTCAAATGCGATGGGCTTGTTCTATCCATTCCTGAATGATCAAGATGTGAAAATGTACGGTGTCGAAGCTGCTGGTTACGGTATTGAAACTGGTAAACACTCTGCTCCATTAAATGCTGGTCATGTTGGTGTGCTGCATGGTAACCGTACTTATCTTATGTCGGATGCACAAGGTCAGATTATTGAAACACACTCAATTTCAGCAGGTTTGGATTATCCTGGTGTAGGCCCAGAGCATAGCTTCTTAAAAGATATGAAGCGTGTTGAGTATGTTCCAATTAATGACAATGAAGCATTACAAGGCTTCCGCGACTTAACTAAAATTGAAGGTATTATTCCTGCACTTGAAAGTTCGCATGCGATGGCATATGTGACTAAGTTGGCTCCAACGATGTCTAAAGATCAAATTATTATTGCGACGGTTTCAGGTCGTGGTGATAAAGACTTAATGACAGTTGCACGCATTGATGGCGTGGAAATGGTAGAAATGTAATTCACCCTTTAAGTCTCTCCCTTTGGAATGAGAAGTACTGCTTCGTAAGGGGAGAGGTGCTATTTAGAAAATCGCATTTAAGCCATTGGATGCGATTTTTTTTATGCGCTCTAGAAAAGCTAAAACATTTTCCTAAAATTTGATTTTTGGATCGGCGACATGGACGTAGCCTGTATTTCTGTGATACATGGAAGTATCATCAGAAATACAAAATGGTTTTGTTACTTTTACCGAAAAAAGTAAGGCATTTTGGAGGGTGAATCTATTTGAGATTCAGGTTTGAAGACGTATTTCGTGGACTTACTTTTACGTTACTTTGGAAAAGCCCAAAGTAACCGAAGGCTTTCTGTTGAGCAGATATTACATTCTTGTAATACTGCTCAACGGGGGCATCCATGTCGACACCACGTATCCAATATCGTTGAATTAGTCAGGTTAATCTTTAAACCCTGTATAAAAATCAGTAACACAGCCAATCCATTCTTTTCAGTAGTGGCAAATCCAAATTCAGGTATGATTAATGGTCTTGTCAAAGCCAAAGGAAATCAACCATGCCAAGCCTATTTCTTGTAATGCTCGGTGGTCGTCATGCACATGCCAATACTGAAGTGCATGATGTGGTCTTGGCTGTTGGGGAATCACTGGAAGAAGTCTATCCTCAACTCAAAAATGCTTGGTTTGGTGAGCAGAAAGGCTTACATATTGATGCTTGGGCGAAGGTAAATGGAGTGGAGTATAATGAGCAGCAATTCCAAATCAATTTTACAGATGCAGCTCCTAATGAAAACGAAATGAAACTCTGGTTGATTAATTTAGGTGGGTACCACGTTAATGAGTTCGGAGAGTTACATCGTTATGTATTAGTACCCGCTTTAAATAGTGCATCAGCTAAAGAGCGTGGAAAATCATTCTTTGGAAAAGATTGGCAAAAACAGCATACAGATCGGGTTTTGGACGTTGATGATTGTATTGCCATTGATCATGTGCATGGTCGTTATGTGCAATTGATTGAGGGTCAATTTAAAGAAGGGTACTGGGAAAATACATACATCACGATCGGATAATTTTTAATAAAGAACAAATTTACTATCTATATGAATTTATGTGCTAAGAATAGCTAAATAAAATCTTTATGTGGAATAAGTGCTGGAATCCAGAGCTTGTCTATATATCAGTGATTCGAGTGATTACATATCAATAAAACCGCTATTAAATATGTAAAAAACGCATTTTATTGATAGATGAATAAAAGCTATGCTGTGCTTCGTTAAAATTAAACTACTAGCTGTACGCCATGTATTTATATACTGATTTCGATCAGCAACTGATCAATGAACGTGTTGCACAATTCCGTGATCAAACGGAACGTTATTTAGCTGGAAAGCTTACTGAAGATGAATATCGTCCATTACGTTTACAAAATGGATTATATGTTCAGCGTTATGCGCCGATGCTTCGCGTCGCTGTACCTTATGGTTTGATGAACTCTAAACAGCTTCGTAAAATTGCTGAACTCGCTAAAGCGTATGACCGTGGTTATGCACACGTTTCTACTCGTCAAAACTTTCAATTTAACTGGCCAGCATTAGAAAATGTGCCAGACATGTTGCAAGAGTTGGCATCAGTTCAAATGCATGCGATTCAAACATCTGGTAACTGTATTCGTAATACAACAACAGACCAATATGCAGGTGTCGTTGCTGGTGAAATTGAAGATCCAAGACCGACATGCGAATTGATTCGTCAGTGGTCAACTTTCCATCCGGAATTTGCATTCTTGCCACGTAAGTTCAAGATCGCAGTTTCTGCACTTGCTGAAATCGACCGTGCTGCAACAGCATTTCATGATATCGGAGTGTATATCGTTCGCAATGAGGCGGGTGAAATGGGCTATAAAATCATGGTTGGCGGTGGTTTAGGTCGTACACCGATCATTGGTGCTGTGATCAAAGAGTGGTTGCCACGTGAAGACCTTATTGCTTACTTAGAAGCAGTACTTCGTGTGTATAACTTACACGGTCGTCGTGATAACAAATATAAAGCTCGTATCAAAATCTTGGTAAAAGCTTTAACACCTGAAGTTTTTGCTGAAAAAGTTGAAGCTGAATTTGAACATACGATTAAAACTTTAAAAGTTGATGCAGATACTCTGGCGAAAATGGACCAGAACTTCACACCATTTGCGTACCAAGATTATGCAGATGAAGACTTCTCAGCACTGTTTGCTGCACATCCGAAATTCAAACAATGGTTTAACATCAATACCAATGCACACAAAGTGAAAGGTTACCGCATCGTAACAATTTCATTGAAACGTGCAGGCGTTGCACCGGGTGACGTGACCACTGAAGAAATGAACTTGATTGCTGATCTTGCGGATAAGTACACTTTTGGTGAATTGCGTACCACGCATGAGCAAAACATTGCCCTTGTCGATGTACCGCAAAAAGATTTATTTGAGCTTTGGACGATTCTTGAAAAGAATAACTTGGCTCGCGCGCACATTGGTTTCTTAACTGACATTATCTGCTGTCCAGGTGGTGATTTCTGTTCGTTGGCAAATGCGAAATCTATTCCGATTTCTGAAGCGATTTCACGCCGTTTTGATGATTTAGATACGATTTACAACTTAGGTAAATTAGACTTGAACATCTCAGGTTGTATGAATGCCTGTGGTCATCACCATGTGGGTAATATTGGTATTTTAGGTGTCGACAAGAAAGGCGCAGAATTCTACCAAATTACATTGGGTGGTAATGCAGACCATGATGCCTCAATCGGTGACATCTTAGGACCATCATTTGCTGCTGAAAAAGTACCAGATGTGGTGGAAGAAATTTTGAACACTTATCTTGATTTACGTCAAGAAGGTGAAGAGTTCATTGATACTTATCGCCGTGTCGGCATTCAACCATTTAAGGAGCGTGCATATGCTTAATACCGCACTACAAGTGCTCTCTAAGGATGGCACGATTGCAGACAATACTTATCAACTGATTGGTGAAGATGGCGTATTGCCACAAGGTGATGTGGTTTTAACGGTGGAGCAGTTAGACCAGCTTGCCAATGTTTCAGGTAAAAAAGCACTTTACCTAACCGTAGATGCCTCACCTGAAAACAATGAATTCCCACTTGATCAGCTTGATGCAATTTTTATTGAGTTTGCAGGTTTTAATGATGGTCGTGGGTATTCATTTGCCGCATTGTTACGTCGCCAAGGCTTCCAAGGCGAACTTCGTGCAACAGGTGATGTATTCAAAGACGTGTTGAACTACATGAAGCGTGCAGGTTTCGATACTTTCGTGATTAAAGAAGGTAAAGATATTGCAGAAGCAGCAGCAGGTTTAAACGACTTTACTCAACCTTACCAAGCGTCCACCGCTGTACCAAAACCAAATTATCAAACGGGTGCTTAATTTTATTAAGTGATAAAAAAACTGAACTTAGGTTCAGTTTTTTTATTTGATGGAAACAAGATTTCGGTATTCATAGTTCAGCCTAAGCGCTATTCAAAATGACACATAGAAGGTCAAAGTTTAATCATAAGTCTATTTAGAGCAGAATTTTTTAATTCATTCAGAAATATATAGCGACAAAGCCTTTAGTGCAGCGGTTTTTTATATGATTCAATTGATCGATTAACACTGATTTAAATGATAAATTTGCTCCAAAAAAGTGCAGTTTATTGTAGTATGTTAGTATTCATTTGATCATTTTTGGTGCGGGTTTTTCTCCATTCAATCAGACTGTTTTGCGGTATATGTTTAGTACTCAGTCTAGTGATCTTGCCATCATTTAAATAGTGAAGCAGTTGTTATGCAAAATTTGATTCGTATTGGTATTGTTGGTTATGGCAACCTCGGTCGTGGCGTTGAAACGTCAATTCAAAAGAACCCAGATTTAGAGCTTGTGGGAATTTTTACACGCCGTGCACCTGAATCAGTGTCTCCTTGCTTTAGTGACACGAAAGTTTTTCATATGGATGACTTAAATGACCTTCAAGACAAAATTGATGTGTTGATCTTATGTGGTGGATCTAAAGATGATCTTCCAAAACAAACACCAGAATTGGCAAGTAAATTCAACACAGTAGATAGTTTTGATACGCATGCACGTATTCCTGAGTTTTTTGAAGCAGTGAATGAGCCTGCACTTGCTAACAAAAAAACGGCAATGATTTCGATTGGATGGGATCCAGGCATGTTCTCAATTAATCGTCTATTTGGTGAGGCATTATTACCAGATGGTGAAACCTATACTTTCTGGGGTAAGGGTTTGAGTCAAGGTCACTCAGATGCGATTCGCCGTGTGGCGGGTGTTAAAGCAGGTGTTCAATATACTATTCCATCACAAGATGCGATTGATAAAGTTCGTAGTGGTTCACGTCCTGTATTAACCACTAAAGAAAAGCATACTCGTGAATGTTATGTTGTGCTTGAAAATGGTGCTGACGCTGAAGCCGTAAAGCAGGCGATTGTGACCATGCCAGACTATTTTGCAGAGTACAACACGACTGTGAACTTCATTGATGAAGAAACGCTTCGTAACGAGCATAATCGTATGCCCCATGGTGGATTTGTCATTCGCAGTGGTAATAGTAGTGCAGAGCAGACTCAAGTAATGGAGTTTTCGTTGAAATTAGATAGCAATCCTGAGTTTACTGCAAGTGTACTTGTGGCTTATGCACGTGCATGCTACCGCATGAATCAAATGGGTCAATATGGCGCGAAAACTGCATTTGACGTTGCACCAGGCTTATTGTCAATGAAATCTCCAGAGCAACTACGTAAAGAAATTCTTTAAGTCTAATAATTCAAAGTTATGCTTTGAATTGAGATTATAAAAAAGCCTCTAGCTAAGCAGAGGCTTTTTTATTTCCCTTCTTTTTGTAGAGGAGGGGCTTTAGAAGCTTTAGATTAACTCAATCGCCACTGCAGTTGCTTCGCCACCACCGATACAAAGCGCAGCAATACCACGTTTACCACCTGTGCGTTTAAGTGCATGGATTAACGTTAAAATAATCCGTGAACCTGTAGATCCTACTGGATGTCCTAAAGCACATGCTCCGCCGTTGATATTTACTTTTTCAGGGTCGAGTTTGAACTCATCAATAGGACACATCGTGACCATTGCAAAAGCTTCGTTGATTTCCCAAAGGTCGACTTCTGCGACATCCCAACCTGTTTTATCGAGAACCTTTTGGATTGCACCGACTGGTGCAATCGTAAATTCAGACGGATGTTGTGAATTAGAAGCATATGCCACAATTTTGGCTAAAGGATTTAAACCCTTTGCATGTGCTTGCTCAGATGAGCTGATAACCAAGGCTGAAGCACCATCAGAAATCGAACTGGCATTGGCAGCAGTGATCGTACCATCTTTAGCAAAAGCAGGACGTAGAGTTGGGATTTTATCGATGTTTGCGTTAAAAGGTTGCTCATCTTTATCTACAATGACATCTCCTTTACGAGCTGACACAGTAACAGGGACGATTTCATCATTGAAGTAACCTTCAGTAATCGCAGTTTGAGCGCGTCTTAATGAACGTATTGCAAAGTCATCCATTTGCTCACGCGTATAGCCCTTAGTGTTGGCCATATCTTGAGCAAATGAGCCCATCAAACGACCCGTTTCAGCATCTTCTAAACCATCGAAGAACATATGATCTTTGATTTCACCATGACCCATGCGGTAACCACCACGTGCTTTAGGTAAGATGTAAGGAGCGTTGGTCATAGACTCCATACCGCCTGCAACCACAAAATTTGCTGAACCAGCTTTAATCATATCAGCTGCTTGCATCACAGCTTTCATGCCTGACCCACATAATTTATTGATTGTCACTGCACCTGTCGAGTCAGGTAGTCCAGCTTTGCGCATGGCTTGGCGAGCAGGGCCTTGTTTTAAACCTGCAGGCAAAACGCAACCCATAATGACTTCTTCAATGTCTGCTGGTTGCAAGCCTGAGCGTGAGATAGCCTCTGTAATGGTCACTGCACCCAGTTCTGGTGCAGTCACACTTGATAAACTTCCCTGAAAGCCGCCCATTGCTGTACGTGCACCATTAAGGATGACGATATCAGTCATTATTCTCTCCAATTTACTTAGCTTTGTTTTACAGCTTGAGTATATGTAATATCAAGCCAATTAATATTGGCTATAGTGTGTAAAATGTGACTAATAAGTTGTCATTCACATGTCTTAGTTTCTTCAAGACGAGTCTGTCCCATCATTGAAAGTCTAACGATTAGATTTGATTTATTTGAATATGCACAGTATTTGAAATGTCCCATTGATCCACGTGGTAAACCAGAGTCTGGTTGGAAGGTGATCGTATTCTTGCTGGTAACACCACCTTTCCAACTGAAATCACCATATTGGTAATCTGTCGAAGTTGCTTGAATAAGCTTTTCGTGAGGATCGAATTGTTGATTGCGATTCTGATCTAGAAAGATGATAAACCCTTTATGCCATTGACTGTTCGTACACGATTTTAAATCTTGAGAAGCACAGATCATCACAGGGCTTCGGTAACTTACAGCATTGGCTTTAGCTTGGCTAATGGCCTGCCGTACCGTGCTAAGAATTTGCGCCCTTTCTTGATTTTCACGAAATTCATGATAATGAGGGAGTGCTATCATTACAAGAATACTAAGAATAACGATCGTGAAAATGAGTTCTAAAAGGGTAAAAGCAAGAGATTTACAATAGGAATACATTTTAAAGCTTCTAGTATTTGTTAATTATTTGAATTTATAGATAATCTTGGTGAAGTTATATTATAAGCTGAAGTGCTAAAAAATGATTACTATCACCTTTGAATGCTGTTAATATACCAAAAATGAAAAGATAAGTTATTCATGCGGAAAAATTGAGTAAAAAATTACCGAATTACAACGGAAATTGTAAGTAATTTTGTCAATAATTTACTTGATTAAAGTAATCAAACACTTGGAATTCACTTTAAGTGTTTGTATGATTCAACATGAGTAGCTTAAAAAAAATACTGGGGTATAAAAAAGCCTATCTCAGGAAGCCATAATTATTTTAGGCTGAGCTTGAAAAACAATTGTTATCTCTGGAGGATATCCATGAAATTGAGTCGTATCGCACTTGCTATGCTTGTTGCTGCTCCATTCGCTGCTGCTAATGCTGGTGTAACTGTTACTCCACTATTAGTGGGTTACACATTCCAAGACACTCAACACAACAACGGTGCTGCTGATCACTTATCTGACAGCATTATCGAATTACAAGACGATTTATTCGTTGGTGCTGCGTTAGGTATTGAACTTACTCCATGGTTGGGTTTTGAAGCTGAATATAACCAAGTAAAAGGTGATATCGAAGGCACAATTACTGGTAATGATGTTGGCGAGTATAAGCAAACTCAAATCAATGGTAACTTCTATGTTACTTCTGATTTAATCACTAAGAACTATGACAGCAAAATTAAGCCATACGTTCTTTTAGGTGCTGGTCACTACAAATATGAATACGATGGTGTAAATCTTAAAGATGACGAAGGTACTTTAGGTAATGCAGGTGTAGGTGCTTTCTGGCGCTTAAACGATGCACTATCTGTTCGTACAGAAGCTCGTGCAACTTATAACATCGACGAAGATTTCTGGAACTATACAGCACTTGCTGGTCTTAATGTAGTTTTAGGTGGTCACTTGAAGCCAGCTGCTGAAGTCGTAGAAGTTGCTCCAGTTCAACCAGCTCCAGCTCCAGTTCAACCAGCTCCACAAGAGTTGACTGAAGACCTTAACATGGAACTTCGCGTATTCTTCGATACGAACAAGTCTAACATCAAAGATCAGTACAAGCCTGAAATTGCTAAAGTAGCTGAAAAATTAAACGAATATCCAAATGCAACTGCTCGTATTGAAGGTCACACTGATAATACTGGTCCGCGTGCGTTGAACGAACGTTTATCTTTAGCTCGTGCTAACTCTGTGAAATCTGCTCTTGTAAGCGAATACAACATTGACGCTTCTCGTTTAGCGACTCAAGGTTTCGCTTGGGATCAACCAATTGCTGACAACGCAACTAAAGAAGGTCGTGCGATGAACCGTCGTGTATTCGCTACGATTTCTGGTAGCCGTACAGTAGTTGCTCAACCTGAAGCAGCAGCTCAATAATCTTTAATAGATTATAAAAGACAGCTCTTCGGAGCTGTTTTTTTTACCCATTTTTTATAAATGTGATATATTTCACAAAATATAATCAACAACACAATGAGAATAAAGATGAAATATAGTTTAATAGCAAGCCTATGCATTACTTTAACTTTGACAGCTTGTGCAACGACAAAGATACAATCAACTAATAGTGTACAAGACTTGGATCAAAAGATACTAAATGAATTAAAACAAGGTCTACCGCTGTATTTTAATCACAATTCCCGTCAAATCGATGTCCGATATGAACCTTATTTAACAGCAGCTTCAAAAATTCTGGCGCAGAATAAAAGTTTTATACTTCAAGTAGATGGGCATACAGATAATCGAGGGTCTATAGCAGCGAATCAAAAAGTATCACTTGAGCGAGCAAATGCTGTCCGTAATGAATTGGTGATGCAATATAATGTTGATCCTAAACAAATTTCGACTCAAGGCTATGGCCCAAATCAGCCAATCGCTGATAACACGACAGAAGAGGGTCGAGCATTAAATCGTCGAGTGAATTTAACCTTAAAAATACAATAAGATCAGAATCTAATAATAAAAAAACAGCTCAAATTGAGCTGTTTTTTATTAATCTTGTTCGACTTGAATTGGTTTTACATCCATATCTTGATATCGAATCAACTTGGTTTTGTACTTGAACTTATAAACTAGCCATATTGCTAAGAATAAAAAGATCCCAATATAAGTGGAGATGACAGCAATCCATTCACCATCAAGTACAGCTTGATAATTTTGACCTAATACCACGATTGCACAAAGAATAAAGGCGAACCACGGTGCAAAAGGGAAGAACTTTGCACGATATGCTAGATCTTCTAACTTATACCCTTGAGCCAAATAGCCTTTTCTGAATCGGTAATGAGAGATTGCAATCCCAAGCCATACGATAAAGCCACACATACCAGACATATTCAGAAGCCAATTAAATACTTCCTCTTCACCAATAAATGTCGTCAAGAAGCATAATGCTGCGATTGCTGTCGTAGCATAAAGTGCATTCATTGGTACACCGCGACCATCAAGTTTGGAGAAAACTTTGGGTGCACTTCCATTTTTTGCCATATCAAACAGCATTCGTGTGGAAGAGTACATTCCTGAATTTCCGGCAGAAAGGATAGCCGTAAGAATGACTGCATTCATGACACTTGCAGCAAAAGCAAAGCCTGCTTGTTCATAGAGTAAAGTAAAAGGTGATAATGCAATATTCTCATCTGAAGCAGCTTGCATTAGACGAGGATCATCATACGCAATCAATGTACCGATAATAAAAATACAAACGATATAGAATAAGAGAATACGCCAGAAGATCTGTTTAATCGCAATAGGAATGGTTTTCTTCGGATCTTTCGACTCACCAGCGGCAACACCAACCATTTCAGTACCCTGAAATGAGAATCCTGCGATCATCGCAACACCAATTAATGCTGACAAACCACCTACAAATGGCGCTTCACCCTTCGACCAATTTGCGAAAGTTGCAACATCTGGTGTCATCATGATTTTGGCAATCATGAAAATACCAATGATGATAAATGCAATTATGGCAAGAACCTTAATGAGTGAGAAAAAGAACTCAGACTCACCAAAGCCTTTGACTGTTAAGGCATTAATACCAAAAACGATCGCAAGGAAAATGGCACTCCAATAGAAACCTGGGATATCAGGAAACCAAAATTTCATGATGAATTGAACTGCAACGAGTTCAAATGCGACGGTTATCGCCCAGTTGTACCAATAGTTCCAGCCCAACGCGAATCCAAATCCACCCTCGACATATTTGGTGCCATAGGTGAAGAAAGCACCTGACGTTGGATTGTGTGTTGCGAGTTCGCCTAAGCTGGTCATGAGGAAGTAAATCATTACGCCAATTAAACAATAGGCAAGTAATGCACCACCAGGGCCAGCATTGGCAATTGTTGCACCCGAAGCTAGGAATAGTCCTGTACCGATAGAACCACCAATGGCGATCATATTAAGATGGCGTGCTCCAAGCTTTCGCTTAAGTTGACCGGTTTCGCTCATCGAAAGTTCCTTATGATTTCTTTTGAGTACTTGCAAACAGTACTTTAAAGCCTTGTTGATCAGTCAAAGTTTCACATTGACCAAAATTTTGCTCAATGAGAGTTGGATAGTTTAAAAAACGATTTGCCACGATCCAAAGTTCACCACCAGATTTTAGATGGCGCCGTGATGTCTTACAAAGATTCTCACTCGCATTGTAATCAGTGTATATACCCTGATGGAAAGGAGGGTTACTGACGATGGCATGTAAAAATAGTGGTGCATCATCAATGCCAGTCACAGCTTTAATTTCGAGCTGTTCTGGTGACAAATTATTTTTTTCAAATGTTAGGCGGGTAGAGGCGAGCGCAAAAGCATCCACATCAAGCGCAAAAATACGATTTTTGGGATTCAATTTGGCTAAATATGCACTGATAATGCCAGCACCACAACCGAAGTCAGCGATTTTACCTGAACTCACTCGATTGAGGTAGGGGAGAAATACAGCTGTACCAATATCAAGTTTATTTTGACTAAATACACCAGGTAAAGCATAAATCTGTAATTCGCCATTCGGTGTTTGAATTGTATATTGTTGAGCCCAATTTTCTAAAGATCGAGGCGTAGGAGTCTTATCGATTATTAATTGCCACATTTGACAATGACGAGCGCTATCAAGTTTGACACATTTGCCAAATGGAACGAGTTGTTTTGCTGCTCGTTCAACGCCACCTTTCTTTTCACCTACAAGAAAAATTGATGCACCAAGACCGAGTTTTAATACCACACTATGTAGTAAGTAATTCAAAAGTTCTTTGGCTTTAGGTACAAAAATAATGACTTGATCATATTCTGCTTCAGGGATATCCGTCCCAAAATGAACAGGAATATTTTGATTTTGGAAAAATAGAAAGTCGTTATAGTTCCATGTCCATACTGAAGCCTGAATGTTTTTATCGAGCTGAGTAGTTAAGTCATCAGTTGGTGCATTGACTAATAATATTCGACCTTTCAGAAAGTTATGTTGACGAATAACAACTTCACTTTGAGGAACCATATATTTCTCCACAGAATAAAAGAGCCCAGACAATGCTGGGCAGTCTTTGATTCAATCTAAATTATTTCTTTGCTTCAGGTAGAACGAAGTTCAAGATCAAGGCTGCAATGCCGCCAGTTGCTACACCAGAGCTAAATATATTACGAATGAGTTCAGGCATATGTTCAAGAATCTGTGGAACTTGAGCAACACCTAAACCGAGGGCAAGTGAAATTGCAATAATAAGCAATGCACGGCGGTCAAGTTGAATGCCAGAAAGGATATTAATCCCAGATGCCGCAACAGCCCCAAACATCACCATGACAGCACCGCCTAGTACAGCTTGAGGAACAGCTTGGATGATGGCAGCGACTGCTGGTAGTAAACCCAGAATAACTAATAGAGCGGCGATCCATATACCCACATGTCGACTAGCAACGCCAGTTAATTGGATAACACCATTGTTTTGAGCAAAAACAGAACTCGGGAAAGTATTAAATAAACCAGCGAGTAAGGAGTTTGCACCGTTGACGAGTACACCACCTTTAATTCGCTCCATCCATTTCGGACCATCAACAGGCTGATTAGACAATTTAGAGGTCGCGGTGATATCACCAATCGCTTCTAATGAAGTAACCAGATAAATAAATGCCATTGGTATAAATAAACTCCAAGAGAAGTCTAAGCCAAAGTGCATTGGTGTAGGGATTTGAACCAAAGGTGCATTTTCTAAGCCAGAAAAATCTAAATGGCCCATGAAGCCTGCTAACGCATAACCTACGATCAGTGCAATTAATATCGCACTACTCTTGACCCATGTAACATTTAAGCGGTTTAAGAGAATGATTAATGCCAAAACAGTACAAGACATAATGAGATTGTCTGTATTGGCAAAAGTATTATTCCCCATCGCTTGGTAACCACCACCCATTGAGATTAAACCTTCTTTAATCAAGGTTAAGCCAATGAGAAGTACAACAATACCAGTCACAAGTGGAGTAATGAGTTTTTTCACCCATGGTAATATGCGTGAAACGCCCATTTCAATGAATGAGCCTGCAATCACGACACCAAAAATTGAACCCATAACAGTTTCAACTGGAGTTCCTGCGGCAACCATTGCTGAGCCAATCCCAATAATAGGACCGATAAAGTTAAAACTTGTACCTTGAACAATCAGTAAGCCTGCACCGAAAGGACCAACCTTTTTACTTTGTAAGAATGTCGCAATACCTGAAATCACCAATGACATGGAGAGGATCATGTTTGTATCTTCTTTAGAAACACCTAAAGCCAAACAGATCAATAGACCAGGAGTAACAATCGGAACAATAATGGCAAGTAAATGCTGAATGGCAGCGAGAAAAGCGATGAACGGTTTTGGTTTATCGTCTAAACCATAAACAAGATCGAGTTTCGGTTCTTGAGATTGGTCGGGAGCAGACATGGTCTATACCATCTAGATTAAGCGAAAGTGCCGACATTCTAATCGAGTTACATGGGTTTACAAAACCGAAACATAACCATTCATCAAAAAAAAATGAAATTGTAAAGAAACAGTCACTATAAAAGTTTAGGATTTTTCTGTATAATTTGCCCTCAAATTTAAAGCGTATCGAATTTACATGTCAGATATTAAAACTCTCCGTAATATTGCCATCATCGCACACGTCGACCATGGTAAAACGACTCTTGTCGACAAACTTTTACAACAATCAGGTGCTTTGGGTGAACGCGCGGGTGAGATCGAGCGTGTCATGGATTCAGGCGCTATTGAAAGTGAACGTGGTATTACCATTCTTGCAAAAAACACTGCAATCAAATGGTTAGATAAACGTACTGATACTGAATACCGTATCAATATCGTGGATACCCCGGGACACGCCGACTTCGGTGGTGAAGTTGAACGTGTAATGTCGATGGTTGACTGTGTACTTCTTTTGGTAGACTCACAAGAAGGTCCAATGCCACAAACTCGTTTCGTAACGCAAAAAGCGTTCGCACGTGGTTTGAAACCAATCGTAATTATCAACAAAGTTGACAAGCCTAATGCGCGTCCTGACTGGGTAATCGATCAAGTATTCGATTTATTTGATAACCTTGGTGGTACTGACGAACAGTTAGACTTCCCTGTGGTTTATGCTTCTGGTCTTCGTGGTGTAGCAGGTCCTTCACCAGAAGAATTGGCTGAAGACATGACTCCGTTGTTCCAAACAATCGTAGACATCGTTGAGCCGCCAGCAGTGGATGTTGATGGTCCATTCCAAATGCAAGTGTCTTCACTTGACTATAACAGCTTCGTTGGTGTTATTGGTGTTGGTCGTATCCAACGTGGTTCAGTGAAATTGAACACACCTGTAACGGTAATCGACAAAGATGGTAAAACACGTAACGGTCGTATCTTAAAAATCATGGGTTACCATGGTTTAGAGCGTATCGACGTTGAATCTGCTTCTGCAGGTGACATCGTATGTGTAACAGGTATGGACGAACTTCATATCTCTGACACGATTTGTGATCCTAAACATGTTGAAGCATTGCCACCGCTTTCTGTAGATGAGCCTACAGTATCGATGACATTCCAAGTTAACAACTCACCATTCGCCGGTAAAGAAGGTAAGTTTGTGACCTCACGTAACATCCGTGAACGTCTTGACCGCGAATTGATTCACAACGTAGCACTTCGTGTAGAAGATACTGACAGTCCTGACCGTTTTAAAGTGTCGGGCCGCGGTGAACTTCACCTTTCGGTATTGATCGAAAACATGCGTCGTGAAGGCTTCGAGATGGGTGTATCTCGTCCGCAAGTAATCTTGAAAGAGATTGACGGCGAAATGCAAGAGCCATACGAAAACGTAACATTTGACGTAGAAGAACAGCATCAAGGTGCTGTGATGGAACAAATGGGTAACCGTAAAGGTGAAATGACCAATATGGAAGTCGACGGTAAAGGTCGTATTCGTATTGAAGCAACTGTACCTTCACGTGGCTTGATTGGTTTCCGTTCAGAATTCATGACCATGACTTCAGGTACTGGTATCATGACCTCAAGTTTCTCGCACTATGGACCAATGAAACAAGGTTCTGTTGCAAAACGTCAAAACGGTGTGTTGATTTCTATGGTTCAAGGTACATGCTTGGGCTATGCATTGTTCAGTTTACAAGACCGTGGTCGTCTATTCGCTAAACCTCAGTTAGAAGTTTACGAAGGTATGATCATTGGTATTAACTCTCGTTCTGACGATATGGTTGTAAACCCAACTAAAGCGAAACAATTAACAAACGTTCGTGCATCAGGTACTGATGATGCATTAACACTTGTTCCTGCGATTGAGTATACGTTAGAACAAGCACTTGAATTTATTCAAGATGATGAGCTTGTTGAAGTTACACCTAAATCAATTCGTATTCGTAAGCGTTGGTTGACTGAAAACGAACGTAAACGTAATAAATCTTAATTGATTTAAATAAAAAACCGCTCAAAAGAGCGGTTTTTTTATATCTTGATTACATCATTTAAGAGATGAAATAAAAGTTGTTGAATTGTTGTAGTTGATCTGGACAAGATCTTGTTTATTTAAACAGAGATACTTATGATTTTGGTGGAAAACCAACGAGTTTGGACGGAAATATCATTAAGAATAATGTATATTATGTCACATTAATGCATAGAAAAATTTTGGAGAAAAAATGAGCATTATTAAAGAGTTTAAAGAATTTGCCGTGAAAGGCAATGTAATGGATCTGGCGGTCGGTGTGATCATTGGTGGGGCGTTTGGTAAAATCATTGATTCAATGGTGAAAGATGTCATCATGCCAATTATCAGTTGGATCTTAGGCGGTGATGTTGATTATTCAAACTGGTTTGTTGTATTAGGCGATAATCCAAATAACCTTACAACGCTTGCTGCCGCTCAAGAAGCGGGTTTAAATGTTTTGGCTTACGGTAATTTCTTGACGATTCTCATCAACTTTATCCTGCTTGCATGGGTGGTATTCTGGTTAGTGAAATTGATGAATAAAATGCGTCGTAAGCAAGAGGAGGAAGCTCCAGCACCTGAAGCTACTCCAGAAGATATCGAATTACTTCGTGAAATTCGTGACGAATTAAAACGTAAAGGTTAATGCTTTTACAATGAAAACGGCGCTAAATGCGCCGTTTTTTATATCTCATCATTTTTTTTAAATCCCCCTTTGTCAAAGGGAGGCCGGGAGGTATTGATTCTTAGCTCTCCCTTGCGAAGCGATGCTTCTCATCTCCTAAAAGGAGAGGGAAATCCAGGAAGTTTAAAAATCCATACGAAATTTAATTTCGAGTAAATGCCAGCCGAATTGACTCTTAATTGGTCCATGTAATTCACGTTCAGCCAAACTAAAAACTGCCTTATCGATAGGACCAACCAATTGTCCTTTCTTCACCTCACCTAATTCCCCGCCTTTTTTTCCTGAGGGGCAAGTTGAATGTTGTTTAGCAATTTTAGCAAAATCAGCACCGTCTTTAAGCTTTTGTTTAAGTTGGATACACAGGTCTTTATCTTTGACTAAAATATGCCGAACAATTGCTGATTTCATTTGGATTTTACCTTTGATACAGGATTCTTTGAGGCTTGAGGTCGCTTAAGCGGTTGACACTCAGGGCAAAAAACAGAAGCACGTTGCCCGAGTTTAATATTTTCTAAAGTTGTTTCACAGTTGATGCACATTTCACCAGCGCGCCCATAAGCCAATAGCGTTTGTTGAAAGTAGCCATTTTCGCCCATGGCATTGGTGTAATCACGTAAAGTAGATCCGCCTAAATCAATTGCTTGTTTAAGGATTCGTTTTATTTCAATGACAAATTTTTCAATTTGTGGCCGTGTAAGACTAGAGGCGGGTTGTGCAGGATGAATGCCCAAATTAAACAGACTTTCAGTTGCGTAAATATTTCCAACACCCACAACAATGTGGTTATCCATAATTGCAACTTTGACTGCAACACTCTTATTTTTAAATTTCTGCTCTAGATAGTCAGCATTGAAAGATTCACTTAAAGGTTCAGGTCCAAGCGTATCTAAAAGTTTGGATTGAGCATGATCATCCAGCCATAAAATGCAACCAAAACGACGAGGATCGTGGTAGCGTAATTGGATATCATCGAATTGAATGATGAAATGATCATGCTTTCTCAACGCATCACGTGAATCACTCAAACGAAAGCTTCCAGACATTCCCAAGTGCCATAACATGGTCACATTTTCAAATTGTGCCAAAATATATTTGGATCGACGTGTTAGCCCTATCAGTCGTTGACCGACCAATTGATTTACATCATTTGGTATAGGCCATCTCAGACTTGAATTATTGACTTGAACAGAAAGTACTTTTTGATTCAGCAAAGGGAGCAAGCTGGTTTTCGTGGTTTCAACTTCAGGTAATTCAGGCATGGAAACTCTGTTAAATGGGCGAGTAGAAAAATATTGGGTTAAATGAGGATATTGCAAGCAGCATCGAGTGAACTACAAGATATTACGCTTGAACAGAATATGATACACAATCCATCTAGTGCCTTCATGGTTAAGTTTTAAAATGTTTTTTAAAGCATTCAATGATGAAATGAACTTAGATGATTTATCACGTAAATGCGTTGTACACTGCTACAAATAAATCAATTTAAAATCAGGGAGATTCAGTGTGGCAAAATTATTTGAGCCAATTCAATTCGGAAATTTATCACTCAAAAATAGAATTATTATTGCTCCCATGTGTCAGTATTCTGCGAATGAAGCAGGGGAGCATAGTTTTTGGCATGAACAACAATGGGCGAGTTATGCATTGTCGGGAGCTGGATTATATATTATTGAAGCAACTGCGGTACAAGCTGTAGGTCGTATCAGTTTTGCAGATTTAGGGTTATGGAATGATTTACAACGTGCACAATTAAAAGCATTGATTGATAAGGTAAAATCGATTGCTCCAACGCCAATCGCCATTCAGTTAGCGCACGCGGGACGTAAAGCTTCAACTGATAAACCATGGTTGGGACGTGGTCAATTCTCATCGAATCATGAACATGGCTGGCAAACGGTATCTGCAAGTGATTTACCATTTAATCCAGATGATCAGGCTCCTCATGAATTAAGTATCGAGGAAATCAAAAAAATTATCGATGACTTTGCAACTGCAGCAGTCAGATCTGTAGATGCAGGTTTTGATCTCATCGAAGTCCACGCGGCTCATGGTTATCTATTACATCAATTTATGTCCCCTTTATCTAATCGAAGAACAGATGAATATGGTGGAAGTTTTGAGAATCGCATTCGTCTAACTTTAGAGGTTTTTCAGGCGATCAAAAATGCTGTTCCAGACAACTATCCAATCGGTGTTCGTTTGTCTGCAACAGACTGGATGGAGCAAGAAAAGGGATGGAATATTGATGACTCAATTGGGTTATCAAAGGCATTAGAAAAACTTGGTGCCGTTTATATCCATGCATCATCTGGTGGATTACATGTCGATCAAAATATTCAGATTGGTCCTAATTACCAAGTTCCATTTGCGGAAGCAATCAAGAAACACGTTGACATTCCAGTGATTGCTGTTGGGCTGATCACTGAACCTCAACAGGCGGAAGATGTCTTACAACAAGGCAAAGCTGATGCAATCGGGCTCGCAAGGGCAATACTATTTAATCCAAGATGGCCATGGCATGCTGCTGCTCAATTAAAAGCAGAGGTTGAAATTAGTCCGCAATATTTACGATGCCAACCGCATGATGTGAAATCATTATTTAAGCCATATGCTGATAGATAAAATAGGCATAAAGGTATACTTAAAAAGTCATCCTGGGTAATTACGGCTGTTGTATGATAATTTGACTAACTCATACAATAGCTAGGGATGCTAAGTCATGGTTTTATCGGTCATTATTCCGATTTTTTTACTGCTTTTTTCGGGATATGCCTCGGTTAAACTGAATTTACTTAGCAAGGAACAAGTCTCTATTGTTGGTACATTCGTCATTCGAGTCGCTTTACCTGCTCTATTTTTACAAGCGCTTTCATCAAAAGATCTTGATGCGATATGGCAACCTGAACTTTTTTACAGTTATATTGTGGTGACCGCCTTTGTATTTGCAATCGCTTTAGGGGTTTTGGTAAAGCATTTTAAAAACAATTTAAGTGATGCTGCCATTCTCTCGATTGGAGCTTCAATGTCTAATACTGGATTACTTGGTACAGCCATTTTAAGTCTATTGATTGGTCATATCGCGCTTGCCTTTACTTCTTTAATCGTAATTATCGAAAGTGTTTTTCTTGTTCCAGCAGCTTTATTTATTGCGGGCTTGCAAGCTCAAAATCAGCAAGCTGTACTCAATACATTAAAAAATAACTTTATAAACCTATGTAAAAATCCATTGTTTATTGGTGTGGTAATCGGAATTGTGTGCGCTATTTTTCAGGTTAAACTGCCGCATTATATAGATCAAGTTTTCTTAATGATTGGTCAGACGGCATCTCCTTTGGCGTTATTTGTGATTGGCGGGAGCGTCGCAGGTTTAACCTTAAAATATGTCAACCAGCAGAGTCTTTATATTGTTCTATCATCCAACTTTATTTTTCCAATACTCATGTATTTGACTCTACGATTTATTGCTCAAGCACCAATGGATATCGTGTATGTAGGGACATTGATTGCAGCTTTACCTACACCTGCATTATTTGGAATGTTGGGACAAGCATATGGGCTCAATGATCGTGCAATTACACCTTTATTGATGAGTACAGTCATTGGATTTATTGTGACTGCTGGATTAATTATTTTATGGTGGTAATTGAGTAAAACCTAAAATGTAATCATAAATATCCTTTTCATATAAGAAAACCCTATCTCGTGATAGGGTTTTTGTATTTGAGCATCGGTTTAAAATTTAAATTAATGCTTATGATTTAGCTTTCGTATTTGCTGCAGGTTTTTTTGCATTCTCAGCAATCAGTTTGTTCACGATCGCTAGATTTTCTTTGGCTTGAGGAATATTTTCATCTGCTAAAGCACTAAATATTTTTTTTGCCTCAGGTAGGTTTTGCGGAACGATATTTCCGTTTACGAACATGTTACCAATGGCCATAAGCGCAGGGATGTATCCTTTTTTACCTAAATCTTGAATGCTCGCTAAACCTTTTTTCACAGGCGCTTCAGTTTTGGTTTTGAAGCCTAATGAAATATCGTATAAAGCACGAGCATGAATGGCTGGATAACTTCCTTTCTTAATTAAAGGATCAAGTTTTTGCAAAGCGAGCTTATCAGATTGTTCTTTACCTTCAGAGAACAGTAGAACAGCAGATTCAACAATCGCATCTTCAAAACCTTGAGCTGCAGCTTTATCTAAGTATTCACGAGATTTTTTTTCATTTTTGGTCAGCCCCAAGCCGCCAGTGGCATAGTTTTGCGCCAATACATAATTGGCTAAAGGATAGCCTGCAGTGCCAGCTTGTTCATAAAGTTGTACTGCTTTTTTGTTGTCTTGTTTGGTTCCTTGACCAGCTTGAGTGAGATATGCCAAGTTATAAGTCGCTTGAGGATTCCCAGCTTTTGATAAGCGTTCAAGTTCTTGGTAGGCCGCATTGTAATTCTTTGCTTGAATCAGTTCCTGTACTTTGCTGAATACAGGATCGACTGGTGCGGCAGCGAAGCTAAATGAGGTGGCAACAGCGAGTAAAGCACCACATAATATTTTTTTCATAATTGTTTTATACCTATCTTAAAAGCAACCCTATTTATTTGATGTAAATAGAGTTTTATACCATTTAATCATAGTCCGAATTATGTGAATGTAAATATATAATATGTATACATCCTTCAAATTTAGCTTCGCTTTGTGAATAAAGTCTGATTATTGCAATGTGTGCATATAAACGATACTGGATTTATGTTGTTCAGCCTTGAATATATGGATTTAACCAAAATTTTAATGCACTAGTAGTTCTTCGATGGTTTTGCTTAAATACGCATTGTGCAATGAGGTGGTCAACGATGTTTATAAAAGGCATTAAACGTAATTACGATAAAGTTTTTCAAGATGATTCAATCCCAGATGAACAAAAGATAGATGCGCTTTTATTGAAACTTGGCGAGCAGTATTTGGTGAGTCAGGAGAATCGAGTGTACGTATTCCAAAAAGGTGATTTAACTGTAAAGTTTGATGCTAAACACGCGAGAGCATTTCATTTTAAAGATTATGTGGTGAAGGATATGAATAAACTATTTCATGGCTTTTAGAATAAACCTCCTAGCGATATAGGAGGTTTTTTTATGAGTCATCTCTCAATCGATTGAGAGTTAAAATCATTCCATCTAACGCCTTGGTCTTATTTTCATATCTTTATCAATAAAAAAACTCTATTATAAAACGATACGAAACGTATCGTTTTATTCGTGAGGATTTCATGGCAAGCGAAGACAAAAGTGCACGACGCCGATCATGTATTTTAGCTTCAGTCAAACAGGCTTTGAATGAAGTGGAATATCACCAACTGACAGTAGAAGACATTGCTTCACGTGCTGGGGTGGGAAAGTCGACCATTTATCGATGGTGGTCACATAAATCTGAATTGGTTCTAGACACGTTTAAGGAGCTCACACTCTCAATTTTTGAGTTTGAGCCAGAACTCGACCTTGAACAAAATCTTAATCGACAATTGCTTCGTTTGGCTAAGGCTTTAGATCATCCAGTGGGACGAGCGATGTTGGTGGTTATGGCGAATCATCGTGAATTGGCTGCAACATTCTTCAAGCAATATTTGTTACCTAAACGAGTTCAACTGCATCAACTGATCCAACAGGCGATTGAGGCGGGGGAGCTGATAGAACATGATCACTATGATTTGGTACTTGATCGACTGTATGGTCCTATTCATTACCAAATTATTTTCTTTAATCATTTGCCTGATGAGCACTATATCCGTCAATTGGTCAAATTGAGTTTAGATCCATTACGCCCTCAAGCCCAAACATTAATGCGACAAGAGTAGATTTTCATGAGTGTAACCACCGAGCGACTTTGGAATCGTTCATTTATCTTGTGTGTATTAAATAATTTATTTGTTTTTATTTACTACTTTGCCATGTTGGCTGTCCTTCCGATTTACATTGTGAAGGACTTAGCGGGATCAGTTGAAGAAGCAGGATTAGCGTTAACGCTTTTTCTCGCCTCATCAATAGCAGTACGACCATTTTCAGGTATGATCATTCAAAAAATGGGTAAGCGACTCACTATGCGTGGATCGAGCACGTTTTTTGCGGTCTTTGCATTTGCTTATTTATTTATTGATAACATGTGGTCATTGTTGCTTATACGATTTTTGCATGGGATATGGTTTAGTGTGTTGACCACTGTGGCTGTTCCAGTCGCGAATGACTTTATTCCTGAGCATCGTAAAGGTGAAGGCATGGGCTATTATGTGATGTCCACAAACCTAGGTGTGGTATTTGGACCGTTAATTGCGCTCACCATGATTCAATTTTATAGCTTCCAAATTTTATTCGGTGCTCTCGCGGTGCTCATCAGTTTAGGTCTAATTTTTAGCTGGCTATTAAATATTCCAGCGAATCAGATACCTCAGCAAAATAAAATGAATAAAAAAGGTTTTCAGCTAGACGATTTTCTTGAGCCTAAAGTTTTTGCTGTAAGTGGTGTTGCTTTACTTACAGCTTTTGCTTACTCGAGTATTACCAGTTTTATTACGGTTTATAGTGAGAGCAAACAACTGCTGGCGTACACCAGTGTATTTTTTATATTGTTTGCGGCGTCGATGTTAATTGTAAGACCTTGGGTTGGTAAAATTTATGATCGTCAAGGTCCGAGTGCTGTTATCGTTCCTTCTTTTATATTTTTTGCGATTGGACTTGTGGTCGTAACACTAGTTAATAATCAGTGGATGTTGTGGTTATCTGCAATTTTTATTGGAATTGGATATGGTTCAGTATTTCCTTGTTTGCAAACGCTCACCATTCAAACCGTAGATAAACATCGGATGGGGCATGCAATATCAACATTCTTTATTTGTTTTGATATTGGTCTGGCAGTTGGTTCAGTTGTAATGGGATTGGTTATTGCACAATGGAGCTTTGAATTTATGTACTGGTGTTGTGCGGTATTGGTCATATTAAACCTGATCATTTACCGGAAATATGTTCCAAATCCTCAGCCTATTAGTTAATAAAAAAACCTCCTAAATGGAGGTTTTTTTTAGATTATTTTACTGTGGTCTAGCCACATCACCATTTAAATACTCAGGCAAATCTAAAACAGTCACGTCTAACTCTGCTAATGCTTCAGGACGTGCCACCACCAAAGCGATATAACCGTTTTCGAATGGCGCACTATTGACGACTTGTACACTTTTATCGAGTTGTTCAGCTTCTGCTGGTACAGCACCTGTACCCTGAATTAAATGTAACCACGCTTTCGGTTTAGCTTTAAACCATAAACGTGCAATCACTTCCTGACCCAAGTAACAACCCTTGTCGTAGTGAACGCCTTCACGTTGATGTAAACGGAGTTCTTGGGGTTGGAACACGTGTTCTATGGCTTGATCAATGTAAGCTTGACCATGTTGAATAGCTTGAACTTGCCAAGCGGCAATATCTGTTACTTCTGCTGAGAACGTTGTGGTGTCACCTTGAAGCGTAGGATAGACCTGACCTGATTCTTCAAGTTTCATTTTGGAAAAAGCACCAAATTTTTTAATGTGTTTAGAAAATTCTTCAGCTTGATCTTGAGTGGTTACAATGACAAAGCTTTCAGGATTCAGCTTTGTTAGCCATAAACCAAAGTGAATTCGACCTTTTAAATCACAAATTGCTGTGTAGCGCGTGATATTTTCTTCAAGGCGTTCAACATGCAACGTCACTTGACCTTGTAAAAATTTTTGAGCATCCACGCCATTAAGCGTAAATGAGGAGAAAGATAAATTGTTCATTTTCTATGCTCGAATCTGAATCTAATACTAAAGAATTATCCCAATTTTCCACTATTTTTCAAAAAAAAGCACATAACTGCTAATTTAACTGCGTTATTTGAAACAAAATATTTCAAAAACCCTGTTTTTTACACCTAAGTTTATGAAATATATAAGATTTGGGAAATGGACTTTCAGCAGTGTACTATGCCATCACAAATGATGAAGTCTCATCAACAACAAAATGTTTAGAAAGTTTAGAAAAAAGATGCTCAAGGCAAGGCAGGAACGCGATGAATAACAACTACCGTAAACCACTGCAAGGTACCCAGCTCGAATATTATGATGTGCGTCAAGCCGTTGAAGATATTCAGCCAGGCGCATACGCAAAACTCCCATATACTTCTAAAGTACTTGCAGAGCAATTGGTACGCCGTTGCGACCCTGCAATTTTAGAGCAGTCTCTTAAAGAGTTAATCTTTAACAAACAAGACCATGATTTCCCTTGGTATCCAGCACGTGTGGTCTGCCACGATATTTTGGGTCAAACCGCACTTGTGGATCTTGCAGGCTTACGTGATGCGATTGCCGACCAAGGCGGTGACCCATCTAAAGTCAATCCTGTTGTACCAACTCAGCTGATTGTCGATCACTCACTCGCAGTCGAGTACGGTGGTTTTGATCCTGATGCATTTGAGAAAAACCGTGCGATTGAAGATCGCCGTAATGAAGACCGTTTCCATTTTATTGAGTGGACAAAAACCGCTTTTGAAAATGTCGATGTAATCCCTGCGGGTAACGGCATCATGCACCAAATCAACTTGGAGAAAATGTCTCCAGTGATTCAAAACCGTGGTGGCGTGGCTTTCCCTGATACGTGTGTAGGCACAGATTCACATACACCACATACCGATGCGTTAGGTGTGATCTCGATTGGTGTCGGCGGCTTAGAAGCTGAAAACGTGATGCTTGGTCGTGCATCTTGGATGCGTTTACCTGACATTATTGGTGTAGAGCTTGTTGGTCAGCGTAAACCGGGCATTACGGCAACTGATATCGTATTGGCTTTAACAGAGTTCTTGCGTAAAGAGCGTGTAGTCGGTGCTTATTTAGAGTTCTTTGGTGAAGGTGCAGACACCATGTCGATTGGTGACCGTGCAACGATTTCTAATATGACCCCTGAATATGGTGCAACGGCTGCGATGTTCTATATCGACCAAAACACCATTGATTATTTAACGCTGACAGGTCGTGAGCCTGAGCAAGTGAAGCTTGTAGAAACCTACGCCAAAGAAATTGGTCTGTGGGCAAGTGATATGACTAAAGCCGAGTACCCACGTGTACTCCGTTTTGATTTATCGACAGTCACTCGTAATATTGCAGGGCCATCAAACCCACATGCGCGTGTATCAACAAGCGATTTAAAAGCCAAAGGTATTGCAGGTAATTTAGACGCTGCTCGTGCGCAAGAAGCAGAAGGCTTAATGCCTGATGGTGCAATCATCATCGCTGCTATTACATCATGTACCAATACCTCTAACCCACGTAATACGGTTGCAGCTGGCTTGCTTGCTCGTAAAGCGAATGAACTCGGCTTAGTGCGTAAGCCGTGGGTGAAATCATCTTTTGCACCGGGTTCTAAAGCCGCAGCATTGTATTTAGAAGAAGCAGGTGTACTCGGTGATTTAGAAAAACTTGGTTTTGGTATCGTGGCGTATGCATGTACGACTTGTAACGGGATGTCAGGTGCGCTAGATCCAAAAATCCAGCAAGAAATTATCGACCGTGACCTCTACGCAACGGCTGTTTTATCAGGTAACCGTAACTTCGATGGTCGTATCCACCCGTATGCAAAACAAGCATTCTTGGCATCGCCTCCGCTCGTAGTTGCATATGCGATTGCAGGTACAATTCGTTTTGACATTGAAACGGATGCTTTAGGTCATGATAAAGATGGCAACCCAATTTACCTCAAAGACATTTGGCCATCAGATGAAGAAATTGATGCATTGGTGAAAGTTGCGGTTAAACCTGAGCAATTTAAGAAAGTGTATATTCCAATGTTTGATTTGGGTGAGAAAGTTCAAGCTGCAAGCCCACTGTATGATTGGCGTCCGCAAAGTACTTATATCCGCCGTCCGCCATATTGGGAAGGCGCACTTGCAGCACCACGTACTTTAGCCAATATGCGTCCGCTTGCGATTTTAGGCGATAACATTACAACGGATCATTTATCACCATCGAATGCGATTATGATGGATTCGGCAGCAGGTGAATATCTACATAAAATGGGCGTGCCTGAGGAAGACTTTAACTCATACGCAACGCACCGTGGTGACCATTTAACGGCACAACGTGCGACCTTTGCCAATCCGAAATTGTATAACGAAATGGTGGTACGTTCGGACGGTACGATTAAGCAAGGTTCAAAAGCGCGTGTAGAGCCTGAAGGCGAAGTAATGCGTATGTGGGAAGCCATTGAAACCTACATGAACCGTAAACAGCCTTTGATCATTGTTGCAGGTAAAGACTACGGTCAAGGTTCTAGCCGTGACTGGGCTGCGAAAGGTGTACGCCTTGCAGGTGTAGAAGCCATTGTAGCTGAAGGTTTTGAACGTATTCACCGTACCAACTTGGTCGGTATGGGTGTGTTACCGCTTGAGTTTAAGGCAGGAACTGACCGTAAAACTTTAGGTTTGGATGGTACAGAACTGTATAGCGTGATTGGTAATATTGCGCCACGTTCGACTTTGACTTTAGTTATTGAGCGCTCAACGGCGGATGGTAAAAATCAAACGATTGAAGTGCCTGTAACGTGTCGTTTGGATACCGAAGAAGAAGTGTCTGTGTATGAAGCGGGCGGGGTATTACAACGCTTTGCACAGGATTTCTTAGAAGGGAATGTGGCTTAGACTTTAAGTGTAATGTAATTGAAATTGCTTAAAAATAATCCTACATTAGTGTAGGATTATTTACTTATTGAGCTAGAAGAATGATTATAAGTTTAGTAGATGCTTTTAAAGTTGATAAATTGAAATTTGAAGCTACGGGGGCTTTTGATCCAATTTTAGGAGTTGATACAAGACTTTTTATTGATCCAAGTTTAATAAGAGATTGTAAAATTCCAGAATTTCAAAAGGCATATTTAAAAATTCAAAAATTTTTTGAAAATATCATTCGAATATTAAAAAAAGCCAAAAATACTTCTAAATCAGATCTTTTTTGGAAAAATGCTCTAAATTTTTTTAAAACCAATGAAATTAAAGGCTTTAGTATAGGATATTCCACAAGTACGCAAGGAAGTGGCATTGGAGATAAGAAAAAAGCACAGATTTTGGCGAATATAAAAGCAATAGTTGATGCAGGAAATGATGACCCAGCAATTTTTGAATTAATTGGAGCTTTTGAAGATGGTGTTGGGCCTGATCTGATCAGTGATATGACAACAAATATCTTGATTGAAGAGTTAATTGCTTATACTCAAAGAGTATCAATTGAGGTTGGAATTGAATTAAAAGAATTGAAGTTTTCTAAACATTATAAGCCAGCCATGTTGCCTGAGAATCCCTATAATAATGAACCAATTATATTAGTTCCTAAAGAGTTCCTCAGAGATTTACCTATTGCACATGAATTTGCTGATCTGAATTGGATAAAATCTCACAATGAGGAGCTAAGAGAATTTTTTAACGATTTATTAGGAAATGCATATAAAACAGTCACGCTAAAGGAAAAGAAAACACATGTAAAAAATGTTTTTATATCTCATCCTTATTTGTTAAAAGATTTACTAGATGCATATTCAAAATCTAAACCTAATTACTATAATTTTAATGAAGATAAAACAGGTGAAGTAATTTGGTATAGGACTGCTCAAAAAGTATTAGCAGATAAACCTTTAGAATTAGCTTTAAATAAAGAGCCATCTTTAGATGATGTATACAAGATTGTCGAAAAAATTTGCCTACATTTTAAGGAATTAATTGAAAATAATGGTTTAAGTAAATTACTTTATGACGATAAGGATAAAAGAAAGCATGAGTCAGCTGCACAATTACTGTTTTTGGTATAGCTTGTGCGTATTGTTACGCAAATAATTTAGATTTATCTCCTGAAGCTGATGCAGGTAGAGGTCCAGTTGATTTTAAAATAAGTATGGGCGCATCTATAAAAGTCTTAGTTGAAGTGAAACTAACGTCAAACAATCAATTAACACATGGATACGAAAAGCAGCTTCCAATTTATCAAAAGGCTGAAAAGTCTCAAAGAGGAATATATTTAGTTCTCTATAATGAAGGAATAACAAAATCACGATGGAAGAAATTTAATGACCTAGTTCAAAACAAAAAACTTAATAATTTAGAGGTCATTGTTGTAAATGCTATTCCTAAGGCATCGGCGAGTGTGGCGGATGAGTAGTAATAAGCTCAATATAACTTCGCCCAATCGCCACCATCATCTGTCGAAATGGACAATAAAAAGTCATTCACACTCCGTTATAGTGATCTCACCATTTCTAAAATTATACGGAGAACAAAAATGGTTACAGCTGGCTCTAAACCGGGAACAGGTTTCTATTTTTGCGTTCAATGTGGGCATCGTGCTTACTTAGAAATTGGTACTGATCGTTTACCACCGTGTACCAAATGCTTAAGCAATCAATTTAAAAAATAATTCGCTCAAGCAAACACACTAAAACAGACACCACTGTTTTAAACAAAAGCCCTATTACACCATAGGGCTTTTTTGTTACCTTAAGAAAATTAAAAACATATTAATAAAAAGGTTTGCTATGGAAACAATACTCGGTTTATGTCTTGGTATAGGATTAAGTGCTGCATGTGGCTTCCGCGTATTTGTTCCCTTATTGGTGATGAGTATTGCTGCCATTATGGGCATTTTTGAACCCATCAAAGGTTTTGAATGGTTGGCGATGCCATCAGTCTGTATTGCATTAGGCTTTGCCACACTATGTGAAATAGGTGCTTATTACATCCCATGGGTAGACAACTTACTCGACACCATTGCAACACCTGCCGCGATGGTGGCTGGAACATTGACGACCATGGCGGTAAGCTCTGGTGAAATGTCGCAATTTGCAAGTTGGGCTGCTGCAATCATCGTCGGTGGTGGAACAGCAGGAGCAGTGCAACTTGGGACAGTGGCAGCACGGGGCGTATCGACCGCAACCACGGGTGGCGTGGCAAATCCTGTGGTTTCTACAGGTGAGTGGGTCAGCGCATTGGTGATTTCCGTATTGTCATTCTTTATACCAGTATTGGTAGTGATCGCTTTACTAATTGGTGTGGTTTGGGCAGTACGTTGGTTCAAAAAGAAAAAGCAGCGTCAAGCTGATGCTCAGTAAATTTATAAAAGAAGTATTAAAAATACTCGGATAAAGAATGAAAAATATATTGGCATTTTTTCAAGTTTTAATTGGGCTTTACTTTTTGGGTGATCTGATTAGACAGAATCCAAAGATTGATGGGTTTTTACAAAATACTGAAAAAAAATTTTCAAATTGGAATCACAAGCTCAAAGATTCAAATGCAAAATCAGGCTTATTTTTGTTGAAGAAGATTCATGGTTACTTATCTATAATTTTTATCATTATATTTCTCGTTATCCAAAAATTATGGCCTTCACAAATTTATTTGCTTCATCTTCTGTCCGCTGCTTTCGTTGCTTGTATATTTGTTTGGTTGTCTTTGACCTGGACAATTGATCATAAAAACATGATCCTTTCGATGGCAAAGCAAGTTGCTTTTTTAAGTGTAACGCCTTTTATTGCAGGAATAATGGACTATCTTTTTTCATTAAATTTTACAGCAATATTTGTTCAGATATACAACACGCTCGCACAGACACTGCATTTGGAACCGAGCGGGATGCATCATCCAATTATTATGGGGCTTGTAGGCAGTCTTATTTTGACAAGCTTATTTGTCATCTATTACATAATAATGTGGGTGATTTCGCTACCAACACTACTGATTTTTCTATTATTTATGCTGAGTGCTCAGAGAATTGCCAAATTAATTAACAGTATTGCGCCTAAACAGCCTTTAATGGGTTTAGCTGTAATATTGTTTATCATTCTGACGTTTGTTCAAGCAAATATCTAAATTATTCAGTGGATGAATTGAATTTACAAACTTCTGAACAAACTATATCTTTGATTTTTAAGTGAGATTGTTTAAATATTTAAAAACCACGATCAATTTTACAGCTATTTTAGCTCAGTATTGGTCTAAAGCTTGCTTTAGATTTATAGCACTTAAGCTCATTGAAGACTGAAATAAACTTATAGGATCACCCTGTGAATACAGTACAAGAAAAATCCCGCGCAAAACTTCCTTTTAAAGTCCACATGATGGCAGGCTGGCCGTTGTTACTACTGATTATTGGTGGTGCTGTGGGTGGTGCACTCGGTGCAATTGCTTATACAATTAACCTCAAAATTTATAAATCTGAATTATCTCAACTACAAAAAGTACTCGCTAATCTTATGTGCGGCATGTTTGCCATGATGTTGTGGTGGAGCATTGCATCTTGGATTCAAGCCAGTCTCTAAAATGAAAGGTCAACTTGAATTTTAATTGCAATATTTAGCTAAAAAACGCTAAAAAAAGTGTATCAATGAACCTATTTGGGAAAAAATATTATATTTATAAGGTGATATGAAATATTTTTTTATTCGATGCTAAAATTCGTTAATCTTAGGAAATTAATCCCGACGCAGTCTCGCTATTATATATCTCAAGGGTGTGACGGGATCGAAAAGAGTAGATTGCTACCAGTTGCGTACAACGTGCGTGTAGTACTTACCCAAAAGGTCTTGATTCGGCTTAGGACGCTATAAACCAGAAGTTTATAGGCAATAGGGTTATAACTTACAAAGTTATAATAGTTGAAGTAAACAACATGTTTTCCCTGACACCCTCAAAATTCTCTTAAAAAAAAATTATAATTCTCAATTCTCAATTCTCAATTCTCAATTCTCAATTCTCAATTCTCAATTCTCAATTCTCAAATCGCTCATCTTATAAATTGACACTGTGTTGATCAGTTGCTATTTTTCCGCATCCCAAAGAAATGCTTTGTTCACATGCCTTTAGACGATAATTTTGTATATATGCCACCTCAAGGTCCACTTAACATCGTCTATGAAGATGATGATTTGGTGGTCATTGATAAACCAGCAGGACTATTGTCTGTGCCAGGACGCTTGCCTGAGCATCATGACAGTGCGTATTTAAGAGTGATAGCTCAATATCCAAATGCAAAAATTACCCATCGTTTAGATATGGCAACCTCTGGAATTTTGATGTTTGCAAAACATCGCGATGCTGAAGTGGCTGTGAGCAAAATGTTCCAAGCGCGCACCGTGAAAAAAAATTATGTGGCACTGGTGCAAGGTAAAATTGCACAACAGGGACAAGTAGACTTGCCTTTAATTACGGACTGGGAAAACAGACCGAGACAAATTGTTCATTTTGAACTTGGAAAATCAGCCTTAACACTGTTTGAATTGGTCGCTTATGATGCGCATTTAGATGTTAGTCGTGTCTTGTTGACGCCAATTACGGGGCGTTCACATCAATTACGCGTACATATGCAAGCCATAGGTCATCCGATCACAGGTGATAAACTCTATCATCCAAACCCTAAACTCAGTGATTTAGGGCGTATGGCTTTGCATGCGAGTTATTTAGAGTTTCAACAACCGTTGAGTGGTATTGAAATTAAAATTGTGAGTGAAGTTCCATTTTGAATGAAACGCTTCAAGCAAAATACGTATTGTGAGTGCCTAACTAAAATTTAACAATTACGATCATATAAAGTTAAGAACAATTTCTAATGAATTCTTCTCCAAAATGAAATAAATATAGGCTACTCTAGGATATTGTATACGCAATAACCACAATAAGGATGAACGTATGAGCCGTGATTTAGAACAATTTCCAAATGATGATAATGGCGATGTACTGTGGCAAATGTTCCAGGATGGAGATGATTTAAGCGAGCCGCATGAGATTGAGTACTCAATTGCTTTTAGCTCTAAAGACAAAGCTGAAAAATGTGCCTTGTTCTTGCTTCAGGAAGAACAAAAGATCAGTTTATTTATTGATGAAGAGTCTGAATCCGCAGAATGGATTATCACGATTTATGTGTATATGGAGCCAGAATACTCAGATATTGTGGATTTAGAAGAGTGGTTTACCAAAATAGCCAATGACTATGACGGTGAGTACGATGGATGGGGATGTATGGCATATGTATATGATGATGAAGATATAGAAGATGAGTTTCAAAGCTAAACAAGGCTAGAGCCAATAAAAGAACCTAAGTGATTGAACTTAGGTTTTTTTTATTTAAACCTTATAAAATTTAAGGTTTTTTTCTATTCGCTAGATGAAAGTGGTATATTGAGCAAAATTTTTTTAATTTTTTGGATTTTTTTTATGTCTTTGCCAAATTGCCCAAAATGTTCCTCTGAATATACTTATGAAGATGGGGACCTCTTGATCTGCCCAGAATGTTCACATGAATGGAAAGAAGGAGAGACACTCGAAGAAGTGGTTCAGATCAAAGATGCAAATGGCAATCTTCTTGCAGATGGCGATACCGTAACGGTTATCAAAGATTTAAAAATTAAAGGTTCATCATCCGTAATCAAAGTCGGTACTAAAGCAAAAAGTATTCGTTTGTTGCCAGATGCAACGGATGGTCATGATATTGATTGTAAAGTAGATGGTTTTGGCGCAATGAAACTTAAGTCCGAATATGTAAAGAAAGCATAAGCTTTTATAATGGCTTCAGTGAAACTGGGGCCAATTTTTTATGCGAAAATAACTCGTCATTGGTTTTCTGATCATAATGATAAGTTTTAATAAATAATGGTTGTTTTTTATCAATTTAAATTGAATTTTAGATACAAATTAGAATAAAAATTTCTTTGCTTGGCACAAAATAACATTACACTTCTTCTTTAAAAGTGTTAACTTCATCACACTAATAACAATAAGGTCACATCATGTCTATTCAGATTGAGGGTAATGTTGTTGCTGCTCATGAAGTATTAGCGCAATTAAAAGAATGGGATTCAGCATTAGTGGGTAATAATGTTGATGCGTTAATCGAAAAATGTGCACAAAATGTAAGTATGTTTGATGTCAGCACTCAACTTGAAGGGGCTGAAGCTTATCGAAAAGAATGGCAAAAATTTAGCCCATATTTCTTTGATGGGATGCAAATCACTCGCCGTGATGTAAAAGTGCATGCGAGTGATCATTTGGTTGTATTACACTGTCACTCTAAAGTGGAACATAAAGCCTTAAAAGGTCAGCTGCAAATGCCTTGGTGTCGTACAACATTATGTCTACAAAAAACCAATGAACAATGGGTGATGGTACACCAACATATTTCTATGCCTGTAGACTTAGCAACGGGAAAGGCTATCATCTTGAAGGATAAATCAAAATTACGGCTTGTGGTTTAGCTTATCTTGAGCATTTAGATGGGCTTAAACAGTGTTATCTTTCATGAATGAGTTAAATTCTGGAGACGTGTCATGGGATTTTATGATTTTTATCGTTTGAGTTCTCATGCGGTGATCACCAACCCAGAGGGACAAGTCTTATTACTGAAAGCAAACTATGCCAATTACAGTTGGGGGTTGCCAGGTGGTGGTTTAGATCAAGGTGAAACCATACATCAAGCTTTGCTCAGAGAATGTAAAGAAGAAATAGGTTGTGATGTAAGCATCCAATATTTATCAGGGGTCTACTATCACGCACATGTAAACTCACACACCTTTATATTTAGATGCATGATTGAAAATAACGCCCAAATTCAACTCTCTGAGGAACATACGGAATATGCATGGTATAGTCCAGAGCAACTGTCTGAAGTTCAACGCACTCGCGTTCAAGACTGTCTGAATTTTCAAGGTGAAGTTCGGAGTTATTCATTCTAGAATTTAGAAATTAGACAGTTGGCATAATGTTTTGAAAATGATTGAGCTTAGCAATGATTTCATCTACTTGTTTGAGACGTTTCACCTCATCCCATAACAGTTTTGCTTCAGGATAATGTTTAGACATCATACCTAGCCATTGCTTATAACGTCCGACCATATTCATTTCTTTTTTATAAGAACCATTTAAGAAGCGAATTTGGAGTGTAATTAAATCGCTCCATTGTAATATCGCTTCGTCTTTATTTTGTCGGATGCATTGTGTGACATCGGGTGTTGTCACTGCTGCACGACCAATCATTAGATCTTCACAACCTGACTCTAGTAAACACTGGCGCGCATCTTGGTTATTCCAGATTTCACCATTGGCTATCACATTAATGCTAAGCGCATGACGAATGGGTTGAAGTTGATCCCAAAAGGCGGGTGGGGTGTAGCCATCTGCTTTTGTTCGTGCATGAACGGTAACCCAAGCGGCACCAGCATCTTCTATCGCATGTGCATTTTCTAGGGTGAAATTACGATCCATATAACCTAAACGCATTTTTGCTGAAACTGGTATTTCAGCAGGCACTGCATCACGTACAGCTTTAACCAGTTGATACACTGTTTCAGGTTCATCCAATAATACAGAACCACCTCGATGCCTGTTTACTGTTTTAGCTGGACAGCCAAAATTCATATCAATTGCAGGTGCACCTAACTCCACCGCTCGAACGGCATTTGCAGCCAACATGGTTGGATTATTCCCTAAAAATTGAACATGAACGGGTGTTCCTGCTGCTGTTTTGCCATCGTTCAATAATTCGGGACAGTAAGAATGATAGATGTGATCTGGAAGGACAGAATCAGTGACACGGATAAACTCAGTTACACACCAGTCGAAGCTGCCGACATGTGTGAGAACATCACGCATGATGGGATCAGTTAAACCTTCCATGGGTGCTAAAACGAGTTTCACTTGGTCACCTGAATATGGGAAAAACGGTGTTATACGGTGTTTTGTAAAGCTTGTCTAGTCAGAAATTTCACACAAAAAAAAGCCCAAACTTATGTTTGGGCTTTTCGCTTCCAATTATTGATATTTAGCCCATTGTAGGTCTGCATTTTTAATGGCGATGAAATCATTGGCATTCACATCGTCAACTTTATTTAAATTTTTATATTCATTTTTGGGAATATAAATATTTGTACCAGCACCCATTGTATTGTGTTGTTGAACACTAGTATACGGTGGGACACCTTGAGAGCTGATATTACCAAAGATTCCATTTTTTTCACCGATACCACATGCTGCACTACCTTCAACATTACTTCTTGCTAATACGTCACCATAAATTTGTGCACATGCACCAATACGCACAACTTGATTAGACATCAAGGCAACTAAACCAAGTTCTAACTTTGTTATTTCTTTATTATCAATAGTCACTGTATCAAGCGTACCGTTAGGTAATCTATTGGTATTTTTATACATCGTATTCGCATCTTGGCACAAATTCACTGGCGTCAAGAATTTGTTCGATAAAGTTGCAGGTGTTGTTGCAGGTGGACTAACACTAAACTTAGTATTAGACGTAGTGCCTAAGTTACGTGAACAAATTAAGGCATCTGTTGCATTTGGATTTCGCGTAATATTACGAGGCGAATAAATGCGAGGAGACATCGCAATCGCATCAATATCACCTTCAGCAAGGAAAGTATTGGTGAATACAGAATCAGTACTATCCGCCGCAAGATTCGCTTTACCAGAAATAATTAATTTACCTTCGAAATACAGAATACCTGGAGCAAAACTTGCGTTATCGAATGTAGATGTATCCATTGAACGAATATACCAAGTGTCTGGTAATGTATAGTCATAATCTTTAGGCCAGCCAAATATATAACGATCTTTACCATCAAGACCATTGAAGTCTAAGCTGACCCGTGGAAGATATCCAATAATTTGGCTCGTGCAATAACCGCTCTTATGCTCAGTACGTAGCCCTAAACTATTGGTCATGACCTGTTCTTCATGAATAGTTTCACAAATAGCACCGACATAATCTTTGCTATTCAAGGTGTATTTCCCTAAATAGAAACCTCGTGAGCCTGAGTTTGAGTTCTCAGGGTCAATTTTCATGATTTGAGTTTTATTTCCTGAAGTATCTACAGCAAACTGTTTGTGAATATTATTAGTAGCGTCATACTCATACATGTAAGTGATTTTAGAGCTCTCATTGCGAAGATGATTTAAATATACGCGAGCAGCGCCATATTCACGTACGAAAATATAGTTTGCATCATTTCGATATTGACGAACATCGACTCTGGTTTCAAACGTCATATTTTGAATTGCTTCTTGAATACTGGCTATGGTTTCAGAAATATCGTATTTAGGAATATCTGGAAAAGTACTGAGCTGAGGGATGCTTGTGAGTTTTTCATAAATTTTTCCACTAATTGCATTCTTAAATCCTTCAACTACACCATTCTGATTTGAAGTACTAAAGTTGGCAAGATAGACATCACCTTTTACGTCTTCAGCAATAAGACCATCTAATAAGCGTAATGGACCGTTAGAATACACATTTCCACCAATCCAACTTGTACTTAAGCGGACTCCAGCCTTGTACACGCCAATCCCTTGTTTCGACTGATTGTGAGCATAGGCCGATTGTTCAATTTTGGAGAAGGTATCAAGGTCAATAAATTCTTTGGCTCTTACACTGCCCTTAACGTCACTACTAGAAATATTAACTTTCCCGCCTGATGTAATATCACCCGTAACAACACTAGTTCCGATCATTGTTACGTTGCCACCTGCCATGACATTTCCGTTGACTTTACTAGAAACGGAAATATTGACATTCCCTTGGTGTGTGGTGATAGAAGACACTTCAACATTCGTGCGTAGTGTTACATCTTTATTGGTATGCAAGTTTGCAGCATAGCCACCTTCTGTAAGGCTAATATTTCCGTCAGTGGAAATATTTTGAGCTTTAGAACCAAGAGAAAGTGTGACATCACCAATTGCTTTAATATTTTCTGCTTTGACATTAGTTAACAGTTTAACCCACTCACCAGATGAAATATTGCCAAAATTTCCGCCGTTAATAATGTGAACATAGCCCTCAGCATTGATGTTAATTACAGCCCCATTTCTTGTACCACAGGCATCAATTAAACAATCAATATAGACATTTCCACCTTTACCATCTTTGTCTTTCTTAACGTTAATAGTTAAGTTTTTGATATTTTTGATTTTGAAACCAGCTTGTAAGGACAGGCTGCCACCATCGACATTCAGTTCGACATACTCATCTGGTTTAGTTGGATCTTCGCCGGAAATGGTAGTGCCAGACATAAATGTTTGACCAGTGAAATTAATAACACTCTTGTACTTAATCAGGTCTGCTGCAAGGTCATAGATTGCTTGTATCGTAGTAGCTGATTGAGCTGACCCACTTTTCGACAGAATATTTGCGATGACAATACATTTGGTTCCAGTAGAACCATCTGGGTTATTGGTTAAACCATTGCAACCTTTTACATCTTTTACTTCAACCGTGACATAACGTTGGTTGGTATCATCATTTAAAAGCTGAATTTCACCTGTATTTAATAAGCTTTGGCGAAAGTCGTTAATATCGGTATCCTTATATTTTTTTAATAAATATTCACGAAAGGCACTAACACCTGACCATCCCATGAGTTGTACGTTGGTTTGTGCATGCGCAGCAACATTTGCTTCTTTGTTGGAGATGAGTGATTTTGCAACAGTCGATGTTATGATCATCACTGTAAGCCCGATGAGCAAGACCAAAAGAATAGTGGCCATGCCTTGCTGCTTTCTTAAACTATTCATCTTTAATCTCGCTCTTAAAGGTTAACAATGTTATTAAGACAAACGGTATTACTCACTGTTTGACCAATGTTTGAATTTTGCATTTCATCTGCGTATTGACGATTAGCAGTAATCGTCAGTTGGCGCGTACCTTTGGAGTTGTTTTTATCAATTCCAAAAGGTGTACAATTTCCCGGTGTTAATACAAAGTTAAAAACGGTGCCTGTTTCTAAGGTCTTAAAGGAAACAATATGCTGTTTTTCATCAGGTTGGCTAAAAGTTTCTATATTTAATACTGCTTCAGACCCACAGTTATTCTTTTTAAGAAAGATTAAGCGATATGTATCACCTTCTTTTTCTTGAGTTAATGCTTCACAGTTGTAATTAATCGTTGTATTTGCAGACATTAAGCTTGTTACAGGATCTGGATTCATTCGCCAGAAAACAGCAGGTAAATTTTGAGTGTCCACTCCTACAGCAATATCTGATGTTTTTCCTGAACCATAGCCTGCATTTTGAACGAGCTTCTGTGCAACTGATAATGCTGTTCGTATTTGAGCATCGTATTCCGAATCACGAGAAGAACTAATACCAATTTGAGTCGTCTGTTTAAAAAGCATGAGCATCATTAGCATGCATAACATTGCAATGACTAATCCAACCATCAACTCAACGAGCGTAAATCCTTTTTGACTCATGATTTATCTCCCGACTCGATAACAATCTAAGCCTTCCATACTGTCTTCAGCACAGGTCTTGGCATTAGATTGATTTGTACTCGCAGCTAACACAGGCCATGTAATTTTTGTACCTGCGACACCGCTCGTTTCACTAATATTTTCAGAATTCAAATTGCAATAAATGTAGTAGGTATTACCATTTAATGTGAACGATTTACTTTCGGTAGATTGGTTATTGAATGAAGCACAAACATCAGTTGAATCAGTAGATATAGTGATGGTTTGTAAGCGATTTTGCAGTTCGTTTATCACTATATTGTCAATGTTCATATATCGTTGCGTGTTCAACATTTTGCTGATTGCTAAACCGCTACCAAAAACAATAATCGAGAATATAAGTAAACCAACAAGAGACTCCAACAATGTGAAACCACGTTGATTAGTTGATTTGAATGTTTGCTGATTCATTATTCTTCTCAACTGTAACGGTTAAATTTAAATTTGAATTGCACGTTGCTGATGCTGAACTTGCAGCAACCAACATCCCATTCGAGTTAAAAGATAGACAATAAAACTCTGTATTGTTTACTTTGAAAAATACATTCGATGCATAGGGAATTTTTTGAAGGATATAGTTTTGGTCAGGCGAGTTGCCGTCACTTGTTGAACACGCATCAGTATTGTCCTTAGCAACACGAATCACTCTAATTTCTTGATGGGTTTTATCTATACAAACAGATGCTGCTGCAAGTGAAGACTCTTGATTATTCGTGTTTCGAATTGCTGCAGAACGGGCTTGATAAGTCGCATTTTTAATACCTGCTAGCGCTCCATCAACATGACTTTGATCTACCCAAGCTCTGGTTAAAGAAGTACCTACAAATAACAAAATAGCCAGTACAACGATCGTAATCATTAGTTCGATCAGCGTGAAACCAAATTGTTTTCTATAACCAGTATTTTGCATATTATTTCACCCAGTCAGTATATGAACCACAACCGGACACGGTACGAGTTCCATCATTTTTGAGTGTTAATGTACAACCTAAAACTCTTGCTTCAGTTCCAATTGCCTGAACCGCATAATTCACACCATCTGATGAAGTGTACGTAAAATTAAATGAATCAGAACTTGGATTCCAAGTTGTAAATTTAGTTTTTACTGCGTTGGTATTTGATAAGGTTTCTTTAGGATAGTTTAGTGTTCTTTGATATGCATTTTCAGCACCTAATGAAAGTGCGATTAAATTCGATTGAGCTTCTTTGATTTTGGCTTTGGTGACGTAGTTTTGATAACTAGGTACTGCAATTGCGGCCAAGATTGCAACAATAATGATGACGATCATTAATTCGATTAAGGTAAAACCTTTTTGCAATTTCATACATACCCCAAAATAATCATCAAAAATATCCATTTACTAACTGTAACATTAGTTACTAACCTAAATAATAACAACTTATAGGAGATTAATGGGGGGTATTAAGCGATGAATAGATTATTAATATTAATTAATTAAATAATTCAAATAATATTAACTATTATTTATTAAATCATCATAAAGGTTTAATGTAGTTTTTTATTTTAAGTAATTGATTTTTATTACTATTTCTAGTATGAAAATTTTATTTATACTTAAAATTTATTTATCTATATTTTAAATGTATTTAAAATATATAAAATTTAATATGATGTGATATTTATTTAATTATTATAATTTATTGTGATTCAAATCACACAATTATTATTTTCCTAGAATCATTTCTAATACAAATTTTGATCCAATAAAGCCTATTGCAAGTAAAATAAAACCAATAATGGTAAAGCGTCTCGCTTTTTGACCGCGCCAACCAAAACGATAATGTCCAAATAAAAGTGCACCGTAAACAAACCAAGAGACAATACTAAACGCTGTTTTATGTGCCAAATGTTGTGCAAAAAAATCATCAATCGTAAAAAAGCCGAAGATAAGTGCAGTACTTAATAAAATGAAACCTGTAACAAGCATATCGAATAACAGAGATTCCATTGCTTGATAGGAGGGTAATAGATTTACCCAAACACGATGTTTCTGTTTGTTTTTTAATTCACGATCTTGTAACCACAACAAAACTGCGTGAATTGTTGCCATTAATAGCACTGCATAAGCCGAGAGTGACAAAATAATGTGGACATCAAGTCCAAGCGTATTCTGTTTAAGTGTAAGTATAGGCTGGCTCAAGGAATAGCCTAAAATTAAACCCAATGCAGCTACTGGTATTCCAATCAGATTTAGGGCAAGTACAGGTCGATAAGTGCTATAAAGCAGGCTCAATAACAGCATGAGTGCTGAAGTAAATGAAAGGAGATTAAAAACATTATAGTTAATGCCGAAAGGCGTTTTCATATCTATCAATAAGACGACAGCATGCAAGATCAAGCCTAATCCAGCTACGAGACTGATAAACCAATGATTAGGGACACGTTTAGTCATTAAATGGGTAAATAAATACCAAAAGGCAGTGGTATAGGCGATCAATGCTAAAATTGTGTAAACCAAAGGGAGGCTAATCATGTCAAACCTTTTTATGGATGCTGAATATTCATCTAATAAGATATAAATTCCAAACGAACTACAGTATCCTATAGCATCTTATGCATAAATTTTCTATTTTAAGAAAGATTTTTTTGCAACAACCATTTTAAGCGGATTTTGCAATGTTTGATACCTTAACAGAACGACTCACGCAGAGTTTAAGAAATGTTACTGGCTCTGGGCAACTGACCGAAGACAATATTAAAGATACGTTACGTGAAGTGCGTATGGCACTTCTTGAAGCCGATGTTGCACTTCCTGTAACTCGTGAATTTATCGCGAAAGTTAAGGAAGAGGCATTAGGTCAAGAGGTGATGTCACAGTTATCTCCAGGCCAAGCATTCGTCAAAATTGTTCATGATGAACTCACCAAAATGATGGGTGAGGCAAATGAAAGTCTTGATCTTGCTGCAAAGCCTCCCGTTGTTGTTTTATTGGCTGGTTTACAAGGTGCAGGTAAAACGACGACTGCTGCAAAATTAGCTCGTTTTTTACAAGAGCGTCAAAAGAAAAAAGTCGCAATGGTTTCTGCCGACGTCTATCGTCCTGCAGCGATTAAGCAGCTCCAGACTGTAGCAGGTGAAGTCGGCGCGATTTTCTTTGAATCAAGTGCTGATGAAAAGCCAATTACGATTGCAAACCGAGCAATTGAACAAGCCAAAATTCAATTTGCGGATGTATTGATTGTCGATACTGCAGGTCGTTTACATATCGATGACGATATGATGGGCGAAATTAAAGAATTGCATGCAGCGATTAATCCTACAGAAACACTGTTCGTTGTAGATGCAATGACCGGTCAGGATGCTGCAAATACAGCAAAAGCATTCAATGATGCATTGCCTTTAACCGGTGTGATTCTTACAAAAACTGATGGTGATGCGCGTGGTGGTGCGGCACTTTCTGTTCGTGCAATTACTGGTAAGCCTATTAAATTCTTGGGGATGGGGGAGAAACTCGATGCCCTTGAACCATTCCATCCTGAGCGTGTAGCACAACGTATCTTAGGTATGGGTGATGTGCTTTCTTTGGTCGAAGAGCTTGAACGTAAAGTCGACAAAGAAAAAGCTGAAAAAATGGCGAAAAAACTGCAAAAAGGCGGCAGCTTCAACTTTGAAGATATGCTGATGCAGTTTGAACAAATGAATAAAATGGGCGGTATGATGGGCTTCTTAGACAAGTTGCCTGGCATGAGTAACTCAGGAATTCAGGATGCGATTGCTCAAGCAAATCCTGAAAAGCAAGTGAAGAAAATGGAAGCGATTATTCAATCGATGACCATCAAAGAGCGTCGCAATCCTGACTTGATGAATCCAAGCCGTAAAAAACGTATCGCAGCAGGTTGTGGTATGGATGTTGCTGAAGTCAATAAGCTGATCAAACAACATGCCCAAATGGCAAAAATGATGAAAAAATTTGCGAATCCATCGGGTATGGCGAAAATGATGAAATCATTAAGCGGTATGCAAAAGAAATTTGGTGGCGGCGGTGGCGTTGGTCCGTTATTTGGTGGCAAAGATCCAAAATAACTCCCATAATTTAAAAAGGCGCTTTGGCGCCTTTTTTCATGCTACATAATTTTGCAAACTTACTATTTAGTTTAAAAAATAATCAATTCATGATGTTGAGAATATAGTCAAGAGTGCAAGAAAATGACACAGGTTTATGTTGTGCATGGATATACGGCAAGCCCTGAAGAAAATTGGTTTCCATGGATACAACAACAAGCTGATCAGTATGGTATTCCATTAAAAGTATTGAGATTAGATCCTTCTGAGACGCCACAATTAGGAACGTGGGAACAACAAATGAAAGAGCAAATAGCTCAAATTGATGATCAAACAATTTTTGTTGCTCACAGTCTCGGGTGTATTGCAACTTTACATTACTTAAGCCAAGTGCTTTTAAACCAAAAAATCAAAAAATTAATTCTAGTTGCTGGTTTCAATGGACGTTTAGGGCGTCTTGAGCAAGTCAATCCATTTATTGATGCTGCTGATATAGATTTTGAACTCATTCGTGACCAAGTTCATGATCGCGTGGTCATTTATTCTGAAGGTGATGAGCGCGTTCTGCCTAAATTTAGTTTCCAGCAAGCTGAAAGTATTGATGCACATGTCGTTGCTGCTGAACATCAAGGCCATTTTATTGATTCAGAAGGTTGTACGGCATTGCCTGAGGTCTGGGCTGAGATTATTCGAGATTAATTCAGAAGCTATAAGCTCTCACTGACGTGTTTAACGTGATGTCACCCACATATTGATTTCTGCTCTAAAGACAAGCGCTTGGTTTTGATCATGGACTTCGATACACGCTACAAATTTATTTGGTATGGATTGACCCGCTTGAATTGGCGTCAGAGGATAAGCAACTGCTGTTAAATCGGTCGTTGCTTTTTTAATATAGTTGACTTGCATACCATCGGGTATCCATCGATGGCTTGGTGGAAGAGTGACTTCTGTCATTAGACCACCAGTAAGCTCTGCCAAATTACACAATGCGATCGCATGTATAGTATCGAGGTGATTTAAAACCCTTTTTTCTTTAGACATCTGGACCTGACAAAAATCTGGTCTCAATTCAATAATTTTCGTGCGAATCGACTTGAAATAAGGTGCTTTGAGTTGGATCACTTGATTGAAAAGTATTTTCCCAAAGGGCAGTTTCTTCGCGATATTCCAAACGTTTAACGTCCTGTTATTCATGTTGTTCAGCCTGTTTTTTTGTATTTTGGATGTGTGTATTGACACTGAGTGAATAATTTTTTGTTTTAAGAGACACTCAGTTCAGCAGACCTGATGACCAAGTTATGTTTTTTGTTGCGTGACAGCAAGATAGCGTTGTAAGCCTTTTAATAATAAATCGGTTTCAATTTTCGGGTCATAAGATTGTAAATATTGAGCAAAAAGTGCTGCATCTCCACCTGTAAGGATTAATTTTCTAGGAGATGTTGTTAAAACTTTTTCGATCATACTGACCAATCCCAATAAAATACCATGATGAACAGCATCCATTGTATTTTGCCCAGGACTTAACTCATCAAATGCAGCATCAGGGATTTTGATCCCTTTGGTATTTTGAATAAGTGAGTCTCGTTGTAGATAGAGATTAGGTACGATATATCCCCCTAAATGTGTAAATCCATCTGCTAAATCAATTGTTAAGGCCGTTCCACAACTGATCACGCAATATTTCTCTTGAGGATCGGTGACGACCGCTAGAACTTGTAGCCAACGATCGATACCCAATTGATTCGGTTCTGTATATCCACATTGGAGTCCTGCATATTCTTGATGAACTTTAGCAACGACAATTGGGATATCCAGCAGTTTTAAAATTTTGAGTATACGATCGTTATTTTTCTTGTCTTGAACAGATGAGATACCGACTTCTGATAGGTTTTGAGATTTAAAGTGTTGGATGAGACCCAACATTAAGTCCGCAGGAGATTGTAGATGAAGCTCCGCCACATGCTCCAAGATTTGCTCACCTTCCGTGATCCAATATTTTAAACGCGTATTGCCTATATCTAACCAAAGACGTTTCATCATGTATTCGCTGACCTATCTTTTCTCTATTTTTTTAAGCGTAAACGCCCTTGATACAAACCGATTAAACCTTGTTCAGTCAAAATATTAATTCGACCATCGTCTCCAATACCTTTAAAGATACCTTGTACTGTTTTATTCACTTGCTCAAATTCTACAGTCTGATTCATAAAAGCAGCATAGTGATTGAAACGTCCTGAGAGGTTATAACTTCCGTGCTCAAACCATTGTCCGGCTTGCATGATGGCAAGATAAAGCTCTGAAATAATCTTAATTCGATTTGGATGAGCTAAACCCAATTGCATGATTGATGTGGTTTGCTGTTCGATTGCTGCATCAGAAACAGGCAATAAATTAATACCAACACCAACAATCGCCTGATGTGGGGTTACAGGCTCTACCAAAATGCCACCCCATTTGCCTTGCGCACTATAAAGGTCATTTGGCCATTTGATTTGTAAATGATCCAATGACTTAAATGAAGGAATTTGCAAAATATTGAGTGCAATCTCAAGGGATAGTCGACCATCTAAGGGTGTTTTGGTTTCTAGCAATGTGCTTAAATAAATATTCCCGACTGGGGAAACCCATTGTCGTTGATGTTGTCCACGTCCCTGAGTTTGAGTCTCACTGCATACAAGAATACCCTGTACACCTTTTTTGATGAGTGCGCGTACTTCATCATTGGTTGAAGTGGTGCTCTGTTTTAACAGTAAAACTTCTGGAAGTTGTTGAGCTTCAGTTAAAAGCTGACTGAGGTGGCGAGTCTCTAAATCCATGTTGAATCTGAGAAGAGTAAAAGATTTATGGAGTTAATCATATATTTAGCTATTGGTGCAATCGCTGGTTTTACTGCAGGGTTGTTTGGCGTGGGCGGTGGATTAATCATCGTACCCATTTTATTTATTGTATTTACCCAAATGGGTTATGACCCAACTGTCATTATGCACATGGCGCTTGGAACATCATTAGCTACGATTGTGGTCACATCGATTAGCTCAGTTATGGCACATCATAAAAAAGGTGCAGTGCTATGGTCAGTATTTAAAAATTTAGCGCCAGGTTTGGTACTGGGTTCATTTTTTGGTGCTGGATTGGCCAGTATTATCTCTGGACCAATGCTGCAATTGATTATCGGTTGTTTCGCAATTTGGGTTGCATACCGTATGTTCCGTGGTGCTAATGTGGTGGTCGATCAATCTAAGCAACTACCTTCTGTACCTGCTCAATTGGCTGCGGGAAGTGGAATTGGGGTGGCTTCAGCAATTTTTGGGATCGGTGGAGGAAGTTTAACCGTACCTTATTTAAATCATCATGGGGTGGTGATGCAAAAAGCTGTTGCAACATCTGCTGCATGTGGACTGCCGATTGCTTTAGCAGGTGCATTTGGATTTATGTTCTACGGACAAAAAGCACCTGCTGAAATCGAAAATGCCATTGGATATGTTCATGTTTATGCATTCATTGGCATTAGTGTAATGAGTTTTATCACCGCAAAAGTAGGAGCAAAAGTTGCACATAAACTGTCAGCAGCGATGTTGAAAAAATGTTTTGCAGCTTTGCTTACAACTGTAGGAATTTATTTTATTTATCAAGGCGTATTTTGAGGAAAATATGCCAAATAACTCTCAAAAAAAAGTGATGTGTATTGACTTAAAAATTTGATAAATTGTCAGACAAAGACATAGTCAGTATGATGCTATTGGTATAAAAACAATAAAATAGCATCATGTTTGATGAAGTGTGAGTAAAAAAATAAATAGGAATATTATGCAATTGGAAGAAGTGGACAGCCTTTCAGAGCAAATAGCCAGACATATAAGTGAACAGATTATTAGTGGCGAATTGGTCGAAGGTGAACGTATACAAGAATTGCGTATCGCTAAAGAATTAGACGTGAGTCGAGGTTCGGTACGTGAAGCTTTATTATTACTTGAACGCACGCATTTAATTGAAATTTATCCAAGACGCGGCGCAATTGTGTCAGAAATGTCTGCCCAACAAGTGCGAGCTTTATTTGATACGAGTGCTCTTATGTTAGGGCAGATCGTCCAGCGTATGAGTGAAACTTGGCGTAATCATGAAGCTGAGGCGCTTCAGCAACTTTTGCAATATTTAATTGAACAAGTTAAACAAAGTAATACTGAAAAATTTTACGATGGTGTATTTCAATTTTTAGCTAAGCAACAAGATATGGTAGCCAACCCATACTTAATGAAGTTTTATCGCGAACTGTTGCCATCTATACGTCGTAGTTATTTTTTAACCTTAAATACTTCGCGTAGAGAGCTCCAAGAAGCACTTGAATTAATTAAGCTCGTGATCGATGCAATTTTGATCCGAAAATCACAACAAGCTACTTTATTTATGGAAGATTTTTGCCGACACTTGCGCAATCTAGTGTTAGAGTCACTGACACGAATGAAACAAATTGAACTAGCTTGGGCGCGGAGATCGCGCAGATAATCAGGACACTATGCGATTAAGCAGCTTAAAACTCTCTGGCTTTAAATCTTTTGCGGATAGCAGCACCTTACAATTTAAAGCCAACCGTACCGCAGTCGTGGGACCAAATGGTTGTGGTAAATCCAACGTCATCGATGCAATCCGATGGGTGATGGGAGAGTCAAGCGCACGCCAGTTACGTGGTGGAAGTATGCAGGATGTCATTTTTACTGGGACAGCAAAGCGTAAACCAGTGGGAATGGCGAGTGTAGAATTACGCTTCGAAAACACCTATGGAAAACTAGGTGGAGCATATAACGCTTATAGTGAGTTGGCGGTACGTCGCCAAGTCAATCGCGATGGTAAATCTGAATATTTTCTTAATGGTACAAAATGCCGCCGCCGTGATATTACAGATATTTTTTTAGGAACAGGCTTAGGTCCTCGTTCGTATGCGATTATTGAACAAGGCATGATTAACCGTTTGGTCGATGCAAAACCAGATGAAATGCGCGTTTATATCGAAGAAGCTGCTGGAGTATCACGTTATCAAGCACGTCGTCGTGAGACGATGCAACATTTAGAACATACTCATCAAAATTTAAGTCGTCTAAATGACATTGCTGTTGAATTAAAATCCCAATTAAAGACACTAAAGCGTCAAGCAGAAGCTGCACTTCAATATAAAGCCTTAGAGACTGAAATTCGAACTTTGAAAGTTGAGATACTTTCATTTCAATGCCATCAAAGTGAACGAATTCAACAAGAATATACAACTGAAATGACTGAATTGGGTGAGCAATTTAAGCTTGTTCGTTCTGAACTCACCACTGTTGAGCATGATTTAACAGCAACAAATGAGTTATTTCAGCGATTAATGCAACAATCCACACCACTTCAGCAAGAATGGCAACAAGCTGAAAAAAAGCTGGCTGAATTACAAGCCAATTTGGATCAAAAACAGCAATTGTTTGCTCAAAATACTTTAACTTTAAAGCAGCTTGAAGAGCAAAAAATACAAACCAAAGAGCGGATGCAACTGATTGATATTCAGTTGGAAGATTTGATCCTCCAGCAAGAACATCAAGCAACAACATTGAGTAATACTGAATCAAATGCACAGCTTGATTTACAACAATTCAATGAGCTGAAGGCAAAGCAACTTGAAGCGCAAAAATCATTTTCTGAAATAAAAGCATTGGTTGAAAAGCAACAACAGCAACGTGCACAAATGTTGGCGCAGAGTGATCAATTGGCTAAAAATGTGCTTCGAATTGAGCAGCAAAAACAAACTTTGCTCGAACAAAAATCTCAAAATCAAGCACAGTATGAACAGGATGATATTGACAATCTCCTGCATGAAAAAAATGATGTACAGATTGAAATCGTTCGTCTAGAAGAAAGAATTACGACATTAGAAACTCAATTGAAACGTGATCAAATCTCATTGACTGAGCAAAAAAGTAAATGCACAGATTTGAATTCACACATACAGATTTTGAAATCTGAACAAAAACAATTACAACAGCTTGTGGTGAAAGTCAGTCGACATGCATCGAAGAGCAATGACCCTTTAATGCAAATTTTGAAGCTAAAAGATCAGGCGAAACCGTTTGCAGCATTGGTCGAAAAATTTCTGTCAAAGTGGCTGCATGCGAATACGTTAAAGAGTGAAGATTTATTTCAGACCGAATCTGCCCGTCAATTAAAAGTTATTCAGCAAGATGTATCTGGGACTGTACTTGGTTTACCCACATTAGCGAGCTGGATTGATTTCCCCCAAAACTCATTATGGTTAAACGTTGCGATAGCTCAAGATTTTGAGCAGGCGCTTCAATTACAGCCTCAATTAAAACCAGGTGAGTCTATTTTAAGTTTGGATGGCTATCATATTGGTCCTGACTGGATGATTGGTCTGTACTTTGATGAGTCGAGTCAAGATGCTCAAGGAGCACTTAGCCACCGAATTCGATTAGATGAAATTGATTCAGAGTTGACACAAATGGTGAAAGCGCATGAGTCAATGACGCTCGAACTCGCTGAGATGCAATTAAAGCTTGAACAAAAAAATAGTGAATGTACGGAGTTGCAAAAAGCGTTAAAAAATCATCAAGCCCTTGCTCACCAAGTTGAAGTGAAGATTGCAAAACAGCAAATGGCTCAGCAGGCTTTCGAGTCGCAAAATCTACACATCGAGTCACAAATTGCTCAACTTGATGCGCAGCTTGAAGAAGATGCGATGCAAAAAGATGATTTGGAAATCGATTTACATGCATTGATGCTCAAGATTGAGCACAATCTTCCACACTACAAAACTTTAGAGTTTCAAGTTGAAGAATTGAATAATCAGGTTGAGCATCTTCAGGACTTAGTCTACAAAAAACAACAAGAGTTAGAAAAAAACCGCCGTACTCATACGCAAAATCAGCAACAAATTGAGCTGTTGGAAAAAGATGCAAGTTTTCTAAAAACTCAATATCAGCAGATCATCACTCAAATTACACAAGCTAAAAATTTCGTGGATCCGATTCAATTAGAATTACCCACTTTGCAAAGCCAATATGAGGCTCAAAAGCAGCAGACTGAAAAGTTACAAAAGACTTGGTCCTCATGGCAAGTCGAGCTTAATGAAATTCAGTCCAAGCAACAAAAATTGACGGAGCTACGGTTAAATCATCAGCAAAGTGATGAGCACTTTAGAACCCAGTTAGAAGAGAAGCGTTTAGCATGGCAAGTGGCTAAATCTGATTTACAACATTATGCTGAACAATTAAAAGAGCTTAATGCTGAATTATTAAAAAATGTGCCAATCGATCTGAGTCAGCACCAACAGCAGTTAGAGCAGGCACAGCGTCAGTTTGACAAAATAGGCGCTGTGAACTTAGCAGCTTCAGAAGAGTATGAAGAAGTATCAAAGCGCTATGAAGATTTAAGCCATCAAATTGAAGATCTTGAAAAAACAGTCGCACAATTAAAAGATGCGATGAAAAGCATTGATCAAGAAACTAAAAAGCTATTCATGACTACCTTTGATCAAGTAAATGCGGAATTGCAAAACTTATTCCCAAAGGTGTTTAATGGTGGTGAAGCAAGTTTAAGTTTAGAAGATGATTGGCAATCTGGTGTAAAGCTAATGGCTCGACCACCAGGAAAGCGAAATAGTTCTTTAGCATTGTTATCAGGCGGTGAAAAAGCACTAACAGCACTAGCATTAGTTTTTGCTATATTTCGACTGAATCCAGCACCATTTTGTGTATTGGATGAGGTTGATGCACCGTTAGATGATGCAAATGTTGGACGTTTTTGTAATTTAGTAAAAGAGCTTTCTGAACAGGTCCAATTCATTTACATTACACACAATAAAGTTGCGATGACGATGGCTACTGATTTACTTGGTGTAACAATGCCTGAGCCAGGAACATCGAAGTTAGTCACTGTTGATCTAGAAGAAGCGAAAGAATACGGTTTAGCTGCGGAGTCTTAATATGGAAATCAGTACCATTATCGGAATTGTGATCGCAATCGTGATCTGTTGCATAGGGTTGTTTATGATCCTGCGCAAGCCGAGTGATGCAGCACCGTCATTAGATGCTGAATTACATATAAATGAACAATGTAATCAACCCGTCATTCCGCGTCATGTTCGTAGTCTTTTACAGGCGCAAGCCGCTCCATTGGCTTCTTCTGAGCGTGTAGAACCAAGTTTGAAAGACATTGAAGCGAGTGAAGTGGCTCAATTGGATCAAACAGCTGTTCAACAAGCTACAAAGACGCCTGAAAATATTCAAGAAACTGTAGAAGTGGTAGATACAGTGCAATTGAATACTTCGGTAGACCTTGCAGAGAAAGAAAGTAAATCTCTGCTCGACTCCAGTAAAAACACGGATAGCACTGAGACTGACCCATTAGAAAAAAATACAGAAACAATTGAGAGTAAAGCTCAGTCGATTGATGGTGTAACAGACACTCAAAGTGCAGATCTTATTTCCAAAGATTCAATCGTAGAAATTACAATTGAAGACTCGAAAAAAGTTGAGCCAAGTTTTGTATTAAATCCGAATATTCAAACTGCTGAAATCAAAGAATTTGAAGAAGAAAGCAGCATCTTGGATGTGCATTTACATGAACAGCAACGTTTTGATGATGAAAGTGCTTTAGCAAATGCCGAATACATTATTAGTTTGAATATGTATCCGAACCCTCGAAAAGCACTTTCTGGTGATAAAGCTTTGAAAGTGTTAATGAAATATGGATTGCGCTTTGGCGAAATGAACTGTTTCCATCGTTATGAAACTCCTGATGCAGTCAGCCCATTGCTGTTTTCCGTACTCAGAATCACAGATCAGGGTCCTGCAGGTTTTGATTTAGAAACATTATCTGGTGAACAAGTCCAAGGTTTAGCATTCTTCTTAGCATTACCGCATCATAATGTTCAAAAAGGCTATGACAGTATGGTGAGTATTGCAGGGCTTATTGCACGTGAAACAGATGGTACCGTCTATGATGAAAATAATCTTGAATTTACACCGCAGTTAAAAGAACACTGGCGCCATAAAGCGATCGACTATAGATCAGGTCAAGCTGTTTAATCACCTAGGTGACTTACTGAATTTGTGTAAAGTCATTTATACTGTTTAGGTTGAAATTATTGGGCGGAATTTTCCGCCCTTTTATATGGTGAAAATATGGATCAGAACGCTGTCGTTGCGCAAATGCGCCAACTCATTCAATTATTGGCTCGGCATAACCATGCTTATTATGTGATGGATCAGCCGACAATTGAAGACAGTGAATATGATCAATTGTTTTATCAACTAAAAAACTTAGAAGAACAATATCCTGATTTAGTACAGACGGATACACCGACCAATAAAGTCGGTGATAAACCTTTATCTAAGTTTGAAAATATTACACATACTGTTCCAATGTTGTCTTTGGGTAATGTGTTTAATCAGGATGAACTTTTTGCCTTTGCACGCAGAATTGAAGAGCGTTTACCTAACCAGAAAATCCAATACGACGTCGAACTTAAATTTGATGGGCTTGCGATCTCACTATGGTATGAACATGGTGTGTTGATTCGAGCGGTTACACGTGGGGATGGTGAAACAGGAGAAGTCATAACCCAAAATGTAAAAACAATTCGTAATTTGCCTAAAGTACTCATGATGTCTCAAGGTGTACCACCAGCGTTGTTAGAAGTTCGTGGCGAAGTACTAATGCCTAAAGCTGGATTTGTAAAGTTAAATGCTGAAAATGAGGCCAAAGGTGAGAAAACTTTTGCTAACCCAAGAAATGCAGCAGCAGGGAGTTTGCGTCAACTTGATCCGACCATAGCAGCATCACGACCACTTGCATTCTATGCTTATGGAATTGCGCAATGCATGCCACATCATGGTCTGAGCACGATGTCAGAGAGCTTAAATTGGCTTGAACAGTTGGGCTTTGCTGTTGGGGAAAAACATTTTGTTTGTGACAGTATTGAAGAGGTTCAAGCGGCTTATGAATCTGTAAATCAGGAGCGTCCAAACCTGTCAGTTGAAATTGACGGGATGGTCATCAAAGTCAATGATTTGAAGCAACAACAACAATTAGGCTTTTTAAGTCGTGAACCTCGATGGGCAACAGCATATAAGTTCCCTGCAGTGGCTGCGCTAACCACAGTTGAAAATATTGATTGGCAGGTAGGGCGTACAGGTACTTTAACGCCTGTAGCGCGATTAAATCCTGTATCGGTTGGCGGAGTCACAGTATCAAACGTGACTTTACATAATATTGGTGAAATACATCGCTTGGACGTGCGCGTTGGAGATACGGTGAGTGTCTATCGTAGCGGAGATGTTATTCCTAAAGTTGAAAAGGTTTGGCCAGAATTTCGACCTCTAGAAACCACTGAAATTCAATTGCCAGAACAATGTCCTGTATGTGCTTCTCCAGTTGTGATGCCTGAAGGCGAAGCTTTAGCACGATGTTCTGGTGGGCTTTATTGTGCGGCACAGCGTATAGAGGCGATCCGTCATTTTGTATCACGTAAAGCAATGGACATCGAAGGTTTGGGTGATCGTTGGGTTGAGTCTTTATTACATCTTGAACTCCTCAAAGATGTTGCAGACATTTATCACTTGCACGAGCATCGTGAAAAATTATTGACTATTGAAAAAATGGGTGAGAAATCTGTACAAAATCTCATCGACTCAATTGAAAGTAGTAAAAAAACAACATTAGCGGCATTTATTTACGCACTAGGCATTCGAGGAGTAGGCGAGACTACGGCTCGAATGTTAGCCAATACTTTCCAGACTTTAGATGCGCTGAAATCTGCTGATTTAGAAGCACTGAAGAAAACCCCTGATGTAGGTGATATTACTGCAGAATGGATATTAGACTTTTTTAAAGCTGAACATAATATTGAAGTATTAAATCGATTAATTGAGGCTGGAATTCATTGGGATGCACCGATAGCACCGACTCGACAACCTTTAAATGGTGAGAGCTGGGTGGTGACTGGTACTTTAAGCAGTATGGGGCGAGATGAAGCGACTCAACTCTTACAGGCATTAGGTGCACGTGTGAGTGGTAGTGTATCCAGTAAAACGAAAAGCTTGGTTGCTGGTGAAAAGGCGGGTTCCAAACTTGAAAAAGCAGAAAAACTAGGTATTCCGGTGATGAATGAGGCTGAGTTTATTGCATTTATGATTCAGCATGGTCAGCTCACTGAACCTGAGTCTTAAGTGTATCTTGCACATAACGAAGGGCATCAATAGATGCCCTTTTTTCTCGAGTAATTAGATATTAACCACGTTTTTTGATAATGCCATCGTCAAGTAGCTGTTGAAAATGTTCTACGATACTTGTCTCAACGTCACGATATTGCATGCCTAATTCTTGCTTACTACGCTCAGCATTGAAGTAAATGGGGTAACCCACATTCAAGTCAACGAATTTTCGCGTATAGCCAAACAGAGGAGCGAGTAATTTGAATAAAAACTTGGGAGCAATCATTCGTGGGAAAGGATAGCGTCCACCATAATGTTGTCGTAATGTTTTACCCATTTCGAGTAGGGTCATCGTTTTAGCATTAATAATATATCGTCCATGTGCTTTAGGGTGATGTGCTGCTTGGATATGCGCATGAGCGACATCTCGAACATCGACTAAACCATTCCACATTGGAGGAACACCAAATAATGTCATGCCATTTCCAAATTGTTGAATGACTTCAACACTTCCAGATTGTGTAGAAGGTGTGAGTGATGGTCCAACAACCAATGAGGGATTGATACACACTAAATTCCATCGAGATTGTGCCTTTTGCATATCCCATGCTTTGCGTTCTGCTGCGACTTTAGAGTAAAAATAAGGTTGGTGTTCGGCACTACTGGTGGTATTCCAATCGCTTTCTTCAAACTGGTTCTGCTCAGTTTTCAAAATATCCACTGCATCGCCATAAGTTGAAGCAATACTAGATGTGACAACGACACGTTTTACTGTATCTGTACGATTGACACTGTTCAGTACATTGGTCGTACCTTTTAGTGCAGGGTCAATCAAGTCTGTGATTGGATCTTGAAAGTTAGTCACTAAAAAAGGTGACGCCATATGGATCACAATTTCACAGTCTTTCATTGCTTCATCAAACGAACCTTCTTCTAAGAGATTTGCTTGAAATAACTTTAAAGCGCCTGAAGTTTGAGATGCGATTTGTTCTAAATGTTGAAAACTTGAACTTTTAGTTAAGTCTCGTACAGTGGCGTGAACTGTGTATCCTTGTTCTAATAATTGTTTAATTACCCAACCAGCAATATAGCCAGTTGCACCTGTCACCAAAATCGGAGCAGTAGTCGTCATCATTGTTATTGCCTGATGGTCAAATAGATTCATTCTAAAATTAAAAAAAGGATTTGTCCTTGATCATTTTCAACATCAACTCAAATGTAATGAGAGTCACTTCGATTGGTTACAAAATTAAATAGAGCTAAAATTTGTTTAAAACTGCTCTCGAATTTTTTTAACTGTATGCAAGGGGTTATTTTTTAAGTAAAAAATAAGTGATTCAAACTGCAAATGCGTATGTTTCTCATTTTAATTATATAAAAATCATAAACTTACACATTATATTTTTTGCAAAATAAGCTCTGATTGTTCATAATGTTGCTATTAAAGAATGGAGTGATTGAAATGCGTGGCAATCCAGAAGTCGTAGATTACTTAAATATGTTGATCGGTGGTGAACTGGCTGCTCGTGATCAATATCTCATTCATTCACGTATGTATGAAGATTGGGGTCTCACTAAGATTTTTGAGCGTATCGATCACGAAATGCAAGAAGAAGCACAACATGCTGATGCTATTATTCGCCGTGTCTTATTCTTGGAAGGCACACCGAATATGAGTCGTGATGATATTGAAGTAGGTGAAGACGTTGTTTCATGTTTAAAAGCCGATTTAAAGCTTGAGTACGAAGTGCGTGAAAAATTAGCGCAAGGTGTAAAGCTTTGTGAGGAAAAAGGCGATTACGTGACACGTGATATGTTGCGTCAACAAATGTCGGATACCGAAGAAGATCATACCTATTGGTTGGAAAAACAGCTTCGCTTAATTGAACTAATTGGTTTACAAAACTATATTCAGTCTCAAATGTAAGTTAAAACCCAGCAAGGCTGGGTTTTTTTATACCTCAGTTTTGCCTGAATTGGCTCATTTTTAATAATTATCTAAAAATCAAAGTGAAATTGAATGATTTGCTCAATGAGTTATTGTGCTTGGCTTTATATACTGACCGAAAACGATCAGCTAAGGATTGGCAATCATGAGTAAAATCTTATTAATTACCGGTTGGGGACTTGGAACAAAACCACTAGAAAATTTAAAAACTGCTTTGGATATGGCAGGATTTCAAATCGATCTGATTAATATCTTTAATGCACTCGACCCTGTGGAATTATCTAAACATGTAGAGTTAGCCAAAAAAGTCGATGTCATTATGGGGTGGTCTTTAGGCGGACAATTAGCAACGTTGCTCACCCAAAAGGTTTTCGAGCTTTCAGGTCAGGCAAAAACGTTAATTACTTTAGCATCGAATCCTTGCTTCGTTGCCAATGAACGCTGGTGTACAGGTATGCCGGTTTCTACTTTTCAAAGTTTTAGAGAGTCTTTTGAAAATGATCCCATGACCACTTTAAAGCGATTTTGTTATCTGGTCTCACAGGGAAGCCAAACTGCTAAGCAAGATTGGCAATCTTTGCAAAATTCAATTACGAGTGAAGAGCTAGATTTAAAAAAGCAGGGCTTGGATTTACTATATCATCTTAATACTGTCGAGATATTGAAAAATTATGTCGGAAAACAATTACATGTATTTGCTGATGATGATGGATTAGTTAGTAACAAAGTTCTAGATAATATCCGAAAGATAGATGCAAAGTTTTTTAAATTCGAAATTATCCCAGGCTCTCACTGCTTTTCAATTTTTAGAGCTACACAACTAAGTGACAAAATCGTTCAATATCTAAGAAAGAATGAGAAATCCTGATGAATATTGTCTAATCAGGCAATTCATAACAAAAATAATTCGCGTTATGCTCTGTTTAGATTAATAAGGAAATTCTTCCAGGATGGTTGACGAATTCGATTTAGCACACTTATGGCACCCTTATACTTCGATGTTAAACCCACTGCCGACATATAAAGTAAAAAAGGCTACAGGGGTGATGATTGAACTTGAAGATGGCCGTCAACTCATTGATGGTATGTCATCTTGGTGGTGTGCCATTCACGGATATAACCATCCTCAACTTAATCAAGCTGTGTCGGATCAATTGCAGCACATGTCACACATTATGTTTGGTGGGCTTACTCATGATCCTGCGATTGAATTAGGGAAGGCATTATTAAAAATTACACCACCTCAATTAGATAAAATATTCTATGCGGACTCAGGTTCTGTCGCTGTTGAAGTCGCACTAAAGATGGCAGTTCAATATTGGACCGCACAAAATAAGAAAGATAAAACCAGTTTTATCACGACGCGTTCTGGTTACCATGGTGATACATGGAATGCAATGTCAGTATGTGATCCAGTCACTGGGATGCATCAGGTCTTTGGTTCTAGTTTACCTTCTCGTTGTTTTGTTCCTGCACCGCAGACTCGATTTGATGAAGATTGGAATCCAGCAGATATTCTTGTATTGGCAGAAACTTTAAAAAACCATCATGCCACTATCGCTGCCATGATTATTGAGCCGATTGTGCAAGGTGCTGGAGGCATGCGTTTCTATCATCCTGAATATTTACGCGAAGCCAAGAGGCTATGCGATCAATATCAGGTGTTAATGATATTTGATGAAATTGCCACGGGGTTTGGACGAACAGGTAAATTATTTGCTTGGGAACACGCTCAAGTTGAACCAGACATCATGTGTATTGGTAAGGCGCTGACCGGTGGGTATATGACTTTATCTGCAACACTGACCACACGACATGTCGCTGAAGTGATCAGCTCTGGTGAAGCTGGCGTATTTATGCATGGACCTACATTTATGGCGAACCCCTTGGCTTGTGCTGTTGCCTTAAAGAGTACTGAGCTTTTATTGTCACAAGATTGGCAGTCCAATATTCAAAGAATAGAGCAAATTCTAAAACATTATTTACATAGATTAGATGATCAAGCGCATATTCAAGATGTTCGTGTGCTCGGTGCTATCGGTGTTGTTGAGCTTAAACAAAATGTTGATATGAAAACGCTGCAACAGCGTTTCGTAGAACGAGGCGTGTGGATTCGTCCTTTTGGAAAATTAGTTTATGTCATGCCACCTTTTGTGATTTCAGATGTCGAACTTACTGAGTTACTAACGCAGTTGGTGAGTGTTGTGATGGAACTTGCAGAGGAAATAAGATGAATCTGTTGGACTACTACGCAGAGCAGTTAGACTCATTAAAACAAACTGGAAATTTTCGGCAGTTTAAATCCATCGTTCAGCATGGAAAATGGGTTGAGCTTCAGCAACAAAGAATGTTGAATCTATCGAGTAATGATTATTTAGGGATTGCGTCAGATCTACAAATAAGAGAAGCATTTTTTGATCACTGTTCAGCAGATTCAAAAAGAATGAGCTCTTCATCTTCAAGGTTACTCACAGGAAATTATCCTGAATATGAGCAATTTGAATATGACATGAGTCAATCATTCAATCAAAGGGCAGTTCTGTTATTCAACAGTGGCTATCACATGAATATTGGTATTCTGCCTGCGATTGCTGATAGTCAAACTTTAATTCTTTCGGATAAATTGATTCACGCCAGCATGATTGATGGGATTCGCTTAAGTAAAGCGAAGCTGATACGTTATCGACATAATGATCTGCTTCATTTAAAGCAATTGATCGAGCAATATCATGATGATCCCTTGTATCAAAGAATCATTGTGGTAACTGAATCAATTTTTAGTATGGATGGTGATGAAACTGATTTAACTGCGTTGGTGAGTCTGAAATATCAGTTCAGTAAAATCATGTTATATGTAGATGAAGCACATGCTATTGGTGTTCGGGGGAAGCAAGGACTCGGTTGCGCTGAACAATATGCTGTCATAGATGATATCGATTTCTTGGTAGGAACATTTGGGAAAGCACTCGCATCTGTTGGTGGATACATTGTGTGTCATCCAATCTTAAAAGATTATTTAATCAACAAAATGCGCTCTTTGATTTTTAGTACCGCACAACCACCCATCAACATGGCTTGGACGCATTTTATTTGGAATAAAATGAAAAAAATGCAGGAGCAACGTGCTCATTTAAGTGATTTGAGTCTGCAACTGCGTCAATATATTCTTGAGCAAGGTTACGAATGTCCTTCAAGCTCGCAGATTATTCCTTTAATTTTAGGTGATTCTCAGCGTGCACTTGAGCGCGCACAACAATTACAACAATCTGGTTTTTATATTTTGCCGGTTCGGCCACCAACGGTTCCACAAGGAAGTTCACGCCTGAGAATTTGTATGAATTCTCAGCTGAATCAAGATGAATTGGAGCGGTTGAAAGAACAATTATGAATGACTCTATGTTGAACAAATTTATTCAAAAAGAAATGATTGCTACTCGATTTGCAAAATCGCATTGGACTTATGCAGATCAGGCACGTATTCAACAAAATGTAGCGAAGCATTTAAGCGAGCTGATGCGTCTTTATGTTTCATCTTCTGAGCTTGCTAAAGTATTTGAAATTGGATGTGGAACTGGAAATCTAACTCAAGAGATGCTTCATCATTTTAAAATGGATCAAGTCATTTTGAATGATTTATATGCTGATGTTGAGCATACCATCAGTCATCATCAGCCTGTCGAGTGGCGTATTGGTGATGTCGAAAAAATTGAGTTACCCAAAGACCTTGATTTATGTGCCTCAAGCTCTGCATTACAGTGGATGTCTGAGTTTGAAAGATTGATACAGAAAATTTATTCGGCTTTAAAGCCCAATGGTTTTTTTTGCTTTTCAACTTATGGGCCTCAGAACTTAAAAGAAATTAAATCCTTAACTGGACAAGGATTAAAATATTTTGATCAAAGCCAAATTAAAAGCTTACTAGAGCAGAACGGATTTGAAGTGATGCACTGTGAACAACAATTGGCTCAATTACACTTCGCGCACCCAAAATTGGTCCTAAAACATTTACAGGCCACAGGTGTGACGGCAACCTCACAGGGGTTTCGTTGGACGAAGGAAAGTTTGAATCAGTTTTATCTAGGTTACCGACAATTTATTGCGACTGATGAGCAAGAGAATCTTGTATATCCTTTAACGTATCACCCTATATTTTTTATCGCACGGAGTAAGTCATGAGTGCTCAAATCTACTTTGTGAGCGGTATTGATACTGGAATTGGAAAAACATACGTCACTGGTTATTTGGCAAAAATTTGGCGTGAACAAGGGCGGAATGTCATTACTCAGAAATTAATTCAAACGGGTAATGTGGATGTTTCTGAAGATATTGAAAAACATCGTGAAATTATGGGATGTGGTTGGTTAGAGGAAGATACTCAAAAACTCACTATGCCTGAAATTTTCAGTTATCCTGCATCGCCTCACTTAGCGACACGTATAGATGGGCGAAGTATTGATTTCGCTAAAATTGAACAAGCGACTCAACAGTTGTCCTCTTCATATGAAGTTGTTTTACTTGAAGGGGCGGGTGGCTTGATGGTCCCTCTAACAACACAATATTTAACCATTGATTATTTGGTGGATAAAAAATATCCCATAATTTTGGTGAGTTCGGGGCGTTTGGGAAGCATCAACCATACTTTGTTGAGCTTAGAGGCACTGAAGCATCGTGGGCTTGAGTTATATGCTCTAGCATATAATTTGAATGCTGAATCTGACGATGAGCTTATTTCACGTGATACATCTACCTACTTAAAAAAGTATTTATCACAACATTTTCCATCTGCTAAATGGTTTGATATTCCTGTTATTGAATAAATGAAAAAAAACCGCTCTATTGAGCGGTTTTTTTAGGGATTTCAAAATTAGAACTTCTTAAAGCCTTTGTTAATACCAAAAGGTTTGCGTTGACCGAATTTATTTTCGTTGCGTGGTTTGTAATCAACAGAATTGCCGTTTACTTCACCTTTGTTTTCAGGACGTTTATTGCGGAAATCCTGATTTTCAGTGCGAGGGGCACGATTGTTGAATCGATTCTCAAATCCTTCTTGACGTGGTGCACGTGCATTGAAACGGTTTTCTGAGCCTTCTTGACGCGGTGCGCGATTGTTAAATCGATTATCACTGCGGCTTTGATCAGCACCACCTTGACGGAAGTCACGGCGTGGTTCTTGATGCTCGCCTTCGTCACGGCGTTGTTGGCGTAAATAACCACCACGACGTGCTGCAAGTGGTTTCTCTTGCATACGTTCATTGCGGCGTTTCGCCATACCGTAAAGACCAGTACCTTGACGTGGTTTGAGCTCAACAGACTTAGTTAAGTTATCAATGTCATTTTTATCAAGTTCAATCCAACGACCTGTACGTAATTCACGTGGCAGAATGACTGTACCATAACGTGTACGTAATAGACGGCTGACTTTCAAGCCTTGTGATTCAAAGATGCGGCGTACTTCACGGTTACGTCCTTCTTTTACAACCACTTGATACCAACGGTTAATCCCTTCACCACCAATTTCAGAGAATGACTCAAATTTTGCTGGACCATCATCGAGCATGACACCATCTGTCATGTTCTTTTTCAGTTGAGGGGTCACTTCACCCATCACACGTACAGCGTATTCGCGTTCAATTTCACTAGATGGATGCATTAAGCGGTTTGCAAGCTCGCCATCGTTTGTGAAAAGTAATAATCCTGTTGAGTTGATATCTAAACGACCAACCATGACCCAACGATCACCCGGAATTGATGGTAATTGATCAAATACAGTTGGGCGATTTTCAGGATCGTTACGTGAACAGATTTCACCTTCAGGTTTGTAGTAAATCAATACACGACGACGGATTTCATCTTCAATTTGGAACTGTACTTTACGACCATCGATACGAAGCTCATCGGTTGGTTCGATACGTTCACCTACTTGAGCAACTTGACCGTTGACACTAACACGACCGGCAGCAATGACTTCTTCCATATAGCGGCGAGAGCCCAAACCTACACGTGCCAATACCTTTTGCAATTTTTCACTCATAACAGCATAACCTTAGAAATAATCATCAACAGTTCACCTATTTACGACTTGGGTGCGTGAGCATCCAATGCCATAAAAGCTTCCTTGGCATCCTGTAGGGGAGGCAGTTGATTTAAATCACTTAAACCAAAAGCATTTAAAAATTGTGGCGTTGTAACCAACAACGCGGGTCTTCCTGGAAGTTCCCGGAAACCAGACTCTTTAATCCAGTTCCAATCGAATAACGTTCTGAGTTGCTGACTGTTATTCGTGACTCCTCGAATTTGCTCAATATCGGCTCGGGTAACGGGCTGATGATAAGCAATCACTGCTAGAGTTTCTAACAATGATGGTGATAATTTAGTTGGACGTTCTGGCCAAGTTTGTGCAATCACTTGTCGATACTTAGCACGAACTTGAAAGCGAAAACCTTGAGCTGTTTCAGTCAGCTCAATTGAACGACCGTGTTGTAACACTGCAAGCTGTTGCAAATATGCGCGCAGTTGTTGTTTGGAAAATTGGTTTTGAAATGCCTCTTTCAAGCGTGCAATAGAAACAGGCGCTTCACTGGCAAAAATAATAGCTTCGAGTTGCATGAGCACTTCGTGGTGTAACTCATCAACTTGAAAGGAGTTTGATTGATCAATGGTCATATCATCACCCCTTGAATTGCCAGCGGGGCTTCAATACCTGATGCAATAATTTGAACTTTTTGCTGACGTGTTAGCTCTAATATTGCCATAAACGTCACCACTAACCCCATACGGCCTTGACTTGGTTTTAAAAGTTGATCAATTTTCAAAACCTCACCTGATTTTGTCATTTGTTCAATATAGGCAATACGTTCTTCAAGCAAAACAGGTTCTTGAGTAATCTGGTGTGTAACAGGCTCTGGGCGATTAAAAATACAAAACATAGCATCGCGCAGAAGAGAGGCTTCATAACCTTCATTTACTGTATTAATTTGTCCAAGGCTAACGTTGGGTAGAAAAGTATCACGGTCCAAAATAGGCATTTGACCGAGACGCTCAGCAGCTTGCTTGATCCTTAAATATGTCTCTAAGCGATCTATTAATTGTTGTTTTGGATCTTTTTCAATTTGGATTGATTTAGGTTTAGGAAGCAGTAAGCGTGATTTTAAATCTGCTAATAATGCCGCCATCACCATATAATCTGCGGTTAACTCAATATTGAGTGACTTCATACTGTCAATATATGACAAATATTGCGTTGCAATCGGAGCTATATCGAGCTGAAGTAGATCGAAACCATTTTTTTGGATGAGGTAAATTAAAAAGTCGAGTGGTCCTTCGAAATGTTCTAATAGAATTTCGAATGCTGCAGGCGGTATATATAAATCTTCAGGAATCGTATCTTGCCACTCATCTAAAACACGGATGTGTGGAAGTGCGTCCATGGGATTATGGATAGCTTGAGTCATTACAATTATTAGCCACGCGAATTTTCAAAAGCATGTTGGGCGATTCAGGAGATCACATATCGAAATCAGTAAAAGGACAGTGATTCGAATAGCATAAAAACAATATGGGTATTCTAAATTAAATCGAGTGCTGAATATATCTTTATCCGCAGTTTTACGATAAAAAATTTGAAATAAATAGGTAGTATTTTTTAAGGTTATATAGATGTATTTAGTGTTTTAATTGATAAATGTAAACTGGTATTCATTGTTGGCGTGTATTTGACGAGAAGTAAAACAGTATGAATAATTTTCAAAAAGTAGAACAAAATGTAGGTATAAAAGTTCACTCAAGTACTCACCCTATAAACTCATTCAAAGCGTTGAGTGGAACGTATGTAAATTTATATCCTTTAAATTTAATTGAAAATATTGAAGAGCTTGCGAGAAATCTATTCCCAATTAAGATTACAGACGAGTTTATTTCAAGCTTTACCTATTTGCCTTACGAAGCGCCAACTTCGATTGAAGACTTGTCATATAAACTCTCATCACAATTTGGTACACAGGGGAATATTTATTATGTTATTCGCATAGCGAGCAAACCAGTGGGGTGGATCGCATTGATGAATATCGGGTTGGATGATGGAGTGGTTGAAATTGGGAATGTATACTTCTCAGCAGATTTAAAACGGTCTAGAGCTGCTACAGAAGTATTATTTTTACTGTTGAATGAGTGTTTTACTTTAGGATTTAGGCGTATAGAGTGGAAGTGTCATGAGTTGAATTTAGCTTCCAAAAAAGCCGCACTACGATTCGGTTTTCAATATGAAGGAATGTTTAGACAACATAAAGTGGTCAAGGGAAGAAACCGAAACACGCTTTGGTTTTCAATGTTGGATGAAGAGTGGCTGACTTTAAAAGAAAGTTATTTAGCTTGGCTTGAACCAAGCAACTTTACGCAAGAGGGTCAACAAATAAAGACCCTCCAAGCATTTTATAACGAAAAATCAGCGTAAATTAAATAAAGCGAGATAAATGGTGAGGCATTTTACTCAAAAGCACTCACATCACCCACGCCACGGCGGATAATTTCAGGTTGACTTCCTGAGAGATCAACAATACTTGTTGTGGTTAATGTACCAAGTCCACTATCAATAAAAACATCAATTCTTTTACTTAATTGTTGTTCTATTTCATATGGATCATCCAAAGGCTCAGTTTGACCTGGAAGAATCAGGGTGCTGGTGAGTAAAGGTTCCCCCAGCTCTTTAAGAAGCATTTGACAGACTGGGTTGCTCGGTACACGTAAACCAATGGTTTTCTTTTTGGGGTGCATCAAGCGACGAGGGACTTCACTTGTCGCTTGCAAAATAAAGGTGGTAATCGCAGGTGTATTATTTTTAAGCAGACGATAAGTTGCATTATCCACTTTTGCATACGTTGCAATATCTGAGAGATCCGCACATAAGATCGCATATTGATGCTTAGCACCAAGATCACGGATTTGAGCAATTCGTTCCATTGCTTGCTTATTACCAATTTGGCATCCGATGGCATAGGCCGCATCTGTTGGATAAACCACGACATCGCCTGCACGTATTCTTTCTACTGCTTGAGTAATAAGTCGAGATTGTGGATTGTCAGGATGTACTCTTAAATGAAGCATTTTATTTTCTCCTGATTATTTTTTCGTATTATTGCGTGCATGGACATTCACTTCAATGTCATGAATATATATTTACTAGACTTAATCTAGCGATGCACGAGAAAATTCATCCAAATGTAATGTTTTGCCACTTCTGAGACACTTACAGATGCACTGAATAAAGTGTTGAGCATCTCGAGGAAGCTGAGCTTCACCTGAAAAATAACGTTGTACTTGAGCATAAACATTGTCTTTAAAAGACTGTCCATCACCACCTTCACCCGTTAAATTGTCCAGAGAAACGCGGAATTTTAGACCAAAGGCTGTGGCAAACATCCATTCAATTGCTTGAGGTTTAATTTCGACTTGTTCAAATAGGGCTTGTTGTTCAGCGGTTCGACCATCTGGTGCATACCAGTAGCCAAGATCAGGAAGAGTGCGACGATGATCTCCTGCGATTGTCCAATGACTTATTTCATGTAAAGCACTATTGAAAAATCCATGTGCGAATTGGATGCGAGCGGGTTGTTGGTCTGAGGCAGGGAAGTATTCAGGTTCAAAGTCGCCTTTGACTAATGTGACATTTAAGTGGGAAAACCAATGATTAAAGTGTAAGATAAGCCAGTCTACCTGTTGAGCTTCTGTTTGCAGATTTACCCAAGGTGCGAGTTGCACGCGGTCTAAGTGATCGGTCAAATTTGAGGTCGAAGGATAGTGTAACTGTAATGAAGTTGTGACTTCAGGTTGCGGCTGCAACTGATGCATGACTTGATTAACCCAAATGATCTGTCTGAATAAGTGCAAAATTGTATCTTAATCTTTGACAGAGTACTTATGAATTTGTAGAATTGCCGCCTTAATTATGTCAGCAAATACCTTTCCGGCACAGATTGAGCCGTTTAAATGGGCTGAACAGGGCTTCACATGGTCAGGTACACTGCCATTGTCGCGCTTTGTTCGTATATCCCGTGAAGCTGTTGGGTCAATTGATAATCAATTGATCAATATAGACTGTAAGCTATCAATGGATGCGTATCATCGTATCGTTTGGCTTGATGGTAGTGTTGAAACGAAGGTTCCAATGGAATGCCAACGTTGTTTGGATACTGTTGAATTACCTCTCGAATTGGACTTTCATCTGGCTTTAGTCGATGATGAGTCACTGATAGAGCGCTTGGATGAGGATGCTGATTTCATCGTCTTAGGTGAGAGTGAAGCAACGACAAAAGGTTCATTTGATGCACCTGCAACCGCTGATTTACTTTCTCTCATAGAAGATGAATTGTTATTGTTGATTCCTTTGTCACCAAGACATGAGTCTTGTGAGCATAAGCATCAACCTGCCCAAGAAGAAGTTGTTGAAGAAAAACGAGATAATCCGTTTGGTGTTTTGGCAGCTTTGAAGGGTAAACTTAACTAATTTTTGTGTTATACTCTTAGGTATAAGACAATCGAATTTGTTCTGATCCATTTTTTCGATCTTTGTAAGGAGCCATCATGGCCGTTCAGCAAAACCGTAAAAGTCGCTCTCGCCGTGACATGCGCCGTTCACATGACGCTTTAACCGAGAATGCATTAACAGTAGACCAAACGACTGGTGAAACTCACCGTCGTCACCACGTAACTAAAGATGGTGTCTACCGTGGTCGCCAATTATTCGCTAAAGCAGCTGATGCTGAATAATTGGTGATGTATTAAGCGTCAAGCTTAGTAGAAAAAATGGGAGCGTAAGCTCCCTTTTTTTATTTCTATTTTTTGTTGTATTTGGCAATTACCAAAGCTTTTTTTTAATGATAAATTTCGCTCCATCAAATCAGTTAAGACTTGAGTTTGATGTTCAAGATGATCGAAATGAATCAAAATTGAATAGTCAAAGCTCTGAATAAAGGATTTTTATATGTCTGCTAAACGCCTCGAGCAAGCCGTTCTTGCGACCAAAACTGCATTTGTTTTTCCTGGACAGGGTTCTCAAAAAGCAGGAATGTTAGCGGAGCTTGCAGAACAGTTTAGTAGTGTGCAAGAAACGTTTGCTGAAGCTTCTGAAGCACTCGGCTTTGATTTATGGCACATTGCGCAAAGTGGTGAAGGGTTAAACCAAACTGAATTTACACAACCAGTACTGCTCACAGCAAGCATTGCTTTATGGCGTGTATGGTTAGAGCTTGGTGGTGTCGTTCCTAAATATTTAGCGGGACATTCACTGGGTGAATACAGTGCATTGGTTGCTGCAGAATCTTTAAGCTTAAAAGATGCAGTTAAATTGGTGAACTTACGCGGTAAGTTGATGCAAGATGCTGTCCCTCAGGGTCAAGGTGCTATGGCTGCGATTCTTGGTCTTGATGATGCTAAGGTTGTAGAACTGTGTGTTCAAGTCACCGCTCAAGGTGAGGGTTCGGTGGAGGCTGCAAACTATAATGCACAGGGTCAAGTTGTGGTGGCAGGTGATACTGCACGAGTTGAAGCGTTAATGGCTTTGGTAAAAGAGCAAGGTGCAAAAGCAATTGCGTTACCAGTATCAGTACCATCACATTGTTCATTAATGAAGCCAGCGGCAGCAGAGTTTGCCAAAGCTTTAGCAGATGTTGATATTCAATTACCTCGCATTCCAGTGATTCAAAATGTCAATGCACAAGTGGCTGACAGTGTTGATGAATTGCGTACAGCGTTGACATCACAACTTTATGAGTCTGTCCAATGGACTAAAACACTTCAAGTATTGGCTGATCAAGATGTGAGCTATGTTGTTGAATGTGGTCCTGGGAATGTATTAACAAATTTAGCAAAACGTCTAGCACATGTTGAAAAAGCATTGCCTTTAGATACTAAATCTCGTTTAGAAGATGCTTTAAATACTGTATTAGTTGCAGAAGGGAAAATTGCATGACGCAGGAACGTAAAGTCGCGTTAGTGACAGGTGCAAGCCGTGGTATTGGTGCTGCGATTGCACAACAGCTGATCGAAGATGGTTTTTTTGTCGTAGGTACGGCTACATCTGAGTCAGGTGCTGAAAAATTATCTACACAATTTGCTGAACATGGTGCAGGAAAAGTACTTGATGTTCGTGATGGAGCTGCAATTGATGCACTTATTACGGATATTGAACAAAGTTTTGGCCCTGTACTTGTTCTTGTGAATAATGCAGGTATCACTAAAGATAATCTACTGCTTCGTATGTCTGAAGATGATTGGGATGATATCCAAAATATTCACCTTAAAGCAGTATTCCGTCTCTCTAAACGTGTATTGAAAGGTATGACGAAAGCGAGATTTGGACGAATTATCAATATTAGTTCTGTCGTTGCGCATTTTGCAAATCCAGGTCAAGCAAATTATTCAGCTGCGAAGGCTGGGATTGAAGCTTTTAGCCGCAGTTTGGCTAAAGAAATGGGCAGTCGTCAAATTACTGTCAATAGTATCGCGCCTGGCTTTATTGCCACTGAGATGACTGAACAGTTAAGTGATGAAATTCAGAAAAAAATGAGTGATCAAGTGGCATTGAACCGTTTTGGTCAGCCTCAAGATATCGCAAATGCAGTAAGTTTCCTTGCTTCTGATAAAGCAAGTTACATTACTGGTACGGTATTACACGTGAATGGCGGTTTATACATGGCGTAATGCGATGTATAAACTTTCAAATATATTAAGATTCAATTAAACTATAGGCATTATACGCCGCCACAAGCAATGAGGAGAATTCCTGTGAGCGATATCGAACAACGTATCAAACAAGCAGTAGCTGAACAACTTGGCTTAAAAGCTGAAGAGATTAAAAACGAAGCATCTTTCATGGATGACTTAGGTGCTGACTCTCTAGATCTAGTTGAGCTTGTAATGTCTTTCGAAAATGATTTCGACATTACTATTCCTGATGAAGACTCTAACGAAATTACAACTGTTCAATCTGCTATCGATTATGTAACTAAGAAATTAGCTTAATCATCAGATTCAGTTCTTTTCGAACTTAAAAGCTACCTTTATGGTGGCTTTTTTTTATTAAGGATTAAATTGCAATATTACATTAAGTTACCTTAAGTTTAAGAAAGATAACGGCGTTAGGTATAGTTCTTCTGTATAAAAATTAAGGGATCTAAATTATTTGATCACCAAACTGAAATAACAATAGGAGAATAACAATGGGTCTTTTTGATTTTGTGAAAGGTATTGGGAAAAAAAATACCGCACCAGCTGAGCAACAAGCTACACCAGCAACGCCAGCAGAGCCATCTGCTCAAGAAGTTGCGAATAAATTATTGGGGCATATTAAATCACTTGGCTTACCAGTAACAGGACTGTCTGTGACTTATAATGCAAGCAGTGATTTAGCGACTGTAAAAGGACAAGTGCAAACTCAAGCAGATCGTGAAAAGATCATCTTGGCTGTGGGAAATATTGATCATGTTGCTCAAGTCGATGACCAACTTACTGTTTCATCTCCAGAGCCTGAAAGTAAATTCTATACAGTAAAATCAGGGGATAATCTTTCAAAAATTTCTAAAGAGTTTTATGGTGATGCAAATCAGTACAACAAAATTTTTGAAGCAAACCGACCATTACTTAAAAATGCAGATGATATTTTCCCGGGACAGGTTCTAAGAATTCCAAACTAAAATATCAATGAATCTAAAAGACCGAGATTTAAATCTCGGTTTTTGATTTTAAAGTAACTTAATAACTTAAAACTGATTTTTAAATTATCAATATAAAACAATATTTTAACGGCTGGAAAATTTCTATAAATATATTTTAACTTCCACATTGCAATGGTGTTTTTGGCCATTTTTTAAGTTATTTCGAAGTAATAAGAATAAAAAAATTGAAATAAACCCATTAATTCTAACCTTATGTTTTATATAGGAAAAATAAATTAGTAAAAATAAGTGTTTGAAAATAAATGAAATTTAATTTGTTTCAGGAGATAAAATATTGTTTCATTAGGTTTTATTATGTAAATTTAATTAATTAATAGTGTAATTTTGTTTCTGGTATTTTTTTGCAATATTTAAAAATTTTATGTCTAAATTATATAAAATAATAAATTATGAGATTTTTTTCACTATTAATTTATAAATAGTGACTTTGTATAAATTTAAATATTCTCAATAAAAACATTGCTTTAAGAATCTCGAATGGGGTGTAAAAAATTTTTTTTAACTACGAATTTTTGTTGATTTTCAACTGACTTTTTATGACGTTTACATTGATTCTTAATCTGATAAAAAAATAGAGGGTTAAAGAATATCTTAATAATACTGGGTGACGTCATGAAAAATTTAGAAATATTATCAAAAAACGATGGGGCGGTTTTAGAAAAGACTACTGCTAATAAAATCGTATTAAACCAGAACTCAATTGTGAAAATTGATGCATCAATCGAAGAGGTCTTAAACTTTCAGAAAGAAGGAAATTCTTTAGTTATTAATTTTAAAAATGGCACACAATTAGTTGTAGAAAGTTATTTTGACGATCCCGTAAGTAGTCATAATATTTTATTTAATGATAATGGTCAGCTTTATTGGGTTGAGTTCACAGATGCTGCCAATGAAATAGCTTCGACTATTAAATATTATCCCATTGATGATATTTCAGCACTTATCGCTGGAAACTCAAGTACAGCTTTGACAGGGTTAACTCCATGGTTAATTGCAGGGGGATTAGCTGCTGGAGTAGTTGCTATTGCAGATAATATGAGTGATTCAGATAAAAAATCTAATTCTGTATCGCCGGAACCAGAACCACCAATTAACGATGAATTAGAAGAAGCAAAACAGCTCGTTAATGATGCAGAGAAAGCTTATCAAGATCTTAAAGATTTGATTGAAGATAAATTAAATGATGGGTTAATTACCCCTGAGGAAAAAGCTGAATTAGAGGAAGCATTACAAGATGCAAAGGATGCTAAAGATGCTGCTCAAGATAAAGTCGATAACTTGGTAGATGGCGAGGAAAAATCTGATTTACAAGATCGACTAGATGATTTGGTTGATGAAGAGTTGCCACCAATTAATGATCAAAATGGTGATGGTGTACCAGATGATCTCGAGCAAGCTTTACTAGATGCTGAAGAAGCTGTAGCCAATGCTGAACAAGCGTACGAAGCATTAAAAGATTTAATTTTAGAGAAGAATGAAAACGGTCTGATTACACCTGCTGAAAGAGCGGAATTAGATCAAGCTAAAGAGGCTTTCGAGAGTGCCAAAGCCTTAGCAGAAACTAAAACAAATTTATTACCAGAATCAGTTCAATCTCAAAAAGATGCTTTGCAGGAACGTCTTGAAGATTTAGTGGATATCATCCTACCTGAAATTAATGATGAAAATGATGATGGTATCGTAGATGATATCGCTGAAGCACTCATTGAAGCAGAGTTGGCTGTTGCGGAAGCTGAAGCAAAGTATGCAGCTGCTGAAAATGCTTTAACTGTTGCAAATCGTGATGGATTAATTAATCCAACAGAGCTTAATGCTTTACAGAATGCTTTAGAGCAGGCACAAATTGCTAAGTCAACTGCTCAAAGTAAAGTAAATGCTCTACCTGAATCTGTTCAGGAACAGAAAGATGCCTTTCAAAATCGATTAGATGATCTGACTGACATAAGTTTGCCTGAAGTAAATGACGCAGATGGTGATGGCATTGTAGATGGCTTACCAGAAGCGATTCAGGAAGCGCAGTCAGCTGTAGAAGAAGCTGAAGCTAAATATGCTGAAGCTCTTAATAATTTAGCTTTGGCTCAAAAAGATGGCTTAATTAACCCGCTTGAACTCAGTATTCTTGAACAGAAAGTACAGGCTGCACTTGATGCAAAAGAAGTTGCTCAAGATAAGGTAAATGTATTGCCAAATGGAGCGATTAAAGATGGTTTACAAGATCGTCTAGATGCTCTTGTAAATATTGACTTGCCTGAAGTCAATGATGCAGATGGTGATGGCGTACCAGACGGCGAAGATATTACACTTGAAGAAGCGACAGAGGCAGTAGAGGCGGCTGAAGCAGCATATGCTGAGGCAGAGCAAGCACTAGCAGATGCAGAATCAGATGGTTTAATCACGCCAACAGAACTTGCTGAGCTGACTCAAGCACGTG
>NZ_JBWYII010000006.1:0-158384 GCF_056779705.1 Acinetobacter sp. 25-47-130 | reverse complement strand
CTTTGTCTAAGATTTCAACTTTTACTGTTGCACCTGGCTCAGTCTTACCTGAGATTGTTGGTGTAGTATCGTTTGTTGGCTTAAGCTCATCGATGGTTAATTCAGGTGCTACTGTGTCAACCTCGAAGCTCTCTGGCTGAGATTCACCTGTGTTACCTGCTTTATCTGTCGCTTTTGCAACTACGTCATATTCGCCATCTGCTAATTCAACTGATGGTGTATATGTCCATGTGTCACCTGTAACTGTTGCTGGACCTTCTGCAACAACTTGACCGTCTTTGTCTTTAACAACGACATTTACTGTTGTTCCTGGTTCAGTTGTACCTGTGATTTCTGGTGTTGTATCGTTTGTATCCGCAATTGGATCAATCGTTACATCGGTATCAGATGGTGCAGTTGTATCAACTTTAAATGAGCCATTAGATGTCGCTTCACCAACGTTACCAGCTTTATCTTTCGCTTTAGCTTTAACTGTATATTCACCTTCTGGTAGTGCTTCAGTCGGTGTATACGACCAGTTACCTTCAGGATCTACAGTCGCATCACCTGTTGCTACAGGGTTGCCATCTTTGTCTAAGATTTCAACTTTTACTGTTGCGCCTGGTTCAGTCTTACCATTAATTTCAGGAGTTGTGTCACTAGTATCTTCTATAGGATCGATTGTAATTTCTGGATCGATCGTATCAACTTCAACCGTAGTTTTAGCAGGTTGACTTACATTTCCTACCGCATCACGAGCTGAAGCCTCGACACTATATGTACCATCTGGTAACGCTTTAGATGGCTTATATGTCCAACTACCATCAGCTGCAACATTCACAACTGCAGATTGAACAACCTTGCCAGCCGCATCCTTGATTTCAACACGTACTTGTGTTGCACCATCTTCAGTTTTACCTTTAAAGGTAGGCGCATCAATGTTCGTAAGTGGTAACTCTTCAATCGTTACTTTAGGTGGAGTAATATCCACAGTAAAGCTTGAAGTAGCGACTTTACTATTACCAGCCGCGTCATATGCTGTTGCTTCTAGTTTATAGTCACCTTCAGCTAATGTTACAGGTGATTTAAACTGCCATTTACCGTTGGTCACTGTAGCAGGACCTTCTGCGATAATCTTACCTGAACTATCGCGAATCACTACTTTTACGCTCTCACTATCTTTAGTGGTTCCCGTAAATGTAGGAGTTTGATTTTTAGTTGTAGTCACTGGATTATTCTCCGATTCCGAAAGAGTATTTGCGATTGCAGCGATTGCAAAAGTTGATTGATTCGTTGCTGTATCCCAACCTTCAGGTTCAGGATCAGTAGGGATTGGATCGATGTCTATGTCTGGAGGAGTTAAGTCAACATTGAATTCTTGTTTTTCTTCTTCACCTTTATTTCCTGATTTATCAATAGGCGTTACGATAACTTCGTATTTACCTTCATCAAGGTTTTTCTCAGGTGTATATTCCCATTTACCATCTTTATCAACAGGAACAGTTTCTTTATCAACCACGTTCCCATCTTTATCTTTAATTTCTATTTCAACATTAGATTCTGGCTCACCTTCACCTGATAATTTAGGTGTTTCTGAGTTTGTTTCACCCTTATTTCCAATTTCATCAATAGTGATGTCTGATGGTGGGACAGTATCAAGCGTGATTGTCTTAATCGGTGATTTATCACTTTCTTGACCACTTACAGTTTGTGTGACAGAAAGCTCATAGATACCATCTTTTAAATCTTGATCAGGTGTAAAACTCCAATCACCATTAGACAATGCAACCGTCTCACCAATTAGTTCATCGCCATTATAGATTTTGATGATTGCACCAGGTTGAGCTCCAGAACCTTTGATTTCTGGACGAGCATCATTTGTTACACCACCATCAGCAACTTCACCGATATGCTCTGGCACATCATCAATGACGATTGGTGCATTTAATAATGCACTTGGCTTTGGCTGAGGCGTAGGATTAGAGTCAGAACCATTATCTGCGACTGCTGCAATTGCACCAGCTGCACCAGCACCAATTAACCAAGGGAGAATACCACCGATAAAATCATCGGAATAAAGAAGAGGTTCGATTTCTTCGATTGGGTAATACAGAATTGTTTCTGCAATTGAGCCATCTTCATTGGTAAATTTAACCCAATAAAGTTGACCACTTTCATCTTGGAATACGAGGCTGTTATCAGCAAATGAAGGATTGAAATAGTTTTCAATCACAATCACTTCACCATTACGCAAATTGATTAGAGCATTATTATTATCACGAGTGATTGAAGCTACATCATCTTTAGATACTTGAACGACAACTACAGAGTTTTCGTTAAGCCCCACTTGACTAGAGTTGACATTCTCTAATACCTGATGACTCTCTTTAGATATTACGGAGATATTAGCCATGGTAAATTCTCACTTATAAATTTTATTTTTATCGATCTTTCTACATCTAAGATACAAAAAAGATAGACACTATTATCTATAAGTGAGATTTATATCACATTTTTAAGATTTAATGCGAATAGATTTTGCGTCTTTTATCAGCTTTTTGTAACCGCTCATCCACAATCAAAATATATCTTTTATTTACAAATACTTATGACATAAGAATTAATATTTTTACTTACTTTTAGGATATTTCAGGTTACCAAATTTCAAAGGCTTAATTATCATAATTTCTGCTATATTTAGCTTAACTACATACGGTAACTTGCTCACCTAACATTTTAATGTTAGTAAACTAGTATACTTTTCATTTTATATTGAAAATTAATACTTACTTTTTAGTAAGTTAAGAAATAAAATTTGCTTTAAATATGATGTAATTTTCACATTTTAATTTTATATTTCATCGTTAAAATTCTGCGTAACTGAATAAAATATTTAAACAATATCACTGTTATCTTCTGGATTGATCATGCTTAATTCATAAAAAAAAGAGCAAGCACTATCATGCTTGCTTCAATTAAATATAATTTTTTTAGAAATTTTCTGGATTTTCTAACTTCTTCACCTCTTCAGCTTTAGCGGGATGATGGACGATTGCCACACCATCATCAGAAGTCCGATCTAATATCACTTCAGGATTATAAATCGTAATAATCTCATTACCTTTACTATCTTCACCAACAATATATTTAAATCCTTTACGATTAAGCTTATTACATAATCGCTGATATATTCCCTTTAAGCCCTCTTTTTCCTCATTAGGGTTGTAATAGAAAGCATTCATGACTGCTGGCAAACCTAAACCACATACTACGCCCGATAATAAAACAACAATAAAAGTATAACCAATCAAGATACTACTGTATTGCCTTAACTCTGGGACATTAGCAACCGCAAGAATTAGAGCCAATGAAATCCCCCCTCTTACTCCCCCCCATGATAAAATTGCTAGGCTACCGTTATAGCTTTTCTTACGAAACGATGGGAAGAATGCAAAAGCCAGAAAGTTCGCAGCAAAACGTGAAATATGTAAAATTACAAATGCGATAATACCGCCAAGTATCATGCTGGCATTAAGATCAAGAATAAACAGCTCTAAACCAATTAAAGTAAATAAAAAAGAATTAATGATACCTTCAACTGTATGCCAAAAGTGATTTACTTCTTGGATTTCACGATTTTGTAAAATTTCTTTCCATTTATTACCAACAATAAGTCCACCAATCACACATGCGATTGGTGCTGATGCATGAGCAAATAAAGCAACCAAATATGAACCACAAGCCAGTAAAGCTGTCGTTAGGATTAATGATTCCATTTCATGCTTCCCGCGAAGCAATCGTAAAATCCCCCAACCAAATACCAAACCAATAATTACAGCTACCACAATTTCATAAAGGAGTGTTTGTAGTGTCAGCAACAGACTAAAATGCTCGCCTTCAAGCACATTCAACAATGTCATAAATACAGCGATACACATTGCATCATTGAACAGTGATTCACCCTCCAATTTCACCATTAAATGATGTGGTGCACGTACAGAACTGAGTACCCCTTTGATTCCGATTGGATCTGTAGCCCCTAAAGCAGAACCGAGTAATAAAAGTACGAGTATTGGTACAGGGTTACCAATCAAATATTGAAATCCAAATAATAATCCACCAAACAATGCTGCACACAAAACCAAAGCAATAGTGGCAAGAATACTAATTGGCTTCCAATACACTTTTAGATCAGACACTTTAAATTTCAATGCCGACGATGTAAGAATGAAGCAAATAACACCATTTACGAGAAAATCATAAAAATCAATATGACGGACTGCTTCTTCAATATTTGCCAAATTAATGGTGATAAAACGATTATCCCCTAATAAATTGGCAGCCCATTGCAGAATAAAGACAAAAATTGCTGAAACAATTGGCACCCCTATCGCTTGGGGAAAACCTAGAATTCGTTTATTGAATATGGTGGTGGCAATTGAGAGGGCAAAAACCACTGTAAATACTTGGAGAAAAAAAAAGTTGCCCATTTTGCACTCTATGATATGTTTTATTTAAATGAGATCATATAAATTTTAAATGAAAAAACTATAGTCATTTATTTATTTTATATAAAGAATGTTTACTCGCAATCCCTTTTTTTTAAAGATGTGTAGCCTTCCTAATAAATTATTCCATTAGCAGGCTACATGTATTAACTTTGCAAAAAAATCAATCGATTCTGCTTGGTAGATTTAGATTGAGGTATTGAATGTATCACATTGGTTCACATCACCTGTTTTCATGCCACGATCGAACCAATACATTCTTTGTTGGCTTGTGCCGTGGGTAAAGCTATCAGGAACCACATGTCCTCTAGCCTTTTTCTGAAGATAATCATCACCAATCTTATGCGCCGCATCCATTGCCTCTTCAACATCACCTTGCTCCAAGAATTGAGTTCGTTGATGTGTATCTTTTGCCCACACACCAGCTAGACAATCAGCTTGCAATTCCAAACGGACTGATAATTGGTTCCCTTGAGCTTCAGTAGCTCGTTGTCTAGCTTGTTGGACTTGAGTTGAAATACCTAAAAGATTTTGAATATGATGTCCGACTTCATGCGCAATCACATAAGCTTGTGCAAAGTCACCAGCAGCATTTTGTGTAGATAATTCTGATTGATTTCGTTCACCCGATATACCCATTTGCTGACGCATATCTTTAAAAAAATCAGTATCAATATAGATTTTTTCGTCTGCAGGACAATAAAATGGCCCCATCGCTGACTGGGCTGTACCACAGCCTGAATTGACTACACCACTAAACATCACTAGTTTCGGTGCTTGGTATTGCATTCCCTGTTTTTGAAAAACGGTGGTCCATGTATCTTCAGTATCAGCGAGTACCGTACCAACAAATGCCGCTGTTTCTTGTTGCTCGGGTGTTGGGTTTTCAATCCCTATCGCTTGTTGCTGATTGTTAGAAGTCACTTGTTTAGTTGCCTGATAGGCTTGTTGTGGATCAACCCCAAAAAATTTCCAAGCAACAAATGCAACAACTAAACCGAGAATACTAATTCCACCAGCTTTACCCCCACCGCCTCCACGGCGATCTTCTAAATTACTACTTACTCTCCGGCCTTTCCAACGCATAATCTCAGCCCTTTTTTAATCATATAACTTCATATAATACGTTATTTCATCAAACTCTAAACTTCTCTAGCGTTCCATAGTTTTTGTATTCCTGAAACAACGACCAAAACAATAAGTCCTGCAATAAAACCTATGACAAAGTTTAAGAGCGTCGGGGTTAAAGCACCGATGATACTGCCTACATTTGGAATATGTTCAATATAATCGACTGAATCTTCAGTAAAGTGATGAAATAATGGAATGGTATGATTAATAATACCGCCACCAACCAAGAACATCGCGATTGTTCCGACAATGGTTAGTGTCTTCATAAGTTTAGGCGCAAAAGCAAGTAAGCCCTGACCAATTCTTTGTTTCAATGCAGACGTTTGTTTGACGAGATAAAATCCCAAATCATCAATTTTAACAATCATAGCAACCAAACCATAAACACCAATCGTCATTAAAATTGCGATGACTGACAAGACTGCAACCTTAATTCCAAAAGTAGCTGCTGCAACTGTACCCAATGAAATCACGATAATTTCAGCAGATAAAATAAAGTCTGTTCGTATCGCGCCTTTGATTTTATCTTTCTCAAAAGTTGCTAGATCTACATTTAAGTTTTCGAGTTCTTTTTCGGCCTGTTCAGATGTTTTAGCTTTTTTATGGTGTAATGAGTGAATTACTTTTTCTACACCTTCATAACATAAAAATAATCCACCTAACATCAATAAAGGATTTATAAGCCAAGGTGCAATCACACTAATTAATAATGCTAATGGAACCAAAATTAATTTATTAACAAATGAGCCTTTTGCAACAGACCAAACGACAGGCAATTCACGGTCGGCTTTCACACCACTAACTTGTTGAGCATTGAGTGCTAAGTCATCACCCAATACACCGGCCGTTTTTTTTGCAGCCATTTTACTCATCAGCGCAACATCATCAAGAATGGTGGCTATATCATCTAATAGCACCAATAAACTATTTGCCATTATTGTTATCCTTCTTTGTTTTTTGGAATTTTATTCTTCTATTTCAATTTATTCTGTATCAACATTATTAAAAGTATCTCAAATAAGGTGTTTTTAATTCGATTCTTTCGATGCTTTATGCTGACATAAAAAAAAATAATGCCGTACAATATTGCGAAATTTTAAAAATTCAGCCCTAGTGTTGATGACTTTGGTATAGAAAATGAGTAATCAAGATAATCGCCCTGTTATTTTGACAGGTGACCGTCCAACTGGACAACTTCATTTAGGCCACTTTGTCGGTTCTTTACGTTCACGAGTAGGTTTGCAAGATTCCCATCACCAACATCTATTATTGGCTGATGCACAAGCTTTTACAGACAATGCTGATAACTTCGAAAAAGTTAGACGTAATATTATTGAAGTTGCAACTGACTATCTCGCTGTTGGGATCGACCCGACAAAAACAACAATTTGCGTTCAATCAAGCTTGCCAGCTTTGAATGAGCTGACCATGCTTTATTTAAACTTTGTCACAGTTTCAAGACTAGAACGAAATCCTACGATTAAGTCTGAAATACAAATGCGTGGGTTCGAGCGTGACATCCCAGCTGGATTCTTATGCTATCCAGTTGCTCAAGCAGCTGATATCACTGCTTTTAAAGCATCGATTGTGCCCGTGGGTGAAGACCAAATTCCAATGATTGAACAAACAAATGAAATTGTTCGTCGTTTAAATCGTCAGATTGGTCAAGAGCTTTTGCCTGAATGTAAGGCACTGCTATCGAATGTTGGTCGATTACCAGGATTTGATGGTAAAGCTAAAATGTCTAAATCATTGGGCAATACAATTGTTTTAGATGCTTCTGATAAAGACATTAAAAAAGCGGTAAATGCTATGTATACAGATCCTAATCATCTTCGTATTGAAGATCCAGGTCAGGTGGAAGGTAATGTTGTATTTACTTATTTAGATGCTTTCGATCCAAAACCAGAAGAAGTAGCAGAGCTTAAAGATCACTATCGTCGTGGTGGTTTAGGTGATGGTACAGTCAAAAAACGCCTTGAAGGTGTTCTAAAAGAGTTGATCACGCCTATTCGTGAACGTCGTATGGAGCTTGCTAAGGATCCTGATTATATTATGGATATCTTAAAAACTGGTACTGACAAATGTCGTGATATTACGCAAGCAACATTAGATGAAGTTAAAGCTGGATTAGGTGTTTTTAAATTTTAATCCCTAAAAAATAAGCACACTTAAAGCCGCATCACATTGCGGCTTTTTTTATGGCTATTTATTAGCCTATTTAAAATTAACCTTCAATCAAACTTATTAACGTAATCTTACACGTTTTAACCCGACTACCAATGAGTTGCTAAATGAAATTGAATATCATTTAATTACTGTTATGAATACCCCCAAAATTCATAACATTTCTCCTTAACCGAAACTGTGTAAGCAGATTCGTTGTTCTGCGCAGTGATCCCCCCAATCACTGCGTATTTTTTTATGTTGAATCCATTCAAAATGAAATCAATATTATATAATTGATAATTACGTCACTTTATTTTATTATTTTGATTAAAATTTGATAAAAATTCTAATATCTATAAGAGACTACCCATGTGGGACATATTTATAAATCCGTCGAACCTATTCTTCAGTATTAGTATCTGCTTGATGTTTTTTATAGGCATTCTTGAAGTCTTTCTATTAATAACAGGTCTCAGTAGTCAAGGATTTTTAGAGCAATTTCTACCTAGTTCATTAGATTCTTCTCCTGAAATGATCGTTGACCATCAATCTAGTATTTGGATGCAATTTTTAGATTGGCTTTATCTTGGACGTATTCCTGTATTAATTTGGCTGATCATCTTTCTCACGACCTTTTCAATTGTTGGCTTCTTAGCCCAATCTATCATCCATCATGTATTTGGATCATTTTTAACAGTCTGGCTCATTACTCCACTGGTACTTGTGGTCTGTATGCCATTCGTACGGCTATTCTCAAGATGGATAGTAAAGATCATCCCTAAAGATGAAACCACAGCAATTCATAGCGACGATTTAATTGGACTTCGAGCAGAAATCATTTTAGGCACTGCTCGACTGCACTATCCTGCGCAAGCAAAACTCAAAGATCGCTTTGGTAAAACACATTACATTTTAGTCGAACCTGAAGCTGACGAAATATTCGTACAAGGTCAGCAAGTCTTACTTACACAACGTAGTCTCAAAGGCTTTCAAGCAATTTCACAATAAATCAACTTAGAGAAAAAAATGTTTAGTTCAAGTTTTTATCAAATTATTATAATTGCAGGACTTATTCTCATTGCACTGGTTGTCATCGGAACCATTATTGCACGACTATATAAACGCTCTAGCAAGGAAGTTTCATTTGTCAGAACTGGATTTGGTGGGGAAAAAGTTATACTAGGAGGTGGTGCAATTGTACTTCCTGTTTTACATGAAGTCATTCCTGTCAATATGAATACCCTTCGTTTAGAAGTTAAACGTGCAGCTGATCAAGCCTTGATTACGCGTGATCGAATGCGTGTAGATGTGATGGCTGAGTTCTATGTTCGTGTTAAGCCAACAGCTGAATCGATTGCTACCGCAGCACAAACTTTGGGTCAAAAAACCATGTCACCAAATGAATTAAAAGATTTGGTTGAAGGTAAATTTGTAGATTCCCTGCGTGCAGTAGCAGCAGAAATGGCTATGGAAGAGTTACATGAAAAACGTGTCGACTTCGTTCAGAAAGTTCAACAAGTAGTTTCAGAAGATCTGTTCAAAAATGGTTTAGAACTCGAAACTGTATCTTTAACAGGACTTGATCAGACCAGCTTTAAATTTTTTAACCCACAAAATGCATTTGATGCAGAAGGTTTAACAAAATTAACAGAAACTATTGAAGATCGACGAAAAAAACGTAACGATATTGAACAAGATGCTGACTTAGCCATTAAAGCGAAAAATTTAGAGGCTGAACAAGCACGCCTTCAAATCCTGCGTGAAGAAGAATACGCAAAGATGCAACAAGAGCGTGAAATTTCGATTCGAAAAGCTGAACAACTTGCTGAAATTGCAACGCAAGAAGCTGCCAAAAAGCGTGAGGCAGAAGAAGCCCAAATCGCTGCAGAACGTGAAATTGAATTAAAACGTATTTCAGCTGCACGTGATGTCGAAAATCAAAATATTCAAAAAGCACAAATTATTGAACAAGCGCAAGTAGAACAAAAGAAAACCATTGAACTTGCGGAACAAGATCGCGCAATCGCGATTGCCGAGAAATCTCGTGCTGAATCTGAAGCCAAAGCACTTGCTGACCAAGCTCGTGCGCAAGCAGTGAAAGCTGAGGAAGAAGTTGTGACTGTTCGTGAAACACAGCGAGCTGAGCGTATTAAAGCGGTTGAACTTGTTGCTGCAAAACAGGCTGCAGAAACTGATGCTATTTCAATTACTGTGGCTGCCGAGGCATCAAAACAAGCTGCTGTAGATGAGGCTGAAGCTGTTCGTACTGCGGCTGAAGCAGAAGCTGAAAAAGTCCGCTTGAAAGCTAAAGGTGAAGCTGATGCTAAAATTCTTTTGGCTCAAGCTTTAGAAAAACAATACCAAGTCGATGCTGAAGGGACACGCGCAGTCAATGAAGCAAATAATATTTTGTCAAGTGAACAAGTTGAGATGCAAATTCGTTTGGCACTTTTGAAGTATTTGCCTGAAATCATCCGTGAAAGTGTTAAACCAATGGAAAATATTGATGATATCAAGATATTACAAGTGAATGGTCTTGGTGGCATTACTGGAGCCACAACTTCAGCTGATCAAGCAGATCAATCACAATCCGTTGCACTTTCAGATCAAGTGGTGAATAGCGCACTTAGATATCGTTCGCAAGCACCTCTTATTGACAGCTTAATGAGTGAACTTGGTATTCAGGGTGGGGACATCAACGGTCTAACACAAAACCTAAAACCTAACTCCAATTAATAATAAAAGCCCTGATTTTCAGGGCTTTTATTCGCTTTACTGCTAGCTATTGCTGTTCTTATTATTTTTAAGATAACAAATATTATTTTAGGATTGATCAGTTTTCCTTATCCGACGATCTCATGCATTTTTCTTTTACTCCTGCTTTAGCAATTGATGCAGTCACCTTATGACGTTATGTATCTTTATTTTAGGCGCAATTTTTGCTGGATTTATTCAAGGACTCACAGGTTTTGCCTTCGCTCTTATTGCGATGTCTTTTTGGGTATGGATTCTACCGCCTCAGATCACCGCCCCCTTGGTCGTTTGTGCATCACTATGGTGTCATATCATTTCAATGTATAAAGAACCAAGAACCTTTATAAAGCCTTCTATCGTTTGGGTCTATATTATCGCTGGCTTAATTGGAGTACCTTTGGGTACTTTTTTGCTTCATTATATCAATGCAGACACGTTCAAATTACTACTTGGGATATTTTTATTAATTTGGTGCCCACTCATGTTCTTTAATCCGCAACTACATTGTTTAAAAGATACCAGACTCAGGATGGACGGCTTGATTAGTTTTTTGGGTGGAATTTTAGGTGGGCTCGGTGGATTCTGTGGTGCAATTCCCTCGGCTTGGGTGATGCTTAAACAACTTCCTAAACATGAGCAACGCAACATTCTTCGACATTTTAATTTTGCCATCCAACTGTTTACTTTGATCATCTATTTATTTAACCAGACCATTAACGTGAATCACTTGTCTTATTTGTGGATTTTGATCTTTGCAGTTAGCCTACCTACGATCATTGGTGCAAAAATTTTTTATCAAATATCTGAGCAAAAATTTAAATCGATTGTCTTAACTTTATTGTTTTTTTCAGGCTTTATTTTAACCCTAAACGCAATTTTCTTGTATTAAAAAAGGCAGATTGTTCTGCCTTCTCCATATATTAACTGTTGTGTGAATATCGTTGGTCAACACTAAATTTTTCGGGGAATTTAGCTGAAATCTTTGAATAAAATTCCATAATTTCTGCCATATCCACTTCTATATCTCCAGTAGGATAAATAATTTTACCTACACCGCATTTTTTTTGACTGTAATCCATATATGCTAAAGCGATTGGGACATTCGCTGTAATTGCTACATGGTAAAAACCCGTTTTCCATTTTTCTTGTTTTGACCTTGTTCCCTCTGGCGTCACCAACATGACCAATTTTGGATGATCTTTAAAAAGATCTGCCATTAATTGCACCATGCTTGGTCTTTCCTCTCCCTCTTTCTTCGGTCGGCGATTAATTCCGATCCCTCCCATAGCCCGGACAAAAGGACCAAATGGAAACTTCATATAGCTGTCTTTAATTGTAATTCTGACATTTACACCTAAAGCTTTGAGCGCTAATCGCGCGTATAAAGCATCCCAGTTACTGGTGTGTGGTGCAGCAATCATGACACATTGGTCTAAATCTAAGGGCCAATGGTTATCAATTTCCCAACCTAATGCATTTAAACTCTGTTCAGCAAATTTTTCAAACATATAAATATACAAATGTAAATTTTCGGGATTGTAACAGCTTTGGCATTACTTTTATTCAAAATATGTATTAGGTTTTACTACCGCTGTTTTTCTATCTATACATCAATTAAATTGGCTCATGTATTTAGTTAAATAATTTCATTAACAATAAAAAAACCCTGCTTACGCAGGGTTTTTTTGAATTAGTTCAGTGCTTATGCAGAGAATTGGTTCATTGTATTTTTCGCATCGTCACCCGCTTTAAGCGCGTTGTCGCCAGCGAAGATTTCTTTATGGTCATCACCGATGTCTGAACCAGCCATTGCTTGATGTTTAACACAAGCGATACCACCACGGATTTCTTTACGTTGTACACCAGCAACATAAGCCAACATACCTTCAGAACCGAAGTAACCTTCTGCAAGCTCATGTGTAGAAAGCGCAGCAGTGTGGTAAGTCGGAAGTGTAATCAAGTGATGGAATACACCTGCTTCACGAGAAGCATCAGCTTGGAACGTACGGATCTTCGCATCAGCATCAGCAGCTAATTCAGTATTGTCATACTCAGCGCTCATTAACTTAGCACGGTCGTAAGCAGATACGTCTTTACCTTCAGCAACCCAACGGTCGTAAGCTTGTTGACGGAAGTTTAACGTCCAGTTGAATGATGGTGAGTTGTTATAAACAAGTTTTGCATTTGGCACAACTTCACGTACACGGTTCACCATGTGAGCGATTTCTTCAACGTTTGGCGTTGCAGTTTCGATCCAAAGAAGGTCAGCACCGTTCTGTAAACTTGTTACACAGTCAAGTACAACACGGTCAATTTGAGTACCTTCACGGAATTGATATAGACCAGAAGCTAAACGCTTAGGACGGTGTAATTTACCATCACGTTTGATTAGGATTTCGTCTTCTTGCGCTTCTGAAATATCAATTTCAGTAGTGTCTAAGTAGCTGATGTATTGAGAAGCGATATCGCCTGGCTCTTTAACCACTGGGATTTTTTGAGTCAAGTCAGCGCCTTCAGAGTCAGTACGTGCAACGATGATACCGTCGTCAAGACCCATTTCTAAGAATGCATAGCGAAGTGCATGGATTTTCGCAATGAAGTCTTCGTGTGGAACAGTTACTTTACCTGCTTGGTGACCACATTGTTTCGCGTCAGAAACTTGGTTTTCGATTTGAAGTGCACATGCACCCGCTTCGATCATTTTCTTCGCAAGTAAGTAAGTTGCTTCTTCGTTACCGAAACCAGCGTCGATGTCAGCAATAATTGGCACAACGTGAGTTTGGAAGTTGTCGATTTGTGAAGTGATTTCAGCAGCTTTAGCAGTGTCACCCGCTTCTTGCGCTTTTTTAAGTGCACGGAATAAGTCGTTTAATTCTTTTGCGTCTGCTTGACGTAAGAATGTGTAGATTTCTTCGATCAATGCAGGAACTGAAGTTTTTTCGTGCATAGATTGGTCAGGAAGTGGACCAAACTCAGAACGAAGTGCAGCAACCATCCAACCAGAAAGGTAGATGTAACGGCGTTCAGTAGTACCGAAGTATTTTTTGTTCGCAATCATTTTTTGTTGTGCGATGAAACCATGCCAGCAACCCAAAGATTGAGTATATTTGCTAGAATCAGCATCATAAGCAGCCATATCACGACGCATAATCGCAGCTGTGTATTTCGCAATATCTAAACCAGTTTTGAAACGGTTTTGAAGTTGCATACGTGCAGCATCTTCAGGACTGATGTCTGCCCAAGTGTTGCCGAATTTTGCTTTTAATTCGCGGATTGCATCAATCGCTGTTTGGTATGTAGTCATGATATTTTACCCTGTATATAATTTTAGGATTTATCAATCGAAGGACTAAATCTACTCGGTATTAATTGTTCAGATTTAGAGCGCTTCGTTGCTATGGACTTAGCTTAGATTGACTCTAGAAATTAATCCAATATTTTCGTTTAATTCTCAGTATTTATTTAAAAAATATGTAGATTAAAGTCGTAATATAAATGAAATACCATTCTATAAATTATTGATTTTAATAAAATTTATAAAATAAACATTTGTACACTTTTAACACAATTTGAGTGATTCTTATTCATTAGACTTAAGTATCAAGCTCACAATTACGTTTAATTTTTCTTCAAACATCTTTAGATTTTAACCTTCAATTGACTTTTCTGACAGAGCATCGTTATTAAACTGTTAGTTTTAAATGAATATTTTTTAAACTGTGAACCATATTGATGGAATTACCAATAAAGCATTTAAATTGAGATAAACCTAAAAACAATTTAGAACATAGCATGGTAATTTCAAAAACAACTAAAGCCATATTTCTTAAATAAATGTATAGGGTCTGTCTTATGACAAAAAAAACGTAAATTTGATGAATATATGTTAAATTCTGCTGAAAAAATCAGCATAAAAACACACAAACCTAAGCGCTTATGGCATAATTCCTCACGATTTCAAAAATTTATTTTCGGTATTTTTTTTATGAATCTTGAGCGGGTTGATCTCAATCTCTTAATTTACTTAGATGTTCTTTTGCGAGAGAAGAATGTTACACGTGCAGCAGAACAATTGGGTGTTACTCAACCTGCAATGAGTAATATTTTACGTCGTCTTCGTAACTTATTTAATGATCCGCTTTTAATTCGCTCTTCTGAAGGAATGACTCCTACAGAAAGGGCTTTAGAACTACAGCCTCGTATTCGTGATGCCCTTTCTGATCTATCTATGATCTTAGAACCACGAACAGAATTTAGACCTTATACGTCAAATCGTGTTTTCCGCATCATGACTTCAGATTATGCTGAAGCTACACTTGTGCCTCGCTTAGTTAAGGCTCTGCGTTCAGAAGCACCAAATGTTGTTTTAGATTTTCTAACACCGAGTGATGTATCCTATCGTGATATGGAACAAGGTAAAGTTGATCTTGCCATCAACCGTTTCAACGAAATACCACAAAGTTTTCATCAGGTTCTGGTGTGGCGTGACAGCTTTTCATGCTTACTGAATAATAAGCATCCTGCCGTAAATAATTTGAATCTAAAAAGTTATCTAGATGCGCAACATATCTGGGTTTCTAAAACTGGGATGGGGGTAGGATTTGGTGTTAACCCAGAAAAACAAGCTGGTTTAGGTTGGATTGATCAAGCTTTAGAACGTATTGGTCAAAAACGCAAAATTTCGGTATTTACACGTCATTATCAAATGCCAGGTTTATTAGCGTCTAATGTCGATCTCATTGCGACATTACCGACGAAAATCGCTCGCCTACAAGCTAAAAGTCAAAACTTGATGCTCAAAGACCCTCCATTTTACATTCCTGAATTTGAACTCAAAATGGCGTGGTGCCCTCTATTACATCATCATCCTGCTCATCGTTGGTTACGTCAGTTGATTTTATATGTTGCTCGTCAAATGACTGAGGAAGAAAATCGTGAATTTCTTTCAAATAACAATACCCACTTCTCACAATTTTGATTGAGTAGAGCTGATTTAAATCAATACTTTAAAAATTTTTATTCAATAACTATGATATTGAGGTAGTGTAAAAATTCACTACCTCTATGTTTTTTGTGATAAAACTTTCCTCATAAATAATTTAAAAACAAAGGTGTTCGTGTGAGCCTCTTTCAGAATTTCGTGATCATTATGATTTTGATTGCTGGAGCTGGATTCTTATCATTAAGTGAAATCGCACTTGCAGGATCACGTAAAGTGAAACTGAAAATTTTGGCTGAGTCTGGTGATGATCGTGCACAAAAAGTGCTTACGCTCCAAGAGAATTCAGCTGATTTCTTTGCTGCCTCGCAAATCGGCTTAAATGCTATTGCAATTTTGGGAGGGATTTTAGGTGAAGCTGCATTTAGACCTTATTTTGTGATTTTGGTCGATCGTTTCTATGATGGTCCTTGGTCACAATCAATTGGTTTTGCATTGTCATTTACTTTAGTGACATCACTGTTTATTTTATTTGCTGATCTTATGCCTAAACGATTGGCAATGATTGCACCTGAAAAAATCGCTGTCTCTTTAATTAATCCTATTCAGGTATTCATTACTGTTTGTCGTCCATTAGCTTGGTTTATCAATGCAATTGCCAACCTCTTATTCCGTTTATTCAAAGTAAATACTACTCGTGATGATAATATTACTTTTGATGATATTTCCGCGGTAATGGATGCAGGAGCACAAGCAGGTGTCTTACAAAAACAAGAACATCACTTTATTGAAAATGTATTTGAACTTGAAGAACGAAATGTTCCTTCGAGCATGACTACACGTGAAAACGTAGTTTTCTTTACCATCAATGAATCAGAAGAAAGTATTCGTCAAAAACTGGCTGAATTTCCCTATTCAAAATATCTAGTCTGCAATGAAAATATTGATCAAGTGATTGGCTATGTTGATGCTAAAGATATCTTGATTCGTATTTTAAATAATCAAAAATTTAATCAGTTGAATGAATCCACTATCCGTAATGTATTAACGATTCCAGATACACTTACACTGTCAGAATTACTTGATCGCTTCAGATCTAGTAAAGAAAAGTTTGCCGTTGTGATCAATGAATATGCCTTGGTGGTTGGTGTTATTACCCTATCTGATATTATGATTACCGTGATGGGTGACTGGGTTACGCCAACGGATGAAGATCTTCAAATTATCAAGCGGGATGATCATTCTTGGCTGATTGAAGGCAGTACACCTATTGAAGATGTCAAGCATGCATTAGAAATTGATGAAATGCCTGATGATGAAAACTATGAAACTTTAGCTGGGTTTATGATGTTTAAACTTCGTAAGATTCCACGTCCTGCTGATAGTGTGGTATTTAATGGTTATAAATTCGAGGTGGTCGATGTTGACCATTTTAAAATTGACCAACTACTCGTGACCAGATTACTTGATGAAAAAGCAGAATTAGAATCAACTGTTGAATAAGACACTATCCACCACTCAGGTGGATTTTTTTATTCAGTTTATCTAATTAAACTTGAGATTTTTCGCCTTCAAAAATTATTGAAATTAGAATTTATACTCAATTTTTATTACAACTATCACACTTAAAAATCATGTTTAATGTCTCCAATCACAAAATATAAATTTTAAACTTATGAATTTTAAATACTATTTTTTATAAAAATTATGGTTATTTTAATATTTTCTAAACAATATTTAGTTTAATCATAAATTTCTCTAAGATGGTCGGCGTTTTCGAAGATAACAAATACTGTAATAGAAACAATATTGATTAAAACGCTAATCTAAGGATAGATCCATGTTGACCTTGCTTGGTTTGGGCATGATTTTGTGCTTTATGTACCTCATTATGTCTAGACGTATGACTCCCCTCGTCGCACTCACGCTTATTCCCGTTCTTTTTGCGCTAATTGCATATGGATTAGGTTTTTTTGTAGATAGTTTGAACCATATTCAACTTAATGAACTTGGTGAAATGATGTTAGATGGTGTTAAAAGGTTAGCACCTACCGGCGTCATGTTGCTATTTGCTATCTTGTATTTTGCCATCATGATTGATACAGGTTTATTCGATCCATCAGTGAAATTTATTCTCAGATTGGTAAAAGGTGATCCCCTCAAAATAGTATTAGGTACGATTACCTTAACATTGATCGTGTCTTTAGATGGTGATGGCTCTACCACTTATATGATCTGTGTTGCTGCCATGTTACCGCTTTACAAGCGATTAGGCATGAGCCCTTTAATTATGGCCTGTCTCATGATGTTAGCCAGTGGAATCATGAATTTAACGCCATGGGGTGGACCTACTGCACGTGCGGCAAGTGCACTCCATGTAGATCCTAGCGATGTGTTTGTTCCTATGATTTTACCGATGCTGTTCGCCATTGGTTGGTTGTACTTTTTAGGAACCATGTATGGCCGAATGGAGCGAAAAAGATTAGGCATCATGGAATTGGATATTAGCCATGGCGACAATATTCAAATTTCATCAAACCCAGAGGCAAATCGAGCGCATTTGAGATGGTTTAATGGATTATTAACTCTTGCACTGATGGCCAGCCTAGTCATGGGTATTTTGCCTATGCCTATTTTATTTATGATTGCATTGTGTATTGCTTTAGTCGTGAACTATCGTGATATTGATATGCAAAAAAGCTTAGTCGCTCATCATGCTGGTAGTGCTTTAAATGTCGTTGGTATTATTTTTGCCGCTGGTATTTTTACAGGTTTACTCACTGGCACGGGTATGGTCGATGCCATGTCAAAAGAGTTAGTAGCGATTATTCCAGATAGTATGGGTCCATATTTGGCACCAATCACAGCCGTTTTAAGCATGCCTTTAACGTTCTTTATGTCAAATGATGCTTTTTACTATGGTGTTCTGCCCATCTTATCTGAAGCTGCAGCACATTATGGCATCTCTCCTGTGGAAATGGCTCGTGCATCGATTGTTGGTCAACCCGTTCATCTGCTCTCACCCTTAGTTCCATCTACCTTTTTACTCTGCGGGCTTGCTGGGATTGAGTTTGGTCAACACCAAAAATTTACCATTAAATGGGCGATTATTACGTGCTTAGTGATGCTTGCAAGTGGATTAATATTTGGGATGTTCCCATTCTATTCTGCTATTTAATCGTAGCTCTAGTTTCGGAGTGATTTTTTGATCACTCCAATCTCTTATTTATAAAGGCTTATTGAGCTTGAGTCTCATTCCAAATATTCAAGTTCCCCATGTTAGATAGAAGTTGATACCTCACCACTAAAAACTCTGTCAACAAGGTGGAATAATTCATTTTTGCTTCATTCAATACATTCTGAGCATTAAGCACTTCGAGTAAATTTCCTACACCCGCTTTATAACGTCCTTGGGCGACTTCATAGGCTTCTGAAGCACTTTGATTCAATATCGTTAGCGCCTTAATATTGTCATGGATTGCATTTAGCTCATTATAGCTTTTCCAGATTTCAGCATTAATTTCAAGCTTCAATCTTTCTTGCTCTAATTGCTTTAATTTTAAGTTTTCTTGAGCAACGACAATTTGATTTTTTCGATTATAACCATCAAACAATGGGAAATTGACTTGCACACCTGCTTGTAGAGATTGGCGATCACTGCCATAACTGTCACTCGTTTGTTTTTGCTGATCATAAATGCCGTTAAAACTAACAGATGGATATCTAGACCGCTGTATTGCCTTAATTTTATTTTCAGCTGCGAGTGAATCATATTGTGCAGCTTTAAACTTTGGATGCATTTTTTCAGCATCCTGAATGAGGATTTCAATCGGTTTAAGATCTAGCTCTTTTGGAATTTTTAATTGATTATTAATTTTGAAATTTTGGTATGCAGGCTCACCCATTAATGATGCTAAAAGTCCTTTTGCTATTTTTAAATCACCTGAAAATTTAGTTTGATCTGACTTTACTTTCGCCAAATTTGCGGACATTTGTAATGCATCTGATTTGATACCAACACCCGCACGATATCGAGCATTTGCAATTTCATAGTTTTTTTCTGCAAGTACAACCAACTCATTAATATTATTTAACTTTAACTCAGCCTGAATAATTTGATAATAAGTCGAAATCGTTTTGATGATCATATTTTGCAAAGCAACATCATGCTGTGCCAAAGACATCGCTAATAATTTTTCGGCTTCTTCTGCTTGATAAAATCGACTACCAAAATCATAAAGTAGCCAATTGGCTCTTATTCCAAGTCCGTAACGGCGTAAGTCAGTGTCATAACTCAAAACAGGACGATCTTTTACTTGATTATCATCACGTGACCAATCGTAATTCAAGGTGCTATTCACTTGAGGATAATAATTTGCTTTAGAGATTTTAAGCTGAGCAGCTTGAATACGCATTTGTACCCAAGCACTTTTTGTCTCAGGATTACGACAAACTGCACGTTCAATGGCATCAAGGAGCTCTATTTGCTGTTCATTCTTGAGACTATTTTGAGATAAACAATGTTGAGGTTGACTTAACTTTTTATGATTTTGAAGATCAAGTGACACACTTTGATTGAGTTGTTGTTCTATTTGCTTACGTTTTGTCTCATTCTCGCGGGCATTACGCTGAGCTGTGAGCTCATCAAACCATAAAGTCTCGCGCTGTTTTTTTAGATTTGGAGTCAGTTTTGACAACCAACTCTCTGCATAAGCCAACGAACTATGTCCGAATAGAGACCCTGCAACAACAATGAAAGCGATGTATGTAATTTTCATTTAGGTTGCAAATCCTTGGTCAACATATCACGGACAATCACGCCATCTTGTAAAGCGATAATCCGCTCAGCGGATGAAATCGTTTCTGGACGATGTGCAATAATCAATTTGGTAATATTCAAATGCTTGAGATTTGCATTGACCTCTTGTTCTTTTAATACGTCTAAACTACTGGTCGCCTCATCCATAAATAAAATCTTTGGTTTTTTATAGATAGCACGAGCCAATAAAATTCGTTGTTTTTGTCCTCCTGACAACATATTACCAATATCCCCCACTAAGGTTTGATATCCCATTGGCATACGGCTAATGTCATCATGAATTGCGGCATAGGCTGCACATTGTTGTACCCATTGCATATCTGGATTTGAATCAAAAAAGCAAATGTTTTCTGCGATTGAACCAGCAAATAGAATGTCATCTTGTAACACTGTCGCGACTTGATCTCGCACAGCGTTTAATCCTAATTGTTCAAAGTCACGCCCCATGATTTTGACTTCACCTTCATTCTGCTTAAATACGCCTAACAGAACATGTAGCAATGTGGTCTTACCGCAACCTGTTTCCCCGACAATGGCGACAGATTGATTTTGGGGAATCTTAAAACTAATCCCCTTGAGTACATAAGGGTCATTTTCTGAATATTTAAAGTGCAGATTTTCGACTTCAATTGCATTATCAACCTGATCTACATTTGTGATTTCAGCATCACCGTATAATTTTTCTTGTTCTGTTAACACAATATCGGATAAACGCTCTACATCAATTTGAAGCATTTTAACTTCGATAAACTTATCGATTAGTCCTGCAACCCGACTATCAAATTGGCCTTTATACGCCATAAATGCCATCAGCACACCAACTGTAAAATTACCCTCCAATACCAATGTGGCACCTAACCAAATAATTAGAATGTTCTGAATCCCAAATAGCACTCCATTTGCCAATGAGAATCCCAACCCCAGCTTTTGGGTCGTTAATCCAGCATTGACTTGATTGACCATAAGATTTAACCAAGTCGAACGGCGAACATCTTGTCGTTGGAACAGTTTTATGGTTTTAGCTCCACGCACAGTTTCCATAAAATGGCTGCTTTGCTTCGCTGCATGAATAATCTGCGCTTCAGTCGCTCGTTTCAAAGGTGCATACCAAATCCATCGGATTAAGGCGTATAAGCCCATAGTAAAAATTGCAATCCAAGCTAACTTCGGACTGTATACAAACATTAAAATCAACGTAAATACAGTCATTAATCCATCAAGAATCGCAGCTAAGAACGTTGTGGTGAGCGTGGTTTGAATGTTTCCAATTGATCCAAATCGTGAAACAATGTCACCGAGTGATCGTCTTTCAAAATAAGAGACAGGAACATTAATCATGTGATTAAAGACGTTGGCTTGCCACTGCACACTTAAATGTGTGCTCATATACATCATGATCCAAGAACGAAGTAGCCCGATAAACTGCTGAAGTAACATTAACATGCCAAAGCCAATAGCCAGTATCGTTAAGAGATCCCGATCTGCAGATACGATCACATGGTCGATCACCCATTGCATAAAGAATGGGCTAATTAATGAAAAAACTTCTAAGGCTAAAGCCAAGATCAAAATTTGCCCGAGAGATTTCCATAAACCACGAACATGACCAATTAGACCTTTAAGCTGAATCTGATTTTTATCTTCTTTTTTTTCAAATTCAGTATCTGGCCAAAGCTCTAATGCAACACCCGTAAAATGTTCAGATACCTCATTGAGTGTCAGTACACGTTTACCAAATGCTGGATCTAAAATCGTGACTTTATTGGCACTGACTTCTTGCAACACCACAAAGTGGTTGAAATCCCAATGTAAAATACATGGGGTTTTAAGCTGATCTAAATCTTCTAAATCCAGCTTTAATGGGCGTGTTACCATTTTCAACTGATTACTAATTTTGATCAGCTGATTGAGATTTGAACCCTTTTGAGAAACTGAAAAACGACGTCTTAACGTTAATAAATCAGACTCATAGCCATAATAATGCGCAATCATCGCAATACAGGCTAATCCACATTCTGTCGCTTCCGTCTGTAAAATGGTTGGAATTTTCCGTCCAAATCCAAGAGAAATTTTGTCTAATATCTGCATGTTATTTCTTCTTATATCTTGCCCGTGATGCTATATAACGGTTCGAGTACCCATTCATATAGTTTTCTTTTTTCTTGCATGATATCTGCATCAAAGGCCATGCCCACTTTAAGAGGCTTACTTTCACCATAGGCTTTTACAAACTGTTGTTCTAATTTGACTTTGACTAAATACACAGGTTCACTTTGGTTAAATGTTACACCCTGACTTAACTCGCCTAAATTGGTCAGTTCTTGTGGGTTCATCGTCGTCGCTGAGATTGAATGAATCACACCTTCACCTTGACCAAATTTTTGGTAAGGATAGGCTTGAAAACGAAGTTTTACGGTTTGACCAGTCCTTATAAATCCAATTGCTGAACTGGGTACAAAAAGATGTGCTTCTAAATAAGAAGGCGTCGGAACAATATTCATAACAGGAATATTAGGAGAAATAAACTGACCAACCTCTGCATTAATCGATGCTATTTTTCCTGTCGCATTGGCTTGTAATAGCAAACTATCCCGCGCTTTATTTTCTAAAAATTCTTGCTGATTCGAAGCTAATTGACGATCGACCAAAGTCAGCTCACTTTCCAACTTCGATGCTAGTCCTTGCTGAGCCAATAATTTATTTTCTAATTCAGCTTGTTTAGTATTTTTTTCACGCTCATAACTCTGTAATGCAACTTTTAGGCTGATATAGTTATCTTGCTTCAGTTGATATTCTTCAATCGAAATATATTCTTTATCTTTTAAATCTCGATAACGATGTGCATTTTCTTGTGCAAGTGCTAGACGTTGGCGTTGCTCGGCAATTAAGCCATCTAATTTTATTAAATCTAAACGTATAGATTGAATTTCTGCATTTAATTGTTGAACATTATTTAAATGTAAGTCTTTTAGTTTATTTTTTTCAGTATCTAAACTTTGTTTTTTTAACTCAATTTGTTTTTGTACAGACTCATTATAGTTACCTGTACTATTATAACGCGTCATTTTTAATGTAATTAATGGTGTCCCTTTCTCCACTAATTGACCTTCTTTGACGAATTTTTCACTGACTGTACCCCCTTCAGCACTATAAACTCGGATTAAACCTGTATTAGGAATCAATAATCCTTTAACACTCGTCCTCTTCGTATAGCTTCCAAAAAAAATAAAACTCACTAATAAAACAGTAAAAATGGCGACAACAATCGTGAGTACCGTAAATGAAAATGGTCGAATCAAAATGACTTCACCAATCCACTTTGACTTTTGTGCATCAATCGCTTTGTCTCTAAACAGCTTATTTGTCATATATATTTGTAATTAATTTTTCAAGTACGGGTTTTTATATTGAATTTTCATCAAGTTGACTACATTTCAACAGCGTGCTTAAAAGAGACAAACACAAACCAAAAGTTTTCAATAAAATAGTCATGATCTGTGTTGTCTCCTGTTCTATCCCACACTTCGCTCAGCTAAATCTGCTTTGAATAAACTCAGTTGGATACTGATTTCAATAGATTAAAAACGAAGCGTTCATCTTGTTTTATTTCAAAACTCGATTGACTAAAGGTGCTGTGAACAAAGCATGAGGATCATATTGCTTTAAAATATGACTACTCGACTGAATGGTTAAATGATTAGATTGACCCTGAGCATGGACGCGTGGAATTTCGTAATCGATATAAGTTGAACTATCCCAAGCTTTTTGATTGGTATAGCCCCACCCTTTAGACCATTCTGGTCGCATCAAAGAATCACCTTGATAACGTTGTGACATCCACTCCTCAACTTCTGTGTAAAATTGCGCTGAGAATGGCGTACCTGGCAAGGTTAAAATATCAAACCAAACGGCACAGTCCCATTCAGGATGATCAGGACAAGGTTTAATGGCTGATAATGCTGCTGTTTGAGCGCCGTGAACAATTGAATCTTCTGGATGATCCAAGCCCGTAACTCGAATTTCAACAGGTCCATTCATTGGGAAACGACCCATTTTTTGATATTGCTTCATCTTAATGCCGAAATAATCACAAAAATCAGCAATAACCCGTTGAACGTTTGCACGACTGGTAATGACAGCATAGCCATTTGCCGTAACACGCAAAGTTGTTGGTTTGACATACAGTAAAACGTTTTTTGACGTTCCCCATAAATCATAAGTTTGAGTGGAAGCCAAACCACCAGTCAAAATCGTCGTGATTCCAGATAATGGCGTACCATTTAAACCTAGTTTAGAGATTTCATACTGAGTAAAACCGAAGGTTGGCGTGAGATAAGTACTTTTATTGACGATGATTTTATGAATCAAATCAGTAATAGGTTTGATCAAATTATCTGAGAACCAATAATTGAATGGTTTGACTGTCTGTCGAGCAGTCAAAGGACGATACGGAGTAACAGTCCAAACTTTTAACCAAGGATAATCGGTGAATGGAAACCAAATTGCTTCTGCACGACCAGATTTATCCAGAAAATGAGAGAAGGTACGTCCAGCATGCTTATCTTGAGCGAATAGCTCATTGATATGAATGTCGGTATAGCTTTCACAACGAATATATTGATTTTTTGACGTTTGTAATTGTGCAGATAAAATAAATGCACGACCTATATGAACTAAAAATGCACGAATTTCTGGATCATTTCGCAGGAAGGTTTTCGCAACATATCGACCTTCTCGTTGGTCGAAAACAGCAGCAGTGATCGATACCACTAAATTACTGATCGAACCATAAGTTTGACCTTCTTGTTTTATTTCCCCTACGGCAGGTACACCTGTGCCATGACCATCAATGGCCAACACACCACCCAAAGTTAAATCTCCAGGTGCGGGCACTGCTACAAATCCACGATTACGGTATTCCATTGCGGTTAACAATGCTTCCATTTGAATGCCTGCTTCGGCAGTCACAATACCTTTTGCATCAATACTGACTTTGTTGATATGCGTTGGCATATCAATCAATAAAATTTTAGTAATCTTGTCTTGATCATCCAACAATAAAGGTGACCAATTATGTGACATCCCTTTGGGTCTGACTTTATAGCCATTTTGATATGCCCAGTTAATGGCTTTTAAAACTTGTTCTTGATTTCTCGGTGATGCTGTCCATGCATTTTCATAACGAGATTCCCCAGACCAATTTTCATATTTCTGTTTAAAAATTGAGATTTCAGTTGGGAAATTTACTAATCTTTCTTGTAAAGGAAAAAACCAAGCTTCTGCCTTTTGTGTTGGAAGCCATGCTGAAACAGCACCAACAGCAGCTAAGCTACCCATTGTTTTTAGAAAGTTTCTTTTATCGTGATCTATTTGTTCTGATGAATTCTGCATTGTTATAGCCACCAAAAGTTTAGCTTTATTATTTCTGTTACTGAAAGCAGACCAGTACTCATGACCAGTCTGCCTTTAACACTTTATTTAAAACTTATGAAAGCCAAGCACGAACGCCATTTAAAGTCGGAAGAAGTTTATATTGACCTTCTGCCTTTTCTTTTTCGTAATGGTTTGGAGTTTCAGCTACATCGCCACCAAGTGCACGACCAAGACCAATTAATGTTTTTGATGCCACTAAACCAGTAGTATCAGCAGCTTGGTGTACTAGCCCTAAACCTACTGCACTAAATACAACACCAACTGATGAAATCAGTTTTGAATTAAGTGTTTGATTGAATAAGTTCACACCGTGGATGATTGAGTCACCAATCAATGTTCCAGCACCAGATACTTCATTGATTTCTTCTTGCTTTAATTCTACTAAGCTCATGATTAAAACCTCGTTATAAAGAATTTATGTTAGATACACCTAACTTTTGTTAAGCACTTTTTAATATACAGAATGAATTGTGTATCTATAATGAAAACTGTATGACACTATTTAATTATTTTGTGATTTATTTAACATTAATTTTAATAATTCGATTGACTCAATATTCTTGAAAATAACAGCCCAATTTCAAATAATAGATAGATCATTGTGCCCCCAATCGCCATTGATAATATGTCTGGCGGCGTTACAAACATGGCAATAAAAAAACAAAAGATAAAAATGTAAGGTCTATTTTTTTGGATGGTCTCAATGTCTACTAATCCAAAATACACCGTGATCATAATGACCAATGGCACTTGAAAAATCAGCCCTAAGACGAAGAAAAACTTAATACAAAACAATAAGTATTGTTGAATATCTGTCATAGGGGTCACACTATCTGGCGAAACTCCAATAAAGAATCCCAATACAGCGGGCAGAATAAAAAAGTATCCCAGTGCAATGCCCGAGTAAAACAACACAATACTTGAGGGAAAAAAGAAAAAGAAAATTTTACGTTCTTTCAGATAAAGCGCATGTTTTAAAAAAACATATAATTTATAAAAAATAAAAGGAAAAAGGATGATCAGCGTGACAAAAAATACCAACTTAATGGGTGCTACAAATGTACTGGTAATATCTGTCGCAATCATATGCGCATTTGCAGGTAATTTAGCTTGTAGAGGCAGTGCGATCGCGTTATAAATTTTGTTCGCGAATGGCACTAATCCAACAAAAATAACTAAAAAGCCGATAACGACATGAATTAAATTTCGCCTAAATTCTTCAAAATAATCAGAAAAATGACTCAGTGTTTTTTTTAGGTCGGAAGTTTCAGACATATCTCACTCCCATTACATGTATATCAACACACGACCAATGCGCTAAATGAGTCATTAGAAAATCTGTTTTATAAGGTGCTGGAACATAAAACTTTTGTATTGGGGAAATATTGTTTTTGTTTCTGATCAATTTGATCATCTAGATGCGCGAAATATTCCTGCATTTGAGTTTCAAGCTGTTTAACATTCTGAATTTCGTCTTTTAATTCTTCACGAAGTTGATGAAGCTCAAGTTCTAGATCTACTTTCTGTTTAATATCGGATTTTATTTCACTTATTTTTTTCAAGCTTCGAAGCGCAAAACGAATCGCATCGGGTAAACGATCAGGACCCAAGACCACAATTACAATCAGTCCAAGAAAGAGTAGTTCTCCAAACCCAACATCAAACATAGGTTAAAACACCACAATATTGCTTTGAATATTGTTTAAAAAAGATTATTGATGAGTGTCTTTTTTATCTTCGCGAACAGCATCTTTAAAATCTTTTACAGCGCCGCCGACATCTTTGCCAAAATTCTTTAATTTAGCTGTACCGAAAATGACCAAAATAATTATGGCAAATAGTGCGATATGACCAATTGAAAGACCCATCATTATAGTTATCCTTATTTTTTAATATTGCTTAATAATAACAGACCAACAATGCATAGAACTCTTGAAATGTCTAACAATCTCAGCATACATATTTGAGTCTGTTAAGATTTTTTATTCTGCTTTCAAAATATAAGCTACTGATAAAAGTAAAAAAACCGATTTAAGCCTTTGCTTAAATCGGTTTTCAGTCACTTGGTTCGCTAAACTACGTTTTCAATTCTTCGTTTAACTTGAATAATAAAGTATTAGCGACCATAGATTTCTAAAAGTTTATCTAAAGTTGCTTGATAATGAATATCGATATCTTCAGCTAAAATAGCATACGCATTATCTAACTGAACCATTGGCCAGCCTTCTTTCCAAAACGGAAAAATATTGTGTAGATCACGCGTTACGATTGCTTCTTCGCGTGTAATCGCCTGTGCAACCTGCGATAAAACTTGTGCTGTTTCAGCACCATCAATCTCAAGATAATCAATACCACGCGCTTTAAGAATACGAATTCTGTCTTTTTTATATTTAATTTTTTTTGCTTGTGCTTCATTTAAACCTAAAGCAAGTGTCACTGCTTCAACAAACTTTTCTTCAAAAGATTGATGTAATGCAACCAAGGCTTTTTTATGTGCTTCCTGACGCCCCTCTTTACCACCACTACGAATCAGTTTATTCGCCTCAACATTAAGTTCGTCAGATTTCATAGACTGTAAAATATCTAAAATTTCGATATCACTTAAAGATTCAGCATTGTGGTGTGTCATGGGAGTACTTCAATTCAACTTAATCTTGCATTTTCTCATAATTCAACACAAATACATAATCTAATTCAAATTGAATCGATAAGCTTTCAAATGATTCTAAATATTTGGAATTATACTTCTGAGTTTTAATGCAATATTAAAGTCAAAACGATGGGTAGTGTGATTGCAGCACCGATAATTTGCAGACTAATTATGCCAGCCATTAATTGACTGTCACCACCCAATACTTTTGTCAGAATATAAGCAGCTGAAGCCGTTGGTAATGCAAAATATAAAATAAAGATTTGCGTCTCTAAAGCATTGAAGCCCAGCATTTTACAGACCAGCCAAGCCAAAATCGGCATTAAACATAAACGCGATAGCGTGTTGATCATTAGAGGTAATGATTCTTTTTTAAGAGCCACAAATTGCAATGCAGCACCGACACACATTAGTCCCATAGGTAAGCTACATATCGCAAGTTGGTAAATTAATGACTCTGCACCTTTCCATAATGGCAGCCCGGATACATTGTAGAGCACCCCAACCAGACAACCTAAAATTAAAGGATTTTTGAGTAACGATATAATCACTGCGCGAAAATTCATATTTTCATCATCGGTCAGTGCCAATACCGAGATGATATTCACAACAGGAATACTGATCGCCAACAGTAATGCAAAAATCGTCATACCTTCTGCTGGAAAAAGCGAAGCAACAACTGCTAAACCAATATAGGTATTAAAACGTACATTACTTTGAACATAGACTCCAAATCTTCGTGTTGGGGTCTGAAAAATTCTTTTTAAAATATATAAAACCGCACAAGCAATTGGAAAGACCACGAGTAAAATGACTAAAATTTTACTCACCATCTCCATATGAATATCAGCTTGAGCCAAATTACCAAAAAGCATGGCAGGAAAAAACACAAAATAGTTAAGTTTCTCTGCACCCGCCCAAAACTCGTCTGTTAAATATGATTTCTGTTTAAGAAAATATCCAATTAATATGAGTCCTATCAGCGGCACTAAGGATAAAACAATGCTGTACATAAATGATGAGCCTAATCGAGTGCAGATCGCTCAGCCCTAATACGCTCAATCAACCACAGTAGTTTATTGCATGCATTTTGAACTGATCATTTTATATTACACTGCATCAAGCTGATCGTCTCAAAAATTCATCATTTACATCATGCATTGACTTGTTTTATATACGCTAAAATTTCAGGCAAAGTCTGAATTGTTTTATTTAAGGGCGGTTGATGTTCAGCTAAGGATTGGTGGAACCCCGCCAAATATAGTCCATCTAATCCAGCCTGAGTAGCAGCCCAATAATCATTCACTGGATGATCACCAACATAAAGACAATGGTCAGGTGCAATTCCTAATTGTTGACAAGTCATATGAAATATTTCTGCTTGAGGCTTTGACACACCTGCCTTCTCAGAACTCATGATTACATCAAAATAATGCGCGATTCCTAAACCTTCGATAATTTTGTGTCGAGTGAAATGTCCTCCATTCGAAATGATTGCCAACTTAAATCCCTCGCTTCTAAGCTGATCAAGCGTCTGAATAGCATTTGGCATCATGACTGCGTTTAGTCCAAATTGATTAAACCAATAGTCACTTAATTCATCTAATTCTGGTGCTTTTTTCCATTTCAACTGATTGAGTAATGCATGAGCGACGGAACCACCAATGGTAGGTGCAGTCATTCTTTCTCGGATGGGATAGCCACCATGATCAATATATCGAATCGTTTCGAGAATCTCAGCTTGCGCAGACGAGGCAGATTGATCGATTTGCTGTTTATAAGTATTAAATAATGCCCGACTAAAAGTTTGAACACTTAAATCTCGGTGTGTCAGTGTATTGTCCAAATCAAAAATAACAGCTTGAATTTTCATAGTGCTTAGAGGAGTGTATTCATTTGCCCATGCTATCAACTCTCCGCAATCTCGATTATTCCTTTTTATTTCATCCTAAGCATGAAAATGAATAAAAGATAGATTACAGACTAATTCCATTGATGTTTATTTTGAACTGTATACCGACTCCATACTAAAATTGGTATGAACAAAAATAATCCTAATATACAGATCAAAATGAGATATGAGGTATAACCAAGCCAATCGCCTAATATGCCACTCAAGGTATACAGTGCTCCCGCAATAGAAGCCATCAATGCGACTTGGAAAGTAAAATCTGTTCCTGCAAATTCTTTCCGACTGTATTGCATCACCAAGGTTAGAATAATCAACAATAACATCGCAGCGAACATATCTTCTAAAGCATTGATGATATAGATCCACACGACGTTCAATTCAGAAGGTCGAGCCTCATAATGCGATAACCATGCAAATCCAATGAGACTCAATAATTTAAGCAGTGAAAAAGTAATTAAAGCACTTTGACGCGAATAAAACCTAAGTAGCCAACCTGCAATACCTGCTCCGATCAAAGCAGCAAATGCTCCAAGCATGGTCACATTGACACCAATTTGCGTCTTAGATAGTCCTAAATCGACCAACAATGGTTTAAGAATAGGTCCAGACAATCCATCCGTCACTTTAATGCTACACAATACAAAAAACCAAAGTCTGAGTTCTCGATTTTGAAAAAAATATTTTAAGTAATGACTTAAAGCTTTCACGAAACTTTGAGTTTTAGATGATGAATCATCATCTTGATGATTATTGATGCTTTGTGAAGTATGTTGAGGCTCAGGATACAATAATACGGGTAGCGTATTAAATGCCACCAAAATAGCCAAGCATAAAAAAGTGGTTTGCCAAGTCAATGCATCTAATACCCACAATATCGCACCGCCTCCCACAATAAAGCCCAACCTTGAACCAATCACTTGGAACATATTGCCTAAATGCTGTTGTTCACCTTTTAGAATATTCACAGCTAAGCCATCGGTTGCTATATCTTGAGTCGCTCCGATACTATTCATCATCAACAATGCCACGAAAAATCCAAAGAGATATTGAGGTTGATTCAGTGATTGAATGGGGATAAATGATAAGATAATCAATGTGATAATTGTGAGTAACTGAGTGGGTATAATCCAACTGCGGTAATGCCCTTGATTGAACAAATGATGGCGATCAACCAATGGAGCCCATAAAACTTTGAGTGCCCACGGAGCCATCAGCAATCCAAATCCACCAATATGCGTTAAGGAAACACCTTCAGCACGCAGAATCACGGGCAAAGCATGTGTCATAAATCCTACTGGCAATCCTTGCGCCCAATAGAGTGAAAATAAAAGCACATACATTTTGGTATTTGGTGACATGAAAGAGGTATCCTGCAACTGATGTTTTCTTAATCAATCCGTATTGAGATGTCCTTGTCACTTGATTCTTATTCTGCCAATGTATCTCATACACAAGGTCTTTATAATAAGTTTAAAAAGCAATTATACAACGCACAATGAACAATAGATTTCCAAAATTACCATCACAAGTTCCTCAACGCGGTTCAAAGTTGAGTCGAGCAGCGTTCAAACAGCTTTATCTTCGACAAGGCTGGTCTTTTGAAGGAGAATTTCCAAATTTTCCCAAAGCTGTCGCAATTGTGTCCCCCCATACATCAAATTATGATGGACTGTATGCCTTTCTCGCGATGCTTGGCATTGGCATTGAAGTCACAATCTTTGGAAAAGATAGTCTGTTCAAATCTCCACTCAAACATTTACTCAAATGGATCGGGGTGATTCCGGTAAAACGCGATACCCCCCAAGGCTTGACTCAACAAATTGTTCAAGCTATTCATAAACGAGATAGAATTTGGGTGGCAATGGCACCTGAAGGTACACGAAAAAGTGCTAAAAACATTCGCAGCGGTTTTTATCACATTGCCTTAGGTGCAAATATACCAGTGGTAATGTTTGCATTTGATTATGATCATAAAATCATTCGATGTTTAGGAAGCCTCGAAATGACGGGAGACTATGAATCTGATCTGCACAAAATATTAGAATATTATCGTGGAAAAATTTCTCCTAAAAATATGAATCGTTTAGCATTACCCTTTAAAGAACTTTTGTAAAAATGCTAGAAAAATAGACAGCAATCTGTTGAGATATGCCTAAAATTTTGACACTTTTTAGCAGATTAATGTCTATGTCATTGCTCCTCAATCTTCCCAAAATCAGCTTCATTGGCCTGAGTTTATTGGCGCTATCAGGCTGTAACTCTACTGTAAAAAATCCTACACAATCCACTCAAATTCAAGCACGCGAGCCAGTGATCGCCATTGCTCTAGGCGGTGGTGGTGCAAAAGGTTTTGCGCATATTGGTGTATTAAAGGTTTTAGAATCTCATGGTATAAAACCCAAAATTGTTACGGGTACAAGTGCTGGAAGTTTTGTCGGTAGTATTTATGCTTCAGGCAAATCTCCCTATCAACTACAGCAAATTGCACTTCAGCTGAAAGAGTCCGATATTCGTGATTTAACTTTAAATCGACAGGGTGTGGTCCTCGGTCAAAAGCTCCAAGATTATGTCAATCGACAGGTTGGGAACAAACCGATTGAACTATTCCCGATTCGATTTGCTGCAGTTGCCACACGTTTAGATAATGGTAAACGCGCTGATTTCGTCAAAGGTAATACAGGTCAAGCCGTAAGAGCGTCATGTAGTATCCCTAACGTCTTTGTTCCAACAACGATTGGCAAAACCAAATATGTTGATGGTGGACTCGTGAGTCCAATTCCAGTTCAAACTGCCAAAAATATGGGTGCAGATATTGTGATAGCAGTTGATATTTCTGCACGCCCTACAGGTAATAAGCCGATGAGCATGTGGGGACTGTTGGATCAAACGATTAATATTATGGGTCAACAAAGTATCAATACTGAACTCAATGCAGCTACAGTCGTGATTCAGCCAAAAGTTGGCCATTTAGGAACTTTGGATTTGAAAGCCAGCAATGAGGCAATACTTGAAGGTGAGAAAGCAGCGCAACTGAAAATTAAATCAATAGATACCGCAATTGCCAATTTCAAAAAATCTCCTGCTGCTTTCAAACCTGCACCAACAGCTCGCTTTTAAGCATTTTTTATAGGCTTCTCTGCCCTAGTCTGTTATCTTGATATAGATGTTTTCGTCTATAACAAGATAACGATTAGAGTAGATGTATGGACTTATTGATTGAACCTTGGCATTGGTTTGTATTAGGTATTTTGCTCATCCTGTCTGAGCTCATTTTACCGGCCTTTGCTGCACTGTGGTTTGGTATAGCTGCAGTCATTATTAGCATACTCGTGTGGCTATTTCCTTCTATGGGGCTTCCAACTCAAATTATTTTATGGGTTGTACTATCGATTTCATGTACGGTGGTTTGGTTTAAATTTATTAAACCACTTTCCGTTGATAAGACTAAAGCGGGTCTCTCACGTGAAGCGACAATCGGACAAGTTGGGATGGTGATTCAAATTGGTCATGAACCTGAATTGGTCAAAGTTCGTTTTCAGCTTCCAGTTCTCGGCTCTGACGAATGGAATTGCAGAACACTGAGCCCTGTTCAGGTCGGTGATCGTGTCAGAGTTACAGATATTTTAGGTAATGAGCTGGTCGTTCAAGCGCACAATAACCTCAATTCACCGTTATAAACAATAATTCTTAAAGGAGTAGAAATGTCTGGTTCAATTATTGCCATCGCATTTTTGGCATTCGTCGGGATCACTATTTTTAAAGGGGTTCGTATTGTTCCTCAAGGCTATAAATGGATCGTACAACGTCTGGGTAAATACCATACAACCTTAAGTCCAGGTCTAAACTTTGTGATTCCTTATGTTGATGAAGTCGCATATAAAGTCACGACAAAAGATATCGTTCTCGATATTCCATCTCAGGAAGTAATTACAAGAGATAACGCAGTTCTTTTAATGAACGCTGTTGCCTATATCAACATTACTACACCAGAAAAAGCAGTCTACGGTATCGAAAACTATACTTGGGCGATCCAAAACCTTGTCCAAACTTCTTTACGTTCAATCGTCGGTGAAATGGACTTGGATGATGCTTTATCTTCACGTGATCATATTAAAGCGAAGCTGAAAGCAGCAATTTCTGATGATATTTCAGATTGGGGAATTACGCTTAAAACGGTTGAAATCCAAGATATTCAACCATCAGGTACGATGCAATCCGCAATGGAAGCACAAGCCGCAGCTGAACGTCAGCGTCGTGCGACAGTGACACGTGCTGATGGTGAGAAACAAGCTGCGATTCTGGAAGCTGAAGGTCGTCTTGAAGCATCACGTCGTGATGCTGAGGCTCAAGTTGTACTCGCTGAAGCTTCAGAAAAAGCCATTAACATGGTTACCAATGCTGTAGGCGACAAAGAAATTCCTGTCGCTTATCTACTTGGTGAACAATATGTAAAAGCAATGCAGGATATGGCTAAATCTAATAATGCTAAAACTGTGGTATTGCCTGCTGACATCATGAATACGATTCGTGGGGTAATGGGTCGTAATAATCCTTAAATCGCTCAAACACTCTTCAAAATTTAAAAAGGCAGCTTCGGCTGCCTTTGTTATTGATATGACTCAAGATTCAATTCTTCAGCATTTATTTTAAATTTATGGTTAAATTTCGCATCCTGAAAGATTGCATGAAAACAATCTATCGTCTAACTGCATCATGGAAATTGTATGAGCACCTTTGATCCCACCTTAATCACTTTCTTGTTCTATATTGTCGCCATGGTCGTGATTGGTTTAATCGCGTATCGAGCGACCACGAACTTTTCAGATTATATTTTGGGTGGACGACGCTTGGGAAGTTTTGTAACAGCCCTTTCAGCTGGTGCTTCTGACATGAGTGGCTGGTTACTTATGGGTTTGCCAGGTGCTATTTATCTTTCTGGTCTATCAGAAATGTGGATTGCAATTGGTTTAATTATTGGTGCATGGCTCAACTGGCTGTTAGTGGCAGGACGTCTCAGAGTTCATACTGAAGTTCAACACAATGCCCTTACACTCCCAGATTACTTTTCCAATCGTTTTAATGATCAGAAAAAAATTCTACGAATCGTTTCTGCATTTGTCATTTTAATCTTCTTTGCCATTTATTGTGCTTCAGGCATGGTGGCAGGCGCTCGATTATTTGAAAGTATGTTTGATCTTTCTTACAGCACTGCCCTTTGGATTAGTGCAATTGCAACGATCAGTTACGTTTTTATTGGTGGGTTCTTGGCTGTTTCTTGGACAGACACCATCCAAGCGGGATTAATGATTTTTGCCTTATTGCTTACCCCCATCGTGGCTTTACTGACTTTTTCAGATTTATCTCAAGTGAATTTAGCACTTGAAGCAGCGCGACCAGAAGCAAGCAGTTTAATGGGTAATTTAAGTACCGTCGCAATTATTTCATTACTGGCTTGGGGTTTAGGCTATTTCGGACAACCTCATATTCTCGTACGTTTTATGGCTGCTGATTCAGTTAAATCGATTCCTAATGCTCGTCGTATTGGTATGACTTGGATGATTCTGTGCCTTGGTGGTGCAGTGGCTGCTGGATATGTCGGTATTGCTTATTTTCAGCAAAATCCACAGTTCGCTAATATTGTGAATGCTAACCCTGAAACTGTATTTATGGAGTTAACGAAAGTTCTATTTAACCCATGGATCGCCGGCATTGTATTAGCTGCAATTTTGGCTGCGGTAATGAGTACATTGAGTTGTCAACTTCTTGTATGTTCAAGCACTTTAACCGAAGATTTTTATAAATCTTTCATCCGTAAAACTGCTTCTCAAAAAGAACTGGTTTGGGTGGGTCGCTTGATGGTGCTACTGATAGCTTTACTTGCGATTGTTTTAGCGTCAAACCCTGAATCTAAAGTACTTGGTCTAGTTGCCTACGCTTGGGCAGGCTTTGGGGCAGCATTTGGCCCGCTCATTATTCTGTCTTTATTCTGGAAACGCATGACATTAAATGGCGCTTTGGCGGGGATGATCATTGGTGCAGTGACCGTTATTGTATGGAAAAATATTTGGGCTGATACTGGAATCTATGAAATCATTCCTGGCTTTATTTGCTCTCTCATCGCAATCATTGTTGTGAGTTTATTAGGTAAGCAACCAAATTCTGATGTTACAGACCGATTTGACGAAGCAGACCGATTATATAAAGCGACAAAATAACAAATGAAAAAGAGGACTTTCTGTCCTCTTTTTTTAACTCTTTCGAGCAAGTAAAAAAGCTGAAATTTGTTTAAGTTCAGATGCTGAATCACCAAAATAATCTAAAGCACTAATGGCTTGCTGATGAAGCTTATTTGCATATTCTTTTGCAGCATCTAAACCCAATAAAGCTGGGTATGTTGATTTTTCTACAAGTTCATCTTTTCCAGCGGTCTTTCCAAGCGTTTCAGTATCCGAAACTATATCTAAAATATCATCTTGTACTTGAAATGCTAAACCTAATGCTTGACCAAATTCACGCAATTTCGGTATTCCTGCATCTACACCGTCCATCACTGTCACTGCTGACATCATGATTGCGGCCTGAATCAGTGCACCAGTTTTATTACGATGAATATTTTCCAATGCTTCCTGATCAATTTTCTTGCCTTCCGCTTGCAAATCTAGGACTTGACCACAAACCATCTTAGAAGATGATGTCGCCAATATCTGCATTTGCTTCAACACAATAGAAGGATCTACAGTCACTTGTGTATCAAAAAGTCGACTTCCTAAAACCTCAAATGCCATCGACTGCAAGATATCTCCCGCAAGTAGTGCTGTATCTTCACCATATGCAACATGGCAAGTTGGTTGACCACGACGCAACAAATCATTATCCATACATGGTAAGTCGTCATGAGCAAGTGAATAGCAATGAATTAACTCGACTGCAACTGCTGCACGTCGCACAGCAGCAAAATTTTTATGATCTTCACTTAATTCTGCTGTTGCATACGCTAAAGCTGGACGAACCCGTTTTCCACCTAACATGACTGCATGATTTACAGCACTTTTCAAAGGCTCTGGAATGAAAAATGCATCTAGGGCAATTTTCAGATCCTGTTGGATTTGCTGTTGAGCACGTTGTAATACTTCACTATTCACAGAGATATGTACTGTCACTGCCGTCTTTGAACCTCAAGTTATACCGTTTCAAGTCGGTATATATAAAATTGTCCTTATTCTACAACCAATTGTGATTGCTACAAAACACAATGCTGATTTGTTTTATTTAGTGATAGATTTAAATGAAGAGTGACTATTCATCCAACACATGAATCGAGTTTCGACCCAATACATGTGCAATGTCAACCGCACGATCTAAGGTTTCTAATATTTGCTTTTCTGAGTACATTTTCTGGCAATTAGGATGAAAAATCCCAATCGCACACGTGAGTACCTCATCCTCTTGAGGATCGAAATAAATTTTTTCACGGACCAATGTTTGTTTTAGGCGTTCAGCAATGGTGAGAATTTTCCAAGGAGTCGATTCTTGAATCACCAAGATAAAACTTGCAGAATTCAAACGATAGACTTCTGCTAAATCTTGATTCAACTCCTCTTTAATCAGAGATCCAATACGACTCAAAATTTCATCACCAATGGTATAACTATTGAGCTGATTAAACTTTTTAAAATTTTCGACTTCAAACTTGATAAAAGAATAATTTTTCCGCTCTTGAATAAGGAAGCGATCTTTTAAAAACTGTTCAAATGCCAGCTTATTGCTCATCCCAGTCACAGGGTCCAAATATAGCTCTTCAAACAACCTTTTATTATTTTGGATCAAGACACGTTCACGTCTTTTCAATTTTGTTATATCTGCACATACGATCAACACGCAATCCAAAGAGGATGATTTATCTCTTAAAGCACTAAAATAAATTTGAAAAAAATGCCCTTTTGAATAGAACTCATTTTCAATTTTGTATAAACGTGAATCATTTCGAAACAATTGCAGCGCATCTTGAAATAATTGGTAAACCGTCGTTGATACGAAACCTAATTTCTTTCCGAGTAAATAGAGTGCATCACTCTCATAGATATCAGCAAATAATTGATTTGCACTAATAAATACACCATCATGCTGAACTAGCGCCACAGGCACAGGGATTTTGGCAATCACAGATACCAAATCTAATTTATTTGTAGCATGAATTTGGTTTAGAAACTCTTGATCAATCTTGGGCGTATCCTGCTCAAAATTATTATCCTTCTTCATTGGTCTTTCTCATTTTAATTATTCGTGGAGCGAAGGCTATTCAGCAACTTAATTTTATGAATTCGGTGAATATAATCACGTTGACTTATTTCCTTAATATAACATGTCAAAATTGTCATAGTCTCAATTATTTATGAGTGAATCGTACTGTTAGTAATGCTTTCAGGCTAATTTAGTATACTTATCACATATTTTATGCGCGTAAAAAAACCACTCGAAAGTGGTTTTTTTATTTTAAAACGTATCGCCAGGAATTCGCACCCATCCTTCCATGAGTACTCGAGCACTGCGACTCATAATGGCCTTTTTTACAGTCCATTGCTCATTAATTTTCTCCGCTTCAGCGCCCACTCTGAGTGTTCCAGAAGGATGCCCAAATCTGACTGATTTTTTTTCACCACCACCTGAGGCTAAATTGACTAATGTTCCAGGAATTGCAGCAGCGGTTCCAATCGCTACAGCTGCGGTTCCCATCATGGCATGGTGTAGTTTACCCATAGATAAAGCACGAACCGTCAAGTCGATCTCATCAGCGTGTACTGCTTTTCCGCTAGATGAGATGTAATTTTTAGGCGCAGATACAAATGCAATTTTAGGTGTATGCTGACGTTGAACCGCTTCATCAATATGCTGAATAATACCCATCTTTACAGCACCATAAGCACGAATTTTTTCAAACTTGGCCAAGGCCTCGACATCATTATTGATATGATCCTGAAGTTCAGTTCCTTCATACCCTAAGTCTGAAGCACACATAAAAATAGTTGGAATACCCGCATTAATCAGCGTCACCTGAAAGCGACCAATATCTGGGACTTCCAGCTCATCAACCACATTTCCTGTGGGAAACATGGCAGCCCCATCCTCTCCATCATCTGCGGGATCTAAAAACTCTATTTGCACCTCAGCAGCTGGAAATGTTACCCCATCAAGCTCGAAATCACCTGTTTCCTGAACCTGACCATTTGTGATTGGGACATGCGCAATAATCGTTTTCTGAATATTGACCTGCCAAATCTTTACCGTACAAATCCCATTCTCTGGAATCTTTTCTGCACTCACGAGACCATTTGAAATCGCAAATGAGCCTACAGCAGCCGTAAGATTGCCACAATTACCACTCCAGTCGACGAATGGTCGATCAATTGCAACCTGTCCAAAAAGATAATCTACATCATGATCAGGTTGAGCGCTTTTAGAGAGAATGACTGTCTTACTGGTACTAGATGAAGCACCACCCATTCCATCGATTTGTTTGCCATAAGGATCAGGGCTTCCTATCACACGTAATAAGATCTGATCTCTTGCTTTACCTGGAACTTGAGCTTCTTTGGGTAAATCATTTAAGTTAAAGAAAACACCTTTACTCGTTCCTCCACGCATATAAGTGGCTGGAATTTTAATTTGTGGTGTTGAACTCATAGCTCATTCCTTCTCTTTTAATATTTGTTATCAATCGTGATTTTTAGTTCAATACAGTATAAATGATTTTTTATGTGAACATGAGCACTTAACACTATGGTATGAATTTCCATCAATTACGATAGATTAAATTTAATTCACTCTCACAAAAACAAATTCTAATAAAATTAAATGATTGATTAAAAAATAATTAAATCATTTTTCTATAATAATTTTATTTTATTTAAATCATAAAAAACATTCATGAACGCTGACGTACTAGGCTAATGCAATTTGATCTATTACAATCTTGTAACTTATTTCAATCGTCGGGCTGAATACTTTGAATAACAAGTCTTCACAACTTCAGCGTGGCTTAAAGAATCGTCATATCCAATTAATCGCTATGGGTGGTGCAATTGGTACAGGCTTATTTTTAGGTTCCGCACACGTGATCCAATCTGCCGGCCCATCTATTATTTTGGGTTATGCAATTGGTGGTTTAATTGCTTTTTTAATTATGCGCCAATTAGGCGAAATGATTGTTCATGAACCTGTTGCAGGATCATTTAGTCATTTTGCAAATAAATATTGGGGTAAGTTTCCTGGATTCCTAGCAGGTTGGAACTATTGGATTCTTTATATTTTGGTCGCGATGACCGAATTAACAGCTGTTGCAAAATATATTAACTATTGGTGGCCTCACATTCCTGCTTGGTCATCAGTTCTTTTCTTCTTTATTATCATTACCTTAGTTAACCTCTGTAATGTTAAATTTTATGGAGAATCAGAGTTTTGGCTGTCTATTATTAAAGTAGCAGCTGTCGTGTCGATGATTATCTTCGGTCTATTCTTGTTGTTTACAGCAGGATCTGACTCTACTGCATCATTCAGTAATCTTTGGACTCACGGTGGTTTCTTCCCTCATGGATTCGAAGGTTTATTCTTCATGTTGGCATTCCTGATGTTCGCCTTTGGTGGTATTGAACTGATTGGTATGGCGGCAGCTGAGGCTGAAAATCCAGAGAAAACGATTCCTAAAGCAATTAATCAAGTTGTTTTCCGTATTCTGATTTTCTATGTTGGGTCGCTTACAATTCTTCTTTCTTTAGTTCCATGGAATCAACTGCAACTTGGTGGTCTAGATAAAAGTCCATTCGTAATGATCTTCAGTCAACTGGGTATTGATTGGGCTGCTCACCTGCTCAACTTTATTATTTTGACTGCTGCGCTATCAGTATATAACAGTGGAATGTACGCGAATAGCCGTATGCTTTTTGGTTTAGCAAAACAAGGGAATGCCCCTAAAATTTTTGAAAAAACCAATAAACAAGGTGTACCTGTTCCTGCGGTATTGTTGTCAGCAGTGTTAATTTTCGGATGTGTTTTATTAAACTATTTTGCACCTGAAGATGCTTTAAGTAATTTAATTTATATTGTTGTTGGTGCTCTAGTACTTAACTGGGCGATGATTGCGTTGACTCACTTGAAATTTAAACAAGCGATGAAAGTGTCAAATACCACTTCAAAATTTCCTGCTCTATGGTCACCAGCCAGTAACTATTTGGTTCTTGGGTTTATTATTGTCGTGCTTTACATCATGTGGACTCAGGGCTTAAGCGGTGCTGTGATCATGATTCCGATCTGGATTATCCTGATGTTGGTATTATTTAAATTACTTTACCGAAAATAGTAAGACGCATTAAAAAAGTTATTGCTAAGCAATAACTTTTTTTCAAAAATTTTTTGATCAGATTAGTATGCGTCCTTAGCTTAACTGGATAGAGCAGTTGCCTCCTAAGTGACCGGCGTGGGTTCGAGTCCCGCAGGGCGCACCATTTTCTGAGATTAATACACTTATCAACAAATTGACCCAAAATAAAAAAAATAATGTCATTTCAGTCAAATTTTTGTTGCATCTCATTACCTTTATGATATGTTGTTTGTAGAGTAAAAAATAAACATTTTAGCATAAATCGTTTATCTATCAGCTCTTAAGGAAATAACTAAAAAAATTCTATTAAATTAAAAATTCACATTATCTAAGGATAGATAACATGAAATTAAAAACCATCAGTGCATCTGTATTATTTGCTTTATTACCGATTTCTGGGGCTTATGCAGCCGCAATGGATCGCTCAGGTCAATCGATAGGAGCATTTTTACAACCCAATAACTACTTTGAAGCTGGTATCTCCATTATTGACCCTGATGTATCTGGAAAAAATCAATTGGGTCCAATTAGTGATATGGGTGATGATTATTATTTTCCAAGCGCAGCTTTGAAATTACAACTTAACGAAAATTTCTCTTTCGGTATTCTATACGATCAGCCATTTGGGGCATCTGCAACTTATACAGATGGTATGATTCCTGATGATGGAGCCTTAGGTAATCGGCCACTTGCAGGCACTAATGTAAAAGTTAATTCAAATAACATTACTGCTCTTTTCGGCTTTCAACCTAATGAACAATGGAACTTTTATGCAGGCGGTGTGTATCAAGATGTGAGAGGCAACTTAACACTATCTAGTATTGGTTATAATTCAACTTTTAAACGTGATGAAGGCTACGGTTGGTTAGCAGGAGCAGCTTTTCAAATACCAGAAATTGCATTAAAAGTGTCTTTGACTTATAGATCTGAAATTGATCATGAGCTTGACACTACTGAAAATTCAAATTTAGTCGTTGGTGTAATTAACAATCAAGTTGCAACAATTGATGGACTAGTGGCATTAGCAAACGGAACACTTACATTTGAGCAAGTGGTAAGTTCTCTGCCTATTTCTGCAGAAGATAAAGCTCAAGCATTAGCAGCAAATAGTTTACGAAACAAACTACTTAATTCTGATTCAGAAAAAACTAAAATCTCCACACCTCAATCCGTTAATTTAGATTTCCAAACTGGCATTATGGCCAATACAGTTGCTTTTGCGAATGTACGATGGGTCGAATGGGGTGGCTATGGTATAGATATTGATAAATTTGGAAGTATTACCCAATTATTATCAGGTCAACGACAAAATATTATCGATTATGATAAAGATCAATGGTCTGCCACAGTTGGTGTTGGGCGAAAAATTAATGAAAAATGGGGTGGTGCTATTTCTGCCGGCTGGGATTCAGGTGCTGGTAATCCTGTAACTGCACTTGGTCCAACTGAAGGTTATTGGAATGTCGGATTAAGTGCACAGTTTAGTCCTACTCCAGCAACTTTTATCGGTGGAGGCGTCAAATATTTTTGGTTAGGAGATGCTGAAGCTCGTTCTGTTGGCAAATATGTCGGTAATTTTGAAGATAACAATGCTTGGGCATATGGCCTAAAAATGGGTTATCGTTTCTAAACTCTATTCATTTTTTGAAGAGCACTTAAGTGCTCTTTTTTATTTAATCATGAATGCCGTTGACTGACTGTATAGTTCATTTATAAATTAACGATAAGATACTGTCATTCAAAATTAAATAATTCATAAATTCAATAATTTATATAAAAATAAAATTCCTATTATTTTTATCAGAATTAAAATTCAATTATAAATTTATTTCCTTAGAGTATTTACTCTGATTCTTAATGTGTTATTTTGTGAACATAAGATTTAGGATCAGTTTAAGATAACTAATCCTCAATTCAATTGGAAAATACAAAATAATTCATTGAAGAAGATCAGGGAAAATTCAAGTGAAATTAACAAAATTATCAGCTGCTGTATTATTCGGTTTAGCATCATCAGGCACTTTTGCTGCTGCATTAGATCGTTCTGGACAATCTATTTCATCATTCCTTCAACCAGGAAATTACTTTGAAGCAGGTATCTCAATTTTAGATCCATCTGTCTCTGGTAAAGATTTATCGGGTAATCATACTGGAGATATGGCTGGTGATTACTACTTCCCTACCGCAGCTTTAAAAATACAAGCGACTGATAATATTTCAGTGGGTCTTTTATATGATCAACCTTTTGGTGCAGATGCTGAATACACAGGAACAAATAATTTTGTCGCTAGCCCAGCCGATGGTGTATTACCTGGAACTGCTTTGACAAATGGATTACCAGTAGTGACTGCTAATCCAACAGGAAGCTTTAACGGTATACCTGTAATCACAGATCCGTCTACTGGATTACCAGTTGCAATCGGTTTAGGAACTCAAATAACTGGAAACACATCTGTCGAAGTTGATACTCAAAACTTATCACTGATTTTAGGCTACCAACCTACAGAAAATTTTAACTTTTATGGTGGTGCAGTCTATCAAACAGTTAAAGGTAACGTAAAACTTCGTGGTTCAGCATATAGCTTATTTAATGGTTATGATGCTGATATTCCTGAAGACAATGCCTTTGGATGGTTAGCTGGCGCAGCATATCAAATTCCTGAGATTGCGCTTAAAGCATCGATTACTTATCGTTCCGAAATTGATCATAAAGTCAATGTTAATGAAAGTATTCCTCTCATTGCGCCTCTAGGTTCTTTACTAGTGGCTTCTGGAGCATTACCAGGTTCAGCTTTAGCAGGTCTTAATTCATCTGGTGAAACTAAAATCACTACACCACAATCTGTAAATTTAGATTTACAATCTGGCATTATGGCTAACACGGTTGCTTTCGCTAATATCCGTTGGGTAGACTGGTCAAGTTTCTCTATACGCCCTCATAAATTTGGTCAATTATCAGAGCTTGCTGGTGGACTATTACCATCTTTGGGCAAACCTAATGGATTTAACCTAGTTGATTATTCTAAAGATCAATGGTCTGTAACAACAGGTGTAGGTCGTAAATTTAACGAGCAATGGGCTGGTAATGTTTCAGTTGGATGGGATTCAGGTGCAGGCAATCCTGTAACGACACTTGGACCAACAGAAGGTTATTGGAATGTAGGTTTAGGTCTTCAATATAGCCCTACTCCAGCTACGTTTATTGCAGGTGGTGTTAAATACTTCTGGTTAGGTGATGCTGATGCTCAGACAGGTGCACATAGCGCAGCAGGAAAGTTTGAAGACAATGACGCTTTAGCTTATGGTCTTAAAATCGGCTATAAATTCTAATCATTCATCAATAAAAAAAGACCACAATCATGTGGTCTTTTTTTATTTTTATACAAGTATAAATTAATTGTTTGTTATATCATCATTTAAAATAAAAAAACGACACAAACTACAATTCCTTTTTTGCTCAATAATACTTTTTAAAAACATGGACATAATTATTTAGCCTCATAATTTGATAATGAAGTAATATAAATTTGATTATATTTCAACCACTTCCGAGTATTTACTCTTTTTTTATTTGTGTTATTTTTCATGCAATTTTTTCGCCATATGGCATTCATGGATGAACATCATGAAATTTAAAGTACTTTCATACTCAGTCTTATTGTCTACGCTCCCATTAACTTCAATTAACGCCGCAGGATTAGATCGTTCAGGTCAGTCGATTTCAGCATTTCTCCAATCAGGTAATTATGCAGAAGCTGGCATTTCTGTTTTAGATCCCACCGTTAAAGGTTCTTCCACAGTGATTAATAAAATCACTGGTCAGGATTTAACAGGCGAAAAAATTACAGATATGGGCAGTGATTATTATTTTGTAAACACTGCTCTTAAACTACAGGTTACTGACCAAGTTTCTTTAGGTTTAATTTACGATCAGCCTTTTGGTGCAGATGCATTATACGATGCTAAAAATCAATCATTTGGCAATAGTTTAAGTGGTACATCAGTTGAAGTTAAGACACAAAATTTAACTGCACTCATTGGTTATCAACCCACTGAAAATTGGAATTTTTATGCTGGTCCAGTATGGCAAACAGTTGAAGCTGATATCAATTTAAAAGGTAGTGCATACCAAGTCTTAAATGGCTATAACATCCATGTAGACCAAAAAGAAGCTTACGGCTGGATTGCAGGTACTGCATACCAAATTCCAAAAATTGCATTAAAAGCATCTATCACTTATCGCTCTGAGATTAAACACAAAGCTCAGTCGAATGAAACCTCGCTCCTTCCACTTTACGCCGATGCATTAAAAAAGCCTGAGTTTAATAGATTAGATAAGATCGCTGCAGTAACTGAAGCAGTTACTCCACAATCTGTAAATATTGATTTACAGTCTGGAATTGCAACAAACACTTTGGCGTTTGCTAACCTGCGTTGGGTTCATTGGGATCAATTTACGGTTACACCTAAATTACTTGGATTAGTTGGACAGGACCTCATTTCGTATTCTGATGATCAGTACTCTGCAACCTTAGGTGTTGCACATAAATTTAATGATCAATGGGCAGCAACCACAACTGTAGGCTATGACTCTGGAGCTGGAAACCCTGTAACCACTTTAGGTCCAACTGAAGGTTATTGGAGTGTAGGCTTAGGTGGTCAATTCAACCCATCACAGCAAAGCTTTATTCAAGCTGGTGTTAAATATTTCTGGTTAGGCGATGCAACTGCTCAAACGGGTGGCATAAATGTTGGAGAATTCAGCAACAATTATGCATTAGGTTATGGCATGAAAATCGGGTATCGATTCTAACAATTGTTATAAAAAAAGGACGCTAAAGCGTCCTTTTTTCAAAGTAATAACTTAGGCTGGAATATCACGTACAGAAGCGTTGCGGATCGCTTCTTTCAATGCAGCATAACCATTAATCGCAGGAAATTGTGGGAATTCTGCAATTACATTATCCGGCGCATCAAATAAGAAACCTTGATCTGCTTCACCGAGCATCGTAGTATCGTTATACGAGTCGCCTGCAGCAATTACACGGAAATTTAAACCGTGTAAAGCTTGCACTGCTTTACGTTTTTGATCAGGTTGACGTAGTTTATAATTTGTAATCATACCATTTTCGTCAGTTTCTAATTTGTGACAGAAAATCGTAGGCCAACCTAACTGCTTCATCAATGGATGAGCAAATTCATAGAATGTGTCTGATAAAATGATGAGTTGGAAATGAGTACGTACCCACTCGACAAACTCCTTAGCGCCTTCAAACGGTCCCATATCTGCAATAACAGCTTGAATGTCATTTAAACCTAAACCATGCTGTTTAAGAATATTTAAACGCTGAGTCATGAGCACATCGTAGTCTGGAATATCTCGAGTTGTTGCTTCAAGCTCTTTAATTCCTGTTTTTTTTGCAAAATTAATCCAAATTTCAGGAACCAAAACGCCTTCAAGATCTAGACAAACGATTTCCATGATACTGCCCTCAGCATTAATAAAATTTGCAATATCATAGCCGAAGATTGTTGAATATCGATGTAATTTTTTAAATCTATTTTATTCATAAGTATTTATTTTTATTTCATAAGATAAATCTCTGAATTCAACTAAAATATACATCAAATATTTTAATATAGGACTTGTTGTTTCCAAGCCTATATCGCCAGGATTCTCATGACTACCATTCCAAGCATAGATTTAATTGATGCACTTGCATCAGAGTATGAAGATAAATCCCCTTCGGAAATTATAGCCTTAGCTTTAAATCAAACAGGTGAAATTGCCATTTCATTTTCAGGTGCTGAAGATGTTGTATTGATTGATATGGCTGCAAATTTAGGTAAACCTTTTCGCGTGTTTAGTCTAGATACAGGTCGCTTGCATTCAGAAACTTATCAATTTATTGAGACTGTTCGTAAGCACTATAATATCAACATTGAAATATGTTTCCCGGAAGCTGAAGCTGTTCAGAATCTGGTCAACGAAAAAGGACTGTTTAGCTTTTATCAAGATGATCATAAAGAGTGTTGTGGTATCCGTAAGGTTCAACCTCTTCGTAAAAAGTTAGCAACACTTGATGGTTGGATCACGGGTCAACGTAAAGATCAAAGTCCGGGTACACGTACTGAAATTCCAGTGATTCAAGCTGATCTAGGTTTTTCAGGTGAAGGTAAACAACTCATTAAATACAACCCTTTGGCGAATTGGACGAGTGCTGACGTTTGGAATTATATTCGCATGATGGAAATTCCATATAATCCATTGCATGAAAAAGGTTTTATTTCAATTGGATGTGAACCATGCACGCGTCCAGTACTTCCAAATCAGCACGAGCGTGAAGGTCGTTGGTGGTGGGAAGAAGCAACGCATAAAGAATGTGGTTTACATTCAGGTAATTTAAAAAAGTAAAAACTGTCTCACAAAGTTTTAAGCCACTGATTTAAAGTGGCTTTTTTGTACTGACCATTCATTAAAAAAATTTATGCCCCCTCCAACAAATACGTCTATACTGATCTCTTGGATTGATAATTCTAAAAAACAATTTTAGAAATTTGCAGTGAGGCAAACCTAGACTATGCGCCCATTACACCCGCTTGATTTTATTTTCTTATCTTTGGAAAAAAGACAACAGCCCATGCATGTTGGCGGATTATTTTTATTTGAAATTCCAGAAGATGCGCCACCAACCTTTATTCAAGATTTAGTGGCAGATATTCGCAACTCAAAATCTATTCCAATTCCACCGTTTAATAATAAATTAAACGGACTGTTTTGGGACACAGACACTGAATTCGATCTTGATCATCACTTCAGACATATTGCTCTACCACATCCTGGTCGTATTCGTGAGCTACTCACCTACATTTCCCAAGAGCACAGTTCATTAATTGATCGAGCTAAGCCATTATGGATGTGTCATATCATTGAGGGCATTGAAGGCAATCGTTTCGCCATGTATTTCAAAATACATCATGGGATGGTCGATGGTATTGCAGGCATGCGTTTAATTGAAAAATCACTCTCTCATGATCCAAATGCAAGAAGTATCGTTCCGCCATGGTGTGTCGAAGGTCCGCGTGCTAAGCGACTTAAAACACCTAAAGTAAGCCGTGCAAAACAAATATTGTCTAATTTGAAAGGTCAAGTGCAGTCTACACCGGGTGTATTCAAAGTGCTGTCTGAAACTGTCTTTAAGGATATGGGACGTAATCCGGACTATGTATCTAGTTTCCAAGCCCCAAGTAGTATTCTGAATCAAAAAGTCAGCTCATCGCGTCGTTTCGCTGCTCAGTCATATGAGTTTAAGCGCCTCAACCATATTTCAAAATCACTGGGTGTGACCATTAACGATATTGTTCTCGCGATTTGCTCTGGTGCTTTGCGTGAATACTTAATCAGTCAAAGTGCTTTACCTGAGAAACCATTAATCGCTATGGTTCCTGTCTCCGTTCGTACGGATGATTCAGACATGTCAAATCGTATTACGATGATTCTGGCGAACTTAGCGACACATAAAGCCGATCCATTAGAGCGACTCGATCTTATTCGTCGTAGCGTAATGAATGCGAAACAAAAATTCAAACGCATGACTTCAGATCAGATTCTCAACTATAGTGCCTTCGTATATGGTCCTGCAGGTTTAAATATCATCTCTGGTTTAGCACCTAAACGTCAGGCCTTTAACCTCGTTATTTCTAACGTACCAGGGCCTAAAGAGCCGCTATATTGGAATGGTGCACGTTTGGACGCACTCTACCCTGCTTCTATCGTACTTGATGGTCAAGCATTGAATATTACAATGACCAGTTATATGGATAAATTAGAAGTCGGTTTAACCGCATGTCGAAATGCTTTGCCTAAGATGCAAAATTTATTAACCCATTTAGAAGATGAGATTCAACGATTTGAAAAAATTGTGGGTCTACCTGAAGATGAAAAACCGCAGATTATGAAAAAGGCTACTAAGCGTAGTGCAGCAAAGAAACAAGTAGTAGCGGATATAGAGATTCCAAATGAAAAACCAGCTTAAGGCTGTATATTTCGATATTTACAAAAAAATTAAGGGGCTTTAAAAAGGCCCCTTAATTTTTAATATTACGACACTGCTTGATTAATTGCTGACAGAGCGAAACGACCATCGCTTGTGTAACTCGAACTTCTTGACCTTGATCGTTGAGCATCAAGCAAGCGCTTTTGTTTGAATCCACAATTTGACGATGGCTACCCGCTAATTGTTCCGTTAAATTCATACCCACTTTGACCTCACTTTGCTAAGACAACATCGCTGTCTTTGGCTATTCGATTTGATTTCTTAAGTATTGAGAAATCGAGATCGAATGTAAAATCTCAGTTGTAACAAGTGTTTAACGATATTCTGTTACAATTTCAATTCAAAATGATATCGTATTGCTCTTGCGTGTATAAATTTTCGACTTGGAACTTAATGACACGTTTCACAAAATGCTCTAAATCAGAGACAGCCGCAGCTTCTACGGTTAATAATCGATCCACAACCGATGGATGCGCAACGACAGTAAAGTCAGTCTGAGACTCAAAATCTCGAGCATATCTTAATATCTCTCGAAAGATTTCGTAACAAACAGTCTCGGCACTTTTCACATAACCACGTCCCTGACACGTTGGACAAGACTCACATAACAAATGTTCAAGTGATTCACGCGTCCGTTTACGCGTCATTTCTACTAAGCCAAGCTCAGACACTTGGGTGATTTTAGTTTTTGCATGGTCACGTTCTAAGACTTTTTCAAATTGCTTAAGCACTTCATCACGGTGTGAGGCCTCTTGCATATCAATAAAGTCAATAATGATAATTCCACCTAAGTTGCGCAGTCTGAGTTGACGCACAATGACTTGTGTCGCTTCCATGTTGGTCTTAAAGACGGTGTCCTCAAGAGAGCGTCCACCTACATATGAGCCTGTATTGACGTCAATAGTGGTCATGGCTTCTGTCTGATCAATCATGAGATAACCACCAGACTTTAATGCAACACGTGTTTGCAGTGCTTTTTGAATATCTGTTTCAACATTGTATAAGTCGAATATCGGACACTCACCAGGATAATGTTTCAGACGATCAACCATATTTGGTACAAACTCAGCCACAAACTCTTGTAGCTTGCCAAACACTTCTCTTGAATCGACTTGAATTTTTACCGTATCTTCATTTGCCAGATCACGGATGATACGTTGAGGAAGTGGTAGCTCTTCAAAGATAAGTGATGGCACCACGACACTTTTTTGTTTACGTTGAATAAATTCCCAAAGTTTTGCCAAATACGCCATATCTTGCGCAATAGCGGCTTCTTCGATCCCCTCTGCTGCAGTTCGGACAATGACAGAACCAGGTAACTTATGTTCAGCTTGAATCCGCTCAATGATCGAACGTAAACGATCACGCTCTTCTTCTGATTCGATTCGCTGCGACACGCCAGTATGATGTCCATAAGGCATCATCACCAAATAGCGAGAAGGAATGGAAAGATCAGTACTTAAACGCGCACCTTTCGTGCCTAACATATCTTTCATGACCTGCACTGTCAGAATCTGACCTGGTTGCAGAAGATCAAAGACATTTGGCGTCGGTTGATTACGAGGCCAAATCATGTCATTGATATGTAAAAAAGCAGTACGAGATAAACCAATGTCTACAAATGCCGCTTGCATACCAGGTAATACACGTACAACTTTGGCTTTATAAATATTCCCGACTAAACCACGTTTAGCGTTGCGTTCAACAAATAGTTCGTTGACCGTCCCATTTTCAACTAACGCTACCCGACACTCCATTGGGGTGACGTTAATCAACAACTCGTCAGACATAAAAAACACTCAAAACATTATAAAAATTTTTTAAAAGGTTAATTTAGTGCCTTAACCACTTTTCAATATTTGATTCAGTAACTGTGATGTTTCATGTAAAGGCAAACCCACCACATTGGTGTAGCTACCTTCAATACGAGGAACGAACTTTGCGGCGATTCCTTGTATTGCGTAAGCCCCTGCTTTTCCTACAGGTTCCCCAGTTGACCAATATTCTTCCATATCATGATGACTGAGTGATTGAAAATCAACCTTTGTCCTCACTACCGTACTTATTGTTTTATGTTGTGAAGCCACACAAAGACCACTGAGAACTTCATGCTGACGCCCTGACAAGGATTGCCAAATTTCAAACGCATGTTGCTTCGAATCAGGTTTGCCAATAATTTGCCCATCTAAACTGAGGCTTGTATCTGCGGCAATGACCACCGCATCTGGAAATTGTGCTAAAACAACCTGAGCTTTTTGTTCTGCCAAACGTCGAACATAATCATGCGCTTGCTCACCATCATGTACAGACTCATCGATTTCTGGACTAAAAATATCAAATTTCAGTCCAAGCTGTGCAAGCAGCTCTTTACGCCGAGGCGAGCTCGACGCCAGAATTAAATTCGCCATTTTCTAAGCAAATAATACAAGATGGGCCAAGTTAAAATACTGCTCATTAGTGGCTGCCAATGACGAGTAATCGAAAATTGCATATCGGAAATAATTTGTGCAAAAAGGACATAAATCAAATGTGCCAATATAGCAACACTAGCGATTGCCCAAGTATTTCCAAACGTCATTAAACGGCGTTCACGCACAAACCAACGGATGGTAAATGTTAGTAAAACGAAGCTTAACGCATGTAATCCAAGGGGTGCATCAAGCAGTAAATCGGTAAATAATCCGACTGCAAAAGCAAACCAAACGCCACACCATGTCGGTTGAAGCAAGATCCAATACACCGTAATCATCAACATGATCAGCGGTCGCCATCCTGCTAATGTATAAGACAGAGGATACACCACCAACACCGAACCAATAATGATTGAAAGCACGATGATCCATAGAGGATCACGTGTTTTAACTGATGATATTTTTTTAGCGCTGAGCATGAGGTTGCTCCATGGCTAATGAGTCTGAGAACAGTACCACTACATGGTGTCCACCTGCCAACTGAGCTGCAGGTTTCACGTCTATCTGCGCAAACTCACCGGTATTTTCACGCTTAACTTTGGACACTGTTCCGACCAAATAACCCGCAGGAAAATGTTGTCCTAAACCTGAACTATACACCTTGTCCCCGACTTTGACGTTAGCGCTGGTCGGTACATATTCCATTTTCAGACGACCTAAATCACCAGTGCCTGACACAATGGCACGCATGCCAGAGTTTTCAAGACGTACAGATAAGGAGTGTTCTTTATCAGACAATAACATGACACGGCTACTGTGCGGGTAAACATTGATGATCTGCCCCATGATACCGTTATCATCCAACACCGTTTGCCCGACACGCAGTTGGCTCGCAGCACCTCGGTTAATGATAATGATATGACGTAATGGATCAGCATCTGTGCCAATCACCTCAGAGATTTCCATACGACCGTCAATGATCAAAGGTGTATCCAATAATCCACGTAAGCGCGTATTTTCAGCAGAAAGTTCTGAGAGTTTTTGAAGGCGAACCTGAGCCTGAAGCAACTCTGCCTGCATCGCAGTATTCTCACGACGCAGTTGCGCTTCAGACTTGGTTTGTTGACTGAGCCATTCTTTCGATAAAACAGGATAGCTTGCAATGGCATAAATGGGATTGTATGCCGCGTACAAGACATCTCTTGCTGGTTGAATCAAGTGTGGAGCGCGCCAATTAAACATTAACACGAACAAACACACGATGACTGCAATGATGAAAGAGCGAAAAGATGGCGGTTGTCTTGAAAACAGATTCGGTTGCACCGCCTCGTCCTTAAATTAAATTACAGAAAATTAACCAACAAACAGCATGTCATGGTTCGGGTTGTCAAAGAGTTCTAAGACTTTGCCACCACCACGTGTTACACAAGAAAGCGGATCTTCAGCAACTACTACTGGCAAACCTGTTTCTTGCGATAATAACTTGTCTAAGTTACGTAATAACGCACCACCACCAGTCAATACAATACCGCGCTCCGCGATATCTGATGACAACTCAGGAGGTGTTTGTTCAAGCGCAGATTTCACTGCAGACACAATGCTTTGCAATGGATCAGTGATTGCTTGAGTAATTTCATCAGAAGTCACCGTAATTGCGCGCGGAACACCTTCCGCCAAGTTACGACCGCGAACTTCGATTTCTAACACTTTGCCATCTTCATCAGGAAGCGCCATACCCACTTCTTTCTTAATGGTTTCAGCCGTTGTTTCACCAATGACGCAACCGTGTGCTTTACGAACATAATGAATAATTTGTTCGTCAAAAACATCACCACCAATGCGCAATGAATCTGCATAGACACAACCTTGCAATGAAATGATTGCAATTTCAGTTGTACCACCACCTACGTCTACGACCATCGAACCACATGCTTGCTCAACTGGCATGCCTGCACCAATCGCTGCTGCCATTGGCTCTTCGATTAAACGTACATCACGTGCGCCTGCATTGAATACAGCCTCACGAATCGCACGACGTTCAACCAAAGTTGATTTACATGGCACACACACCACAACACGTGGCGCTGGTGGGAAAAGACGCTTTTCATGCACTTTACCAATAAATTGGTTTAACATGGTCTCAGTGACTTCGAAATCCGCAATCACGCCATCTTTCATTGGACGAATTGCAGAAATATTCGCAGGGGTACGACCAAGCATTTGCTTAGCATCCAAGCCAACAGCGGCAACTATTTTTTGTGAACCACTGTGACGAATTGCCACAACAGTCGGTTCATTTAATATAATGCCCCGTCCTGGCGCATAAATTAGTGTATTAGCGGTGCCTAAATCTATGGCTAGATCTGGCGAAAACAAGCCAATTAGTCGTTTTAGAATCACGGGTCGTTCTCAGTTCAACGTTATATAGACGTAAGATGGCAACTTTAACTAAATGTGATGCTTTGGACAAGTCAATCGCTTATTATAACGCATGATATTTTGAATATTTTTATTACTGATTAGGTGAGACAGCATGTCAGCATCAGATGCTCAGCAATCTGCAGATTTAAATGCACAAACCGTTTCAAGCATTGCACACTTAGCACGCTTGTCTTTGGATGACACTCAATCTGCTGAATATGCTCAAAGTTTGAATAAAATTTTAGGAATGATGGAAACCTTGAAAGGCATTGATACCGAAGGTGTTGAGCCACTAAAGAGTCCATTTGACCATCCGCAGCCTTTACGTGAAGACGCTGTGTCTGAACAAAACCATCGTGACGACTATCAAGCCGTTGCACCAGCTGTGCAAGACGGTTTGTATCTTGTTCCACGTGTAATTGAATAATTGTTCAGTTTTGCCCTATTTAAATTTTAGTTAAGAATTTTTCTCATGACAGATTTACATCGCTTATCGGTTCGTGAACTTATCGATGGTTTAGCAACCGCTAAATTCTCTTCACGTGAATTGACGCAACATTATTTAAACCGTATTGAAAAAATTGATGCGCAAGTCAAATCTTATGTCACTGTGACTGCTGAACAAGCATTGGCTCAAGCTGATGCAGCTGATGCAGCGCTCAAAGCAGGTACAGCAACCACTTTGACGGGTTTACCTATTGCACATAAAGATATTTTCTGTACGCAAGGCATTAAAACCACGGCTGGTTCTAAAATGCTAGACAACTTTATCTCTCCGTACGACGCAACCGTTGTAGCGAAAGGTAAAGCTGCGGGCCTAGTGACTTTAGGTAAAGTGAACATGGACGAATTTGCCATGGGTTCTACATCAGAGTCATCTTACTTTGGTGCAACGGCGAACCCTTGGGCGCTTGACCGTGTTCCGGGTGGTTCTTCAGGCGGTTCTGCTGCCGCAGTTGCAGCTGACCTTGCACCGTTTGCGACTGGTACAGATACAGGTGGTTCAATCCGTCAACCTGCATCGTTCTGTGGCCTTACAGGCTTAAAACCAACCTATGGTCGTGTATCCCGTTTCGGTATGATTGCCTATGCATCATCACTTGACCAAGGCGGTCCAATGGCACGTTCGGCAGAAGACTGTGCGTACCTTATGAACGTGATGGCAGGTCATGACGCAAAAGATTCAACATCTGTACAAAAAGATGCTGATGACTACGTTGCAAACTTGAACGGCACGTCTGTAAAAGGATTACGCATTGGTATTCCTAAACAGTACTTTAATGTTGAAGGTTTGGCTGCTGACGTTAAAGCACGTGTTGAAGAATCTCTAAAAAAATTGGAAGAGATGGGCGCAACGCTTGTTGAAATTAACCTCAACATGACTGAAGCTTATGTTCCAACCTATTACCTGATTGCCCCTGCTGAAGCATCTTCTAACTTGTCACGTTTTGACGGCGTACGTTATGGCTACCGCTGTGAAGATCCAAAAGACATCATGGACTTGTACAAACGTTCTCGTTCTGAAGGTTTTGGTGCTGAAGTTCAACGCCGTATCTTGATTGGTACTTATGCGCTGTCTGCAGGTTATTACGATGCGTACTATGTCAAAGCACAAAAAGTACGTCGTTTAATCCAACAAGATTTCTTAAAAGCATTCGAGTCTGTTGATGTGATTGCTGCGCCTGCTGCGCCGACAACGGCGTATAAGATTGGTGCAAACCTTTCTCCAGTTGAAATGTACTTGGGCGATATCTATACCATCGCGGTCAACCTTGCAGGTCTCCCTGCGATTAACGCGCCTGTTGGTTTTGATCAAAATAATTTACCTGTTGGCTTACAGTTGATTGGTAACTACTGGTCAGAATCTCAATTGTTGTCTGTGGTGCACCAATACCAACAAGCAACTGATTGGCACACCAAACGCGCTGCAATTGCTGAGGAGAATGCATAATGGCGAAGAACAATGCAAAACCTAAGTCAAATTTGATTGATGGTTGGGAAGTCGTTATTGGTATTGAGATTCACACTCAACTTGCGACTAAATCTAAAATCTTCTCAGGTTCTTCAACTGAATTTGGTCAAGACCCAAATACACAAGCGAGCCTTGTTGATTTGGCAATGCCGGGCGTACTGCCTGTATTGAACAAAGAAGTGGTTGATCTTGCCATTCGCTTTGGTTTGGGTATCGATGCTTACATCGACCAAGCGTCTGTATTTGCACGTAAAAACTATTTCTACCCTGACTCTCCTAAAGGCTACCAAATCAGCCAAATGGACAACCCGATTGTGGGCTTGGGTCATATCGACATCCAACTTGAAGATGGTACAGTTAAACGCATTGGCGTGACACGTGCGCACCTTGAGGAAGATGCGGGTAAATCGATCCATGACCAATTTGAAGGCATGTCAGGCATCGACTTAAACCGTGCAGGTACACCGCTTTTAGAGATCGTATCTGAACCAGATATGCGTTCGGTTGAAGAAGCAGTTGCCTACATTAAAGCGATTCACACACTCGTGCGTTGGTTAGGTATTTCTGATGGTAACATGGCAGAAGGTTCTTTCCGTGCCGACTGTAACGTGTCTTTACGCCGTCCGGGTCAACCTTTCGGTACACGTTGTGAGCTTAAAAACCTCAACTCATTCCGTTTCATTGAACAAGCGATCAATGTTGAAATTGAACGTCAAATGGAAATCTTGGAATGGGATGGCACCATCGACCAAGAAACTCGTTTGTTCGACCCTGTGAAGATGGAAACGCGTTCAATGCGTTCGAAAGAAGAAGCGAACGATTACCGCTACTTCCCTGACCCAGACTTGTTGCCTGTGATCATTGCAGATGAGCAAATCGAAGCGATTAAAGCGACGATGCCTGAGCTTCCTGCTGCACGTCGTGCGCGTTTTGTGGCGGACTTTGGTGTGACTGAATACGATGCGCACGTTCTTACGCTTACGCGTGAAATGTCAGAGTTTTATGAAGAAGTTGTTAAGGCTGCGGGCGGTGCTGCACAAGGTAAGATTGCTGCAAACTGGGTGATGGGTGAATTCTCAGGCGCTTTAAACAAAGCGGGCTTAGAGTTGGCGGACTCTCCTGTATCAGCAGAAAAACTTGGTGGCATGATTGCACGTATTGTGGACAACACGATTAACGGTAAGATCGCGAAACAAGTGTTCGGCTTTATGTGGGAAGAAGGCAAAACTGCGGACGAGATTATTGCTGAAAAAGGCCTGAAACAGGAAACTGATACAGGTGCAATTGAAGCAATTATTAAGGAAGTACTTGCTGCCAATGAGAAAATGGTTGAAGAGTATAAATCTGGTAAAGAGAAAGCCTTTAACGGTCTTGTTGGTCAAGTGATGAAGGCTGCGAAAGGTAAAGCTAACCCTGCGCAAGTCAATGAATTAATGAAGAAATTGATTGGTTGATCTGATCTTTCTTTAAAAGAAAACCCGCTTTAGAGCGGGTTTTCTATTTGAAATTTTGATTGTATTAGACTAAATTATTAAATATTTATTAACTATATATTTATTTTTAATTAATTATGACAAATAAGAAACTTAAATCTGAAGAAATCGAATTCTCCATGTCTATCCAATCAGAGGAAATTGAAAGTTTAAAAGATGAAAATGATACAAACAAGTCTGAGACTTCAGAACCCATTGAAAATGAAGAAGAATCTAGAACAAAAAAGTTAGAGATGGAGAAAATTGCTAAAGAATACTATAGCCATCTCAATGGTACTTTATCATTCATTATGTTAGGAATTTATTTCAGTATAATCGAGTTAGATTATTTTCAAGTTTATGCAATTTTAACATCGATATTATTTACGATATATCTCACTTTTAATTTTAAAGAATATTCCACTGTAGCTAATGAATACTTAGCTCAATTCTCTGGTTTCGAGAAGATTAGAAATGCTCTACGTTTATTTATCTTTTTTATAGCATTTTTTCTTTTATTAACTGCCGCTTTTGGATTCACAGTACTCAAATCATTATCCAATTGGTTGTTTTAATTCCTGATCATTAGTTATAACACTCCTTATTTTTTATATAGGCAAGATGTCAATTCTAAAGTCTAATTCGTCAAGTAATGAAAGTAGCAAAAGGGGAAGCAAACGCTGCACAAGCCCATGAATTGATGAAGAAGTTGATTGGTTGATTTAATCTTTCTTTAAAAGAAAACCCGCTTTAGAGCGGGTTTTTTTATTTAATTCATTCCATGACATTTTTTAAATTTTTTGCCGCTTTGGCAAGGACAAAGGGCATTTCTTTGAATACCGTTGAAACGTTCCAAAATTAATTTCCTTTCCTCTTGTACTTTAAAATTATTCTCCAATTGTGTTAACTTTTTCCCAAGTACATCATCAAGAAATAAGTTTGGATTCCAACCTTGAAGAATTTTAGAAATAAAAAAATTTTCTACTAATGAAGCGGCAATCCCTAAAGGAGTATTAAGAACCCCAATGATTGTTGGCACGATCCATTTGATTAAATTTATTTTCAAATTTAAACCATGCTCTTTTAATAATTCATAATAAATATCCTGTTCGGATAAATCAGGATTAGCAAACCAATTTCTAAAAAGTTTAGAGTTAAAACTTTCTCTAATATCTAGAATTTGGTCTATTTCAACAGTTCCTTTCTTAAACATTTGATAGAAATTAGGAATCCTCTTGTTTTCACTAACCTTTTCAAATAATTCTATCTTTTCATTAGCTTTGTTAATATTTCCACTAATTGAAATAAACTTTGATCCTAAATAATCTTTTGCATAATCATCCATAATACTATTTGATAAATTATGTCTATTTTGCATCTGCAAACTATCTACAATTTCATACAGTCTCATAATTTCGAAAGTAGTCTTATAATCTAGATTATTAAAGTCTATATGCTCTTCATTTTTTATAATGTCTATATTCTTTAAAAATATAGAATCATCACGCTCATCTTTATTAATAAGCGCATTATCAAAATATTGAACTATTTTCGATCGATGACTTTCATTTACAGAGTATTTTTTATAATTTCTATCCAAATCATGCAATCCTCCTAAATACATAAGTGGTTCAATTTCATACCTAGTCTTATTGAGTAATAAATTTTTACTTCTATGAACAATAACATTAGGATTTTGAAATCTTGGAATGATTTTAATTATTTTCCGTTCCAATAATTTTGTTGAATTTACAACACCTATAAAACTAACAATCTTTAAAAAGTCTTCATCATTTATAAAAATTTCATCGTATAACATTAAACTTAAAAAAAACTTTTCGGTACTATTTTCTATTAAGGTTCTATATTCATCGCGTTTCACAAAACCAGAATATCTGTATTCATTCTGCTGTATATCTCTTCCATTTTTATCAATAGCTGTCAAAGTTCCTAAAAGTGATGGAAAATTAGAAAGCATCACATGATTATGATTCATTAATATCAATCTCAATTTTATTATTCTTTTAAAATATCTTGAAGTAATTCAAAAGTCTAAATTATCTAAAGATTATTTCATGTTAATGCCATCAAAAAAGTATCCTCTGTTGCCAAACTCGAAGAGTAGGACGTATCTAATCTCCTCACCCCCTTGCTAAGCAGTGCTTCTCATCCCAGAGGGAGTGTCATGTAATTATTTTGATACGCGGTGTTCCCTCTCTTGAGCAATATTTAATGCATTGCTTTTAAATCGAAGCGCAAGTGATGAGAATCCTCAAAATATATTTTGAGTTCGCAAGGGAGAGGTAAAACAAAAAAATAAAGAAAACACTGTTCTATTTTTCGATCTTCATTTGCCTGCTTTCACTCTTCTATACTGATTTCATCATCAAGAAGAATGAAACAAATCATGAAATCAACAGTACTCAACGCACAAAGCTACGGACAACCCGAAGTCCTTGAATTTACAGACTACACACTCCCACCATTAAACCCTGACATGGCACGCATCCAAGTCAAAGCCGCAGGAATTAACCCCATTGATGCACGTCGCATGACAGGCGAATTCAAACATGCGCAACTGCCACAAACCTTTGGAGCTGAGTTTGCAGGTGTAATCGTAGAAGTAGCTGAAAACAGTGCATGGAAAGTCGGTGACGAAGTGCTGGGTTCTGGTGGAGCATTTACCCATGCAACCGTGATAGACGTTCCTCTCGCCAATTTAGTCGCAAAACCGAAAAATCTAGAATGGTCGATTGCAGGCTCGATTGCAGGAGCAGCTCAAACTGCCATGACCATTTTAGATGAAATTGGTCCAATGCAAAGCTTATTGGTACACGGAGGATCAGGTGGTGTGGGTTCAATCACCATTCAATTGGCAGTGAGTCGTGGCATTACCGTCGTGGCAACAGCATCAGCAAAAAACCAAGACTATATCCGCAGTTTAGGTGCGATTCCTGTCGTGTACGGCGAAGGTTTAATTGAGCGTCTGAAACAAGTCCACCCAGATCAATTTGATGCTTCAATTGATATGGCAGGCAACGAAGATGCCACTCAAGCCTCATTGGCAACAGTGAAAAATGGCGGATTTATGGGTACGATTGCAGGACGCAAACTGTCATCTGCGAAAATTCAAGCAATATGGGTTAAACGTAATGTTTCCAATTTAAAACACGTGGTCGAAGGCGTTGCAAATAATACCTTCAATTGGACAGTCAGTCGTGAATATCCTTTTACAGAAGCACAGCAAGCCTATCGAGACATTTTAGAGGGACATACACAAGGTAAAAGCGTACTGTTATTTAAATAATTTCTGTGTGTACAATGTGAAAAGGCAGGATATCATCCTGCCTTTTCTCTAGTTTGAATTATGATGTTGAGTAACGCCACCCTACATTCATCAATCGATAACTTATTTATTTAATTACCATTAATTAAAATAAGAGATTAACGAGTGATCCCAAGCTTGTTCCAAATATCTGGGGTGAGGAATGTTGTCACCAATTTATTTAAATCAATATAACGCACCACCCCTTTCAGCTGATTATTCACTTCAGGGTTTTTAATAATTTCTTCCCCTGCACTACGACCCAATGCTTGGAAACTTTCACCAACAGCTTGAATACCCTCAGCTTGAATCACCGCTTTAGTCTGTGTTGAACATTGCTCTACGATCACACGTTGCAAGACTTGCGCTAACTTTTGATCCAATGCCGTACGTTGCTCAGCACTGACATTACTAAAGCCTTTTAAATCAGGATGAGTAGATAATGCTGAATATGTCCACTGTAGTACTGTCGTTTTATCTGCAGCGGTCGTCGACTTGACCAAACAATCACTCAATTGATCTACAGCGGGTCCCGCATTCGAAAATGTCGATACGCCCATGATCAAAGCCGATGCACACAGTGTACGTAAAGCAGTTTTATTCATTTTTAATGTCATCACTTAAACTCAATTTTCATCGTTGTCATTATGTTTTTGTTGTATCACATCCTGAACGCATTTCCCTACAGATACACTGTAAAACAAGTAAGCACATGAAAATTTAGGTAGTAAATTTGCTAAATCATGCACATCAATGATCATAAATTGACAATAAAGCTTCAAAACCAGTGGGAATGGACGTCAAATTCAAACTATCAATTTTTTAAATAGTTTCCACCAAAATATATAAATTGGATAAGTAGTTAAAAATCAGTAATGATCTTATTCAGGGCAAAAAACTCGGAATTGAATCATGGAAAGAAGAATTAAGATTGCGCTCATTGGTGGTGGTATTGCTGGATTAGCTTTAATGACCAACTTAGTAAAAAATAAAAAATTTGATGTGCATTTATATGAGTCAGCAGCACAATTTTCAGAAATTGGTGCAGGCATTTCATTTGGTGCCAATGCTGTTAAAGCAATTGAGCTTTTGGGCTTAGGTGAAGAATATCACGCCATTGCGGATACAGTTGCTGCGCCTTATCAAGATATCTGGTTCCAATGGCGTAATGGCTATACCGATGAATACCTATCGGCTTCGATCGCACCTCAAGTCGGTCAATCTTCTGTGCATCGTGCTGATTTTCTTGATGCACTTATTCCATTCGTTCCTTCACAAAATGCACATTTCAATAAACGTGTACAATCTGTTGAAGCTTCAAGCGCTGGTGTTCGTTTAACTTTCCAAGATGGTGAAGTGGTTGAAGCAGATTACGTGATTGGTTGTGATGGTATCCATTCTGTTGTGCGTGATCATGTATTGGCATCGCATCAACTTCCAAAAGTCGATCCTCAATTTTCAGGAACATGGGCTTATCGCGGCATTATCAAATATTTAGATTTTAAACAGGTCATTGCAGAACTTGGACACGATCCTGAACTTGCAGATGTCCCACAAATGTTATTGGGTAAAGACAAACACATCTTAACTTTCCCTATTCGTAAAGGTGAAGAAATCAATATTGTTGCCTTTAAATCAGATCGCAAGAATACAACTCTGCCAGAAGGTACCCCTTGGACACGACCAACAACCAAAACTGAAATGCTAGCTGATTTTGCGGATTGGAGTGAGAGCTGTCGCGCATTACTGAACTTAATTGAAAAACCTACCATCTGGGCCCTTCATGAGATTGAGCCACTTAAGACCTATCAAAACAGCGAACACAATGTCATTTTGATTGGTGATGCAGCACATGCGATGTTGCCACACCAAGGAGCTGGTGCTGGTCAAGGTCTTGAAGATGCTTTAATTCTTTCTGCATTATTCAAACATCTGGAACATCACTCAGCGCAAATCTGCACTGAAGACCTTGCACAACTCTCTCATGTCTATGAGCAACTGCGCAAAGAGCGTGCCATCCGTGTACAAAACACATCACGAGAATCTGGTGAGATTTACGAATTATATTCACCCCTGTATCCAGACTTTGACAGTGTAGGTCAACATTTGGCACACCGTTTTGATTGGTTATGGCAACACGATTTAGAAAAAGACGTTGTACTCGCACAACATCGCTTAGGCCAAGCAATAGAGAAACATCTCGTGGCTGAAGCCATATAAATAAGCAAAAACATTAACAGGACTGTTATCAACCGATTCATTGACCAGGGAGGTCTCCATGAATACGTTAAATGCAAATGAAATTATTGATCATGCCAAACTCAAAGCCATTCACTGGCGAGTCATCTTACTCAGCGCATTGATTATTATTTTTGATGGCTATGACTTAGTCATCTACGGTGTGGCATTGCCTAAACTCATGCAAGAATGGGCAATCGATCCAATGACGGCGGGCTTCTTAGGAAGTCTTGCCCTCTTTGGCATGATGTTTGGAGCCATCATTTTTGGCAGTATGAGTGACAAACTTGAAAAATATGGCTTTAGCCGTAAAAAACTGATTGCAGTTTGTATTGTCATTTTTAGTGGTTTTACCGTGATGTGTGGCCTAGCGAGCAATCCTCAAGAGTTCGGAATCTATCGCTTTATTGCTGGCTTAGGTCTTGGTGGCGTGATGCCGAACGTTATTACACTAATGACAGAGTATGCGCCTAAGCGTTTACGCTCCACCTTAGTATCATTGATGTTTAGTGGTTACGCTGTAGGCGGAATGTGTTCTGCCATTTTAGGCATGTGGCTAGTACCGCAATTTGGCTGGAAAATCATGTTTATGATTGCAGGTATTCCACTCATTCTATTGCCAATCATTTGGAAATTATTGCCTGAATCCATCGATTATTTGGTTCGTCAAAATAAACATAAAGAAGCTGCTCATATCTTAGAACAAATTGACACAAATCTAAGAATCCCTGCTGATATGCGCATTAGTCTGCATCAAGAAAACCAAGAATCGTCTAAATCACCAGTGAAAGACTTATTTACTGAAAGTCGTGGTGTAACCACTGTTCTATTCTGGGCAAGTGTCTTTATGGCATTGGTATTGGTATACGCGCTTGGTAACTGGTTACCTAAACTGATGATGGAAGCTGGCTACAACCTCTCTACCAGTTTAGTGTTCCTATTTGCGCTCAATATTGGCGGTATGCTGGGTGCAATTTTTGGTGGTTTTTTTGCTGATAAATTCAGTTTACCTAAAGTTCTTTGTACCTTGTTTGTGAGCGGCGCAATTTCCCTATTCTTGTTAAGCTATAACTTACCAACCATGGTGCTTTACTTCTGTGTAGCAGTCGCAGGTGCAGCATCGATTGGCGGACAAATTTTATTGTTGGCTTATATGTCACAATATTATTCATCTAACATACGTGCAACAGGTCTAGGTATGGCACTTGGCGTAGGTCGTTTAGGCGCGATCTTGGGTCCGATCTTATGTGGATGGTTACTCAGCCTTAATTTGCCAGTGCAATATAATTTCATTGCATTATCTATCCCCTGTATGATTGCAGTGATCAGTGTGACTGCGATCCATCTGCGCAATAAAAAAATTGCAGGCGCAGCAAATGACGTTAAAAACGTGGCTTATGAGTAAATGATTCATCAATAACATCTAAGTCATTAAAAATAAAAGAGAGAGTTAACTCTCTCTTTTTTTGTTACAGTGGTTATTCGATATAGCGACTGTCTCTAAATATTTACAAGGAATGTAAAGTTGATCGATTTAAGTCTGATTAAAGTTTTTATTATTATTTATCAAACTCAAAATATCAGTCACGCCGCAGAGCGCTTGAATCTCAGCCAACCTTCCGTCACCTATAATTTAAATCGACTGCGGAAAATGCTGAATGATCAGCTTTTTGTACGTGACAAGTTTGGTGTTAAACCCACAAAGCTTGCACAAAGTCTTTATCCAAGTTTCTACGAAGCGATTGTTAAAATTGATATGGCGATTGATTCTGCCAAGCATTTTGACCCGTTAACCTCTTTAAAAGTATTTCGTTTAGGCATTTCTGATTTAGGAGAAATTTGTTTACTTCCCTCGCTGATTGAATATTTAGAACAACATGCTCCCAATATCAAACTTGAAATTGAGGAAATTCACTCAGAAAAAGTAGAGGAATGGCTGGTTGAAGGCTTTTTGGATGTGGCTGTTTTTAATAGCAGTCACACCATTATGCCCAAAATTGAATCTCGAAATTTGTTTGAGGAACGTTATGTGTGTATCGCTAAAAAAGAGCATCCGCGCATACAGCAGAAGCTCAGCATGGAAGCGTATTTATCGGAAAAACATGTTGCGATCAAATCGAGTACTGGTCATATTGAAATTGATCAGCGTTTAAAAGAACTTGGTCATTCTCGTCAGATCATGCTTGAAGTCCCCCACTTCAGTGTTTTGCAGAACGTGGTAAAACACTCAGAACTTCTGGTTACTCTGCCTTCGAGAGCCGCGAAGGTTTATCAGCAGCATACGGATATTCAAATTTTTGAACTCCCTTTTGAGGTTCGTCCATTCAATGTCAGTGTTAACTGGTATAACCATAAGGATGACTTAGACGCACGTAAGTGGTTTTGTAAGATTCTAAAAAATATTTTCAGCACGCTCTAAGTTCCCACTCAGACATAAAAAAGGCTCGTCTATACGAGCCTTTTTTTAATAATTTAAATCCATGATGGGCACTACTTATCCAAAATAGATTCAAATGCTTTTAGACGTTTACGGATAGAAAGTAGCTCAATAATCGTTTTCCACGAACTCACCAAGTATTGGAATGACTCACGAACACGATTGAATACACCCATAATTTGTTGGATCAATCCCAGTGTCAACAGGCCTGCTGCAATCGCGGGGAACAACACAAATAACATATAGAGATTGTCCAATTGCCCATACCAACGTGCAAACAAGTTGAAATAGGCATAATGGAAATACAATTTAAAATAGTTAGCACGAATATTCTTAAAAAGTTGTTTTAAGGTTGCAGGTTGCGCACGATTTTCATGGTCTTCGCCGTACACCAACTCTTTACGATATGCCGCTTCCACTTTTTGATTATTAAATTCTAATCCTGGCAGTTTCATACCCACCACCATTAATAAGACAGTTCCAAATACCGCCCATCCAATCGCTGCCCATACTAAAGAATATTGCAACTCACCAATAAATGGTAAAACAGGCACTTTCGCAGACAATGCAAATAATAAAGGAAGAAAGGCAATTAACATCAGTACTGCACGGACTAACTCAACCCCTAAATCCTCAACGATCGTTGCAAAACGCATGGTGTCTTCCTGTACACGTTGCGAAGCACCTTCGATATGACGCAATTTCTCCCAATGCTGAACATAGTATTCGTTCATTGCTGTACGCCATCTAAAAATATAGTGACTGGTAAAGAAAGCGCTGATGACGCCTGATGTCACTGAAATACTGGCCAAGCTGATAAAGGTCCATGATTCCGCATAGAGTTTATCCACCTCACCACCACCAGAATTTAAAATCTGTTGAATAGCATCCCAAAATGGTACATACCATGCATTCACAGCAACGCTGACTTGTACTGTTAACCAAATATTAAAAAGGATAAATGCAGATCCCCATACTGACCAACGCTGCCACGGATTGTCTGATTTTATTTTCCAAAACAGTGCAAATAAGGCGGTCGCCACCAAGAACCATAGATAGAACCACAAAAATTGTGGTGACCAAAAACGACTGATATTAATCGCAAGTTCAGCTTCTGCATAACCTTGAGGAAAACCTAAATATTCGCCCCATTGTTTTCCATCCGCAAAAAACCATAAAGCGAGATTAATAAAAAACCACAAGACGACAGAGAGAAAAAACCACTTTGGGTTCGGAAAAAATGACTTAAACATTCAGCGCTTATATCCCTAATTTTGTTTGAATGAATTTTCTGAATAGTAATCCTAATTCTGCTGAGTCGGTGCGTTTTTTAGAAATTTTTTGTTATATCTATTGCACGCTCAGGATTGTTGTAACATAAAAAAGCCCCGCAATGCAGGGCTTTTCATCGACTTTAATTAATCGCGAGTTTTTACATCGTACAATTCAATTTCAAAGATTAAATTAGAATTGGCTGGAATAATATTCCCCATTTTACGCTCACCATAAGCCAAATGTGCAGGCACAATCAGTTTACGCTTACCCCCAACTTTCATTCCAATAATACCTTGATCCCAACCTTTAATGACACGACCTGTACCAATCACAGTCTCAAAGTAATTACCACGGTCTAATGATGAATCAAATTTCGTACCATCTTCCAACCAACCAGTATAATGCGTGGTAATTAAAGCACCTTTTACAGCCTCTTTACCTTCACCTACCACCAAGTCAATAATTTCTAATTCAGCCGTCATGTGCTTACTCCAAATTTAATCGTTAAAATCTTAGTGGCTTACTGTAATTGAGTCCACTCAATCTCAGCTTGACCTTGATCTGAAATCAATGTCCACTCGCCATCCATCACATTCAATTGCAGTTGCATTGTACGTTCGCACAATGCTTGGATTTGTGCCGTTGTTTTTTCACTGAGTTGCCAGATTTGCACATTTTTCAATGTTTTCAATTTACTGTTGCGCTTATACCATTCATCCACTGATGATCCATAAGTGACCACCGCAACTTCCTTACAACGCGCACTCGCTTTTTTTACTTTATCTTCGTCTGGACTACCCACTTCAATCCATTTTTCTAACTGACCCGTTAAATCTTTCTGCCAAAGTGCTGGCTCATCAGTTTCAAATAAATCTTTAGTAAATTCTAAATGCTCATCTGCAAAACGAGCATATGCCAATACTCGAACCATCAAACGTTCAATCGTTTCCGACGGATGTAGAGCCATCGTTAACTGATAGTCGCCATATTGATGAACATCCATATTGGCTATGTTTAAATCTGCTTTATAAATCGTCGCTTTTAACGCCATAAGGGGTATCCTCAAATTTGGTGCTAAGCATACCCGATTCAGCGTACATTGAGAAAATGCTTTTCAATCCGTCTGTATTCTGAGTTGAATGATCTAACGATTTTATTGATCATCGATTCGCGCCTTAAGAATTGATTGCTCTAAATGCTCCCAATCTAGATTCTGCTGGGTTATCACTTCAATCCTATTATCAGTATTCTCTTCGCCTGATTTGTAATTGAATTGTTCAGGATTAAAATTGAATGTCATCCAACCTTGGTTGGTATTGAAGATGCCTTTAATACGTACCCAGTGTTTTAGCTCACAAAGGATGTCTAATAATTCATAAAAATCAAACTGCCAACGTTTTGGAAGCTTCCATCCTGCCACAATATACCCTTGAGCCTGTTCGACGTAATGATATGGAAGTTGCTTTACAGCTGGCATTTCCTCATCAGCTTTGAACTGTCGCTGAACCTTGAATAAGGGTTGCATTGAACGCTGAATTCCCACATAAGGATAATCAATTTGTTCTAAGCGAATATTGCCTTGATCAGCTTCAAGCCAATGTGGAATATAAGCTAAATATTGTTGTTTTAAATCAGCCAATTCTTTTCGATCCATGTCATTCATGTCCGAAGCATGAGACACAACCACAACTTGAGCCGCTTTTAACTGATCTTGATATAAACTCTGCCTCATCCAATCAGAGTCATGTAAACGAGATCCATCAATCACGGTCACTACAGAACGCATGGCAACTAGATGTTGCCAATGTGGTTCAGTCAGTTGTTCAACCAACTGTGCAGGATGACCCAACCCTGTCGGCTCTATAAATAGCCGATCTGGGTGAGATTCTTGTAATAACCGAGACAATGCAATTTGCATTGGCAATTGACTTGTACAACACAGACATCCACCCAATAGCTCTTTGATTTCATAGCCATCATTATTTGGCAATAACTGTTGATCAACGCCAATTTGACCAAACTCATTCATCAATACAGCCCATCGCTCATTTTTAGGTTTAAATTTGAGAAGTTGTTGTAAAAGCGTGGTTTTCCCTGCACCTAAAAAACCTGTAATGATATGTGTAGGCACTGACTGAGTTGCAAGTACTTTCAAAATGGATCTCTGAATTTGAAGAGGTGTACGGATTCTTGTCGGAATTTATCTAAAAAACAAGTCTAGGATAATTTTCCTCATAATGTATATGAATGCATGAATTCAAAAGACTAAATGATTGGAATTAAATAGGATAAGTGAACTGTTGAATCAAAATTAAAAATATGTAAATCTATTTCACAGATCATTACTCTGAATTTAATTCAAAACTTCAATTTTGATTTTCTAATCGAACCTTTTCAAATGTAAAACTAAGTAAAAAAATTGCTGTTTTTTTCTTCACCATGACATATTTTTTGACAACTTTATGAGGCATATTGACTCTCATTGAGACAAAAAAAATACATTACACCTTGGTTTGTTAGTCGTGCGTTAACTATCGTGTTTCACTTTGTTGCATTGATTGCCCAATTGAGCTTCTGGACTTAGGATGAATTTCGTTGACTCGCTAACCGTATTAGAGGCGATTCAGCTTTTAACATTTTACGCGATGATCTAGATTTAATTTCATATTCGCTTCTCTCCTCGGAAAGCTTATGAGATTAAATTCTAATTTATTTTATTGAATAAGGATGCCACTCATGAATTTAGTTAAAACTTTATTAGCAACTACACTTGCCTTCACAGCTTTCTCAACATTTGCTGCAACAGAAGCAAAAGATGAAAAAAAACAGGAAGTGTTGATTTCTTCTCAAGAACAACCAGTGAATGCTGAAACTACTGCTGCTGGTCAACCAACAGCTGCTCAACCGGGTACAGAGGTTGCAGCTGAAGAAGGTACTGAAGCTCCTGTAGCTCAACCTGCTCAGTAATTAATCAAAAATAAATTGACTGAATTTTAGACCGAGTCTTCCGCCGATGGCTTGATCTGATTAAAAGTAGAGCTTTGCTACAGCTCTACTTTTTTATGCCTGTTTTTTTGAATGATTCTCTATAAATTACGATAAACACATATACATAATTATTATAAAACGATATAAATGACAAATAAATCACATATTTTAACCAAAAAGCCAATTTAATTCTAAGCACGTGACATGAAAATGAAGAAATTTCTTGGGATAGCTATACTCAGCCTATGGCTGGTTGCATGTTCCAAACCTTTACCAGAGGATAAACTGGATTATGTAGGACATTGGATTAGCGCTGACAGTCGTGTTCAATTGAATATTACTGCTAATGGTCGTATAGAATATAGTAACAATCAGCTCAGTAAAAAAACCGCCGTTTCAGCTCCAATTAAACAGTTTTCAGATACTGGATTTGAAACAGGTTTAGGTCCTATCAACACGAAATTTATTGTCACTCGTCACCCCTACAAGGATGCACAAGGGAATTGGTACATGATTGTCGATGGACATACCCTCGCCAAGCTACAAAATCCATAAAAAAAGACTTCACCATGTGAAGTCTTTTTTCTTAAACCGATTTCTTATATATGCTGCAAGAAGGATGATGATTTTCATTCAAACGAGCAATTTTACGATGCTCAGCAGCTTCAAAACGACAGCGTTTCCAGTCATTATCTAGGTTTAGCGGTGGAATTTGTTTTGGTTTCCCATGTTCATCCACAGCGACCATTGTGAAATAACAACTATTGGTATGTCGTACCGTACGTTTTTGAATATTTTGTGCTTCAACGCGGATCCCAATTTCCATTGAGGTACGCCCCACATGATTCACACTGGCTAAAAAAGTCACCAACTCACCCACGTGGATTGGTTCTTTAAAGTTCACTTTATCAACAGATAAAGTTACCACATAAGAACCTGAATATCGACTTGCACACGCATAAGCAACTTGGTCAAGCAGCTTTAAAATTGTTCCACCATGTACATTACCTGAGAAATTCGCCATATCCGGCGTCATTAATACAGACATCGTTAATTCAGACTGATCATCTGCAAGCGGTAACGCTTGGTTAAATTCGGACATAAATATTAGAACTCAATCATGACAGGAGATTTAATACACTATTATAACTTTTTTCTTGATTATAAAATGTTTAAATCAGAAACAAACTCCAATAATTTCAAGACTTGATAGCTTAAAAGTATCAGAGGAAATCATTCACTCTCAGAAACTATGATAAATTTGCTTAAAATTTATTCATCTTTGACTAAACGAAGCATCTCAGCAGAAATATTATCGTATTTTAACTTTAACGATGCTTGATTCTTGACTTGGATTTCATAGGTTTCATCATAGTTAATTCGTATTATTTCGAATGTAATATCTGAATTTGACGCTAAATAAACAATTTGACCAACTTGAAAAACTGACACACTACACCTTAATTTATATTTCATCTTTTTAAGGGTTAGATAAAGTACTAACCCTCATTTTTATGACCCCAATATAACAATCATTCAATTTATAACAATGATTTTACTTATTTTTTATATATATTTTATGAGACAATTAAGATCTGATTCAATTTAGCAATTTAAACAAACAGCTCTTTTACTATCATCATGGGCAGGATACTGATGAGCATCATATTGTCCTATCGTCCGATGACGTATCTGATCTAATAAACTAACTTTGTTCAATGCTGCAGTCATACCTGCTTGAATCGTATTTTCACGACCCTTAACATCAAAGATATGTGCTTTTTCTCTTAGATCTGGCTGTATCACAATATCTGCATTTTTTAGCTCGTTATACGCGATCTTATTTTGCATAATATTTATATTTTGATTAAACATCCCCCACACATTCGAGGTTTCCGTGTGCTCTGGCTGGGCCAAAATATCAACAGCAATGACAATATCTGCCCCTAATTCTCTCGCCACATTGACTGGTACAGGGCTCACTAAACCGCCATCAACATAATCCTTATCAGCAATTTTTACGGGAATAAACATACTTGGAATAGAGATAGAAGCTCTCACTGCTTGCCCAGTATTACCATAGTTAAATACTGTTAAATTTCCATTTTTTAACTCTGTTGCCACCACATACATTGGAATAGGAAGCTGTTCTAAGGGCATAAAGTCCACTTGTTTATTGACATAGTTCTCAACCTTAGCGCCATCAAAAAATCCTTGAATACCAATGTTAAAATCACGTACATCATTGACTTGCATATTTAATGCAACTTCACGTAACGATTTTACTGATTTTCCACTGGCATATATTGACCCGACTATACTCCCTGCGCTGGTACCAACAATAAAATCAGGCTTGATTCCACGTTGCTCTAAAACTTCAATGACACCAATATGCGCATAGCCTCGCGCTCCCCCACTACCAAGCACCAATGCAATACTTGGAGCATCAGTTTTCTTATGCTTATTTTTAATGATATGAGATGAAGCATTCACCAAAGGTGTAGACACAGATTTTGAAAGCTGAGCTTTGGCTACAACCTGTTGACAGGCTTGTAAGCCAATCAAAGGTAAGAGGGAAATCAGGAGTACAAACTTCTTCATTGCATCAGAAATTAAAAATCAAAACTGAATGAAAGCATATCATTGACAAGTCGTCTGTATGAATTTTTTATGACAAAAAGCCCCAGATGCGGGGCTTTTTGTACATGACATTTTATTAAGAAGATTTTATGTTAAGCAAAGAATTTTAAAATCATCTGAATTACAGTTGCATTAATTAAGTCAACAAAAAATGCGCCACATAAAGGTACAATGAGGAATGCTTTATGTGAAGGACCATACATATTTGTAATCGCCTGCATGTTTGCAACAGCTGTTGGTGTTGCTCCCATACCGAAACCACAGTGACCTGCTGCAAGAACTGCTGCATCGTAGTTTTTACCCATCACACGGAAAGTGATAAATGCTGCGTACAAAGCCATAGTTAAGGTTTGAGCTGTTAAGATTACAACCAATGGGCCTGCAAGATCAGCCAATTGCCACAACTTAAGTGAAAGAAGTGCCATTGCTAGGTATAAGGATAAAGAGGCATTACCAAATACATCAATTGCACGATCGAAGATTTCCACTTTCATGAGACCTTCGAGGATGTTACGCAGGATAACACCACCACCTAATGCCCAAACGAAAGTTGGAAGCTCAAACCAAGTGCCTTTACTATAACCTGTCATAAATTCAGCAAATGCCAAACACGCAGCAAACAACCCTAATGTGGTAATCGCATTATCCGCAGTGATTAAACGAACTTGATTACGGTTTTCAAAAGGCACAAACTCGCCTTGATCATTCGGATTTGCAATTGCATTCGCATCACGTGTGTCTTTTTCAACCGAATTAGTCACTGGTGATGAGAGCTGGTGCTTATTAATCAATAATTTCGCTAATGGACCACCAATCAAACCACCAATAATCAAACCAAATGTCGCACTTGCCATACCCAGTGCTAAAGCACCTTGAATACCATGCTCTACTTCTAAAATCTCACCCCATGCACCAGCAGTACCATGACCACCCGTTAAGGTAATAGAACCTGCAATTAAACCAATAAGTGGATCAATACCAAGTAACGTTGCAAGGCTCATACCGACAAAGTTTTGTACGATAATAAATGATGCGACACAGACCAGGAAAATCACCAGTCCCATACCACCTTCTTTGAGTTTGGCGAAGTTTGCACTCAAACCAATCGAGGCAAAAAACACCAACATGAAACTGGTTTGCAATTCACTACTCGTGGTAATGCTGTAGCCCCACAAATTGTGAACAATTAACGAAACTATGGCAGCAACCAAACCACCAGCTACAGGCTCTGGGATATTATATTTTTTTAAGAAGTCGATTTTGTTGACAAGAAAACGGCCAAGCAATAAAACTATTACTGCAGCAATTAACGTGTAAAAAGCGTTAAAAGTAAATTCCATCATTAATTCTCAGCAAATACAGATGACTGTTAAATTCATATTATGCTTGTTTTTTAATCAATAAGATTTATTTCGAATCTCACATCCAAAAATAAACATATCCTTATTCAATATTGATTATCTAAAAGAATAGATAAAATTTTTAATTGAGTAACAATATATTAATTCCTCGATTTCATTGGATTCAATCTTGTTAATAAAAAACATACACTTTTCAAAATAAATCAGTAGCACAAAACGCACTCTATTCTTAGACATGCGTTTTGCTAGATACAATTGATTTATGGCTCAAACAAACACTTAAATATGTTTTAGTGAACTTAAAATGATTAAGAAATTCCTGATGATCAGGACTGCTCACTGTTTAAGCCGAATATTATGCACTTTTTTTTATAATTCGCATTACTTTTGTTTATTCAATCAGCAAAATTCAGATATTCTTTAGTCTGAACTGATGAATGACAAGTGAAAAAAACCGAGACTATGCTCGGTTTTTTATAAATCATGCTTAGAAACTGTATTTCGCCATTAGGCCTACACGGTCATCATTATAGCTCTGACCTGCGAAAGTCTCACGCTTACCATTGATATATTCAACACCTAGATCAACAGGTTTCACAGGTGTGTAAATGAAGTTAATCCAGGCTTGTTGAACAGTTTCATTTGCACTTGGGTTAGTTTTAGCATATCCCGTGCTGTCATCAGCATAATGTGCGCCATAAGCCAGTGTTGAGCGTAACTGAGGTGAGAACTTATATGTAGCACCCACTTGCGTTGCAATAAACTCATTTTGTTCAATGTTGTTATTTGCATCGACAACATAAGCACTATTTGAGCCATATAAATAGTTGCTGTTTCCTTTTACATAAGACACGTCAGCAGATACTTTGAGTGGTTCGCTAATTTGGTAATTTGTACCGATCGCTACACCAAAACCAGTCTTATCATCACCAGCGGTATCAGATTTATAATTTTCGATTAAGGCACGAGCTGAAGCATTACCTTTACCCTCTGCATAAGCTTGCGTGACTTTTGCAGTTAAAGTTGGAAGACGGTATTTAATACCATCTCCAGTAGAATTACCCTCTTCAGCTGAAATAAATAATTGAGTTGTTGGCGCTAATTTGTGAGACCAACGCACTTGCGGTAAACGGTTTGTTCCGCCACCAATGTTGGTACCAAAATCGATCATTTCTGGAGCATGATTTGACAAGAAGTTTGAAGTAGTTTGACCGAATAACCAATTATTTAGTGTTAAATACGCATGACGAATACGTAATGCTTCATTTGAGCCTGCAAAGTCCACTTCTACTTTACCACCAACGTCTGCCCCTTCTACTTTAGATTTGAAATCTAAACCAAGACGTGTTGTTTTTGCAGTTGCACGTAATTTATCTTCAACTAACGGATTATTACTCGTTCCAACGCTGTTTACAGCATTAAAGTCATTGTCAGCACCTTCAATGATATAGTTCGCATCCCCACGTACAAAACCATATAGATTCACTTCAGCACCTGCTTTAGTTTTCAAGTTTGTAGGCGCTGCTGCTACTGGTTGAGCTTTAACTTCAGCCAATTGTACTTGCTGCTGTTGTTGTACTTGATGTTGCTGTTGAATTAAAGCTTTTAACGCTTCAACTTCTTGGCGTAATTTTTGAATTTCATCTTTTTCAGTCGCTGCTTGTGCAGTAGAAACTGCAAAAGTTGCAACTGCGATTGCTAAACTTTTCTTTAAAAATGTTTGATGTTTTGATTGACTCATTAAAAATCTCCAATTATTTCATCTTACATCCGTGCATATATGCTTGGTCAACCTGCTGAATCCCAATCACAACGTTTGATTAATTTAAAATAATCAACGATGCACTAAACTGCTTTTTTTAAAATTTGATGAATTGATTAAAATAAATACGTAACATAATGTGTATTCGTTGTAACTTAATCTAGCAACTTATGTTTCATAATTAAATGTTTTTTATTGTCAAAACCAATTTTCTCAATCACAATTTCTGATGATGAATTGAAAAAAGTTTATATCTGTATAATTTATAAAATCTTTATTTAAAAGCATATTCAAAATTATACCTTAGTCGTAGAGACATCATGGATCATCCAAAATTATTCAAATAGGAGTTGCAATGTCCACAGAACATACTCAAGCCGTTGATGAAGTGATCACTGGCCGCCAATCTATACGTGCCTTTTTAGATCACCCCGTAGACACAAAACTTATCCAAGAAATCTTAGAAGTCGCATCAAGAGCACCTTCTGGCACAAATACTCAACCCTGGAAAGTCTATGTGGTGACAGGCGCACGTCGTCAACGTTTAATTGATCAAGTTTGTCATGCACAAATGCAACTTTATCAAAACCCTGAACTTGCTCAACAATACAACGAGACTTTTGCTTATTATCCAGAAACATGGATTTCCCCGTATATCGATCGTCGTCGTGAAAATGGTTGGGGACTTTATGGAGTGCTGGGCATTCAAAAAGGTGAAAAGGATAAGATGGCTGCACAACATCTTAGAAACTATCAATTATTTGATGCACCTGTTGGCATTTTCTTTACCGTGGATAAAGCCATGGGCATTGGCTCTAAAATGGATATTTCCATGATGATTCAAAATGTTATGCTAGCAGCAAAAGCACGTGGTTTAGACACATGCCCTCAAGCGGCCTGGAATCATTTTCATCAAATCGTCACTGATGTTCTTGAAGCTCCTGCCAACGAAGAGCTCGTTTGTGGAATGGCTTTAGGCTATGCCGACACCGATGCGCTTGTAAATACGTTTAGAACACCTCGAGTTCCAGTTGAAGAGTTTGCTGTTTTCTTGGAAGACTGATTTTTTAAGGATTAAAACACTCATCCAGTTTGAGTGGTTTAATACAGACAAACAGTCAGTTTCAAGCATATAATTCCAATTTAAATTAGATGAATATTCAACTAATATTCATCTATCCCTATCCTCTATTTATAAAGGGTTCTGGTTTGAACAAATGGCTGATTCAGCTTAAAAAAGCAACCTATAATACTTCATTCATGTATAACCTGCGGATGATTGTGGCTTTCGCAGGTACCGCGTTTATTCCCTATCTGTTAGATCAGCAATTGATGACGATTCCATTAACATTAGGAGTTGTTGCTGCTGGGCTGAGCGACATCGATGATCGCTTCTCAGTACGTATCATGAATCTGATTTATACCTATATTGGGTTCTTTATTGCGGCAGCTTCTGTTCAATTGTTATTCCCATATCCTGTGCTTTTTGCTTCAGGCCTGATCATCTCTTGTATTGGTCTCATTTTACTAGGCTCATTAGGCAGACGTTATGCCACCATCTCATATGGTTGCTTAGTAATTTCTGTCTATGCCATGCTAGGTGTTGATATTTTTGACGAATGGTACATGCAACCCAGTCTTTTGGTGATTGGTGCCATTTGGTATGGGATCTTGTCTACGCTTAGTTTCTTGCTTTTTCCTGCTCGACAAGTTCAAGATCAACTCTCGAAAAGCTATTCTTCACTCGGTGATTTCCTTTTTGCTAAATCCAATCTCTTTGATGTGGATATGACAGCGAATAGCTACCAAAAAAGTATGATCAGCTTGTCGCTGGAAAATGGGAAACTAGTAGGTATCTTTAATGATATGAAAACCACACTCCTTACCCGATTAAAAGGAGATCGTGGTCAAAGTGATACCCGTCGCAGCTTACAATATTATTTTATTGCACAGGACATTCACGAGCGCGCTGACTCGGCACATATTGATTATCAACAATTAACCAAAGCCTTTGAACATAGTGATATTTTATTTCGCTTCCAACGTATTCTTACACTGCAAGCAAAAGCCTGTAAAGATTTAAGTGAAAGCATCTTAAATCGCACAACTTACCAGCATAATCCACGTTTTGAACATGCATTTAGTAATCTCAGAAAGTCATTAGAAAAAATCCGTGATGAACAAAAACATGATCTTATCTGGGTCAATGCTCTTTTTGCCTTACTCCAGAACTTAAAAGCCATCGATGCTCAATTACGAAATCTTGAAACTGAACGGCATATTAAATTTGACCGCACTAAACATTTAGAAAACCAACTTAAAGATGACGATCTGAAAGGTTGGGAAGATATCGTTTCTCGTATCAAACAAAATTTAACCCCTGAATCCGTACTCTTTCGACATGCAATTCGTGTTTCCATCGTACTTTTCATCGGATATGTTTTTGTTCAAGTGACCAATATCGAATACGGTTATTGGGTACTGTTAACAGCCCTATTTGTTAGTCAACCAAACTTCAACGCCACAAAACGTCGACTGAGACTCAGGATCATGGGAACACTTGGTGGCATTATTCTTGGTTTTGCAATTCTGTATTTCGTTCCTTCTGTCGAAGGTCAACTTTTATTATTAATTGTGAGTGGTGTCCTATTTTTTGAATTACGCAGTAAGCAATATGCGCAAGCCACTGCCTTTATTACGATCTTAGCCTTAATTAATTTCAATTTGGACGGTTTAGGTTTTCAAGCGGCATTTCCTCGAATGTTAGATACTTTAATTGGCTGTGCATTGGCATGGTTTGGGGTGAGCTTTATTTTTCCAGATTGGAAATTCAGACGACTCCCCCATTCAATCAGACGTTCACTTGAAGCTCAATGCCAGTATCTTACTGAAGTCGTCCAACAGTACCATCATGGACGTAATAACAGTTTGAACTACCGCGTAGTCCGCCGCACTGCACATAATCGTGATGCTGATGTTGCATCACTCATATCGACATTAGCAACAGAACCTGATTTTGATCCAACACAAAAAGCTTTAGCATTTGAGTTCCTCTGTCTCAATCATACATTTATCAGCTATATTGCTGCGCTAGGTGCACACCGTGAAAAAATTCAAGATCAGTCAACATTAGAGCTACTTCAGCAAGCGTTAAATGATATCCAAGGTGCTTTTTTGCGAGATGAATTCCCTGAGCTAAATCTGACAAATTTGGAGTCCGCGATTCGTGAACGTTTGAATAAAGATGATCAGGATTCACATAAATCATTGATTGTTTTACAGCAACTTTCTTTAATGCTTGGTGTATTAAGACGATTGAGTACCTTAAAACAAAGTTTAAGTCATGAACATGATACTCAATCCAGCGCATTGGCATCACTGTAAATGTTGAATTTTCAAGGCAGTAAATTAGTACAATATACTCCCTGATTGTATTAATTTAATGCTAAACTCTGCTCAGATATACACATTTTGTTAACGAAACTATGACTGCAAAAAACTTATACGCCTACACTTTACAACCCGTTCCTTACGAGGTTACTGAAGCTGAACAACGCCATGCGCAACTCGCAATCTGGCGCAGCACAAATAAAATTGGAACTAAAGCTTGGGCTATTATGGGTGCAATTACTGCGCTTGCAATTTTGGGTCTAATTTTTATTAAAAATTACTCTACTGTATTTTGCTGGGTGGCTTTAGTCTGTGTGCTGACATACTTTTTAGTGCGAAAGTTTGGACTAGAATGGTACGCTAAACGTAAAATGAATGAGTTTCCAGTACAAGAAATTACTGGAATTAAATTAGGTGTTCAGCCTCATGGTATCGTGATGCGTCAAAAAATGGGACTACAAGAAGGTGTAGGTTCAATTGGTTGGAAAGATATCTATGAGTGGTATAACACGCCAGATTTCATTTTGGTGAACTTTAAAGTTAAAGGTCAGCAAGGCGCTTATATCTTGCCAAAACGAATGAACAGCAAAAATTTCTCTTTCGAGACCATCCGTAAACATCTCAAAGAAAGCGTTGGTGAGCCAAAATCACTGTAAATACGGCTTTATATTAAAACCTCCAACTTTGGAGGTTTTTTTATCACAATTTTTTATATGAGAATGAGAATAAATATTATCTTCAAATACATTCCACTTTTTTTGAGTTAGGTTATAATCGCACCATTCAAAAATTCCAATTCACTCAGACCCTTATGTTCAAGAAAATATTTTTCCAGTTACACTGGTTTTTCGGAATAACAGCAGGCCTTATTTTGGCACTTATGGGTGTCACTGGGGCAATATATTCTTATGAGCAGCAAATTATCAAGCTGATCAATCAGGAAAGTTATACAGTTGTTGCTGAACAACGCCCAAAATTAACGCCAGCTGAAATTTATCAACATTTCCAGCAGGAGCATCCTGATCTTAAAATCAATAGCATTACGATTACTGCTCAACCTACTGACTCATCGAGTATCAATGTTGCGAAGGAAGGTGAACGTCGTGGTTTAACCATGATGATTAATCCCTACAGTGCTGAATTACTTCCTGAAATTAAAGGTCGAAAATTCTTCGCATTCGTACAACAACTTCATCGTAACTTGACAGTCGGACCTGTTGGAAAACAAATTACCGGTGCATGTACACTGATTCTTATTTTCTTTGTCCTCAGTGGCTTATATCTACGTTGGCCGAAAAAACACAGTTTCAAACAATGGTTTTCAGTTAAACCCAAATTAAAAGGTCGAAACTTTATTTGGGATTTACACGCAGTCGTTGGAACATGGGTGGCCATTTTCTATCTCATGTTGGCTTGTACAGGTTTATATTGGTCATATGACTGGTGGCGCAACGGCATGTTTAAAGTGCTTGGTGTTGAGCGCCCGCAACCCCAAATGCAAGCGGGTGGTCCTGGTTCAAATGCTGGACCAAACGCTCAACGTGAAGGACGTGAAGGACGTGAAGGACGTGAAGGACGTGAAGGACGTGAAGGACGTGAAGAGCGTAAATCACTCCAAACAGAACACATTCAATTTGCGCTCAACCAATCTTGGTCTACATTTAATCAACAGTTTAAAAATCAATTTTCTTCCGTAACCTTCACCATTCCTAAACGTGCAAACGGTGAATTAGAACTGAGTTTCGTTGATCCTGTTCCGCAACATGAACGTGCTCGTAACAAAGCGACTGTCGACTTAAATACGAATCAATTGAAAGATGTTGAATTGTACGAAGACAAAAAGCTCAATGAAAAAATCATGAGCAGCATGTTACCTGTACACCGTGGCAGCTTCTTTGGTCCTATTTACCAGTTCTTCGCGATGTTAGCTGCACTCGCTATGCCGTTATTCTTTGTGACGGGTTGGATGCTCTACCTCAAACGCCGCAAGCAAAAACAATTGACCCGTGAAGCGAAGCAAAATTTAGCAGTGGTTGATGTTGATCCAAATGCCAAACCTTGGCTCATCGCTTATGCAAGTCAAACTGGTGTATCCGAGCAATTGGCTTGGCGTACAGCTTCAATTCTGCAAGCAGCACGCCAACCCGTCACTGTTAAATCAGTGCAAAGCCTGACCACTAATGAGCTACAAACAGCATCTCAAATTCTAGTGGTCGCGAGTACTTACGGTACAGGTGAAGCTCCAGACTTAGCTGCAAGCTTTGAAAAGAAATTGATGTCTCATCCACTGAATCTAAGTCATGCTCAATTCGCAGTTATGGCACTTGGTTCACGTGAATATCCTGACACTTATTGTAGTTTTGGTCATCGTATTTATGACTGGTTCAATGCATCTGGTGCAACTCCCCTCTTTAATGTGATTGAAGTGGACAATGCCAATAACCAAGATATTCAAAATTGGACAGATGCACTCGCACAAGCTGCTCAATTGGAATTAGCAACACTATCTATTGATAAAGTCTTTGATCAATGGAAACTTCAAAAACGTACACTGCTTAATCCAAACAGTTTGGGTCAACCAGCTTATAATTTAGAGCTTGAGTCTGATCACGACGCGATCTGGCAAGCTGGAGATATTGCGGAAATTCAACCCGGCAATAGCATTGAACGTATTCAAGCATTTTTACAACAGCACAACTTAGATGAGGCTTTAGTTCTCGCAACTACAGGTCAAACCTTAGTTGAAAGCCTGTGGAATAAAAATTTAAATAGCGAGATTCAGCCATTTGCTACAGCTGAGGAACTCGTTGAGCAGCTTGAAAATTTACCTACTCGTGAATATTCGATCGCAAGTATTCCAACTCAAGGCATGATGCGCTTGGTGGTACGTCAACAACGTGATGAACAGCAGCAACTCGGCTTAGGCTCAGGCTGGTTAACACATCATGTTGCGGTTGGTAGTCAGGTACAACTTCGTATTCGAACCAATGAATCATTCCATTTAATTGATGATAATCGACCGATTATTTGTATCGGTAACGGGACAGGAATCGCAGGTCTAATGAGCTTAATTTCAGCTCGCGTACGTTTGGACTACACTGACAACTGGCTCATCTTCGGTGAACGCCAACGCGAACATGATTTCTTTTATAAAGAAACAATCGAAGCTTGGCAAAATACAGCGATGTTAAAGCGTATTGATCTCGCGTTCTCTCGAGACCAACCAGAAAAAGTCTATGTACACCATATTCTGCGTCAAAATGCGGATGAAGTCGTTAAATGGATTCATCAAGGTGCTGTAATCTATGTGTGCGGCAGTATCAATGGTATGGCAAGCGATGTTGATCTAGCCTTAATTGAAATCTTAGGTGAAACTACTGTAGATGAATTAAGACAAGCTGGTCGCTACCGTAGAGACGTTTACTAACACGGTTATTATGATCAAAACCGAGCACGATTTTTATTTAATCTGCTCGGTTTTTTATGCGATATACTTTTTCTCATTTCCCACTAGTGATGACATCGAATGTATATAAGGATTTTAAAATTTTTCGCTTGGTTAATAGCATTGATACTATTAATCGATGGAATCATTTTAATCAGTCAAAATAAAATTCATTTAGGTACTGTACTTCCAGCATTTATTGGCATAATGATCATTGTATGTCTGTTTTTTAATAAGAAAATCCAACACTACCGTTTGAATCATTCTAACTTTAACTTGTTTTGGAAAATGGGATGGACAATTTTTTCCATCTGGTTAATCAGCTTGGCTATTTTTTTTAATTTTTTAGCTAAACCAAATCATTCCCCCATCATGAATACACCACCTGATGCGATTATTATTTTGGGTAGTGGTTTAATCAATAACCAACCCTCCCCAACGCTTCAGGCTCGATTAGACCAAGGTGCAACGATCGCCGCTCAATATTCCAGTAGTTCTATTATTGTAACTGGCGGTTTAGGTTTTGATCAGAAAATTACTGAAGCTGCAGTGATGAAAGCATATTTGATCGACAAGTATCGTATTCACCCACAGCGTATATTTGAAGAAAGTCAAAGCACCAGCACCGAACTCAATTTAAAAAACAGTGTTCCGCTGCTAAACAAAATAGACTTAAACCAAGATAGTCATATTGTGGTTGTCACCAGTGATTTTCATACCCCACGTGCTGCAGCCATTGCCCGATTTCAAGGTTATACCCAAATCACATCAGTCAGTGCTGAAACTCCTTTAACCACACGATATAACGCATGGCTTAGAGAATATTTTGCTTATATTAGTGGCTGGATCTTAAAAGAATACTAAATTTTTTATTTATCATGTATTCGGATTTTTCGAGGAGAAGGAACCCCTTCTCTATTTAATTTTTCAGGTTGATCGATCGATAACTGGTATAGATAAGCTTTTAGGTCAATTAGAAATTGTCGCCCCGATACCAAAACATTTTGACCTTCTGGCATCAAGTTCAGTGACAAGTGAGTATTATGTTGTCGAATATAAGGAACAACTTGTTCAATAAATGGTATCAGTTGGATTTCCTCCACATGATATTTTTCCCACTTATCACGAACCAATAATTGTGCCATTCCTTTACTTTGCCAAACAGCAAGCGTGCGCTGACCAGATGGAGTGGAGCACAATGCCCAACCATCATTATATAAACTATAAACTTTAGCCTGAGCGACAATTGTTTCCATAAATTGTTGGTATTGTTCTTTTGGAGAGACAACTGTAGAGGCAATAGAGGTACTTGAAGGCTTACGCTGGTATGGATTTCTCATAATTCTATTATAAACATGAATTCATCATATTTTATATAAATTATAGAAACTTAAAAGACTTTTTATAGAAAGAATATGGTGGGCGCTGACGGGATCGAACCGCCGACATTCTGCTTGTAAGGCAGACGCTCTACCAACTGAGCTAAGCGCCCTTGAGGAATAAAAATAGCACCGCTATTTTTAAGATGCAAGAAAGAAATCTTGCTGATTTAAACCATTATATCTAGACAAGGGATCTAGAAAATGGCGCAGCGGACGGGACTCGAACCCGCGACCCTCGGCGTGACAGGCCGATATTCTAACCAACTGAACTACCGCTGCAACGGCAACTGCTTACGCAATTAGGGTCATATAAGCTTTGCAGCTTGAATATGGTGGGCGCTGACGGGATCGAACCGCCGACATTCTGCTTGTAAGGCAGACGCTCTACCAACTGAGCTAAGCGCCCTTATTAGGCTTTGATTTTTAGGATGGCGCAGCGGACGGGACTCGAACCCGCGACCCTCGGCGTGACAGGCCGATATTCTAACCAACTGAACTACCGCTGCATCACAAAAAATCTGGTGGGCGCTGACGGGATCGAACCGCCGACATTCTGCTTGTAAGGCAGACGCTCTACCAACTGAGCTAAGCGCCCTTAATAAGGTCATTACATAAAATGGCGCAGCGGACGGGACTCGAACCCGCGACCCTCGGCGTGACAGGCCGATATTCTAACCAACTGAACTACCGCTGCACTTATGTAATATCTCTATTAAAGTACAAACAATCTATTAAGTTTAAAGTGGCGCAGCGGACGGGACTCGAACCCGCGACCCTCGGCGTGACAGGCCGATATTCTAACCAACTGAACTACCGCTGCACTAAAACTTAACGTAAAGGCTTGGTGGGCGCTGACGGGATCGAACCGCCGACATTCTGCTTGTAAGGCAGACGCTCTACCAACTGAGCTAAGCGCCCTTTACGACTTCATCGTTTGTGTGGTGCATTATAGAGAATCCTCAGATACTGTCAAACGCTTTTCTACAGGTTTCTCAGTTTTTCAGTTTGAATGATTAAAAAATAGATCATTTCTCTTGAAAAATCGCTTTTTTGTCTATTATTTGCCTGATTAGAGATATGTTTTTATTTTTATTCAAAGTTTTTATCACAACACATTTTACGATTCTGATTTAAATTTGATCCAATTGGATCTCTTGTTCTGAAATATAGACTAAAGCGCCTTCGTCCAATATATCAAATAGCTCAATGACATCTGCACTGTGCATTCGAATACATCCATGTGATTTAGGAATACCTAAAGGTTCTGACTCTGGCGTACCATGAATATAGATATATCGATTATAGGTATCACAATCCTCCCCTTGATTAAAACCAGGTTCTAAACCTGCTAACCAAAGAATTCGAGTTAGAATCCAGTCACGTTCTGGAAATTGCTCACCAAGTTCCACATCATAGATCTCCCCAGTCCAAATACGTGCTTTAAAAACAGCATTGATTGGGTGGTCATCGCCAATTTTTTGTTCAATGCGATGCCATCCTCTTGGTGTTTTACCTGAATTTTCCTGTTCACCTATACCGTTCAATCCAGTAGACACCAAATAGCTTTTTTTCATACGTGGTACATATAGAACTTGTTTCGCCATATCAATCAGGATATCCGCCTGACTTAGGGTATAACTTTCAAGATTTGGGTTCATACAAAACTCAGCGTTAAATTATTTTTAATCATTTATTTAAACAATATTTTTTGATTCAGGTCTTAACCACAACCAAATCGCGACAATTAGCATGGTGAGATTCGTAAAAATTTTTACTAAATCAGGAGCATTGGTATAAAGCATAAGAATACCGCTGATCAACATCATCATCGAGGCGAGCCATTTTGCTTTGCGTGGAACCGTGCCATGCTCACGCCAATTTCGCAGTGTTGGTCCATATTTAGGATGATTGAGTAGCCAATCATCAACCTGTGGCCAACCTTTTGAAGCAGCCCATGCGGCAAGAATTAAAAAGACTGTGGTTGGCAATCCTGGCAATAGCGCACCAATAAAACCTAGAGTCACAAAAATAATGACCAAGCTCCGCCAAAACACGATTTTCATACCGCAACTCATTCAGTTGAATCTCACTAGTATATATGCTTTTGTGGTAGTGTCTGATTGTAAATTTATTTTCAATTTTGAATTCTAGTTGGAGTAATGGTGCAATCTGATTTTTATGAGCCATGGCAGAACTTTCATCATACAATTGTACGTCAACTGGCTTTTGTCATCGCAAGTCCTAATATTATTCGTTTTGCGCCTAAAGAATTAACGATCGTTCATCCTTTTGAATTGCACCATGAACAATTTTGGCAAACTCAGTACGAAAAATATATCTCCAGACTGCATGATCTAGATCAAAACCCACAAGAGCTGATTGATTTTATTCAGCAACTTAAAAGTACGCGTCTAGGTTTGCGCTTTGAATATTTAATGTGGTTCTGGCTGCAAGATGATCAACGCGATCAAGCTGATTTTTCGCTGTTAGATCACAGTGTTCAAATCATTGACGGCCGCCATACTTTGGGTGAAATTGACTTTGTGATATTAAATCATCACACCCAAGAAATTGAACAATGGGAAGTTGCACTGAAATTTTATTTAGCAGAACAAGACTTTCAACTTCAACATTGGTACGGATTAAATCGAAGCGACACTCTATTTAGAAAGCTCAATCATTTTACGCAAAAGCAATTTCAATTTACTCAAGCCAATACTTATAAAATTGATCGAAAAATTGCGGTGATGAAAGGTCAACTCTACTTTCCGTATCATACCGAACTTCAAACCTTACCTAACTGGGTCAGCCCACATCGTCGTATAGGCACATGGGGACATCAATTACGATCATCTTTTTATCGACTGGAAAGACAGGAATGGATTTGTCCGAATGCAAGTCAGACTTCAAATGAAGCACATTGGTGGAGCAATGGGCTTTATCACAATGTACAAACAAATCAGTTTTATATGTACCGTCAACCAGCTTTAAAGCTCCCTTACGTGTAGTTCGTGTAATAAAAAAATGTATCGAATACAATTAATAACATTCTGATAATAAAACTCTCATATTCTTCTAAATGATTAATTTTTATTCTGATTAAGCATCAAAATAATTTACAATCATTGGAGATAATGATGAAAAAAGTATTAGCCGCTTCATTCGTAGTTGCATTTGTATTAACTGGTTGTAATACATTCAAAGGTTTTGGACAAGACGTTTCAAAAGCTGGGGAAACTGTAACAAATACTGCTGAAAAAACTTCAAACGAAATTCGTAACAACTAATTCGAAGTTGAAGCTAAAAGCCCTATTTTTTAATAGGGCTTTTTTTATTTAAATTTGATTTCCTTGAATGATTAATATTTTGCATCAAATTCAACATACTTTATGATAGATCAACTTTGACCAATTCGATTTCTCTCCATGACCCAGTCTGCAACACTCGCTTTAAGCTTACAATTACTTCGCCAACCTTCAGTGACCCCTGTCGATCATAACTGTCAAAATATTATGGCTGATCGATTATCAAAGATTGGTTTTAACATTGAAAATATGCGTTTTGAAGATGTAGATAACTTATGGGCTCGTCGCGGGACTGAATCACCTGTGTTTTGTTTTGCGGGTCATACTGATGTTGTTCCTACAGGCAATCTAGAAGCGTGGAACTCCGATCCATTCGCCCCAGAAATTAGAGATGGAAAGTTATACGGGCGTGGCAGTGCAGATATGAAAACGGCGTTGGCAGCCATGGTAATTGCCTCTGAACGTTTTGTTGCCAAGCATCCAGACCACAAAGGTTCGATTGCTTTTTTGATCACTTCAGATGAAGAAGGTCCATCTATCAATGGAACAGTGAAAGTTGTAGAAACTTTAGAAGAACGCCAAGAAAAAATGACATGGTGTTTGGTCGGTGAACCGTCAAGTACGAATACTTTAGGTGACATTGTTAAAAATGGCCGTCGTGGGTCTCTCAACGCCAATTTAATAGTGAAAGGTAAGCAAGGGCATGTGGCCTATCCACATTTGGCAATTAACCCAATTCATACAGCCTCAAAAGCAATTGCTGAATTGTGTGAGACAGAATGGGATCAAGGCAATGAGTATTTTCCTGCAACATCTTTCCAAATCTCGAATATTTCTGCTGGAACAGGTGCAACCAATGTTGTGCCTGGCACGATGAACTTGTTATTTAACTTCCGTTATTCTACAGAAGTTACTGCTGATGAATTAAAAGCACGTACACATGAAATTTTAGATCGCCACGGCGTTGAGTATGATATCGAGTGGACACTATCAGGTTTACCATTCCTTACCCCTGTTGGAGAGCTCGTCAATGCTGCCAAAAAAGCGATTTTGGATGTGACTGGCACGACAACAGAATTATCAACCAGTGGTGGTACATCAGATGGTCGCTTTATCGCACCCACTGGAGCTCAGGTACTCGAACTGGGAGTACTTAATGCCACGATCCACCAGATTAATGAGCATGTTGAAATCGCACATTTGGAACCTTTGGCTGAAATTTATGAAAAAATCTTAATTGAGCTATTGGCATAACATTAAAATTTAACAGCAATGAAATATAAAAAAGGATGCAAATGCATCCTTTTTTAATTGGCTTAAAATACTTCAATCCTGTTTTAAAAGCTGATTGATCTGCTCAATCAACACTGCTTCTTGGAAAGGTTTACCCATATAAGCCGATACACCAAGTTCAAGAGCATGTTGTTTATGCTTATCCCCCACTCGTGAAGTGATCATAACCACAGGTAAGTTCTGCAAATGTGGTTGATTTCTCAGCCATTGCATCACTTCAAAACCATCCATTCTTGGCATTTCAACATCAATTAACATTAAGGCAGGTGTTGAATGCTGTAAATATTCAAGTGCTTCAATGCCATCTGTAGCTGTGACAATCTGGTAACCATAACGCTCAAGTAGTTTAGATGTCACTTTTCGAACTGTGACCGAATCATCAACCACTAAAATCGTAGGTGCCTCATTGTCATGTTTTAAATTTGAGAGCTTCGACTCTGGATGTACAGACCAATCCTGCTGAGTGAGATATTGAACCACACGATTTACATTTAAAATTGGGCAAATTTCTCCACTGCCCATAATGGTTACACCGCTGAGATAATCAATTTGATGGATCAGCCTCCCAGTCTGTTTCACAATAATTTGTGAATTAGTTCCTAAGACTTCATCAACGAATAAAGCCACAGGTTGAGACTGGTGCATATTCACCAAAATCACTGGAACTTTTTGGGTTTCTGAATATGGTGAGTTTCTTTTTATATTTTGATTTAACAACACGAAGTCAGCCAAATCGTTTAATTGATAACTTGCTTCATGCACCCTCAACAACTGACTCTGTTGTTTCGCATGATTTAAATCATGTCTATCGATCATTTCAACACGTTGTATTTGATGTAACGGTAAGGCAAAGAATTGATCTGCAACTTTTACCATCAACGCTTCAGTAATAATTGAAGATTTAGGAATTCTGATTTCAAAACAAGTTCCTTGTCCTCTTTCCGAAGTAACATGAACATGCCCACCCAGTGCCTGTATTTCACTTTTTACGACATCTAAACCGACACCACGTCCTGAAACCGTTGTTAATTTTGCAGCAGTGGTAAAGCCAGGTCTAAAAATCAATTGTAATAGTTCAGTTTCAGAATATTCCCGTTCAGTATTGAGCCAACCAAATTCAACAGCTTTTTGCTTAATCTCTTGTGAATCAATTCCTCGACCATCATCCTTGATCAAAATACTCAGCTCATTGTGATGATTCACCAGTGTCAGTTGCATGACTGCTTGTTCAGGTTTATTTAATTTCAACCGCTGTTCTGCTGACTCAATTCCGTGATCAATCGCATTACGCAGAATATGCTCAAGTGAGGTGATCAACTTTTCAAGAATACTACGATCTAATTCGATGTCTGCATGTTCAATCTGTAACTGAACAGATTTATTCAGATTCATCGAAAGTTGCTTGCATAAGCGTTCAAGACGCATTTGTATCGTCTTGAATGGCACGACACGAGTACGCATCAACGAGTGTTGGATGTTGTTTTGTATTCTTGCCTGCTGAATCAATATACTTTCTGCAGACTGAAGCTTTTCGTGCAGAGTGTTTCTGATATCTAACAAGTCTGATGTTGACTCTGATATTGATTTTGAGAGTTGATTAAGTGATGAATATTGATCCATTTCTAAGGGATCAAATCCATGCTCGGCGGAATTATGTGATCTACGTTGTAATAAAATTTGGGATTCTAATTCCCCTTCCATCCGTCTCAATTGTGAAGTAAGGCGCTGAATGGTTTGATCCATTTCTACCAAATTTGACCGATATGATTTTAATTCTACTTCGACTTGCGAACGTTGAATCAAATCCTCCCCAATCAAATTAAGGGTTGCTTCAATTACAGCAGTAGAGACTGAAAGTGTCTCGTTCGCTACGGCAGATTGCACAAACTTTTGCAAATTACCACTCATTGGAGGCGGTAAAACACTCTCCTTAGCGTTAGATGGTTCAGTCTGATGTGAGTTTTGCTGAATGGAAGAAGAGTCAAACTTTGATGAATTATTATGCGTAGTGACTAAATCACTTAAATTGGTTTCAAGGTCCGCTGATAAAGTTGAATGAATACTAAAATCTGAAGACATGTGGTGAGTGATATCATTTTGCATCGAATGTACTAAGTTCAGCTTCGAGTCACCACCCTTAAGATTTAAATGTCCAAGCTCAATTAAACCCTGAATAAGCCTTAATGCCTGTTCTATCGGATAATCAACAGACTCAGTTTTAATGATTTTGACACGCCGTACCAAATCATGCTGTAAGGCTTTAATCAAAATAATGAAACTTTTTATATCAATGTGTTGCTCTGAAATGAGTTGAAGATATACAGATTCAAGCTCATGGATTAGATTTGCAAAGTAATCTGCTTGCAACATGTATGCACCACCTTTCAACGTGTGCAGTTGCCGCATAATTTTTTGGATACACGTAGCATCTTCTTGATACTCTAACCATGTATTGAACAAGTCTTCGATTTGAGACAAAATTTCTTCCGCTTCCTCGACAAAAAAACCACTTACTTCGCGATCTAAGCCCTGTTTTGCTTTCGCTGAATCTTTGAGTGCGTAATCTATATTGAGTAATGTCAGAATTGTTTCATCTAAGGATCGAGCAGATACTTCGCTCTCCTGCTCTATAGTACCACTACAATTCGATTGATTGGAAAAACTGAAGTATTCATGATTAAGTTGTTTTAAATCATCTAATAGTTGCTGAGAAGCCTCATTATTTTGAGCCAATTGACCTATAGCAAGTTCATCAAATATTTCTAAGAGTTTTTCATGCCCTTGTTGTAAAACTCGGTGGACATTTGAGTAGGCAATTGAATTCGGTTCTCTTGCAATGTTGGAGTGAATTGAACTCAAAATTTCTGAAATTTTTCGAAGGAGATCAAAATCAACTTTAATGGCAAATTTAGCAATTGAACTGAGTTGTTGACTCAGTAAGCTCGAACGTTCAGTAGCACGTGTAGAGCTAACGAGGTTAGAAATACCATCTTGTACAAAGGTATCGATAAGAAAAACATCTTCTACACCCAAATCTACAATTTTCTTGAGTAACTCTTGCGGATCAAGATTTGGATCGTTCTGTGTAATCTGTTCTGAGAAGTCTCTCAATGCGATTAAAAAAGTATGCTCTAATGCCTGAAACTGTTGTTGTCTCGTTACGTTGTCACCTGTTGTTTGCAAGCTTTCTAAGTAATACTGGATTAAATCAATATACTGCGTTGTGAGCGCTTGCAATTCTTTATTGTTGGTATCAAGAAATGGATTACGTTGTATTATTTTTTCGAATGACTGACTCAATACTTCAATTTGCTCAAGTCCAACAATTGCAGAACTCCCCCTGAGAGAATGGACAACACGTGCAAGCGTATCCACCTGAAATTGTTGATTGGATTTATCCAACATATCTTGCAGGGATTTCAATTGTTCTGAAGCTTCAGCATAAAAACTTTGCAGAACCTCGTTATCCCATATTTGAGTATTCTCAATTGTGGCTGCTGCTGAGAGTGAATTTGAGTCATTCAAACAATGACATTCAATCCTGAAATCTAGATCTAGCTGTGTGAGATGAGCGTTGATCGCCAACAAAGGATGCAATGATTGATCTATGGTATTTGAATGTTCTAATTGCCGACCTAAAAGCAATAGAGGTTTAACATCTAATTGAATCGCTTGTTTAACTGTTAAACTAGGCACAATAATGTAGCGATATATACGAGAGATCAGCTCAACATACTCAAGGACCATTTGACTCCATGAACGTTGCTGATCAAGCCTAGTATTTAGTATTGTCTCAACAGTCCATGCAAGCTCAGAAACTGAGTTGAGTCCAAGCATTCGACCCGAACCCTTTAAGGTATGAAAATTACGGCGCAAAGCTTGCCAAATATTTACCTGTTCTAAATCATTCGATAAGACTTGAAAATTTTCTGATATTTCTAGAAGTAATTCCTTAAGCTCTTCAGCAAAGGTGGTAATAAGCTCCTCATCTTCAAAATTTGATTCATCCTGAGGAAGCTGCATATCGACATATGCACGATAGAGTGCTTCTGAAAGATATAATTGTATTTTATTAGGATTATTATTTTTCATGGCTCAATCACTCAGGTAATTTGAAGTTTGCAACTGATTTCCTTAAAGAATCAGCCATTTGAGTGAGTTCTGCTATCGATTGTGCAGTATCTAAGGTTGAAGCATGATTTTCTCGTGTGACATCTTGCACAAGCGACATTGTTTTCGCAATTTGACCCGCAGCAGCTGACTGAACTTTTGAGGATGCTGAAATATTCGCAATCAGTTGAGCCAACTGTTTTGAAATCAACTGAATATCTGCAAGTGCTGCTCCTGCATCTTGAGCAAGTCCAGTCCCCTTAACCACCTCAGAAGTTGTTTGCTCCATAGAGCGAACGGCCTCATGCGTATCTAATTGAATATTTTTTACCAATATCTCAATATGTTTGGTCGCAGCAGTTGAACGTTCAGCTAAACGCTGCACCTCATCAGCAACACTAGCGAAACCTCGTCCAGCATCGCCTGCCATTGCGGCTTGAATGGCTGCATTTAAAGCCAACAGATGCGTTTGCCCTGCAATGTCTTCAATGGTTGCAACAAAGTTTCCAATCTCTTGGGTAGATTCACCCAGCCTTTTAATTTTTTTAGATGTTTCTTGAATCTGCCCTCGTATTTGATCCATTCCATCTATTGATCGTTCAACCACTTCCCCACCCTTCGCTGCGATAAGTACAGCGCGCTGAGCAACTTTTGCAGATTGCGCTGCATTTTCATAAACGTGATCAATTGAGTCCGCCATGTCATGAATGGCGAGCGATGTATTTTGGATTTCACGAGCTTGCAGCTCTGAAGATTGCGCCAATTGTGAACTCATGTGCTGAGTTTGATGAATATATTGGGTAACTTGTTGAGAAGCCTGATTAATTCTCATCACCAAATCACGCAAATGATCTATCGCTACATTAATTGAATCCGCGATTGTCCCCGTAAAATCTGCAGAAACCGCAGCATATTTGGTCAAATCGCCTTCAGCTAAATCACCAATTTCATCTAAAAGTCGATAAATCGCGGTTTGATTTTTCTTATCTTTATCCACTAGTTCCATTAAACGCAAACGATCTTCTTGGCTTCTTAAAATAAAAAGTTTAATCACTGCAAAGGTGAAGCTCGATAAACTAATCAACAATAAAAGTGACAGTAAAATCAGTAACCACGTCGAACCTGTGCGAATTTCATTGAGAGCAACTTGAATTTTTTGTAACTGAGATTCCGTGATATTGCTTTGAGACTCTAACCACAGTCGATCTACTTCATTTAAAGCTGGACTATAAAAATAAACTGATTTTACATTTTCAAGTTGTGAACTAAAAATAAGCTGAGAGTTTTTGAGAATCTGTAATGTGTAATCTGTAGGATTATCCTCAAACTGTTGAGTCTGAATAATCATCATTTGATTGAGATATTTCAGTTCCCCCACCCCACGACTTTGCTCCACCGTGCGTGGGAGATTAAACATAAGAAACAATAAAATCAGAAAAGCACAAACGAGGCTAATAATAGCCATGATTAAATAAGACTTCGTTTGGGCAGATTGCCCAAACAGCTCTGAAAACTGTTCAAGTTTTAACTTAAGTGAAGCTTTCCATCCCTGTGTGTTGGAATCTGAATCATTCACATTCCGACTGGTCTTTTTTAACCGTAAACTCACTCAGCTCCCCCAAAAAACTATTGCTGACTACACATTAAATTGAATTTGATGTGAACATGTGCTTTAGACGATCATGCTCATATAGCAGACTCATCATCAGCACAGCTACAGGTGTTGAATGATCGAGAAAATAACCTTGGCAAAACGATCTATATGGTTCTGCGATCAAATCCGAACTGGTGCTATAGGTATTATTCTTATAATGTTTTACACCAAGGACTTCATCCACAAGCAATCCAACACAGTCTTGCCCCACGTTAAAACATAAAATTTTAACATTAGCGTGTAATTGTGTTGATTTACTCAAAGCAAATTGCTTTAGATCTAATACGGACAGTACTCGACCTCGCAAATTCGCTAAACCTAAATACCACGGCGGCGTAAGTGGTAATGAGGTAATGCTCAGTAAAGGGCTAACCTCCGCAATATCACCAAGTGGGGTAATAAATTGCTGCTGCTCAACTTTAAAACATACACCAGACCAGAGGTCCTGATTTTGCACATCACGGTACTCATTTGCTTGAGCCGAATTAGCATTACTGGCTTGCGTTAACCAGTGTTGTTGATCACTTTCATCTTGAATGATCATGCTGTGCCTGTATTTAAATATTGCTGAATGACATCAAGTAATCTTGATTCATCTACAGGTTTGATCAGGTAGTCGACAGCGCCTTGTCTTTTGCCCCAAATTCGATCCGTATCCTGATCTTTGGTACTGACAATGACAACTGGAATATGCTTCGTTACATCAGCTCTTGCAATTTGCCGCGTCGCTTGAAATCCATTCACACCAGGCATCACCACATCCATAAGTACAAGATCTGGTTGCTCTGCTTGCGCTAAGGTAACACCATCTGCACCATTGGTTGCTTCTAGCACTTCATAGCCATTTTTGGACAGAATTTCTTTAAATCTAAACATTTCTGTTGGAGAGTCATCTACCACTAAGATACGTGTCATATTTTGTTTTCCCAGTACTTAACGTGAAGCGACAAGTTTACGAATCGCATTCAATAGCTCATCTTTACTGAATGGTTTCGTGAGGTATTCATCAGATCCAACAACTCGTCCTTTTGCCTGATCAAACATCCCATCTTTACTGGATAACATGACCACTGGAATATGTTGGAAATTTTGTGAGTTTTTTAACAATGCGCACGTTTGATACCCATCTAAACGCGGCATCATAATATCTACAAAAATAATATCAGGTCGAGTTTCAGCAATTTTAGATAATGCTTCAAATCCATCTACTGCAGTTACAACGTCATATCCTTCACGCTGTAATAAAGTTTCTGCGGTCCGACGAATCGTTTTTGAATCATCAATGACCATCACTTTAATATTTTGCAGATTATCATCCATTGAATGATCCTTCCTGAGATGAGATTTAAAGAAAAATGAAACGCTTAATTTAGAGAATAACCATTATTTTCTAACATAACATTACATTGATTTTCAATGCAGTTGAGTACTCGCGGAGAGATTGTGTCACAAAGCTTCATAGAATTTAAGGGTGAATCAGATTAAGCGTAAATTATTTAACGGTTTATATTTATAAATTTACCAAAACCACATAAAATGCTTGTTATTAAAAGCAAAAATTAAAAAATTGAATTGATATCACGGGGACCAATTCCAATGTTTAATCTTTCGCACAAATCAAGAATTGGGTTAAAGCATCTTCATCATAAAACATTCTTAGTGATCATGATGACATTTGGTTTATGTATCAGTGAAGCAATTGCTAATACCACAGTGACCAAACCGTCTTGGTATCGTTATTATGATAAAAATGGCGTAGCTAATATTAGTAGTTCGGTAACACCAGAGCATATTCGTCACGGTTATGAAGCACTTGACCGTAATATGCAAGTGATTAAAAAAAATCGACCTTATGATGCCGATAAAGAACAGCAACAAAGTGGTGTACGTACGCAACAAGCCAAACAACATGAACAAGATCTACGCTTAAAACGTGCTTATGGTTCTAGTAAAGTGGCTGCGAACAAACGTGATGATATGTTGAAAAACATCAACAAACAAATCACCTTTCAAAAACAACAGTACCAACAACTGGAGCAAGATCGAATATTGTTTAAAAAGCAGGAACAGACCTATATCAAAAAAGGGAATCCTGTCCCTAAAAACTTACAAGATCGAATCACTTATAATGCGCAGAATATGAGTAATATCCAAAAAAATATTGAATCTTTACAAACAAACTATCGAAATACTCAGTCACAATACGACAATATTATCAAGCGCTTAAAAACTCTTGAATAAAGAAGAGTTTGTCTGAATGGAAAGGAATTATCACATGCCGAATGCGACTCGACACAGCAGTCAGTTTAAGAAATATCTCGTATTAGGAACGCTGTGTACGAGTTGTCTTTTAGCCGCTTGTCAAAAAAATGACGAAAGTGTACAGCCAACCTCATCTACCCCTCAAAAAATTGAATTAATACAACAGGACTTAGTCAAAGTTGAAAATGGGGTCTCAAATCTGAAATTTGCTTTCACGGGCACCATACGCGCTGTGAATCAAAGTACAATTCAAGCGCAAGTGACTGCCACTGCTAGCCAAGTCTCTGTACAAGTCGGTGAAAGGGTGAGTAAAGGACAAGTCTTGGTACGTTTAAATAATCAAGATAATGCAGCCCGACTCGCACAAGCTCGCGCTAATCTTGCTTCTGCACAAGCGCAGGCACAACAAGCTTCAAATATGGTTACTCGAAAAAAACGACTTTATGATCAAGGATTTATTTCTAAGGTTGAATATGAACAAAGTCAAGTGGAGCATAAAGCTCAACTCGAAACTGTACGAGCTCAGCAAGCAAATGTGGATATCGCACTGAAAGCCGATGCTGATGGGTTAATTCGTAGCCCCATTTCTGGCGTGATTACCAAACGTCAAGTTGAACCTGGTCAAACCGTTTCAATGGGTCAAACACTATTTGAAATCGTAGATCCACAAAAATTAGAGATTCAAGCAAAACTCCCTGTCGAATCTCAACATGCGCTCAACATTGGAAACAATATTGAATATAAAATTCAAGGGACTACCCAAAATTATACTGCCAAGTTAACACGCATTTCCCCTATGGCCGATCAAATCAGTCGTCAGGTTGAGTTTTTTGCTCAACCGAATGAATCAATCAATTCACTGAGTATTGGTGCTTTTGTCGAAGGTTTCATTTTAGATGACAAACAAATTCAGGGGCAAAAAGTTCCTCTTGATACTATTCAAGATGCAGATGGCAAACCTTATCTGTGGATCATCCGTGATCAGAAAATTCAGAAAGCCAATATTCGAATTCTGGATCGACAACCCAACGAGAATATTGCAATGATCAGTGGTCTTCAGCCAACGGATTACATCAGTAGAATTAAGTTTAATAATGATGACTTAAATAAAACAGTCTCAATTGCTTCAAAGTAAGACAGGATCTGTACTATGTGGTTAACTCGAATCAGTGTGAAATATCCTGTCTTTACGATCATGATGATGCTATGCCTGATGGTATTGGGCTTATCATCATGGCAACGAATGGGAGTTGAAGAATTCCCTGATGTCGATTTCCCATTTGTGGTCGTGTATACCACTTACCCAGGTGCTTCTCCTGAAACTGTTGAATCTGAAATTACCAAAAAGATGGAAGATCAGATCAATACAATCTCAGGTGTTAAACAAGTGATATCGCAGTCGAGTGAAGGACTCTCTACAATTATCACTGAGTTTAATTTGGATGTTCCTTCAACCGTTGCAGCTCAAGATATTCGAGACAAAATTGCGCCAGTGACAGCTGAATTTCGTGATGAAATTACTGATCCTATTGTTGAGCGCTATGACCCTTCCGCAGGTGCCATCATGTCGGTGGTATTTGAGTCTGAGAATATGTCACTCCGAGAGCTCAGCTCTTATTTAGATCAAAAAATTGTTCCTCAATTGAGAACTGTTCGTGGGGTAGGTACAGTTAATCTGCTAGGTGACTCGCAGCGTCAAATTCGTATTGAAGTTAATCCACAAAAATTACAAAGTCTTGGTGTTGGCGTTGATCAAGTCATTAACACACTAAAAGGCGAAAACATTGAAGTCCCTGGGGGCACACTCAAACAGTCAAATTCAGAGCTGGTTGTTGAAATTAAATCAAGAGTAATTCATCCCCAATCCTTTGGGGATCTCATCGTCGCGAGTAAAAATGGCACGCCAATCTACTTAAAACAAGTAGCTGAAATTTACGACAGCCAAGCTGAACTCGAGTCGAGTGCATTCATTAACGGTCAAAATGCTGTCGCGTTGGATATTCTCAGAAGCTCTGATTCAAATGTAATTGACGTTGTAGATGCGGCTTATAAAACACTAAACCGTATAGAACAACAACTCCCGCAAGGGACAACATTGAAAGTAGTTGTCGATACATCTCGAGGCATACGAGCAAGTATTGGTGATGTTGCCCGTACAATTATTGAAGGTGGTGTACTTGCGGTTGTCATCGTTCTACTGTTTTTAGGTTCATTTAGATCGACGATTATTACAGGTCTTACCCTGCCAATCGCCTTACTTGGTACATTAACGTTCATTTGGGCTTTTGGTTTTACCATCAATATGATGACTCTTCTTGCCCTGTCTTTAAGTATTGGTCTTCTTATTGATGATGCAATTGTGGTACGTGAAAATATTGTCCGCCATGCTGATATGGGGAAAGATCATGTGACTGCTGCTTTAGATGGAACCAAAGAAATTGGGCTGGCAGTTCTCGCAACCACTTTGACTATTGTTGCGGTGTTCTTACCAGTTGCATTCATGGGCGGTATTATCGGTCGTTTCTTCTACCAATTTGGCGTGACAGTGAGTACCGCCGTACTGATCTCAATGTTTGTCAGTTTTACGCTCGATCCAATGCTCTCAGCTCACTGGGCTGAACGTCATCATCCAAATAAAAAACCGAACGCATTGAAACGCTTCTTCAATGGGATCTCAAATAAACTTGATTCATTAAATGAAGTGTACGAGAAGCTGCTAAAACTGGCACTAAGATTCCGCTTTCTAACAATTGTCGTTGCTGTTGCTTCACTGTTTGGCGCGCTCGCGCTATCGAAAATGGTGGGAACAGAGTTTGTACCTGTTCCAGATAAAGGTGAAATTCGGATCAAATTTGAAACGCCCGTAGATGCTTCACTCGAATACTCTCAGGCAAAGTTAAAACAAGTTGAATCTATTATTCGACAACATCCAGAAGTTAAAGGAACGTACGGCGTTATTAATGGGGTGACTGATCGCGGGAAAAACCACGTAAGCATTCGAGTCAGTTTAAGTCCTCGCCAAGAGCGCTCTCAGACACTGACTGATTTAACCAATGAGTTTCGTGATCGACTACAAACCGTGGCGGGTATTACCCTCACCTCTATTGCTTCAGCAGATGAAACTGTGTCTGGTGGTCAAAAGCCTGTCATGATTTCCATCAAAGGACCTGAGCTAGATGAATTACAAAAAATTTCTGATCGCTTCATGGTGGAAATGGCAAAAATTGATGGTGTCGTCGATTTAGAAAGCTCGCTCAAGGAGCCTAAACCTACCCTTGAAGTGCATGTAAATCGTGTACTGGCAAACGATTTAGGATTATCAGTCAGCCAAATTGCCAATGTGATCCGCCCTCTCCTTGCTGGTGATGATGTAACGACGTGGAAAGACGAAAAAGGTGAAACCTATGATGTCAATTTGCGCCTCTCTGAAGATCAACGTACGCTTCCAAGTGACATCAATAATTTATATTTAAAATCGCAAAAAGTGGATGCGAATAATCAACCGATCTTAGTTCCGCTCTCAAGCGTAACAAGCACACAAGAAAGTTATGGTGCATCTCAAATCAACCGTCGTGATTTAGCGCGTGAAGTCATGGTTGAAGCCAATACTTCAGGTCGACCTGCAGGTGACATTGGTCGAGATATTAAAGCATTGCAAGATAACTTCGAGATGCCTGCCGGCTATGGTTTTGAAACACAAGGTGCAAACGCAGATATGGAAGAATCGATTGGGTACGCTGTTACAGCCGTTACACTCTCTATTGTATTTATCTATATTGTTTTAGGCTCTCAATTCAATAGTTTTATTCATCCTGCGGCGATCATGGCCTCATTACCATTGTCATTGGTCGGGGTATTCCTTGCATTATTCTTATTTAACTCGACAATGAATTTATTTTCCATTATTGGCATCATCATGTTAATGGGATTAGTAACCAAGAATGCAATTCTCCTCATTGACTTTATTAAGAAAGCTATTGATCGCGGTGAGACACGTTTTGATGCCATTATTGCTGCAGGTAAAACACGACTGAGACCCATTCTGATGACCACAAGTGCGATGGTTATGGGTATGGTGCCATTGGCATTAGGCTTGGGTGAAGGAGGTGAACAAAGTGCTCCGATGGCGCATGCTGTCATTGGGGGCGTCATTACCTCTACCCTGCTGACCTTAGTTGTCGTTCCCGTTATCTTTACCTACTTAGATGACTTTAAGAATTTTATGGTACGTCAAACACGAAAATTCATGTCATAATGTAGAGAATTGTCATGAGGTGTCATTCAAAATGCTCACCTCATTTTTTATCGTATAATCTTATGCTTTAACGCTCATTATTAGGACAAATTCCATGCGCGCGAGTCGCTTTTTATTTGCAACGTTAAGAGAAACCCCAAGTGATGCTGAAGTAATCTCTCATCAGCTGATGCTTCGTGCGGGTATGATTCGTAAATTGGCTTCAGGATTATATTCTTGGTTGCCAATGGGCGTACGTGTGTTAAATAAAGTCGAAGCGATTGTTCGCGAAGAAATGGACCGTGCTGGTTCACTACAAGTATTGATGCCTGTGACCCAACCGGCAAGTTTATGGGAAGAATCTGGTCGCTATGTGCAATATGGTCCAGAACTTTTACGCTTTAATGACCGTCACAACAACCCGTTTGTTCTCGGCCCTACACATGAAGAAGTCATTACTGATTTAGCGCGTAACGAACTCAAAAGTTATAAACAATTACCCGCTAATTTCTACCAAGTACAAACTAAATTCCGTGATGAAGTTCGTCCTCGTTTTGGCGTTATGCGCTCTCGTGAATTCGTGATGAAAGATGCTTACTCATTCCATGCAGATCAAGCTTCATTACAAGAAACTTACGACACGATGTACGATGCCTATTGCCGTATTTTTACTCGTTTAGGTTTAGACTTCCGTCCAGTTCAGGCGGATACAGGTTCAATTGGCGGTTCAGGTTCGCATGAATTCCATGTATTGGCATCAAGCGGTGAAGACGATATTGCATTCTCAACTGAATCAGATTATGCAGCCAATATTGAAATGGCTGAAGCGATTCTTGTAGGTGAACGTGCTGCACCAACTCAAGAATTAAAAATTATTGAAACACCAAATCAAAAGACTATAGCTGATGTATCTGCTTTCTTAGGTACCGATGCAAAACAGTCTGTCAAAGCTTTGTTGGTACAAGGAGTCGCTGAAGAAGGTAAAACTGCGCCTGTCGTGGCACTGTTCCTTCGTGGTGACCATGAGCTAAACGAAATCAAAGCTGAGAAACATCCGCTGATTGCATCACCACTTGCATTTGCAACTGAAGAACAACTGAGTGCTTTAGGCTTAACCGCTGGTTTTGTTGGTCCTCAAGGTTTAGTCGAAAAAGGGATTAATGTCATCGTTGACCGAGCAGCATCAGTTTTGTCTGATTTTGTTGCAGGTGCAAACGAAGCAAACAAACATGCGACGGGTGTGAACTGGGAGCGTGATGCTCAATTCACTGAAGTTTATGATCTTCGCAATGTTGTTGAGGGTGATCCATCTCCTGACGGTAAAGGTGTACTTCAAATTAAACGTGGTATTGAAGTTGGTCATATTTTCCAATTAGGTCAAAAATACTCTGAAGCTTTGGGCTGCAAAGTATTAGGTAAGGATGGTAAACCATTCACTGTAACAATGGGTTGTTATGGAATTGGGGTGACTCGCGTAGTCGCGGCTGCCATTGAACAAAATTACGATGAAAAAGGAATTATTTGGCCTGCTGCTATTGCACCTTTCCATGTCGCAATCGTTCCGATGAATGCTCATAAATCACCTCGTACTGTAGAGGCTGCTGAAGCACTTTATACAGAACTTCAAGCTGCTGGTTATGACGTGCTTTTAGATGACCGTGATGAACGACCAGGCGTTAAATTCTCCGATATCGAAATTACAGGTATTCCGCACCGTATTGTTATCGGTGAAAAAGGTTTAGATGCTGGTACTTTTGAGTACAAAGGTCGTTCTGATACTGAATCAAGCAACCTGAGTAAAGAAGAAATACTCGCTAAAATCGCCCAATAATTTGAGCATAAAAAATCCCGCTATTCGCGGGATTTTTTATAGACCGTTGATATTCACTTTCAAATCTTTCACAGATGTACCAATAGCCCCAAAGCTCCCCATTGAGCCATTCGCTAAACCATTAAAGACCGTCGGACTACTCGCCCCCTCACGTCCCAACATCACATTGTTGAGACCAACATTCATTTTACTAGATTGTCCTGTATTTCCGACGTAAATACCTAAAGGTGCAACACCTGCATGGAAACCAGATAATGAAAAGCCATTGTTTTGATCAGTAGCTTTAGCCTGAAAATCGAATTTTGCAGAAGAATTACCAGATACGAATGCAATAGGACAGCCTGAGCCTGTGCCACAGATTGATTGAATTGCGCCTCCAAACTGGACCATGTAGCCTTGTGGCACATTGCCTAATTGAACATTGATCTGAGGACGTTGGGATTGATTTAATGTAATTTCAAAGTTTCTATCAGCACTGCCTATTTCTAAAATTTTAGCGACACCAGGCACCAATTGCTTCAGATCATTATAAATCGATTTAGTTTGTGTAGCACTAGACACCTGATTACTGCTGGCGATATAAAGTGCGAATGGACTCAATTTAAACCCTGTAATTTGCTCAGCAAAAGTGATACCTATATTGGCAAATGGCGTGCCATTGCCTCCGTCTGTATCAATTTTTGCATTGATTGTAGACGAACCAGGGGTATGCCCTAAAAATTGAACCTGAATTGGATTACCAGTTGGACCTGCGACCACTAAGCCAGCTGCTTGTGAATAATTTTTTCCTAATATTGGATCTTTAATTCCGTCTTGATCAATGATCGCAGCCTGTGTGAACTCGATCTTATCCATTCCAATACCAATGCTGATCCCATCTTGACCAGTAGTAGATGAAAGAGACTGATCATCTAATGGTTGCATAGCAAAACACGGGAATCCCACCGCAGTGGTCAAAATAAGTAAAATGAATCGTCTTGTTTTTATCATATTCATGAGTCTATCCCTCAACTTTCCATATTTACTTATTAATTTCGAGGTGTAATGCGCAATTCACTATTCAAACGACCGCCAGTAATAGCCAGTTCGCCTAAACGAGCGCCAGCACCTACAGTTGGAGGATAGAAGTTGATGTCTCTTGCTCTAAAAACACCCGAAGTTGTCTTTTGAGGATTGAACATCAAGGCAGCATTCACACCAAATTGTCCCGCACCATTTTGATCTTTACTAACAACCAATGCATTATTAAATGCAATTTTACCTGTCAAACGGTCTAAACCAAGTGTTGAACCATTATGAGGATCGGTAATTTGGAAGGTGTTATTGTCACCTTTCAGCTCTAATTCACCCACAAAAGTTAAGTTCTGACCATCTTCAGCAGCATTATTTGGAATTAAAGAAAAATCAACATCACCACCAAGACGTGATTTCACCACAAACATCACATCATCAGCTAAAGCAAAATTGTTGTCTGGTGATGAACTTCGCGTAGCACATCCTGCTGCTCCACTATTTAATTTACAGGTTTTATAAATGGTACCTGGCAGATATCCTGCAGCAACTTCTGTTGATAGAACAATCAACATATCGCGCAAGCTGACATTTACACTACCATTTTCTACGCCCATATTTCCTGTGCCCTTCGCGTACAGATCAATATTACGTAAACCCATATAGTAATCTGTTGATGTTGCCGTATCTCCACTGCCTACCTTACCGCCATCAACCACTAAAATTGACGTGGTTTTATTACCTAGCGCTTGACCATTAGCTCGGTCTACCCCAGAGGTACTCATTGCAAAAGACAAACCAATTCTTGAGGTATTACCCGTTGTAGCAATCATGTTTTTAACAACATCGGATCCTGCTAAAGTGTAATAAAAAGCTTGATCTGCACGAACTGATGTTCCATATAGAGCAAGATTGGCATTCAGATTATAAAAAGGCAGTGCCAAACCCCACTCATTTTTAACATTTGTATTCGCAAACAAGTTAGCTGCTGGTGTTCCTGCACTATTGGTAAAACGTCCACGGCGGGAAATAGACTGAAATTCAGCACCACGAATCGCAGCAATCAAGCTGTATGGATTATCACCAGTTACTGCATTATGAATTTGGTGCTGATAATCAGTTGCTAAGGTTAAATAACTTCCATTACCAAAACGACTTTTTTGGAACACTTCGTTTTCAGGTAAGCGCAGTGTTTTTGTATCGACTAAATTGAGATACACGTTACCGCTATCAAAAGATGCTCGAGTATTTGGTCTTAACCCTGTTAAGTTACTAAACTCAAAACCGTATGCATTTAGACCTGCCCCACCAATTTCTAAAGTCGTTGCTTGTCCATCACTTCCGAGCATTGAATCATTGTCTTTGGTAAAGTCAGCTTTCATACGGAATCCGATTCCAGAATCACCAATTACACTATTACTAGATGAAGCCGTTGGACTATTGGCATTTCCTAGAACACTTTCATTGCCTTTTGTACCACGAAATTGCAACGATGAATTGACCATTCGCCCGCTGGCACCTACACGGATGAGACCTTTAGCTCCTTGAGGATTATTCGTATTGCTATTTAAAGCATATGGGTCATTTGAACTCACGTTCTTATTCAACATTACTTCAATATTTAGACCCGAGTTTGTTGTTTCACCCTCAGCACCTGACTTACCATTGCCATAGGTTCCTGTGTTAATAAATCCTGCTTTTTTTGAAGCCGAATTTGCAACACGGTTTAAATCCACATAACCCAAATTATCATTAGGCGTACTACTCATACCGGCAACATTATCTGTCGACCCTGTACGTGTATTCGACTGCATTCTCAATCCCTCAACTTCATCCACAAACATGGCACCACGTGCTTTGAAGTTGAAATTGAAGTTGTTTAAAACAAGTTGGTTGAGTTGGTTTCGTGCGTCAGTCTGCCCTAAATAGATATTGGCATTTTTAATCCCTAGTGCGATTTCGCTAAGATTCTCTTTGCTGAATAATCCGTGAATCGTTCTAAGCGATAAATCAGTATTCGAAGTAGTTTGTAAACCCAATTGACCCATTGAAAAACTACAACGGCTTGAACTCTCGTTATCACAAATTCTGAGATTATTCATGGTCACTAAAGCAGGTGTCACACTGGCATTGAAGTCTAAACCTGCTTGGTTCGCATTGCTTCCAGCATTAATTTTAATATCTGCCCCTAATGTTTGATTAGTGACATTACTTTTTCGAATAGAGACATTATCTGCTGTTGCCTGCAATGTATTATTGGTTGCTCCACTACTGCCACGACCAGCTTGATCTTGCCAATAGACCTGATCCATGTTGGCTTCAGTCAATGTTGTCGAGATATGCACACCATCTTGACCATTGACATTTCGCAAAGCTTCGTCATGCATCACTTCTAAAGCCATGGCATGACCGCTTGCAAGCAAGATACTCAGGCTTAATGCATTCATAACCAGCAATGAGCTGTGATTATATTTTTTATTGTTCATCACATTTCCTTATGCATCTTTAATTTCAACAACGCTGGTGACTGCCGTCACAACCAAACATCATGACTTTACCCTGAACAGCTAAATTACCATTCATTTTTAAACCCATAAAACCAGTTTCTCGCCCATGGTCATATGCAGAACGAGGAGCGTTAGATGAATCATAACGTGTCACTTGCAGGTAACCATAGTCAGCAGAACTTGTTCCTACACCCTCAGTGGTGGCATTGCTGGTAAATTTATCCTGACCAAAAGCCAAAGCATCAAAACCAAAATTACGAATTTGAATTGGCTTAGATGCATCAAAGCTCAGTTGCATCGCTGCTTTAAGCTGATCAGTACCAGAATCATTTTTATAGCTGAGATCTACACCATCCAAGCCAATCTTTTGAATATTTAGAGTGCCCTGAATCCCTTTAAAAACAAGCCATAATTTAAAACCATCCGTACTACTTGCTTGACCATCTTTGATATAGCGATTATTGACAGCAAGCGCGAGACGACAATATTCCACATCCTTACACAGTGCATCATCAAACACATAACGTTGAACATTATTCTCAGTCACTAACTTTTGGTTTAAAGAAAGTTTTAATGAGAGATCAGCTCCAGCTTGTCCTTCAACATTTTTTAAAGCTTCATCTGACATGGGCTCAAGTGCATAAGTCATTGATGCTATAACACTGAATAGGACAGCGACTAATGAATTTTTCATGAATGCTCTCCTATAATCCTTTTGTGGTGATTTTCATATGCTGAATAAGAACACCATCAATGACCGCAGAACCCATATTTTTAAAATTTGATGCTGGCAATGCGGCATTAGGCGTTTGGGGAATTGGATTGACTGCACCAAAACTTATACCTACTGCATCTGATCCTTTATAAGCACTTAAAGTATTATTCGCAGCGTTATAAGAAGTACTTCCAATAGTGATACTGCTATGTGTTGCATTCGTCCCTTGATAGCCATTCAAACCATTGTTACCACATTTATAAAAGTTACAGGTTGAGCCCGCATATTCTGTCGAGTTTGGATTGCTATAATCTGTGTATATTTTTTTATAAATTTCAGGTTTATTTGGAATACGCGTGAGTTCCAAACTAAAGTTTTTACCATCAGAGCCTAGAATCAAAGGCTGATAGAGTGAACCCAATACGATATTGGCATTCAAATTATGAATAAAGATACCCTCATTGGCATCAAATACTGGTGCCAGAGTATTGTTGATGGCAGGGGTTTGTAAATTAGGAGTGTCTGATGTTTCACGCGTACTCAGTCTAAGAATATTGGCTGTTTTATTCCCCGTCGTCAGATTTTGACCATCACCTGAGTTCAAACGCACAAGTCCAGCAACCCCCAAGGTGTTGTTATAAAATGCACTCATGCCTGCTTGGTTACTTGCACCATTTAAAGTTTGAAAGATTTTTATATTACTTCCATTAATGGAAAAATTATTCCAAATGGCCTGTAAACGAAGTCGATTAGCACGATCCGCATTACTCGTTCCTGCTTTTTCACCCAATTGGTAAAGTAGTGGATCCCCTTCTTTACGAGATGGATCAAGAACAAAAGCATCCGCCCACATGGCCATCTTCAATCTGTAAGCATCAAGACCATTGGCTGCATCCGTAGGACGAACTGTGTCCATTAATGGAGCTTCAAGCGTCAAGAATGGAACCTGACAGCTAGGATCATTACTTATACATGTTTTATTTAAATCAAAATTTGGAACCTGATTTTCAGTACCGACTCGAAGTAGCCATGGATTGGTTGCTGTTCCCCATGATCCTATACGTGCATCTTTATCTGTCGCAGCTAAGCGCGTATTGTGATTATTATCAGATTTAGATAATGCGAGACCATACACGAACAAATCAGCCTTACCCACGGAATGATCTTCTGACCCTACTGTTCCATTTTTATTGGTATCCAATGCCGCATCCGTTAAAGGACCCACTGGAATGAGATGAATATATCCGGTATCTTTTTGGCGATTCATTAAATCTGCCGCAGTTGAATTTTCCCCTTGAAAAACAAAATAAGCATCTTGAGGAATCATGGCGACACCCTCACCAGTCGTCGCACTTAAATTTTCATCCGAAAGAGGCTGCAATGCATAGACCGAAACCGTAGTAAGCGTCATTAAACTTGCAAGTAAAGTCTGATTAAATATGTTCGTATAATTAAGTGCCATCTCGACCTTCCCGTATACGATGCCTTGCACCATATTTATATTTTTAATTGTTCAGAGAAGAATTCCATGCTTCTCTTTTAATATTAAGATTACATCACAGTTTATAGTATATAAATGAAGTAGAATTTGCAAAAAATTGCGATTGGGTTGGCATTTTTTCCGATAAATGAATAAATTCATTTTTTCAAATACTTATAAAAAAAGCAAACTCATTGAGTTTGCTTTTTGCATGAAGTCTTACAATTCAATACTTAGGTTTTAGGTAAAGTTACACCTGTTTGACCTTGATATTTTCCACCACGATCTTTATAAGATGTTTCGCACACTTCATCAGACTCAAAGAACAACATTTGAGCAACACCTTCACCAGCATAAATACGTGCAGGTAAATTGGTTGTATTTGAAAATTCCAAGGTCACATGACCTTCCCACTCTGGCTCAAGTGGCGTCACGTTTACAATAATACCGCAACGTGCATAGGTTGATTTACCTAAACACACCGTCAAGACATTACGTGGGATACGGAAGTACTCTACTGTACGAGCAAGTGCAAATGAGTTAGGTGGAATAATACACACGTCAGCTTCGATATCGATAAAACTTTTATCATCGAAATTTTTTGGGTCAACAATAGCAGAGTGAACGTTTGTGAACACTTTGAACTCACGCGCACAACGAACATCATAACCATAGCTTGAAACGCCATATGAAATGAGTTTTTGACCATTTTCGTCTAAACGAACTTGGTTTTCTGCATACGGTTCAATCATGCCGTGTTTTTCGCTCATTTCGCGAATCCAACGATCAGACTTAATTGCCATTTATTTATTCCCAGAATACATATTCAATTACTGCGCTGTACTTTAACTGAAAACCCCGTCAATGGAAATAACCCACGATTTGTATTCCTATTCAGTCTGCTGCGGTGAATCATCTTAAAGACTTAACAATGCCGAATAACTCATTGGAATTGAGAAACTCATCAGGACTAAGGATGCTGTTTTTTGCATATTGGACTGGTTTAACCATTTAATTTTATTATTGGCTAACAGCGACCCAATGAGTGTCCAAATAAAAGCGATGGGTAGGATCAATAAAATAAACATCAACATGTGCGCAATATAATAATCTACACTCACCCAAACAATTGCAGGGAAAATAGCCGAGGCAAAAAGCAAAGCTTTAGGATTGAGTAAAGTTGCACAGAATAATTCAGAAGCCTTGATGGTGGGCTGATTCAACTGATGTTCTACGTTGGCAGTGCGCCATAATTTGATGGCCAGATAGATAATATAGAATGAACTAAATAATTTTAATATCACTGGCAAAATTGGCAAATGAGTGGTGACACGACCAATTAAAAATCCCCATGCAGTGATGGCAATAAGATAACCTAATGCTTCCGCGGGTATTAAGCGAAATGACTTTTTAATACCTACCTGTATGCCTGAAGATGCAAGTAAAGTATTGGTTGGTCCGGGTGTGAATAAAATCGTGGTAACCAACGCAATAAAGAGCCATGAAATCATAGGATGACCTCGCTGATAATGCGCTCAGATTAATCAGGATTATTTCAATTGGCAAAATATTATTTGTGTGAAAATTTCTCAAGAATGAAACACAATTTTTTTTGTAATATTTTTCATCAGGTTAGTTTGTCATTTAAATTATAACTCTGAAGTCACACAATGTAATCGAAACGAAAAACATGATGTACTCTTGCAAAAATGCTTATAGCACGTTCTTCATCGATGAAATTCAGCATCACAGTCCATTCACGCTGTGATGCTGAGTTCAAGCATTAATTTGACTGTTGTTCAGCTTCTTGAACCTGAATATTTAAAGATTTCTTTTGGAATTCTTTAGGATAATCAACATAAGGAATAATGGCAGCTGAAGCTGTCGTTGACAGAATGAGAGAAATCATAACCATCTTCATTGCAGTGATTGAACGCATTTCTATACCCATATAACGTGAAATTTCACAAAATATTTTAGGTAGAAAAATTAGAGTAAATAATCCTAAAACGACGAACGGTCAACAAAAAAACTTGCCTAAGTCAGACTTAGACAGGTTTAACATTGGGTCTTTTCAAATACTTAGAAAATCCGACTTTGATCTCTTTCAGCTTTAGGCAATGCAGCTGCAATCTTCTGTGCAATTTCAATATAACTATCTGCTGCATCATCACCAATCAATACAGATGGTTTACCTTCATCGGCATGCTCTCGGATTTTCGCATTCAATGGTAAACGTCCAAGTAATGGAATATCGTATTGTTCCGATAACTTATCGCCACCACCAGTACCAAAGATTTGCTCTTCATGGCCACAGTTTGAACAAATATGTGTCGACATATTTTCCACCACGCCCATCACAGGAATTTGAACACGGTTAAACAATTCAATACCTTTGGTCGCATCCATCAATGCGACATTTTGTGGTGTCGTCACGATCACTGCACCGGTCACTGGAATACGTTGTGCCAGAGTTAATTGAATATCCCCTGTTCCTGGTGGCATGTCGATCATCAATACATCAAGATCAGGCCAAAGGGTTTGGTTGAACAGTTGCATCAATGCACCTGTTGCTTTTGGACCACGCCAAGCCACAGGAGTATTGTGATCTCCTGTCAGATGACCAATCGACAATACCGCCATACCAAAAGCATCCAACGGTACAAAATGTTCTGCCTCGATCATTGGGGTTTTACCGGCATTGCCAAGCATCGTTGGGATACTTGGACCATAGATATCTGCATCCAATACACCTACTTTCAGCCCGAGCTTTTGTAATGCCAAAGCTAAATTTACCGTAGTGGTTGATTTGCCTACACCACCCTTACCAGACGAAACTAAAATCACGTTCTGGATACGTGGATGCTTAGGTACATCACGTTGCTGTGGTGCAGCTTTTTGAATCGGTGCTTCTTCTTGTTGAGGTTGGTAATTCGCATTCGCTTGTTTTACCGCATCCTGGCTTGCAGATGCATCTACAACAGGAGGCAGATTAGATTTTGGGGCATCAGCTTTTTTACTTGAACAGCTTTCACCTGCTGCATGGTTGTGCCCACAGCCACCTTGTTGTTGAGCATGACTTCCAGTTTTCTGCTGAATGACATGCATATTCAGCTCTTTAATCCCACACTTTTCCAAAGCATCAGCCAGTTCATCGTGAATTTGCTGTAACTGATCTTTTTCACTTGGCACGGTATTAATGGTAATTTGAAGTACATCACCTTCAACATTGACCTGTGTGATTCGATCTTTCAAAAAATTGTCAGAATTCGGCAAAACGTAGTGTTGTAATACGTGTTGTACAGCCTCTTCATTCACCTCCTTTGAGGGTGAAAAAACAGATTTGAGTGAAGAAAGCCACGACATACCGTACTCCAAGTCTGGACAGAAACTGATAAAGAAATAGTTTAACGAGAAATATCAACAAGGTTAAGCAACAATATATTGATCCCCGTTTGAATAGAAATATGTTAGTCGAATTCCAACTAAATTAGTCAGCTTTTTTATTATTTTTATTGGCGTATCTCGATTGATGTCATTGATACAGGCTATAAACTTGATTTCACTGTTAAACGCCTTGATTCATGTTGCAAGTGATTCATGCTTTCAACAAATAGCAACACAATAGCGAATTTTTAACATTAAAATTGAAAAGAATATAAAACCAAGATAACGCTACGATATGTCTTTAAAACAAATAAATCTGAAACTTAAATTAAAAACACGCTCAATAACTGCCCTAATGAGCACAATGCTCCTTCTACCAATTTCAGGCTATGCCGCCAATGAATCCCGAAGTTTTCGTACTCCTTCAGGACAAATCATCAGCTTAGGTGACTCTTATGCAAAATTAAGCTCACACATGAAGCAGACGCCGACTTCAACACAACATTATGAATGGAAAGAAGGAAAAAATCGTTTTACGGCTTATAGCTATACCTACGAATTTCATGATCTGATTTACACCTTTACTGTGGTGAATAATGAAATTAGAAAAATCGAATGGATTAGAAAAAATTAAAAAAAAGCTCATCTGATGATGAGCTTTTTTGTGATCAATTTACTTTTTCAGTTGATCAATTTTTTCTGATGCTTTTGCTTTAAGATCCGCAAATTTTTCACTCGCTTGATCTTTCAGGTCATGCAATTTATCTGCTGCTTGCTCTTTTAAATCTACCGCTTTATGTTTTAAATCATCTAAAGTTGAATGCGCTTCAGAAGAATTTTGCTGCGTGTCATGTTTTAGATCATTCAGTTTTTTTTCACCTTCAAGCTTGGCTTCTGCTGCACCATGCTTCACTTGATCCAATGCTTTCTCGCCTTTCAGCTCAGCTTCTTTCGCCTTTAATTTCAGATCATCACCGAGTTCTGAAGCTTTGTTTTTTAAGTCATCAATTTTATTATTCGACATCTTCAATCCTCTTTATCGCTTTGATAGTGAATCTTAGTTATATCGAAGATTTGCAGTGCTCATCGTAAATGTTTCGAATCACTACAATTTCTCACATGATGATGTAGAACAACACTACGCTGTAACTTTTGAGTTGAAAATGATGAATTTAGGAGCGAATATTCGACATAAAGTTCAATGCAGAAAACAACCAAATAAATAAAATAAAGCTTCGTGCTTGTGTGAAATGCTCGACATCCGTGCCATACAAAATATTATGACGTGTCGCAGTCACATTCGAGCTTGAATCCATTTTATAAGCCGCGAGTTCAGCAAAGTATGGATTAAGCTCAATGGCAATCTTAGATTTATGCCAAAGGCTCTTAATTTCATTGCCTTTCAAACCCGGTACAATTTTATAAACATCGACTAACTTCGTGCCATTTTGCTTTAAGAAACCTTGTTGAATCAGCACATCTGTCAGTAAACCTTCAAGTTGGGCATAAAGTAATGGTACACAACCTGCATAACAGCCGAGTTTATACATTTTAAAAGCTTCTATAATCACAGGACGACGCAAGGCTTTATTCTGCTCATTGATCTGCATAGCATCGAAAGCGGTCAATACATCTTTTTGAAAAGCTTCAGTATTAATAACATCAAGTAAGTTAAAGGCTTTGACATCTTCATGACGATGAATCTGTTGCCAGAAGTGCATCAAGTTCAACGCATCATTTGCCACTTTTGAACCAACGGGTTGATCGAGCTGATCGGCCAAGACATTAAAGTATTCATCTTGCTGTGCCAAATGACGTAATGTGTCGATTAAAAACGTATGTTCACCTTGTGCGATTTGATCTAAGTATTGCTGCGCATTTTCAAGAATGCGTTTGCCTGCTGTTTGCTGTTCTTTGATATTGGATTTAATCCGTGTAACGGATTGATCGTCTTCAAAATCGTGGTAATCATCATACATGGTCAAACACTCAAGCAAATTGCGAATGGGGCATTATCCCCGATAATCTTGCCACAAAGTAGCATTTCTGGGATGTGCAACTTTGTTATTGAAAAAGAATTCACCAAAAGCCTTATGCAAGTCTGCTCTATCTCATGTAAAATTATCGCCCATTGCATAAAATACGAATGAGAGAGTCAGATCCGTGCGTAATATCTTAGTCACTAACGCCCTTCCATACGCCAATGGCCCGATCCATATGGGTCACTTACTCGGTTATATCCAAGCAGATATTTGGGTACGTGCGATGCGTGCAATGGGTCATAACGTGACTTATGTCTGCGCGGACGACGCTCACGGTACAGCGATTATGCTACGTGCTGAAGCCAACGGTATTACTCCAGAACAGCAAATTGCCAATGTACAAAAAGAACATGAGCGTGACTTTGCCGGCTTCAAGGTTGATTTCGATCACTACGACTCAACCAACAGCGCTGAAAACCAAGCTCGCGCTTCTGAGATTTATATTAAGAACCGTGAAGCAGGCAATATTGCGGTGCGCCCTGTAACGCAATTGTTTGACCCTGAAAAAGGCATGTTCTTATCAGACCGTTTTATTAAAGGCACATGCCCGAAATGTAAAGCGGAAGATCAATACGGCGACTCATGCGAAGTCTGCGGCACAACCTACAACGCAACTGAATTACTCAATCCAAAATCGACTTTAAGCGGTGCGACTCCTGTTGAGAAATCTTCAGATCACTACTTCTTTAAACTGCCGAACTTTGGTGAATACCTACAAAAATGGACACGTGACGAAGGTCGTTTACCTGTGTCGATTGCCAACAAGCTCGATGAATGGTTTGAAGCAGGTTTGTCGGATTGGGATATTTCTCGTGATGCGCCATATTTTGGTTTTGAAATTCCTGATGCACCAAATAAATATTTTTATGTTTGGGTCGATGCGCCAATCGGCTATATGTCGAGCTTTGAAAACTACATCAAAACCAAGCGTCCTGACTTAAGCTTTGATGATTACTGGAAAAAAGATTCTCAAAATGAAGTCTATCACTTCATTGGTAAAGACATCGTTTATTTCCACGCATTGTTCTGGCCTGCAATGCTTGAAGGTGCAAACTACCGCACCCCAACAAGCTTATTCGTAAACGGTTTCTTGACTGTAAATGGTCAGAAGATGTCTAAATCTCGTGGTACGTTCATTAAAGCGGAAACGTATTTAGAGCATTTAAACCCTGAATATTTACGTTACTACTTTGCATCTAAACTTTCTGACAAAGTTGAAGATTCTGACTTAAACCTTGATGATTTCGTTCAAAAAGTGAATTCTGACCTTGTTGGTAAAGTGGTGAACATCGCAAGTCGTTGTGCGAAATTCATTAACACGAAATTTGACAATAAATTGTCTACGACTTGTGCAGAGCCTGAGTTGGTTCAAAGCTTTATTGATGCGGGCGATTCAATTGCGCAAGCATACGAATCACGTGAATTCTCAACTGCCATTCGTGAAATCATGGCGCTTGCAGATAAAGCCAACCAATACATCGATGAGAAAAAGCCTTGGGCTTTAGCGAAAATTGAAGGCGAAGAACAACAAGTTCATGACGTGTGTTCTGTAGGTATTAACCTATTCCGTCAATTGGCGGTTTACCTTGCGCCTGTACTTCCAACATTGGCAGAGCAAGTTCAAGCGTTCTTACAGTTAGACAGCTTCAACTTTGAGTCTCGTAAGCAAGTATTGGTTGCGCATGAAATTGCATTGTTCCAACCGTTAATGCAACGTGTAGACCCGAAAGCAGTTGCTGCAATGGTAGATGCATCTAAAGATTCTTTAGCTGCACCTGCGGAAGTACCAAAAGCGGAAAAGAAAAAAGAAAAGAAAGCTACTGAGAAGAAACCTGAGCCTAAAGTTGGTGAAGCTGAAATTATTGGCATCGAAGACTTTATGAAGGTTGACCTACGTGTGGCTGAAGTTTTAGAAGCCGCTCACGTTGAAGGTTCTGACAAACTTCTTCAATTGACTTTAAATGTCGGTGAAGCTGAGCCACGTAACGTGTTTAGCGGTATTCGTGAGTTCTATCAACCTGAAGACTTAAAAGGCAAATTGGTGGTAATGGTTGCTAACCTTGCACCACGTAAGATGCGTTTTGGTATTTCTAACGGTATGGTGTTAGCTGCGGGTAATGGCGAAGGTGTTTGGGTGATTTCACCTGAAACTGGTGCTAAACCAGGTGATAAAGTGTCTTAATTTATAGATTAAGATAGGAAAAAGCCTCTACTGATGTAGGGGCTTTTTTCTTTTATTATTAATCAACCAAATTTATTAATATTTCTAATAAATTTATCCCTCTTTCGCTCCCAAGAATTTAAATTAATTGGCTGAAGCCCGAAATCGTTTTCTAGTTTCTCTTTCAAACTATTTAATTTGGAAACGTCATTAATTAACAATCCTTGAGTTAAAGGAATCACACCTTGTATATCAGAGTAAGTTAATGGTGGCACCACAATCGGAATATGCCCCTTAGACAAAGCCCAAGCTGCCCCCATTTCACATAAACTAACTTTACTTTCATAAAAGTTATTTGTGATTACAAATAGAACAAGTACTTCAGATGATAACTCTTGTTTAATTTTATCTAGGAAATTATCACCTAAAGGTATTCCGTATCCTTCAAATGAAGAGCAAAAAATTTGTGCAGAATTAATACCAATACTCTCTAATAAATCAATCAATTCTTCTATGATTTCTTTATCTTTAGTTGCATGACTAATAAAGATTTTTTTTACTAGATCACTCTTTTTTTCAGTTGAAAGCTCAGACTGTTTTTTAGTTTTTAATGCTCCTAATGGATGTACGATAAATTTATCGGTAACATTTTCCAATTTGCTAAAAGCATGACCTCGGGTATCGTAGCCGCCTACAATCACCACCCCATTATTTAAATCTTTTTGACGTTTATTATCTAATTCATCTTTTGCTTCTGTTTCATATCTTTCGAAATACTCATAACTCACTTTGAGAGTAATTGATTCTATATCAGAGGCGAGTATTGTATTTCCTTGTATTACGAAATCTTCAGCATAATGATATGAATTTACAATTTTTTGTAATTCATCAAATGTCATATCACATCTATAAAATTTCTTTTTAGACTTCGTTGTAATTTTAAGATGATATTTTTCAGAAATATTACTATTGAATAAACTTTCTAATTTTAGAAAATCTTTGTTTAGAATATCTCGACGCCCTTGATATGTCGGGCTTTCATTTTTAATTACTGACCAAAATTGTTTTAAGTCCAAACTACTTTTTATATAAATTGGCAGTGAATCCTTGTATTTTGAAGATAACAATTCACTTCTAAGTTGAACATAATTTTGATTCAAAATCGGAGTTATATTTGTACCTGTAGAAACAGCAATTAAAATATTGTGTATCAGCTTAATTTTTTCTTCATAATTTTTTTGCATGCTTATTTATATACCCCTCTCTTACACAATCAACAAATTGATAATTTTCCTGTAAATTAGTTTACATTCTTTTCTATACATACAAAATTTTAAAATTACATCACCTGCGACATGGATGTCGCCCGTTTGTTAGGGGCACACGGACGTGCCCTCTAACGAACAAAAGGGTTTTGTTACTTTTGCCCCGACAAAAGTAAGGCAAATAAAATATAGCCCTCATCCCAACCTTCTCCCTGAGCCATATATGGCGTAAGAGAAGGAGCTTCCAATTAATTTTAAACTTTCGTAATAAATATGATAAAAAATAAAGATTCCTTTAAAACGACAACAAAGCTATGACAACGTTCAAATCATTATTTCTCACACTCGCCCTAAGCACCACAGCCATCGCCACCCAAGCCGTTGAACCCACTACCATCCCAACGCAAAAACAAGTCGCTGGCTACTACCATCACCAAATTGGTAATATCCAAATCACCGCCCTACTCGATGGTACAAACTACCTTAATCCATCCATGTTTAAAGGCTTAAGCGACAGTGAAAAAACTGAGATTCTTAAAAAATACGCTGCGGCGAATGACAAAGGCATCCAAACCTCAGTCAATGCCTTTCTCATCAATACAGGCAACCAACTATTGATGGTCGACAGCGGTGCAGCAAGCTGCTTTGGCGCACACTTAGGTTCAATCTATAACAACCTCAAAGCATCGGGTTATCAGCCTACGCAAGTGAATGGTATTTTCCTCACTCACTTACACCCTGACCATGTTTGCGGTATCTCAAACAACGGCGTAGCGAATTATCCAAATGCAACGCTGCATATTTCAAAAACGGAATATGACTATTGGCTGAGTCCAAATACCGTAAAAAAACTGCCAAAAGACAAAAAAGCAGGTTTTTTAGGAACAGTCGAAAAAATCAAAGCAGCGCTTGCACCATATGAAAAAGCGAAACAGATTAAAGTCTTCTCAGACAAATCTTTAAGCTTTGGTGATATCGAATTTAAACCATCCTTTGGTCACACCCCAGGACATTACAGCTTTAAACTGAAAGCTGATGGACAAGACGTGGTGTTTATTGGTGACATCGTACATTCACATACCTTGCAGTTCGACAAACCTGAAACCGCGATTGAGTTCGATATCGATCCACAAACGGCAATCCACACACGTTTAAAACATTTTGCTGAATATGCCAAAGATGGACATTTGATTGCAGCACCACATTTACCATTCCCGGGGCTTGGGCACATTTATTCCAAAGATGGACAAAGCTACCAATGGATACCGGTTCACTTTAAAGATTAAACTAAAGTCATGCAATGGTTGAAATTTCAAGTATTTTTATTTAAAGTTCCCTCGCTTAAAAACGGGGGTAAACTAATGAAAAAATTATTAATTTCAATTATCGCAGCAACTTCAGTATTGGCGACAGGCTGTTCAGTTCGTATGGCTGATATGACAGTTGCTTCAACTAAAAACTACAATCTTAACTCTAATCAGTTCGTGAAAGGTGAACGTGTAACAGGTGAAGATAAGGTCCCAGTTGTCTTGTTCCCTTTAGGGGTTCCAAACTTTAAAACTGCTGTAGATCGTGCTATTGAAAAAAATCGTTGCGCTGTGGCTCTTTCTGATGTGGTGATCACTCAATTGAATCAAGCATTCATTGTTGGTCAAATTGGTTATCGTGTAGAAGGTACACAAGTAATTGACCGTTCACAGCCTGAATGTAAGAAATAAGATTTTAAAAAGCCTCTAATACGTTTAGAGGCTTTTTTTTAAGGGCGTATTTAATTCAAAAATTAGGTATCTAAATTTACGTTTTGTCTTCGGTCAATATATTCAACATAACCTCGCCCCTTACGTTCAGTTCCATTCAGCAAACCACTCCACTGATAAGAACTCACATAACCTGCGGCTAAACCATAACAATATTCCGTATCTGCCACCGCAAGAATATCTAACACTTTCTCACCTTGATGATGCGCAATCCATCTAAAAGACTGAGGCACCTCCATTTCAAAACCGTCAGGTGTTATTTTCGGATCAGGCTTTAATGCAATCACTTGAAAAGCAACCTCACCATCATATTGAATAGAAGTACCATCAATATGGCGATAAGACACGGCGGTATAAGTAGGTTCACCTGCAAAACCGATATACGCCAAGACCAATTGTGACTCATCATCTATGTTGATGACTTGATAACTAAAACTGTCTAAAGGCACCAATCCTGTGGTCGGTTTAATGGGACTCGGCAACATTGAGCTTGAGACTGCTTTCCAATGTTCTAGTGTACATAGTCCTTTAACTTCAACACGTTTTCCATGTTGGGTGAAATGACCTTCATATTGCATCAATACACTAAAGTGCTGATATAACATGCTATGTGCAAACCACGTAATGGCATGCGTTGGGGTTAACCAAAGATCAACTTGCAGATCATCACGTTCAGATACTAGATGATAACTCCCTTCAATTTCAGCAAGGAAAGATTCTCGACCAAACTCAACCTTAAATGGCTTTTGATGAAATACAATTTCGTCTTGAATATTATAAATGCGAAAGGCTTCTTCATCTGTCGATAAGGCTGTTCCATGAACCAAAGTAGCGGTATTTTCAGGACTAAGACTCGATATCGACTTGGGTAAATGCGTTATCTTCACACCAACATCACCAATGACAGAAGCATAGGACAAATATCGAAAAGGCTCAGGCAAATCTGGAATCATAATTCCATAATGCGTACTCGCGAATTGACGATGAAAAACATGCGCTTCTAAATTATATTCGCGCGGTAAAAGTGCTTGTTCTTCTGGCTCTACTGCACCCAAAAGGTTTTTGGCCATTTGACCCAATTGATAGTAGAACTTTTGTTGTAGACTTTTATTTTTGGAATGACTACTGAGGAGAGAATACATAACAAACTCACAAACAATGAGAGATATTTACACCCTAAACAACCTCTCCTCAGTTCTTTATAGCTGATCAGGACTGGCAAATGTGAATTCAGGTCAGATCATAAAAATTGTTAGACAAGATTAAAAATGTGATCTACTTCACACCAAAAATCAATTTCAATCCGAGCACAGACATCACAATGCCCGCACCACGATCAAATACTTTCTTAAATTTTAAATATACCGCACGCGGCTTTTCCGCTGATAATGCAACCGCCACCAACGAGCACCAACCAGCATCGATAAAAAAGCACAGCATTGGTAACACAAAGTTAAAATACAAGGGAATCTCTTTGGGTAATAAAGCTGTGAAAATACTGGCAAGTACAATCGCGATTTTAGGATTCGACAATTGAGTAATTAAGCCTGTGGTAAATGCACGTCGTAAACTCATCGGATGCGATGCAGAATGATCAGCTTCGATTGGATCTTTGGCATGTTTGATAATTTTATAAGCCAAAAACAATAAATATAATCCACCGCAGATTTTCAAAGCCAAATATGCTGAAGGCACTGCAACTAAGAATGCCTGTAAACCTAATACTGCCAATAAACCAAAAATCGCAGCACCGAGACCAGTTCCTAGTGCAGTAAATAAACCATGTTTACGCGAAATAGCGATTGAATTTTTAGCGACATAGATTGAAGTCGGCCCCGGACTCATTGCGCCCAGTAAAAGTGCTGCTGCAATCGAACCTAAAATCCAAATTGATTCCACATTAATTCCATAGTAGATGATTGATTTATCGGGTTATTCTACTTGGAAGCCTTATGAATATTTCCCTAATTATTTGAGTGTTTTTTTTAAATATTAAAATTATTCACTATTTATTTTATTATTTTTAGCGAATTAGTTTACTGTATAAATTAAATACAATTGATTTTATAAAAATAGCCAAGTCATGCTAATCATCATCTGACAGTGCTTCATTATATGCAGTTTCGTGCGGAGACAGACGATAGTCCCTTTCCTGTACAGGTACGCCAGCAATAATCATACTTCGTGCTTCAGTTTTTGGTTTGTTTAGAAAATCCTGCTCACAGCCTAAGGCCGTTAAAATAAACAAACCCAATAATAAAATGGATAGAGATTGCTTCATGCCACCCTCCCAAAATTCCGTTTTCTTTCAGATTAGCACTTTTGATTATTTTTTAAACATATTTTTTCACTGTTTTTCAATTTATCCGAGTAAGAGCTAAGATTCGAAATCCGCTATACTCTTAAAAAACCAAATTCTCGCACTATGTTTGATACGATAGCCCAACAGGTTCAAGATCAGGAAATTTCTTTAAACGGTTTAAACATCACCGTTCGCCGTTTAGACCAAATTCATCCACATATCTCTGGAAATAAGTTTTATAAACTGAAATACAATTTTATTGAGGCAAAACGTCAAGGCTTTGAGAATGTAATGACCTTTGGTGGTGCTTATTCAAATCATATTGCCGCCACAGCGTTTGCTGCGCATCAATTTGGCTTTCAGTCTATTGGGATCATTCGTGGTGAAGAACTCAAGAACTCAGCCCGCAATCACACCCTCGCCACCGCAGAACGTTTCGGTATGGTGCTGCATTTTATCTCGAGAGAAGCATATCGACAAAAAAATGATCCTGAGTTTTTAGCTCACTTAGCGCAACGCTTTCCTGAAAGTTATCTAATTCCAGAAGGTGGCACCAACTCGCTTGCCATTCAGGGCACTCAAGAAATTTTAAAAGATGCTGATCAAACTTATGACTTCATTTGTTGTGCTGTCGGAACAGGCGGTACGATTTCAGGATTGATTGAGCGCAGTTTAAACCATCAAAGAATTATTGGATTTTCTGCATTAAAAGGCAATTTTCTGAATGATGAAGTAAAACTACTAACGGGTAAAAACAACTGGCATATCACGGATGATTATTGCTTCGGAGGCTATGCCAAAACCCGACCTGAACTGATTCAATTTATTGAAAAGTTTGAATATGAATACCGTATTCCACTTGAACAAGTCTATACTGGAAAAATGATGTTGGGCATTCATGATCTTATACAACAAAACTATTTCCCCAAAAACGCTAAAGTTTTAGTCATTCATTCGGGCGGGCTTCAAGGTCGAACGATTTAGTTGATCTTGCTTCTGCTTCTGTTCGCTTGAATTAATCCGATAATGCTCAGTTCATCGTAATTTACCGTTATAATTGCGCTGTTTCGTTTTTTGATTATTTTCATGTCTTCCAAGCAATACGATGTTTTAGTAATAGGTGCGGGTGCATCTGGTTTAATGACCGCATATATGGCTGCTCAACGTGGGCGTCGTGTCGTGGTGGTTGAAAAAGCCAATAAAGTAGGGAAAAAAATTCTTATGTCAGGTGGCGGTAAATGTAACTTTACCAATCTGTATGTTGAGCCTGATAACTATATTTCACATAACCCGCATTTTGTTATCTCAGCACTCACTCGTTATACCAATTGGGATTTCATTGGCTTGGTCTGCGAATATGGCATTGAATACGAAGAACGTAAACACGGTCAGCTCTTTACCCTCAACGGCGCGAAAGAAATCTTAGCCATGTTACTTGCTGAATGTGACAAAACCGGTCTAGTCGACATCAAAACCAGTTGCGAGGTGAAAGCCGTCAACGCCCTTGAGGAGCACGGTTTTCAGGTGGCAACCAATTTAGGTTTTTTTGAAGTTGAATCTGTCGTGGTCGCATCTGGTGGTCTCTCAATTCCGACGCTTGGTGGCTCAGGCATTGGCTATGAGATTGCTAAACAATTTGGACACTATGTTTATCCAACTCGTGCAGGTCTAGTCCCCTTTACTTTTTCTGATGGTTTCAAAGAAGTGACGACACGACTTAGTGGCAATGCTGTTGAAGTGACATTAAGCAATCATCTCAATAGCTTTACTGAAGCACTCTTGTTTACGCACCGTGGTTTAAGTGGTCCAAGTTCCTTACAACTCTCAAACTATTGGGATGTCGGTCAAAGTTTTAAAGTCGACTTTTTACCAAGTATCGATCTCTTGAATTTTTTTAAAACTAAAAAACAAAATCAACCTAAAGTGTTACTTCGCACCTTACTCGCTGAACACTTACCGAAGAGTGTCGTAGTTGAATTACAACAGTTGATTTGGATGGATCAAGCTGAAATATCAATCGGGAATATCAGCGATGAGAAGCTAGAGGCGATTGCCCAGCGCCTTCATGCATTTGAAGTTAAACCTTCTGGGACTGAAGGTTACCGTACGGCTGAGGTGACTTTAGGTGGAGTTGATACCACTGAAGTTTCCTCAAAAACAATGGAAAGTAAAAAGCAAAAAGGGCTTTTCTTCGTCGGAGAAATACTCGATGTAACGGGCCATTTAGGTGGATTTAACTTTCAATGGGCTTGGTCATCTGCACATGCTGCATCTGAGTATGTCTAATTAACAACAAGTATTGTTCATTTTGTAATTAAAGGGGCATCCTTCGCCCTCTTTGACTATCATCCCTATTGATCAATCGAATGCTTCATTATTCATTTATCTTTTCTAAAAGCAGAATTTATGAGGGTCTTTGGGCATTGGTATCAGTTGAATCAAGCATTTGTGTGGTTGGATCTGTTACTGCATCATCAATAGATGGTGTATTGAGTCTGTTGTTTTCAGTAGCTTTTGAATTTGCAAAAACAAAGCGGTAAGCGCTTGCTAAAAAACCCACGGTGATACCTGCAATCACTATTGGGGCGAATAATTTATTAAATTTCTTACTCATAATTTTTACTCTTTTTCATGAGGATCAGCCAAACCATGCTGACTGATCCCGACACAAATTTACATGTTATTTAAGGTCATTTTTTGATGGTGTATTTTGATCCGACTCTCCTGTAGATCCATAAGGATTATTCAATGGTTGAGTTGGTGCCTCTACATCAATTTGCGTGGGTGAAATGTCTTCGTCTTGATATTCTTCCGCAACAGTTGAAGCATCCATTTGCTCAGTAAGTGGTGGCGTGACTTGTTCAGGCTGATTTGGTCTTGGCTTATTCGCGTCAGATTTCACTTTATCGATTAAGTCAGTCAACAATCGCTCTGCAGGTTGGCGACCACCTAGACCAAATGCAAGTGCAAAAGCGACAGCAACCGCTCCAAGTGTTAATCCAAAGGCTAAATTTACGATTGAGTCAGCGATTCCCATTGCACGCAAGCCCATTGCCACGACTAAACCAATGATCAGTACTCGGACAAGATTCGCTAACCAATGTGCGCTATTGGTCTCACCACGCTTCACCACATTGGCGACAAGATTTGCTAACCAGAAACCAATGACGAGGATAACTGCACCTAAAAGTACATTCGCTCCGAAATAAATGAACATCGCAATCAAATCACTAATTTGATCGAAGCCCAAACGATTCGCAGCTTCAGACACCGCAAAGAGCATGGTGAAGAATACAATCAAATGACCGACAACTTTTGATATTTTGGTTTGACCCAAAAATCGTTGCATATCGAGCTTTTGAGGAATGTTATCAACACCTGTCCCAGCGATCACTTCAACCACAAGATTAGATACGAAACGTGAGACCACATAAGCAATGATCAGGATTAAACCTGCTGCAATGATATGCGGAATTGCATTCATGATTTCATACAACATTGCCGTTGCTGGTTGTGAAATCGCGTCTACACCCAAAGTCTCAAACGCAATAATCAGTGAAGTAATGATTACTAAGGCAAATACAAATGATCCTAATAGCTTAGGCAGATTGGAATTTTTAAAAACCCCGATTTTTTCAGCCTGCTGTTGAACATTCAAACTTGAAAGTAACCCTTCGACAATACCGCGTACAATTTTTGCCAAAATGTAACCAACAAATAAAATCACACCTGCCATAAAGATATTCGGCAAGTATGCAACGGCTTCAGTCACCATATTCTGAACTGGATATAACAAACCATTTAAGCCCAAAATAGACAGCACGATCGGTAAGAACAGCAATAAAATGAGCCAGTAAACAATTTCACTGATATTTTGGCTAAATGAGCTCACACCGACATCTTGACTGAGTTTTTCATCCAGTTGCGTACGACTGAGTAGTCGAGTTAATCCAACTTTGACTAAATTTGCTACGATCCATCCAATAAAACCAACTGCTACAGCAGCCAATAATTGTGGGATAAATAGTAAGAATTGTTGAACCATATTACTAAAAGGACCACTCACACTGGTCAGATTTAAAACGTTGAGTGAACCAATAACAGCAATAATGAGGATCAGCCAGAAAACGACTCTGGAGATGATATTTTCTATATTTGAGCGATGTCCTGTCGCACTACTCAATTTTTGATTGGTATTTAATTTTGCAAGTACCTTCTTAACCCCTGCGGCAACGATTAAAGCGATGATCCATCCTATGAGTAAAATGGCCACTGCAGCAATAATTGGTTGGAATTGCTCCCAATAATACATTGCATCAAAGCCCCCAGTTCGAGTGAAGCCGTTATATTCATCATTCATTGGTTACGCCTCTTCTTATGTTAAGTGTTCTGAATTACGATTGATTTAATTCTTTTCCCTAGATCATTTTTCGATCGCGTCATCACACCATAAATTTCGAATATTTTTTAATCAACTCAAAGCATCATAAATACAACACATTGTTGCAAATCAAGAAAAAACCCAGCCGAAGCTGGGTTTAAACGTGAAAAGTGTAGTGGTTTATTGATCGTTTGCGACCGCAGTAACGGTATTATCCACTGCTGAATCTGTTGCCGTTGCTGTATCTGCATTATCTTGAGTTGCAGGAATAGTCGTATCAGCAGGAATTTGACCTGGTGTTGGTTCACGATCAGCGAGCATATAGAAAATGAAGGCTGCTAAAAAAATACCAACGATAATCAGAATATACACTGGGATCTTACTTTTCTTCTTTTGATCATTATGGGTCGGATGATTGGATTGATCTACCATGATGCCCCTCTTATGTATTTTGATGATTTTTTATACTAGCAATCTATCATGTTGTTTTGTGTGAAAAAACATTATCAATTCGTACTGATCAAAGCACATGAGCTGTGATGCAAAATAGAGTATAATATGCACCCTCCTCATTTTTATTGTCGATCTGTATGACCTATCGCCGACAAAGTGTCTCTTTAGATTTAGACACAGATGTCACTCATGCCTGTTCTTTGCATCATACCCGTGATGGGCATTTGATTGGAATTATTGAGTTTACGAAACCAAGCTATGTGCTGAAGTGGGGTGACTTAGAGTATTTCCGCCGTCGCACTGAAGAATTTTCGGTGATGCCCTTTCCTGAATGTGTCAACGGCATGATCATCGACATTCGTAACATCGCTTGCTTCTTAGATAATGAAGTGCCCATTATTCCTTGGCGTTTACTCGAGGAAGAATGCCCAATTCGTTTAGTGGTTCCACACGATCGTTTGGAGCATTATGCAGGTTTATTTGAACCGACTTGGCTCACGAGTGATGTAGATACTGCGATTCAAGAGATTCGTCAATTTATGGATATGTTTGTCCATTAAGTATGTCGCATAGTATTCTTATGTAATTTAGAAAAAAACCTCCGAGATGGAGGTTTTTTTGTGCCTCAATTCCCTCTCCTCGTAGGATAGGGTGATTTGGACTTACCAATAGTTCTCTACCGCAATATTTCCTTCACCACGACGATTCATGGTCAGGCCACGTGCTTTCAGAGCCTCTTTTGTATCTTCAACCATTTGGGGATTCCCACACAGCATGATATGTGACGTTTGCGGATTAAAATCGACACCTACGGTTTTCTCTAACGCTCTATTTTCGATTAATACTGGCAATCGATCATGCAATGGTGCATTTGGATCACGTGTAATAATTGGCACAAATTTAAATCCTGTATGACCTTCACCAAAGGTATCCGCGACTTCCTGAATTCGGTCTACGTAAGCCAATTCGCTTGCTGTCCTCACACTGTAAACCAAATGAATATTTTTATATTTTTGCCATACTTCAAAGTCTTGCAACATAGAAATAAATGGTGCGAGCCCCGTGCCTGTCGCCAATAACCACAGGTCATTTGGCATAGGTAACTGGTAACGTGCTAACGTCAAAAATCCATAAGGAATCTTTTCCAAATAAAGTTCATCACCAACTTTGAGATGTTGTAAATTTGATGTAAAAGCACCATCTGGTACAACAATTGAAAAGAATTCTAAGGTTTCATCAAAAGGCGATGAAACGACAGAATACGCACGTACCACCAAATCATCGCCAACTTTCAAACCAATACGCGCGAACTGCCCTGCGGTAAATTTAAAATGTGCGGGACGCGTCATGGTAAAGCTAAATAAAGTGTTGGTCCAACGATGTACAGAAAGGACTTTTTCTACGCTAAATTTTTCAATTGACATAATTTCTACGTGGCATGACAGACTGCGCTCATGGTAGCATGACAATATAATTTATTAATATTTTTTCACATTAAGGCTTCATTCATGCGCATGACATTACGCCAACTGGCTGTTTTCGTAGCTGTCGCTCAAGAGGGTACGGTAACTAAAGCAAGTGATGCTGTACGACTCACACAAAGTGCTGCAAGTATGGCGTTAGCAGATCTTGAAGATGGTCTCGGTGCACCATTATTTGATCGCTTAGGAAAACGATTACAACTGAATGACTTGGGTCGTTTTTTACTTCCACAGGCGCTTGAAATTTTAGGTCGATGTGAATCATTTGAACAAGCGGCAAAAGGCGAGCTTCAAAGTATTGATCTCCGTATTGGGGCGACTTTGACCATTAGTGATTATTTGATGCCTGATTTAATGGCTGATTTTCTTCAATTACAACCACAAGCACATTTGCAACTTCAAGTGGGCAATACGCGTCAAATGATTGAAGCTGTTAATCAATTCCAACTTGATTTAGCCCTTATTGAAGGTTCATGTCACTTACCTCAATTACAATCGATCCACTGGCGTGATGATGAGCTTGCTGTGTGTTGCTCACCAGACCATCCTTTGGCGAAATTAGACCGCCCTCTGACCATTGAAGACTTTAAACAGGCTGAATGGATTTTACGTGAAGAAGGTTCAGGGACTCGTGAAGTCTTTGACAACGCAATCCTGCAAGACTTACCGAATGCCAATATTCGTTTAACTTTGGGTCATAATGAAGCTATTTTGAAAATTGTTGCTGGTGGTTTAGGCATGTCATGTATTTCAAAATTAGCTATTGAACCATTAAGAGAAAAAGAGCAACTGGTGATTTTAGAAACGCCGTTCTGGCAACTCACACGTCCTTTATTTATGTTAGTACACCGTCAAAAATATCAGGGACCTGGTTTAAAAGCCTTTATGAAATTCTGTGATGCTTAATAAAAAAAGCTCCTCATTGGAGCTTTTTTTATTTCTCAGCTTCTTTCTTTTGTTCTTTGATAATGTGTTCTTGTTCTACCGCATAAATTTTTGCTTTTGCGTCTTGCTCTTCTCTGTATTGCTCATATTTTTGAAATCCCCAAACACCCAGATTAATAAACACTAAAATAGGGACAATACTTGCAAATATCCATGGATTAAATTGCTTGTTTGGATCTTTTATCTTCTTGGCTTTTTTCTTTGATTTTTTATCAGCTCCGAATTCATCAACACGCGAACTCGTAATGAATTTTTGCGCATTAAATTTTAATTGAAAATGCGTTTTAACATCAGGAATTTCTTTACGTACAACTTTTGGTGGGCGCCCTTTTGCATGGGTTGGCTCGGGTAGATGATCATCTACGTTCTCTTCAGGCGCACTCTCATTCAAAGGTTGAACTTTCGTAAGTGGTACGACAGCTGACTCATCTAAGACTGGCACACGGCGACTTGGCTTTGATTCGAGCATTTCTTTAATTTGCTCTTCCTCAAGAGGTTCACCTAAGGAAATTTTAGATACTGGATCTGAAACTTGATCTGCATGATGTTCAGCACCAGAACCATCCAACACGATTGATTCTTTACTCAGTGTATTAAAATTTAGTTCAAAATCTTGGATTTGTGTTTGTGAGTCAAGCGTACTTTCCTGATCTGCAAGACGCTTTTCGATCAGCTCATCTAGCTCTTGTTCAAACTTCTTAGACTCACCTTCTAAATCTTCGTGCGCACGATAAAAAAGTTGATTCAAGGGTTGTTCGACGCGTGCATGTTTATTGTCTAACCGCACGATAAATTTTGCATGACGCTGGTCGTCTTTATCGACCACGATACATTTCACACGCTCACCAATTTGAGGCGCGATACTGGAATTTGCCATGTCATTCAATACGAAATGTACATCAAAATCATGATCATTGATTTTGATAATTCCTGCTTTCAATGCAGGGTCGTACGAATGTAAAACACCCCTGTAAAACATGTTATTTCCCCAGCATAAAAAAGATTGATTCTTAGTAATTAGTTTTTTTAAATTTATCGTTGAATCAAAATCTTAATAAAAAAGGAGGCCTTAGCCTCCTCTATAATTTAATCAAATTTTAATCTTTTTGTACAGAACCAAAAATTTTATCGCCAGCGTCCCCAAGACCCGGAACGATATAACCATTCTCGTTTAACCCGTTATCCACAGCTGCGGTAAAAATGACAACATCAGGATGTGCTTCTTCCACACGTTTAATACCTTCTGGTGCTGCAACCAAAACCATCACTCGGATATCTTTACAACCACTCGCTTTAAGGACATCAATAGCAGCAACCAATGATGATCCAGTCGCAAGCATTGGATCAATAATCATCGCTATACGGTTTTGTACGTCAGGTACCAATTTCTTATAGTATGTACGTGCTTCTAATGTTTCCTCATCACGCTCTAAACCAAGAACAGAAACTTTTGCACTTGGAATAAGATTTAAGAAACCATCAAGCATACCAATGCCAGCACGTAAAATTGGTACAACAGTAATTTTTTTACCTGCAATACGCTGTGTTGTCACCGGGCCATTCCAGCCATTAATTTCGTGATCTACAACAGGTAAATCTTTGGTTGCTTCGTAAGTCAGTAACATTGTGACTTCTTGCGCTAACTCACGGAAGTTCTTCGTGCTGATATCTGCACGGCGTAATAAACCTAATTTATGACGAATGAGCGGATGACGAATTTCTTGGATTGGCACGGGAGAACACCTGAAGTATAAATGTAAATTCTGTCTATTATAAATGTTTTTAATATAAGAAATAAGAAAAGCCCTCAATGAATGAGGGCTTTTTTTGTTAACAACAATAGTTTTTTTAGATTAATCGATCAACTATTGAAGAACGATATGTAATGGCGCGATCAATTGTGCTTGATTTGCCATCGCAATGACTGGATCTGGATATACACCGATTACAAGCACTGCAAGCGCAGCAAGCAATACCATAATACCACCCACTTTTTGACCCCAATGTTTATCAGCATCAATACGTGGTGTGTCTGGTGGCGTCATATACATGACGATCATGACACGTAGGTAATAGTATAGACCAATACCAGAACCCACAATGATCATCGCAGCGAAGAACCAATGTGCTTCAGACACAACTGTCATGATCAGCATGAATTTACCGATGAAGCCTGCAGTTAACGGAATACCTGCAAGAGATAGCATCATCACAGTCAGTGTTGCCGTCAATACTGGACGACGCCAGAATAGACCACGGTAGTCTGCAAGTGATTCTGCTTCGTCATTGTTGTTGTATGGGCTAGACATCAACGCTACAGCACCAAACGCACCAATCGTCGTTAATACATACGTTAATACATATAAACTTACTGACGTTAAGCTTAAGAAAGATGTCGTAACAACAGCAAGGAATAAGTAACCAAAATGCGCAATTGACGAGTATGCCAAAATACGTTTTAAGTTCACTTGTTTCACTGCAAGCATGTTACCAATCAAGATTGATAACACTGCAATGACGATCAAAATCGTTTTGATCGATTCGATACCAATTACACCTGAAGACAGTAAGTAACGTACGAATAAACCAATCATTGCAACTTTAGCTACAGTAGCAAGGAATGTTGCAATTGGTGCTGGAGCACCTGCATACACATCTGGCGTCCATTTATGGAATGGCGCTAAAGACAATTTAAATGCAACAGCTGCGATGATTAAACCAAGACCTAAGATTCCAAATACAGTGGTAAGTTTCTCACCAAATTGAGGAATATAAGCTTGCAGCGCCATCATCAATTGAGGATCTTGAGACTTAGTTAACGCCCAGAACATATCATCCACTTGACCCGCAAATGATAATGAACCTAGAACTGAGTAAACATAAGCCATACCCATCAACAACATTGCAGAAGCAGTTGCTGAAAGTACAAGATATTTAATACCCGCTTCGAGTGACTTACCGCGTTGGTAGGTATAAGCAATCAGACCGTACACTGGAATCGACATTAACTCTAAGCTAATGAAGAATGATGCAAAGTGTGAACTTGTTACCATTAACATTGCCCCTGAAACAGAGATCAACATTAATAGATAAAGTTCTTCACGATTATCTTTATAGGTTTCGATATATGCATGTGACAGTGTGCAACAAGCCAATGCAGCAATCAAAATAATCACTTGATAGAACAGACCAAAAGCATCAACCATAAATAGGTTCATGACATTTGGTGAGATCTGAGAACCTGTAAACAACGTGAATAGAATATTCAACAATGCAAGGTTAAGACCGATAACAGATACTGTCGCAATCAAATTATGATTACGTTTGATTGCAGTCAAAATCATTACGATGATTGCTGTTAAAGCAACAATCATCACAGGAGCTAATGGCATTAGCTCAGAAAATGATAGTGTGAAGTTCATGACTTATTGCATCTCCACATTTTCGAGTTGAGTTGTGGCTTGTTCAACCACTTCAACTACTTCTTGTACTGGAATGTAGCTATTCGCAATCCAAGCCAAACTTGATTCTGAAATATCAAGGAAGCTTTGTGGATACAAACCAAGCCATAACAGACCGAACGCACAAATTAACAAAATACCAAGCTCACGCGCATTAAGATCTTTTAATGGGTTCGCATAGTGTTGTTTTTGCTCTTCGTTTGGCACACCAAATAACGCTTTATGAATCAGGATTAAACCATATAGACCCGCAAATACTAAGCTGATCGCAGCAATAATCGTGAATGTAGGGAATTGAGCAAATGCACCCATCAAGATGAGGAACTCACCAATGAAGTTACCTAAGCCAGGGATACCTACAAGCGCAGCAATAAAGAACATCAAGAAGAATGGTAAATACTGGAATTGACCACGAATACCACCCATCAAGCGTAAATCACGTGTGTGAAGACGCTCATACACTTGACCACACATAATGAATAATGCTGCTGACGATAAGCCGTGAGCCAACATCATGACCATCAGACCTTGGAAGGTCAGGATGTTACCTGCGTAGATTGCAAGTAAAACAAAGCCCATGTGTGAAATCGACGTATACGCCAACAAACGTTTCATATCGGTTTGCTGGAAAGCACACCAAGCACCGTAGAAGATACCGATTAAACCGAAAATGATTGCTACATCAGCAAACTGCGCTGAAGCAACTGGGAAGAATGGAATGACGAAACGAAGTAAACCGTAAGCCGCTGTCTTAATTAAGATACCCGCAAGGTCTACAGAACCTGCTGTAGGTGCTTGTGCGTGCGCGTCTGGTAACCAACCATGCAATGGGAAAACAGGAAGTTTGACTGCAAAACCAATAAACAAACAAATCATAAATGCAAAGGCAATTGATGACGTTTGTGGGTTAGCATCCAATGTATTCGCAACAGCGAGTAAATGGTTATAACTGAAGCTGATTGTATCTGTCATCATGAAACCGTAGATCACAAGACCTAAGATACCAATCAACATGATCAGACCAGCCACCTGCGTGTAAATAAAGAATTTAGTCGCAGCGTAAACACGAGATTTACCAGAAGCACCTTTGTGGCCCCAGAGTGCAATCAAGAAGTAGATTGGAACGAGCATCATCTCCCAGAAGAAGAAGAACAAGAACAAATCAACAGCCAAGAATACACCGATCACGCCACCTAAAGACCATAAAAGGTTTAAGTGGAAGAAACCAACGTTCTTCTGAATTTCACCCCAAGAACAGCCAACCGCCAATACACCTAGTAAAGCAGTTAAACCGACCATGAGAAGTGAAAGACCATCCACCGCTAAGTGGATGTTAATGCCAAGGGTTTGAATCCAAGGTACATAGAACTCTGCAGACCAAGTCGGTACAGTTTCACCAATTTGGTAGCTGTAGGTACCTGATTGCCATAAAGCAACGGTCATGCCCAAAGTAATGAGCATACCCACAAGTGCGATATAACGTGGTAGGTGTTGATCTAATTTATCAACGACCCAACAAATAAAACCAGCAATGAACGGAATGAGGATCAGCGCGGGTAAATACCAGTTATTGATGTTTTCCATCTTATTTCCCCACGATCTGAGTCACGATCAGAATCATGATAATCACCACGATACCGAACGCCATGCTCGATGCGTACTCACGCAAAGAACCTGTTTGACGTGAACTAGTGAAGCTATGACCACCTTTAACAATCGCTGGCAATACAAGCCATACGCCATCAATCGGGTCACGACCAATCATTTTTGCAATAAATAAGTAAGGTTTTACAAACACGAGGTCATATAACGCATCGAAACCAAGCGCATTACGACAGATATTTGCAAGTCCAGCACCCAATGAAGTGCGAGCAAAACCTTGAACTGCTTTATAAGCAAAAGCAAATAAGACAACACCAACCGCTAAACCAGCAAGTGCGATTGCAATAGCGACATATTCTGCACCATGCGCACCAGCTTCTAGCGCTTCAGGAATAACAAATGCAGGGATTTGTGCTGCATCAAGAATACTCATGACTGGCGCTTTAAGTACGATTGCCAAACCTGTAGAAAGGACAGCGAGAATCGCTAAAGGAGCCCAGTAAGTTGCACCTTTGATTTCGTGATAAGGCGTTTTCTCTTCGCCAAAGAACACAATCCAAATTAAACGGAACGTGTAGATTGATGTTAAGAATGCACCAGCAACACCGACCCAATACAATGTATTGAATACAGGTAAGCCTGCGATATGGCTTTGTGTCCACACAGCCGCCAAGATTGCGTCTTTTGAGAAGAAACCAATCGTTAAGAATGGAATCGCTGCTAAGGCACCGCCACCGATCGCGAAACAAGCAAATAAGAATTTATTACGCTTGAACAAACCACCCATTTTGAAAATGTTTTGTTCGTGATGGTATGCAAGAATCACCGCACCTGATGACAAGAACAACAACGCTTTGAAAAATGCGTGAGTCAACATGTGGAACAAGCCTGCTTGGTATGCTTCAGCACCTACAGCCATAAACATATAACCGAGCTGACTCATTGTAGAGTAAGCAAGAATACGTTTGATGTCTGTTTGAACCAGTGCAGCAAAACCTGCAACTAATAATGTTACCGCACCTGTGATTGAGATAAACACCATGACTTCTGGTGCCATTTCAAATACAGAAAACATACGGCAGCATAGGTAAACACCTGCTGTTACCATTGTTGCAGCATGGATTAATGCAGATACTGGTGTAGGACCCGCCATCGCGTCTGCTAACCATGTTTGTAATGGGATTTGCGCAGATTTACCTGCAGCACCCAAGAACAACATTAATGCAGTCCAAATGGTTAACGATGAGCTTTGTGTCATTACCACAGGCGCAGCAGCAACGATTTCAGCAATATTCAATGTTCCAAATTGTTGGAAAATTAAGAACAATGCGATGAGTAAAAAAACGTCACCTATACGTGTCACGGTGAATGCTTTAATTGCAGCAGCACCATTTGCTGGATTTTGGTAGTAATAACCAATCAGCAAGTATGAGCACAGACCAACACCTTCCCAACCTAAGAATAACAACGCAAGGTTATCACCCAACACAAGCAATAACATGCTTGCTACGAATAAGTTGAAGTAAGAAAAGAAACGTGCAAAGTCTTCTTCACCACGCATATACCATGATGCAAAGATATGAATTAAGAAACCCACACCCGTAATCATGCCAAGCATAAGTAAAGATAAACCATCTAAGTGCAAGCTAATGCCTGGTTCAAAACCACCCACACTGAACCAAGACCAAAGGTGAGTCACTTGAGATGTTTCACCGCTGTTGATGAAATTCATACCAGCCAATAATGCACATAGTGCAGAAAGACCAACTGAACCCACACCAATAATGGCAGCTACAATTTCAGGAAGCTTATTACGCCCTGCCGCTAAAAGGATAAAACCAATGAGCGGAAATAATATGGTTAATGCTAATAAACTCATCCGCGCATCTCACTAGCAGCATCTACATCCAAATGATGGAAGCGATGATAGAACTGAAGGACGATCGCAAGCCCGATACACGCTTCTGCCGCAGCAAGCGTTAAGATCAAGATAAACATGATCTGACCATCTGGTTGCACCCATGCACTACCAGCAAGGACGAATGCAAGCGCTGCTGCATTCATCATGATCTCAAGGCTCATTAACATAAATAAAAGGTTGCGTCGCACCATTACACCGTAGAAACCGAGTGCAAAAAGAATGGTTGCAACAATCAAACCATGCTCTAAAGGGATATTACCCATTATTCTTTTTCCTCTTCTGCACTTGGTTCACGTTTGCCTAAGTGGAATGCAGCAACTAACGCAGCAAGCAATAACATTGCGGCAACTTCAACCAATAATAAATATTGTGTAAAGAGTGCTTGACCAACTTCTTTAGGGCCTACAACTTCTGTACCCATTAAAGGACCAGAAATGCTGTGCTCTGAAGTCATTGTCCAAACTAAAACCAGACCCATTAAAAAGCTCATCAATGCAGGGTAAGCCCAAGCATCAGATGTTAACCATTTACGTTCTTGTTCAACAGTTTGAGAACCAAGGTTCAACATCATCACAACGAAGACGAAAAGAACCATAATTGCACCAGCGTAAACAATAATCTCAAGTGCACCTGCAAATGGTGCACCAACGATCATGAACATACCAGCAACTGCAAGTAACGAAACGATTAAGCTTAAAAGTGCGTGTACTGGATTCGCATTAGTCACAACACGAACCGTAGAAACGATGGCCACAAGTGCCATCAAATAAAATGGCCACATCATGGTAATAAGCTCCGTACATCGACAGGTGCGCTTTCACGCTGAGCCTGACCTTTGTCTTTACCAGCTACAGCCATACCCGTTACACGGTAGAAGTTATAGTCTGGATATTTACCAGGACCAGAAATGAGCAAGTTTTCTTTCTCATAAACTAAGTCTTGACGAACGTATTCACTGAGTTCGAAATCAGGTGTCATCTGAATAGCAGTTGTAGGACATGCTTCTTCACACATACCGCAGAAAATACAACGAGAGAAGTTGATACGGAAAAATTCCGGATACCAACGACCATCTTCTTTCTCAGCTTTCTGTAATGAAATACAGCCAACAGGGCAAGCTACAGCACACAAGTTACAAGCTACACAGCGCTCTTCACCATCTGGGTCACGTGTCAATACGATACGGCCACGGAATCGTGGTGGAACGATTTCTTCTGCTTTAACTTCAGGGTATAAAATAGTGTCACGTTTACGTGTTGCGTGGCTGAATACCATCCACAACGAACGTACAATTGACCCAAACCCAGCTAGAATTTTATACATAATGTTCTCCCTGCTGTCCTAGGCCTGATTCATCAGAATCACAGCACCAGTCACCAACAAGTTGACCAACGCTAAAGGCAAACAAATCTTCCAACCAAAGTTCATCACTTGGTCATAACGTGGACGCATTAATGAACCACGTGCCAAGACAAACATCATCACAAAGAATGCTGTTTTAATCATGAACCAGAATGCTGGAGGTAGGAAATCTAGACCAAATGGTGCTAACCAACCACCGAAGAATAAGGTTACGATCAAAGCTGAGATCAGGACAACGTTGACGTATTCCGCAACGAAGAACATCCCCCACTTCATACCACCATATTCGACATGGTAACCTTCCGCCAATTCTTGTTCCGCTTCTGGTTGGTCAAATGGATGACGATGCGTTACCGCAACACCAGCGACCACGAAGATTAAGAAACCTAAGAACTGTGGAATAACAAACCATACATCTTTTTGAGCTTCTACGATTTCACGCATGTTGAATGAGCCTGCAATCGCAACCACACCCATCAAAGAAATACCTAAGAAGACTTCATAAGAAATCGTTTGCGCTGCTGAACGAAGACCACCGAGTAATGCATATTTGTTATTTGATGACCAACCACCAAATAAAACTGCATACACTGCAATACCCGCCATTGCCATAAAGAACAATAGACCGATACTCATGTCTGCAACACCTAAATAAGGTGATACAGGGATAACCATGAACGATAGCACCGCAGTTGCCATCGCAACTGCTGGAGCTAAACGGAAAGTCAATTTATCTGCAAACTTTGGTGTCCAGTCTTCTTTGAACATGATTTTCAGCATGTCGGCAACAATCTGGAACATCCCCCCAGGACCTACACGGTTTGGACCGTAACGGTCTTGCCACAAGCCAAGTAAACGACGCTCAATGAAAGACATCAACGCAGCAATCAAAACTACAACGAGCAAGATCACAATCGCTTGAACTACAGAGTAGGCAATTGGCCAGTTCTCAGCCCAAAGCGGCGTTTGACGGATTAATTCTTGTTCCATGAATTATGCTCCTACCGCGACTGATACAGGCTCAGCTAACGATACCGTTGGCGCGAGACCAATTGGGTAACCAATATAACCTGTAGGTAAATATTCAATGACTTGAACAGGAAGAACGATCGAAGCCTCACCTGCTTTCACAGTAATGTTTTGGCCGTCTTTCACATTCAAGCGCGCTGCATCTTGCTCACCCACTGCAAATACCGCTTCTGGAATACGAGACTCCATTGCAGGTGTTTTCACTGTGAATTCACCAGAACCAAAAATATGATGCATTGGAACAAGGCGGAAACTCTCAGCATTTACAAGAACTGGTGCTGGTGCAACGTATGTGCGTGCTGGTAATTTCGCAAGGCGATCAAATAAACGAATACCTGAATCACCACCTTTTAAAGAACCGCCCACTGATTCTTGGAACTTATTCCAAGCTTGTGGCGAGTTCCAACCTGCTGACCATGCAAATGGAACTAACGCTGACGGCGTTTGGTTCCCGACATAACCTTCCATAGAGAATGTTAATGCAGAGTCTTGATCAGTTGGTTGTTTAGGCTCATGGACAGATAACGGCGCACGAAGTGAAGTACGACCAGAGTAACGACGTGGTTCACGTGCCACTTTAAGACCATGGACACGGAATCCTGCATCTGGTGCTACATCTTGAATCGCTTCAAGCGCAGGTACATTCTTGGCAACTGATTCGATGACATCATCAAGCACAGTCCAAGAAATTGCTTTGCCTTTCACGCCAGTTTCAATGGCATGTAACCAACGCCAAGATTCTTTGATCGCAAGTTCTGGTTTGTAGTAACTTGGGTCATATACTTGATAGAAACGTTGTGCACGGCCTTCTTGAGATACCACAGTACCGTCACCTTCAGCAAAGCTCGCTGCAGAAAGAACGATATTCGCTCTTTTCACCGTTTCAGTTTCTGAATGGTCAAGCACGATCACGTCTTTACCAGACAAAGCAGCATCTACTTGCACTGCAGGTAAACGACGATAAAGGTCGTTTTCTACAATCACGACAGTGTCATAGTCTTGTGCAAATGCTTGCTCAAGGCTGTTACCGCCAAAGATTGCTAAGCCCATTGAGTTCACTTCAGGAACAGTCAAAGTTAGACCCGCATTACCCAGATTCTGTGCAACTTGTGCAGCAGCTTCCATAATTGCAGCTTCTTGCAAGCTTGTACCAGAGATAATCAATGGTTTTTTTGCAGCTTTTAAAGTGTCAGCAATGGTTTGAGCAAATGCTTTTGCATCTTCTTCTAAACCGGTAATACTTTCACCTTTCACCGCCGCAGCAACAGCAAAACCTAAACGTGCGATATCATTTGGAGAAGCAACGACTTCACCAGTAGCTACGTCAGATAAACGTGTTTGAGTCGCAGCCAAGATATAAATTGGTGATTTTTCGTCTTGAGCAATACGTTGTACTGGCTCAGCCAACCATTCTTGTGTACGGCGTTCTGCAGCCATTTCTTTGGCTTTGTTTTTCGCAGCTTGACGTACAGACAATGCCATACGTGGTGCAGTTTGAGTTAAATCTTCACCGAGAATTAAGACAGCATCGTAACTTTCAATTTCACGCATACCTGGGTTATATACACCCTCAGTTTGCATAATGGATGCAGCAAGTTCAACCAAGTTTTGCTCTTTTTGAGACATACCTGTTGAATAGTTTGCTTGTCCAACCAATTCACGAAGCGCAAAGTTAGACTCAAGAGATGCACGTGGAGAACCAATACCCAATACTTTTTTGCCTTGGATTTTCTCAATCACGGTGTCTAACGCTGTATCAACTGAAACAGTCTCTACATTGCTACCTGAACGGAATTGCGGTTGACGTGGACGGTCTTCACGGTTCACATAACCCGTACCGAAACGGCCTTTATCGCACAGGAAGTATTGGTTGACTTCACCGTTAAAACGGTTTTCTACACGACGTAATTCACCATAACGCTCACCCGGAGAGATGTTACAACCTGAAGAACAGCCTTGGCAGACGCTTGGCGCATACTGCATGTCCCATTTACGGTTATAACGTGCAGAGTGTGTTTTGTCTGTGAATACGCCCGTCGGACATACTTCAGTTAAGTTGCCCGAGAACTCAGACTCTAAAGTACCTGATTCTGGACGACCAAAATAAACACGTGAAGCGTTTGCATATACACCGAAGTCTGTGCCACCTGCGTAGTCTTTATAGTAACGAACACAACGGTAACATGCGATACAACGGTTCATCTCGTGCGCAATAAACGAACCAAGTTCTTGGTTGTAATGCGTACGTTTCGTGAAACGGTAACGACGACGGTCATGTTGTGTCATCACAGTCATATCTTGAAGGTGACAATGACCACCTTCCTCACAGACTGGACAGTCATGTGGGTGGTTCGTCATCAAGAATTCAACAATAGATGCACGGAAATCTTTTGCTTCTTTGTCTTCAATCGAGATGTAGGTATTGTCAGCTGCAGGTGTCATACATGACATAACTAAACGACCGCGAGTATCTTCTGGATTCGCGTATTGAGTTACAGCACATTGACGGCAAGAACCGACAGAACCTAAGGATGGATGCCAACAAAAGTACGGGATATCAATACCCAAAGACAAGCATGCTTGTAGCAAGTTCTCTGAGCCATTGACTTCATACGATTTGCCATCGACATGAATTGTAGCCATAGTCGAATTCCTTAAGCTTGTTCTACGTTGCTAACTTGAGCAGCGGCATTCACCACTTTTGCTTCAAATTCGCCACGGAAATATTTGAGTGCACCCATGAGTGGTTCCATAGCACCAGGAGCGTGAGCACAGAAAGTCTTACCAATCCAAAGCTTACGTGTAAGCTCTTGCAAATGATCGATGTCTTCTTTCTTGCCTGTACCATCTTCAAGTGCTTTAAGCGCTTTCACCGCCCAAGGTAAACCATCACGACATGGTGTACAGAAACCACATGATTCACGCGCAAAGAATTCTTCTAAGTTACGTGTTGCTGAAACCATACATTGAGTTTCATCAACCACCATGAGCAAACACGTACCTAAACGCGAACCTGCTTTCATGATGCTTTCCGCATCCATTGGAAGATCGATGTGTTCAGCTGCCAAAAAGTCAGTTGATGCACCACCTGGTAACCATGCTTTAAGCTTTAAGCCATCACGCATACCACCCGCATGTTCTTCAATCACTTCACGTGCAGTTGTACCGAATGGAAGCTCCCAAAGACCAGGGAATTTCACTTTACCTGATGCACCATAAATTTTAGTGCCTGGATCTTTCGACTTACCTGCAGATAAATTGATATACCACTCAGGACCACGCAGCATAATTGCAGGTAAGTTATTGTAGGTCTCTACGTTGTTCACAATCGTAGGACGACCCCAAGCACCTGCAACTTGTGGGAATGGTGGTTTTGTACGTGGATTTGCACGGCGACCTTCAAGCGAGTTGATCAATGCAGTTTCTTCACCACAGATATAACGACCCGCACCAGTGTGCACATGTAGTTCAAAGTTCCAGCCAGAACCAAGGATGTTTTCACCCAAGTAACCTTTGGCACGAATTTGCTCTAAAGCTTGGTTCAAATACTTCGCAGCTTCGATGTATTCACCACGGATAAAAATATAACCATGGGTTGCTTCAAGTGTATAACCTGCAATTAACATCCCTTCGATCAATTGATGAGGAAGTTTTTCCATCAACAAACGGTCTTTGAATGTACCTGGTTCCATCTCATCGGCATTACAAATCAAGTAACGAGGACCTGAATTGTCATTTGGCGCCATGAGCGACCATTTAATCCCTGCAGGGAAACCAGCACCACCACGACCTTTAACAGTCGCTGCTTTAATGATTTCCAATACATCTTTAGGCGGCATTGTGAGTGCTTTCTTGAAACCCTCATACCCTTCAAGAGATTCATAGTCTTCTACACTATGAACAAATTCTTGCTTGCTCAAACGCCATGTTAATGGGTGAGTTTCTGGGTTACCGTCGCCATAAATCGGTTTTGGTTCAGTATTCATACATACTTCTCCAATAACTGTTTCACTGAAGAAACTTCTACTAGGCCGTGAGTATCTTCATTAATCATCAAGGTTGGACCCTTATCACAGTTTCCTAAACAGCAAATCGGGAGCAAAGTAAAACGACCATCAGCAGTCGTTTGACCAAATGAAATCCCGAGTTCGCGTTGGAATGCTTCTGCTAAAGTTTCTGCACCCATCAAGAAGCAAGCAATAGAATCACAAAGCAAAATTACGTTGCGACCTACTGGCTGGCGGTAAATACGGTTATAGAATGTTGCCACACCTTCCAAATCAGCAAGGCTCATTGACAACATCTGCGCAATCGCATTCATTTGCGCATCATCCACCCAACCATTACGACGTTGAACACATTTAAGTGCATCTAAACATGCCGCACGTGGGTATGGGTAATGACCAATGTGATGCTCGATTTCGTGGATTTCTTCCGCAGTTAAAATCCCTTCGACATTCACACGTGGCTTTTTATCAGTCAAAATCATCATAATGCGTACCCCTTAGCGATCCACGTCAGCCATTACGACATCAATCGTCGCTAAATAAATGATTAAGTCAGATACAAGACTGCCGTTAATTACAGAAGGAATTTGCTGTAAGTGCGTGAAGGTTGGTGTACGAATACGGGTACGGTAACTCATCGTTGACTTGTCTGAAGTCAAGTAGTAGTTCGATGCACCTTTTACCACTTCCGCCATAACAGATGCTTCACCTGCTGGCATGACAGGACCCCATGACACGCTTAAGAAGTGCGTAATCAAAGTTTCAATGTCTTGTAGTGTCTTATCTTTCGGTGGTGGAACAGCCAATGGGTGATCCGCTTTATAAGGACCAGATGGCATGTTATCCAAGCACTGTTTGATGATTTTTAAAGATTGTTCGATTTCACGGTAGTGAACGATCACACGTGCATATGCATCGCCTTCGTATTCTACAGGCACTTCGAAGTCGTAATTTTCATAACCGCTATATGGACGATATTTACGTACGTCAAAATCAATACCTGTTGCACGTAAACCTGTACCTGTTACACCCCATGCCAATGCAGATTTTGCATCGTATTGCGCAACATTACGGGTACGACCTTCAAATACCGAGTTTTTAAGTGCTGCAGTATGATATTCCTTCAAACGTTTAGGCATCCAATCCAAAATTTCACGGATCAAATGTTGCCAGTTGTTTGGAAGATCGTGTGCAGTACCACCGATACGGAACCATGCTGGGTGCATACGGTAACCCGTGATTGCTTCAATCGCGTCATAGATCTTTTGACGATCGGCGAACATATAGAATACTGGGGTCATACCGCCGGCATCCTGAATCGCTGTACCGATATAAAGCAAGTGGTTATTAATACGGAATAGTTCCGACATCATGACACGAATACATTGCGCACGTTCTGGCACAGTGATCCCTGCCATCTGCTCCACACCCATCACATAAGGCATGTTTTGCGCACAACCACCTAAGTAGTCAACACGGTCAGTATACGGAATGAATGAATGCCAAGTTTGACGTTCAGCCATCTTTTCCACACCACGGTGGTGATAACCGATATCAGGCACACAGTCTTTCACTTCTTCGCCATCTAACTGCAAGATCACACGGAATGCACCATGCGCAGATGGATGGTTAGGACCCAAGTTCAAGAACATGAAGTCTTCATCAGCATTACCGCGTTTTAGACCCCAATCTTCAGGTACAAAACGTAAATGCTCTTGTTCGAAATCTTGTTTCGCTTGGTTCTGACGATAAGGTGTGTATTCAGTCGCACGTGCAGAATATTCTTTACGCAACGGATGACCTTCCCAATACGTTGGCAATAAAATACGACGGAGCATTGGATGCCCTTCGAAGTTAATGCCGAACATATCGTAAGCTTCACGTTCGTACCAGTTGGCATTTGGCCAAATGTTGGTTGCTGTTGGAATATTGAGATCAGACTCATTCAACGCAACTTTAATACGAATATCCGTATTACGCTCTAGTGACAACAAGTGATAGAACACAGTGAAGTCAGACGCAGGTAACCCATCGCGGTGAGTACGTAAACGCTCATCTACCGCTGACAAGTCAAACAACATCACGTAAGGACGTGACACTGTACGCAAGAACATTAATACGTCTTGTACACGTGAGCGCTCAACCCAGACTGTTGGAAAGTCTTCAAAAGTCGTTTGCACGTAGAAATTCTCACCAAACTTGGTTTTGAGCTCTTCTACAATTGCAAATGCTGGGCGTGAATCAACTGGAGTTGATTCTGGCATAGCAATGTCAGTTTCAGCCATTGGCTTGGCTTCCTATTTAATACAAATTCATTCAACCAAAACGACAATTACACCCAAGCGGGTGCATCAATATTATTTGCCGTTAAGATTATTTAATTTCATCCATAGAGCGTAAGTGTTTTACTGCAATACGTTCAGCATTCTTACGGTCACGTTCAGGCTGCATCTTTGGCTTATAAACTGGCTTAAGATCATCACCGATCACCGCAGAAAGCGGACGACGCTCTAATTGAATTTGGTCTTGCAATAACATCAACGCTTGGATTAATGCTTCAGGACGCGGTGGGCAACCTGGAATATACACATCCACTGGAATGATTTTATCGACACCTTGTACAACCGAGTAAATGTCATACATACCGCCAGAGTTTGCGCATGCACCCATTGAGATCACCCATTTAGGTTCTAACATTTGCTCATAAAGGCGTTGAATTACAGGTGCCATCTTGACGAAGCATGTACCCGCAACAATCATCAAGTCCGCTTGACGTGGTGAAGCACGAATTACTTCGGCACCAAAACGTGACAAGTCATGCACGCCTGTTAAAGTCGTTGCATACTCTACGTAGCAGCAAGATGTACCAAAGTTGAACGGCCAAACTGAGTTTTTACGACCCCAGTTTACTGCTGTATGCGCCAAATCCTCTAAACGAGTCATGAACACATTCTTATTCACTTCTTCTTGTAGAAGCGGATCTTCTACAACGATACGCTCTTGAAGTGGATACTGATCAGCATCCGGATTCGCACGGGTTAATGTATATTTCATCCCGTATTACTCCTTATCAGATGATGTAGTCGTTGGCGAAGCTTTTACACGACCAGATGATTGCGCTGGAATTTGACCTGTAGGGTCAACCACCAACTCCTCAATTGAGTTGAAGCGAGTAATTTCTGCGAGATCCATATTTGGCGAACCAATTTTAGGTTTAATCCCTGCTGCTTTACGCTTATCAGATGGCGCCCAATTTAATGCACCAGTAGACAACTCATAAATCAAGCCAACGAGTAAAACTAAAATAAATACAGCTGCTGCTGCAAAACCGATCCAACCCACTTCACGAACTGACGCAGCCCATGCATAGAGATAGAGCGCTTCTAAGTCAAACACAACGAAGAAGATTGCAACCAAATAGAATTTTGCAGATAGACGAATTCGTGCTCCACCAGCACTAACTACGCCTGACTCGAACTGCTCTTGCTTAGCACGTCCCCACGATTTACCCCCTAGGAGTAGCGGGACAGTGAGCATAAAGACGCATAAAAATGTAACGCCGATCACGAAGGCAATTATTGCCCAATCGTATGGAGTAATGGCACTCATGCGGGGATAACTCCTGGCAGGCCTATTTATTAACAAAGAATGTATGTATTGGCCTTCAAATACACCAAACACAAAATTAATCCCGCCAATTGTACCTGATTTATGATTTCTGTTGCTAGCCAATCCCTCTAAGTCTTTAGGATGAATTTTGCCCTTTTTCCAGATTTCATGGTGATTAAAGTCAATAAAACCTTATTTAATCGTAGAAAGTTATTAAGGTGATACAACTGATTATTTTTTCCGAATAATCATTCAAAAAATTCAAGAGGCGTCAATCCAGACACTATCACTTTTTTAGTTTTACCATTCGTGTTAGGTCAGCTTTTTTTGCACCAATATGGCTCAATTATTTTTGATTTATTCTATTTTAAAAGTTTTAAATTTTAATTGCTTACAATGTTTTAATTAACTTTATACAAATCGTGCTGATTTTCGTTATATGCTCAATTAAATAATAAGGAGAAGATCTATGAGTCTAGAATTCACACACAAACCTAACTATTTTTTATTTGCTCAGTTGATCGTCCATCATTTAGACAGCTATATCAAAAAACATCCTGATGCAACGAATGCTATTTTTGATTTACGCGATATTTATCAAATTTTCCGCCAAGACCTCGCCTCTACAACCACTAATCTTGATGCTATTCTCAACATCGCAGATGAATATACAGTTGAGACCCTTCACGGCGATCAAAAACTGATAAGCAATTATCATGTTGATGCAACCAATAACAGTTTACTGATCGATTTCAATGCCGATGCCTTAAATGCACTTAAGGAAGGAAAACGCATTATTGAACCCAATGCCAATAATTATCAATAAAAGGCAATAAAAATTATAAGAAAAGCGCTTAATCGCGCTTTTTTTTAATTCTCGCTTTACTCTGACGTTTGACTGGTTTGAACAATCTTCTTCTTTTTAAATCTTTTGGCTGGCCACTGCATGGTGAATCGTGCACCACCCATTTTAGGACTTTGATCTACTTGAATCGTACCGCCAAACCAATAAGCGATTCGACTTACAATAGACAAGCCTAAACCATATCCACCTGAAGCACGTGTACGACTATCATCCAAGCGAGCAAAAGCTTCAAACACTCGCTTACGATCCTCTTCTGGAATCCCCGGACCATCATCTTCAACTGAAATATACGCCATTCCCTGAGCATCAATTCCACCAGTGATCAGCACTGTATCATCGCAGTACCGGATCGCATTTCCGACTAAGTTTTGTACTACACGATGCAAATAACGGCGTTCCGCATCCACCACCAAAGCTTGTGATGGCAAGTGTAATTGAATATTTTTATTGGTTTTTAATGCTTTAGTTTCAATAGCGACTTGCTCAAGCACTTCGTATAGTCGAATTTCCTTAAAATCAATAGAGGGCATGCCTTGCTCAAGTTTAGCATAGGTCATAATTTCATCAATGAGCGTATTTAAAGCCTCAATGTCTTTATCAATCATTTCTACTTGTTGCTGACGATACTCATAATCCTCTTCATCAACCAACATTTCCATACCAAAGCGAATACGTGCGACTGGCGTTCGCAGCTCATGTGATACAGCTCTCATTAACTCTCGCTGAGCTTCGATCAAACGCTGTATATGATCTGACATACTGTTATAGCTGGCTGCCAAATGTGCTAACTCATCATATCCTTCGACAGGAACGCGAACGGACATATCCCCTTTTTGCATAACATTTAAGGCTGAGTTAACTTGCTTCAACTTGCGTTGCATTGGGACAATCAGACCATACACACCAAGCGACAAAATAAACATACTCAGCAAAGTAATCCCTGCCGCCAATTGGAATGGCATCCAATTGAACATTGGCACTGGTCCCATCACCAAGACATCACCAGACGAATTCGTCATTGGAGAAATGACAGAAATCGTAGTACCACGAATGCTAGCGCTATCCTGATACAGGATAACCCCTTGATCCGCACGTAAACGACCAATTTGCTCGGAATCTAAATTGAGATCAGACAGATTTTGAATGCTTAAATCATAAGAAAAGTGTTGCTTAATTTTTGCAAGATATTCCCTTTCCTGCCCTGGATAATAAACCAAGTATTCCCATACAAAGATTGGCAAGGCCTTCATTTGACGCTCACCGATATTATCCACTTTCACATAAAGTAAATGCTCAGGGTCATCTATTAAACCAATAATGACATAAGCAATACTTTCTTTGGCGTCATAGCGCACCACTGCTTTGCGCTTTTCTAAACGGTATTTTTCGGTGCGTGAAAGTTCGACTTTATCAGATTCTAGATAATAGATTGGAAGTTCGAGCAAATCAGATGCATCTGATATCCAATCCATTCTTTGTTGCATGGTTTGTTGTCTTGAAACACCCTCGCTAATGACGTACGAAATCCCATCAGTCAATGACTCACGGTATTCCTGCGCGCGTTGATAGTTGATGATTTGCACAAGCAAATAACCAAATATGGCAACCAGCACCACCAAAATGACGAGACCTGCGTAGATACGCAGGAATATACTGTGTTTAGACACTAAGGTATGACCTTCTGAGGAGTGAGGGCATTACCGCGGGGATGTGATTACATCCCGTTGGTTTCTTTAACGAATAAATATCCTTTACTACGCACGGTTTTAATACGTTTAGGATTTTCAGGATCATCACCAATTTTTGGACGGATACGAGAAATACGAACATCAATTGAGCGGTCTTGACCATCATATTCAATACCACGTAGACGCTCAAAAATGTCTTCACGTGAAAGGATACGACCAGCATTAGATGCCAACAACCATAATAAGTCATATTCTGCACTTGTGAAATCTACAAGCTCACCGTTTAAGGTTACAGAACGACCACCATTATCAATCACTAAATCATCAAATTCGATACGTTGAGCAACTTCATCCTCTGGTGTTTTGTCTGTACGACGAAGCAAAGCACGAATACGCGCTAATAGAACGCGTGGCTGAACTGGTTTCGCAACATAATCGTCTGCACCCATTTCAAGACCCAATACTTGATCCATGTCTTCAGTACGAGCAGTCAACATTAAAATCGGTTGATGATAATGTGGACGAACCTCACGACAAACAGTTAGACCATCAGCACCAGGAAGCATAACATCCAGCACCACCATATCCGGTTGCTCTGCGATAATACGACGGATTGCACGATTACCGTCTGGTTCTACCCCAACTTCTAATCCATTACGAATTAAATACTCTTGCGTTAAACGCGCAAGACGCTCGTCATCTTCAACGATCAAAATCTTTGGTAACTTTTCTTCTTGGCTCATAGAATGCCCCTATATTGTTACGATATCTGCTGATTAAACTTCACAGATTTACATCGATATGTTTTGCAATATACACACGTTTACATTGTAAACAAGAGCCTGTTCACGAAACTGATACACGAGCGTAGTCTTTTGTTATCTTTTTATTAACTATTGATAAATAGATAGTTTTGCCAAGTCGATCAATATTTTCAATCAACTTTAAACTTTCAAACACAAATCAATTTGATGATTTTTTAAACAAAATATTTCAAAAAAATTATTTTCGAGAAGCAATTTGCACTTTCAGAGTTATCCACAAACTTATCTATAAGCACTCTAAAAAGTCTCTGTTATGCTTAGCACCCTGTGACGCTGACTACATAACAAAATGGCTGAACATGGAAAAAGTATAGGGAAATTTGAGTGTTAAACTCAGAAAAAAAATTATCAAAATGTCAATATTGATCTACCCTGAAATTTACCGTATCTTGTGTCTTAATTTACATTAAACCACTAAGTCTTGTGTTTACCCTCAAATATCGCGATAGCTCATTTTTTGAGTTTGTATCCGATTCAAATGGTCCATAAGCATAAAAATGATGAGAATGGAGCGACGCTGAAATGAGCGCTAATACAACCCCTGGTCAACTTCAAGTGATTAAACGCACTGGTGATGTTGCCACTTTTGATGCAGATAAAATCTCTGTAGCAATTGGTAAAGCATTTTTGGCTGTTGAAGGTCAACCAAGTGCAGATTCGAGCAGAATTCACGATCGTATTACTCAGCTGACTGAGATGGTGATGAACACGTTTAAGCGTCGTTTACCTTCAGGTGGCACGATTCATATTGAAGAAATTCAAGATCAAGTTGAATTAGCTTTAATGCGCACAGGTGAACAAAAAGTGGCACGTGCATACGTGATCTATCGTGAACAACGTGCTGAAGCGCGTAAAGAGTTAGGTGCTCATCATCACCCTACTCTTCAGATCACAGGTCAAAATGGTCAGCTCCAACCATTAGATTTGAGTCGTTTACAAGCGAAGATTGAAAAAGCTAGCGAAGGCTTAGAAGGCATTGATGTTCAAGCAATCATCGATGAAACTGTAAAAAACCTATACAACGGCGTTAAAGCATCAGACATCTCTACAACGATGATGATGGCAACACGTACACGTATTGAACAAGAACCAAACTATACGTATGTCACTGCACGTTTATTGCGTGACAACTTAGTTGCAACAGGTCTTGAGTTTCTTGGTTTATCTAAAGACACGCTTGAAAATGATGCGCTTGAAACCTTCTTGAAAAAAGGTGTTGAGCTAGAGCTTCTTTCTCCAGAATTATTAAATTTTGACCTTGTAAAATTAGCGGCTGCGATTAAACCAGAACGCTCTAATCAATTTACATATTTAGGTCTTCAAACATTATTTGACCGTTACTTCATCCACTCTGATGGCGTACGCTTCGAATTACCACAATTATTCTTCATGCGTGTTTCTATGGGCTTGTCGCTCAATGAAGACAACCGTGAAGATCGTGCAATCGAATTCTATAACTTACTTTCTAGCTTCGATTACATGGCATCTACGCCAACTCTATTTAACTCAGGTACATTACGTCCTCAGTTATCAAGCTGTTATTTAACAACGATTGATGACGACTTGTTCGATATTTATGGCGCTATGCGTGATAACGCAATGTTGTCTAAATGGGCAGGCGGTTTAGGTAATGACTGGACACCAGTTCGTGCCTTGAACTCATACATCAAAGGTACTAACGGTAAATCGCAAGGTGTTGTTCCGTTCCTCAAAGTAGCGAACGATACAGCAGTTGCAGTTAACCAAGGTGGTAAGCGTAAAGGTGCGGTATGTGCATATCTTGAAACTTGGCACTTGGATATCGAAGAATTCCTAGAGCTTCGTAAGAACACGGGTGATGACCGCCGTCGTACACACGATATGAACACTGCAAACTGGGTTCCAGATTTGTTCATGCAGCGTGTATTTGAAGATGCTGAATGGACACTCTTCACCCCGTCTGAAACACCAGATCTTCACGATTTAACGGGTGCTGAATTCGCAGAACGTTATGCTTACTACGAAAGCATTGCGAAAGAAACAGACATGCTTCATAAGAAAGTCCGTGCGAAAGACTTATGGCGCAAAATGTTATCAATGTTATTTGAAACGGGTCACCCGTGGATCACATTCAAAGACGTATGTAACTTACGTTCACCGCAACAACACGTAGGTGTGGTGCACTCTTCTAACTTGTGTACTGAAATTACATTGAACACAAGCAAAGATGAAATTGCGGTATGTAACTTGGGTTCAATCAACCTTGTTCAACACGTTCAAGGTGGTCAATTAGACCGTGAGAAACTTGCTCGCACGATTAAAACTGCAGTTCGTATGCTCGATAACGTCATCGACATTAACTACTATGCAGTACCACAAGCGCGTAATTCAAACTTGAAACACCGTCCAGTGGGTATGGGTATCATGGGCTTCCAAGATGCACTATACGAAATGAAAATTGCTTACGGTTCTGATGCAGCGGTTGAGTTTGCAGATGAGTCTATGGAAGTGATTTCTTACTACGCGATTCAAACTTCAAGCGATTTGGCGGTTGAACGTGGTACGTATGAAACATTTAAAGGTTCATTGTGGGATCAAGGTATTTTACCAATTGACTCTCTTGAGCTCGTTGCGAAATCTCGCCCAGAACGTATGTTTGAAGTCGATCGCACACAACGTTTGGATTGGGACACGTTACGTGCCAAGGTTCAAAAAGATGGTATGCGTAACTCGAACGTGATGGCAATTGCACCGACTGCAACCATTTCAAATATTTGTGGTGTATCTCAATCTATTGAGCCAACATTCCAAAACTTATATGTGAAATCGAACTTGTCTGGTGAGTTCACTGTCATCAACCCTTACCTCGTTCGTGCATTAAAAGAACGTGGTCTTTGGGATTCTGTAATGGTCAATGACCTGAAACATTTCGAAGGTTCAGTACAAAAAATTGCGCGTATTCCTGAAGAGTTAAAAGCAATTTTCGCGACAGCATTTGAAGTTGAAGCACGTTGGATTGTTGATGCTGCATCACGTCGTCAAAAATGGATCGACCAAGCACAATCTCTTAACCTTTACATCTCTGGTGCAAACGGTAAGAAATTGGACATCACGTATAAGATGGCATGGTTACGTGGTCTTAAGACGACTTATTACCTTCGTGCATTGGGTGCGACATCTGCTGAGAAATCTACGATTAACACAGGTGCATTAAACGCAGTTAAACCTGCGACAGTTGCAGCGCCAGTGGCAGTGGTTGCTCAAGAAGCTAAACCTGAAGCAGCAGCGTCAGAAGAAGGCTTCGAACAAGCAGCGCCAGTGCCAATGGCATGTTCAATTGACAATCCTGATTGTGAAGCTTGTCAGTAATTTAAGCTTATACAGCTACATTGAGATAAAGATGATAATCAACATGACAGCATGTTTTGAGTCAGATGTCTGAATAGTTGTATTGGTTTAGATGTAATGACTTTCAGCATGCTTTCTTTAGAGAAAGCAAATGAATAGATTAAGAACATCTATTTTCAGTCTTGTTTTAGGATTAACTGGAATTGGTGGAGGATTTTACTTATCAAACTCCCAAACCAAAAATATTAGCAATGACTCTCTGGTACAGAACACAAAAAATGGCTCAAATAGCTTAGACCATTCTTCTGTCCAGAATGTCACTTACAATATTAACCATAATCACTATTACGAAACTGAGCACAAAAATAGATAAACGTATAAGGAAAAGACCATGCACCATATGACCCATAACTATATGTTAGGACTTGCGGTACTGGTCTTTGCCTTTATTTTTTTCTACACCCCGATGGTCTATGCCTTTTTAGCCATTCGCAAACAACAGAAGCGTAAGCAAAATAAGTAGTGCGGAAATTCAATCTACTCAAACGAACAAATTGAGTACATACATCGGCAAAACTTAATTTTGCTTACACAATATAAGCGTATAGTAGGATGTCTCACGTTGAGATGTCTGAATAAAAGATATAAGCAACGTAGAGAGAATTGATATGTCTATCCTCAGTTGGGACGATTTCGAAGATGATGAACCGAAACAAACTGCACAAGCACAGCAGTCTGCGCCCATCGAACCGCAAAAAGCGCCTAATCCACAAGTGGTATCTGATGCACGCAACGAACCGACGCGTGTGGCAGCTGCACAACCCGCTCGAACCAGTTCAAACGGAACAACAAATTCAGCCGATCCGTTGGCAAGAGCATCTAACGCCTTAGAACATTTGGACGTTGCTCCAGGTCTTGAAGAGTTAGAAATGGGCGCTCAACGTGTTCAAGTTGATGATAAAGCAATGATCAACTGTCGCGCTGACTTGAACCAACTTGTACCATTCAAATACGAATGGGCTTGGCAAAAATATCTAGATGGTTGTGCAAACCACTGGATGCCACAAGAAGTTAACATGAACCACGATATCGCACTTTGGAAGTCAGAAGATGGCTTAACTGAAGATGAGCGTACCATCGTGATGCGTTCTTTAGGCTTCTTCTCTACTGCCGATTCGTTGGTCGCGAATAATTTGGTTCTTGCGATTTACCGACACATTACTAACCCTGAATGCCGCCAGTACATCTTGCGTCAATCATTTGAAGAAGCGATTCACACGCATGCTTACCAATACTGCATCGAATCTTTAGGTATGGATGAAGGCGAAGTCTTCAACATGTACCGCGAAGTTCCATCAGTTGCGCGTAAAGCTGCATGGGGCTTGAAGTACACTCAAGAATTAAGTGATCCAACATTCAAAACAGGCACACCGGAAACAGATCAAATCTTGCTTCGCAACTTGATCGCATTCTACTGTGTTCTTGAAGGTATTTTCTTCTACTGTGGTTTCTCTCAAATCTTGTCAATGGGTCGTCGTAACAAGATGAATGGTGTTGCTGAGCAATTCCAGTACATCTTACGTGATGAGTCAATGCACTTAAACTTTGGTATCGATATGATTAACCAAATCAAGATTGAGAACCCTCATTTGTGGACTGCTGAGTTCCAAGAAGAAATCATTCAGATGATTCTTGAAGGTACAATGCTTGAAATCGAATATGCACGTGACACAATGCCACGCGGTGTGTTAGGTATGAATGCTGCAATGATGGAAGAATACTTGAAGTTCATCGCAAACCGTCGTTTAGCTCAATTAGGTTTACCTGAGCAATTTGCTGGTGTGAACAATCCATTCCAGTGGATGTCAGAAATGATGGACTTACGTAAAGAGAAGAATTTCTTCGAAACTCGCGTAACAGACTATCAAACTGGTGGTGCGTTAAGCTGGTAATAGATCACGCTATTGTATTTAAAAATAAAAGAGCCTTATATGGCTCTTTTATTTTTTAGACTCAAGTAGGTGTAAGGTACAAGAATAAAAAAAATAAAATAGCAGGGTTAAATTTTCAGATTAAAAATTTTCATATTCACATGTTTATTTAAGCATCAAAATCAATCAAAGTTAAAGCACTGAGTTTTCAACCAATTTAAGAATATCGAATTATGCAAGCACTCCTTTAAATCCAATGTGAATAATGAGTAATGAGCGGATTATTCTTCAAACTCAGGCAAAATGATCTCTATAACCTAATTCTGCAACACATATCGAGTTATAAAATTAGACATTACTACTACCTCCATACTAGCCACCTGAAAACACAAATAAAAATGAGCAAGGTTAACTTTTTTTAACGGAGCGAGTGTTTATTTCTATATTCTATTTAATAACGTTCAAAAAACAGGTCTAAATATAGAGATGAAAATCTCTTTGGAGTAGGAATTTAATTTTTTTAATCATTACCATTTTTTATTATCAATAAATACTAAACAACATTTTTTTATGATTAAGTCTACCCCTGATAACTAACACATAAAGCTCTATAAAATGGTGCTTGGATATGATTTTTTTGTTGCAATCGCGTCTCCATAATGAATTTTATTTTATTAGAATATTTTTCAAATGACGAAATAACAAATAAAATTTTTGTTCTTCAAAAATTAATTTATTCAAATTATTAGAATTTTATTTTTTTCATACCAATTACTTTTGATTTCACATTTTTAAAAATAAAAAGAGGTCTCGAAAGACCTCTTTTCATTTGTTTAATTAAATTTGATTATATTTTAACAGATCATCGATCGCATAAAGACTGCTATCTGTATTTTGCAGAACAATAAGCTCAGTTGGGTTATATTTCGTTTTAGCCCCATCAGTATCAACACTAATCACCGTATTTGCACCATCTTGTTTGATCGTTACAAATTCACCAATGTTAGACGATGTAACATTCTGATCTTTTAATAAAGCAGAAATATCAACTCGATCACCTTCAGCTTGATTAAAGTCAGTCCAAATATCTGGACTTTCGGTATGTTGAGCTTGATTGAGCACATCATAAAGGACTGTATCAGCACCTTCACCAAGAGTAAAAGTATCGATTGAAGCAGATGCTTGTACGGTATCTGCCTCATCACTTCCAGTTAACGTCATCGAAACATTAATTTCAAGTGTTGCAGATTGTGATGTTCCCGCTTTAGAAACTGTTGTATAGGTGAATGTTTCAAGACCTCCACTTAAACCTGATGGTTGATACTCATAGGTGCCATCTTTGAACACAGTAAGGACACCGTGCTTACCTTGAACTGTGAACTCTTGACCACCTTTAGCTGGATCATTTACATAAAGCTCTTTAGATCCAATTTTCAGAATATCAATTTGGTCGATAGCTGTATCATTTTCAAATAAATCACCCTCAAGCAATGGTGTATCAGTTGGAGTAATATTATTGACCATTATTCCAGTAATTGATGCACTAGATACATTCACTGAATTAAATGTACCACTCGTTGTGTTAATTGAAATAACATAATCACCTGCATCGAGCACTTTGCCATCATCTAAAATAATTTCTGAGGCATAAGTCGTTGATGTCGAAGGATTCAATATTGTTCCAGCTGGCCATGTAATACTAACATTTCCGGTATAAACTTGTTCAAGCACTTGCTGTTCAACGCCGTTGACAAGCTGAGTAGTCACCTTATTAATCACAACACTCATTGAAGGATTATCATTAGTTAAAGTACGAGTGATATTCCCTTGGAGATCTAAGCTACTAATATAAGATCCTTCTTCAACTTTAAATTCTAATGTACGACTTGCAGATCCAATAATTCCAGATTCTACAGATTCATTGAGCATTGAATAGTTTGCAGCTTGAACTTCTACAACTTCTGCATCGTTAGCTACTGTATTGGTATCAATCTTAATATTGAGAACTTCAATGTAAGTTGTACCATCTGCTCGTTCCACTACAACCTCAAAACGATCAATCTCACCATATGGTGGAGTCCAACCCACTGTGCTTTGTGGAACTGTAACATTGTAGGTATAAGTACCGTCAGTATTAATATTGAGTGAGCCATATTGACCCTGTACAACTAAAGCTTCACCTTCAACCACATCAGTGTTATTTACCAATATTAATTTATCTGTCGTAATCGGAGTCGCATCACCTTGAACTGATCCAGTTATCGTTTCTGGGTTTGCATAATCGTAAATATTGACATCTGTAACTTGAGCTGAAGCTCCTCCAATTACGTTTACACCACTAGTTTGCTTGATAATACCAACGTAAGTACCCTCACCAAAACTCAATGTTACCGGGGTTGAAACACCACCGCCAATGAGCACTTGAACAAAATTTGGAATTTCGTGTACTTGAACCAACTGTTCAGTATTCTCATCTAAACGATAGATAACCAAACTAAATGTTGAAAGTATCGTTACCCCGCCCGCGGAACCGGTAAAGGTCATTTCTTGGAAAGTACCGTCTTCAACAGTGAAGTCCATGACACCTTCCGTACCAATTACACTTGCAGACAACACATCACCAGCAATACCTAGATCAAGTAAATTCAATGCGACTGCATTTGAAATACCTAATGCTTCGCCTGTGGTTTCAGTTAAATCAGGAGTAACATCAAGTAATACTGTATTATCAATGATGGCATTTTCATCTGTGGCAACACGCACTAATTCAATATTTAATTCAGCTGTGCGTTTTTCACCATTTGGTGCCGTTACCTCATATACAAAACGATCAACTTCACCGTAATCTCTAAATAATGGATCTACTGTATATGTATATTGTCCATTTTCAGAGATAGTTAAAGTGCCATACTCCCCTTTAATTGTTGCAATACCATCTGTAAATTGATTAATGGTATCTTCACCATGAATAACTCCACTGATTTTACTACCCTCTGGGACGACATCTGTACCATTTTGATAATCCTGATCCGTAATCACATTACCATTTATTGTTCCTGTCACAGCTTCTGGATTATTAAAATCACGTACAGCATCTGATTCAAATCTTAATGTATACCCCGTAGCAGCTGACAACCCTTGGCCGTTACCTAATACAATGAGCCACTCTCCTTCATCTAAAGAACGACTTATCGTTTCTGACACACCACCTAATACAACGAGATACCAATTATCAATTTTTTCTTTTAATTCATATTCACCAGTTGACTCATTTAACTTATACATAAATAAGTTCATCGTCCCTGCTGTAAGACCACCAGCATCAGCATAGAAACTAATATCTCTTTCGGTGCCTTCTTCGACTGAAAGGGAAACTGAAGAGCTAAATACGCTTTCAAGCACACTTGCATTTAACACTGGACCTAAGCCAACAGAACCCACTGTAAATCCTGTTGAGTTAAGCTCTGTTGGTGTTTCATTAACATCTACAGTCGGTGTGATATCCAATACCAATTGCACATCATTATTCGCTGTTGCAAATGGCTCAGGTACCTCAATATCTACGAGATCATCTATTCTTTCTTGCAATAGAGCTTTTGCAGCTTCAATCGCGTCTGAAGTTTGATCAATATTGTCTAATGCTTGTTGTGCAAGAGTTTTTGCTGCCTGAGCAGCTTCTAGGGACTCTTGCAATTTATCAGCCTCTGCCTGTGTTACAGTACCGTCTTGCAAGGCGTCAGCTAAATCCTCTTCAGCCGTTGTATAAGCTTCTTCAGCACTTTCTATTAAAGCTTCGACCCCCGCTAGTAAAGTATCAATATCATCAGAAATATCATTTTCATTTTGATCATTTACTGTTGGTAAAGTGATATCAACCAGATCATTTAAACGACCTTGTAGCGCATCTTTTGCTGCTTGTACTGCCTCAGGTAACGCTG